>NZ_JBDSCX010000037.1:0-47008 GCF_039920825.1 Luteolibacter sp. | reverse complement strand
GAATCGGGTCCCCGGGAGTAGTTAATTCCCGGGTCCCACACCACCCTGCGTACGGCTCCGTACAGGGCGGTTCCAATCAGCTTGGGGCCTGTGCCCCGTAGTGAAGAACGATCCAGATGGCTTCCATGTCCGGAACTCCTTGCTCCTCTAACCAACGATTGTTCAGCGCGTATCGCACAATTTCATTCTGACTCATCCGCCAATAGCCTTTGCGACTCCGCGTCGCCATGTGCACCTTGTCTGGATCGGCACCCAGAGCTAACAAGTTGCGACGACGCGTGCGCGGCTGCTTCCACTGCTTCCAGTAATACAACCTCACCCGCCGCCTGACCCATGCCGACAAGGCTCTGACTTCACCAAAGGTGGAGCTGAGCTGGTAGGGGTTGAGCCAAGCCAGGCCGGATCCGCATCAATCCATTTCGATGCGGTAGCGCTGGATGGAGGGATCGATTTCCCGGCTCCATGCGTCGATTCCGCCTAGCAGGCCGTAAGTTTGGTTGAAGCCGTGGCCGCGGAACCAGGCGACCTGGTCGAGGACATTTTTCCCGCTGTGGTCGTAGAGAAGGATGCGGGTATTGGAATCGCCGGCGAAGAGTTTCTGTTGGAGTTCCTGGGTGAAGAATTCCGACCCGGGAATAACAACAGCTTCGTGTTCCTCACGGGTCCGCAGGTCGATGAGGCGCAGGGAGGAAATTTCCGCCTTAGCGGTGGCGGGCTCCATCCACATGGCGGAATCATGGACGTGGCTGGCGAGGAGATGGGCGAGCACTTCGTCGACGGGGATCTCGGAGCGGGCGCAAAGTTCGGCGAGGGTTTCCTCGTTGGAAAACGCGCAGCTCTGGCAGCCGCCGAGGTGGTAGCGGGCGAAAATGGCGCGACGCGCTCCGGGCAAGGTTTCGAGAATCACTCCCATCGGGGATTCGGCGGTCAGGTCGGCAACTTGCATCGGCGGGACGGTAGCCGCCCTGCCGGGGAAAACAACCATGTGATCCGGGGTCGGCGCGGAGGGTGGCTGTGATGGAGAGGGACACGAGGAGCGGCGATCTCCGAATCGCCGAGGCCCATGGAAAGGCGATGAGATGTGCTTCGCGATGCACTTGATCATTTCACGGGCACGGCGCATCGGAGTCCGCCGATCCTTGGGATTCCTCGTTAGCGGGTTTCCTTGGCGAGGAGGGCGGCTTCTTCTTCGTGCGAGTGGATTTGCAACAAGGCCTGGACGCCGTGGGTTTCGGCCCGCGCTTTAAGGATATTGCGGATGGCGGCGGCGGTGGTGCCGTCCCTGCCGATGAGGGTGGCGACATCCCTTTTCACCATGATGAGCTTGAAGCGCAGGCCGGTGGGACCCATTTCGATGACTTTGATCTGGGCGTGGTTCGGCTCGTCGATGAGGCTCAGGGTGACGAACTGGAGGAAGTTTTTCAGGCTGAGAGTGATCGCCTGCATTTCCTCCGAGCTGATGGTTTTCCGCTCTGGCCGGGGCGCGGGTTTCGGTACGGGTTTGGACTCCGCGGGCAGAACGCTGCGGAAATCCCAGTCCATCACTTTATATTCGGCGGTCCGCTTCAGGAAGCTGACGACATCGACTTCCTGGTTCGCGGTTTTTTTCACCGCAGGCAAGACGGTCCTGAAATCCCAGTCCATGACGTGGAGATTCCCCAACCGCCGCAGGGATTCGGAGATTTCAAGTTCGTTGAGCTCGGTGTTGAGGAGCGCCATGAAATCCCACTCGTTCACTTGGATTTCTCCGAGCTGTTTGAGGGAACTGGCGATTTTAGAAACTCGATTGGCCATGGAAACGTCCGTAATATAAACATATGGAAACCTTCGCTCAAACGAAAAATCCAGACTGATCGCAGGATCGGGTGCCCGGGCGCGGGCCGACACGGGCCGGGAGCGAATTTTTACGCTGTTTCCAAATCCCCTGCCGTGAAATAAGCTCCTGCCATGCCGAGGGAACGCGATCCTGACGAACCGAAAATCTATTTTCTGCCGAACCTGATGACGGCACTGAATCTGGCGTGCGGATTTTTCGCGGTGCTGATGATTTTCAAGGGTCTCATCGAGGTGCAGAAGAATACCGGTGAGTTGCCGCTGTCGGCGAAGGAGTATTACGAAATTTCCCGGCGCTACTACGAATACGCGATCCTGCTGATTTTCGGATCCTGTTTATTCGACCTGCTCGACGGTCGCCTGGCCCGGCTCGGCGGTCAGGAATCGCCGTTCGGGCGTGAGTTCGATTCGCTGGCTGACATCATTTCCTTCGGCATGGCTCCGGCGATGTTGCTTTCGAAGGCGGTGCTTTTCCCGTTGGGCAACGCCGGCTGGGCGATCGCACTGGTTTATCTGGTCTGCGGTGCGATGCGGTTGGCGCGTTTCAACTGTCTCGCGGCCCTGCCGAAAAAGCCGGGTGCCTCGAGCGATTTCCGCGGCCTTCCGATCCCAATGGCGGCGGGGTTCATCGCCTCGCTGACGTTCCTGCTCATCGACCTTTACAAAAGCGACCACGAGCTCCAACTCGGCATCTGGAAATACATCCTTGCAAGCGCGATGCTCGGACTTTCGCTACTGATGATCAGCGACGTGCGCTATCCGAGTTTCAAAAGAGTGGATTGGAAAACGCGCGGGACCTTGGGAGCCATCGTCATCGCGTTGTTGTTGGTATTCGCCACCGTGCAATTCCGCTATGTCATGCCGGTGGTGCTTTTCAGCCTGTTCCTGCTTTACGGTTTCATCCGGCCTTGGGTTTCCCAAAAGCTGCGGAAGGAAATCGAGGTGGAAACGGACGATGAACCGTCGGCAACTCTGCCAGACGAAGAAGTGCGAAAGGAAGTATGAGCATGGCCTTTGCGAAACTCTCCCGCAGGGTCCCCGTTCTGCTAGTGATTCTTCCGCTGTGGTTGTTAGCGTCCGGCGGCGGGGCGATGTGGTATTATTTTCATCGGGAAAAACAGCAGGCGCTGGTGGAGCAGGAGCGGTTCTCGAAAAACGTTTCAGCTCCCCTGCTGGCGGATGATCTGCGGAAAATCGTGGAGGTCATCGGCGAGAGAAACGCATCGTCTGAGACGGCCGCCACGAATCTCTCGCGCACGGCGTCGATGATCGAAGGCGTGCTCGGTCCCTCGAATACCGGCTATCCGGTAAAGAAAACCCACGGCCCTGCGAAGTGGCCGATTCTTCAAGTGACGCTGATCGGGAAAGATCCGGGCGCCGCGCCGGTCTGGGTGGTGACTTCCTACGACAGCCGCCAGGGATCGAAAGGCGCGGAGGCCAATGCCACCGGCCTCGCCGCGACGCTCGCCGCCGCCCAAGCACTGGCTCGCGACAAGCCGAACCATCCGGTGCATTTTATTTTCCTACCACACTCGAACGATGTCGAATCGTCGGTTCTTCAAACCGCCACAAAATTTCACGAACTTGCCAAGCTGACTGGCAAACCCCACGCGCTGCTCTGCGTGGAAGCGATGGGTGCGGGCGAAACGCTGTGGCTGACGTCCCGCGATGTTTCCGCCGCACCGCTCGGCCGGATTTCCGGGCTGGGCGCGGTTTACGGCGCGGAAGTCGTTTGCCTTAGGGATGATACGGATTTAGCGAGCATGCTTTTTGAAATGGATTTGCCCGCCGTCCGGGTGGCAACGCGCGCGCAACTGACTGACGAGGATGAGGATGATCGGCTTCCGTTCGCGCCGACGGTGGCCGCTTCCACCGGGCGTTTGATCGAACTCATCCGCCGCTGCGCTGAAAAATGACGAGGGCCCGGCTAACATTCCCGGTTGCGCAATTCCCGATGCGGTCCAAAATCACAACTTATACGAAGTCGGCGGAACGCTCCCGATGCATTCCCCGATCCCAGCCCCACTTCTAAATGCGCCCCACCGACCTTGACCCCACCTTCATTTCCCATGCCCCCGGCTATTGGTCGGACGACGCCACGGAAAACTGGGATGACCACCGCTGGCAGTTGAGAAACCGCGTGGATTCCCTCGCCGATCTCGAACTCCGACTGAACCTGACCGATGTGGAGCGCGCCGGCGTGCTGCTCGCCGGAACCAAGCTGGCGATGGCGATCACGCCGCACTTTTTCAATCTCATCGACCGCGATGACCCGGATTGCCCGATCCGCCGCCAGGTCATTCCGCGGATCGAGGAAGGCTGGAACGCACCCGAGGAAATGGCCGATCCGTGCGGTGAGGATTCGCACATGCCGGTGCCCGGATTGGTGCACCGCTATCCGGACCGGGTGTTGTTTCTCGTGACCGACCGCTGCGCGTCGTATTGCCGCTATTGCACCCGGTCGCGGGTGGTCTCGGGTGTCGGCGAGCAGCATTTGGAAACGCAATGGGAGCCGGCTTTTAAATACCTCGAAAAGCACACGGAAATCCGCGACGTCCTGCTTTCCGGCGGCGATCCCCTGCTCTTTTCGGACGACAAGCTGGATAAAATCCTGACGCGTCTCCGCTCGATCCCGCACATCCAGTTTATCCGGATCGGCTCGCGGATTCCGATTTTCCTGCCGCAGCGGATCACTCCGGAACTTTGCACGATGTTGAAAAAGCATCATCCGCTTTTCATCTCGATTCACACGAACCACCCGCGCGAACTCACCACCGAAGTCCGCGACGCTCTCGGCCGCCTCGCCGACGCCGGCATCCCGCTCGGCAACCAAAGCGTGATGCTGCGCGGCGTGAACGACAGCGTGGAAGTCCAGAAGGCGCTCGTTCAGAAGCTGCTGATGTGCCGGGTGAAGCCGTATTATCTCTATCAGTGCGATCTTATCAATGGCTCGTCCCACCTCAGAACTCCCGTGGCGGAAGGCGTGGCGATCATCGAAGGCCTGCGCGGCCACACCACCGGTTACGCGATTCCTCAGTTCGTCATCGACGGCCCGGGCGGTGGCGGAAAAATCCCGATCAATCCGAACTACGTCGTCGATACCTCGGAAGGACGCATCACGTTGCGGAACTTCGAGGGAGAAATTTTCGAATACCCGGATCCGACGCCGATCCCGGCTGCGGAGTTGGAAGAGCTGCACCAGAAGGCCGTGTGCCGGTGTTCGTGAATGGAAGATTCCCGGCATTCACTGAAATTTCACGAAAAGAAGCTTTCTCCCACCCCATCCAGCCGTTAGTTGATTGGGGATGCTCCCCGGCCGATGGTTTTACGCCTCCGCGTTCCTGCTGTTCGCACCGTGGTGCGTGGCGGAGGAGTCCGCACCCGTCGATTTTTCCCAAGGCTTCAAACAGCTCGCCGCACTCGGCCTGCCGCCTCTTCCCAGCGGAACGAAATGGTCCGTTCTGCCGGAATCGATGACGGAAAACCAAAGGGAAAACGGACAGTTGCCCAAAGGGATGAAAGGCAACGCGTGGCTCCTTCCACCGACGGCGGAAGGAAAACGCCAGGTGGTATTGTTCGGAACGCTGACCGCGACGGAGTTGCAGTCAGATGCGGAAAAGCCCGCCGAGTCCACCGGGGCCATTGGAAAACTGCTGGGCGGAGGGCCGAAAAAGGAACCGGCCCCCGTGGAGGCGGATCTAGCCAAGGACGTCAAATCACTCCTGCCGGAATTGGAAAAACAAGCGAAGAAAAACAGCCTCAGCGACTACGATTCCTACGACGGACGCCAGAATGGCATGGCTCCCGGGCCTTTGCTGCTTTTCGCCACCCAGATCTATCAGACAGGTGACACCCGGCTCGCCAATGATCTTGCTTCCGCGCTGCTTCAAACCACTCCCGACCGGGAATCCGTCGTCGATGGAGCCATCAACCATCTCGGCCAACAGCAATACAAAAGCGCTGCCGACGCTTTTTTCCAGACCAAGGATTGGAAGGCCTATCACAAGGAGGTCGTCGCGCTGGTGGCGAGATTCCCGCGCGGATGGAATGATCGCGAAGCCGCGGCCCTGCTGGTCGACCCGTTGTCCAAGCGGGCGTCCGGCGCATCGCCGCCACCACTCAAACTCGACGGCGTCGAGCTGGATCCCCGCGCGGTCGAGTCGATCCACTGGATGGTCGAAGAGCCTTCGGCTCAGAAATCAGGCCCATCTATCCCACCGGAGATCGCCAGGCAGCTCGCTGGGATCCCGGCGAGATACCGCGCGGAATATCTCAGGCAGATGTCAATGGAAGATGGGGGTTCGCTCGGCCGGGCGGGCACCTGGCTGTTGGTGAAAAAACCCGCCACTCCCGAAGAAAAGCCTGAAGAAAAATCCGAGGAGAAACCCGACATCACCCAACCCACCCTCCAGCTGGGAACCGCCGCCCTGCCGGTGCTCGCCGCCCTCATCGACGATCCCTACCTGACGATCCACCCCAATCCCGAAGCAAGCGGCTACTCCTACCACGACTCGGACGACAGCCCGGCCGACCGCATCCTGAAGAGCTATCACGACATGAACCGCCCCGCCAGCCGCGGCGACCTTGCCAAAAACCTGTTAGCCTCCACGTTGCCCGATCCTGATGGGGAAATCTCTTCCGCCGACGCCCAGACCATCCGCGACCTGACCCTGGATTTCTGGAAGCAACATCGCGACGATTCGCCGGACGACCTCGCCCTCGCATTTCTGCGGGAAGGGTCGTCCGAACAGAAAAGTGAAGCCGCGGAAATTCTAACTACCTCCGGCAACCCGGAAGTCCTGAAAGCGCTGGAAACCCACATGCTCGAGGACCCCTCCCCGGCCAGCCAGATCACGATCGCCCAATCCTACGTCAAGACCCGCAAGTCCGCCGCGAAGCCGTTTCTCGATCTCTATGTGAAAGCGCTGCGGCAGGAGTTGGGACCAGGCACGGATTGGGACGAAATCCGGGGTCTTCCCTATGACATCCGCAATGCAAAGAACATCGAGCCTTTCATTAAACAACTCGAAAGCCAGGTCTCCGGAAAATCCCCCCAGGCAAGGGCGCGGGAGATCGCGAAAGAAGATCCGAAAGCCGCGACCGCCTCGATTGCGGCGTTCGCCCAAAGCCTGTCGGACGCCCCGCCCCGCCGCCTGCTGCTTGCACTGCTCGCCGGTGCTGTCGCGGCGGAAGATCCCGTCATCCGCGGAACATTCATCTCATACACCATGCGGAGCTCGTATGGACCGGATGAAGAAGATGGAGGAGATGGGAAAAAAACCAACACCATCCGCACGGTTCCCCCCGGAGAGACCAAGGCTTGGCAGACTCTTCTAGCAGACGTGCGCGAGCTGCCGGAAGCCGTCTCACGGCGGAGCACCGGCTCTGGAAAAACACTCGGCGACTACGCGGCCATTGCCTTTGAATCTTCCGTGGATAGCGAACTCCGCGAAAAGCTCGTGCCGGCGGCCGCCGTCACCGGAAAGAGCTACGCCGAAATCGTGATTCCCAGAGGCAGGGCCCGTCTCGCCGGCGAGCCGCTCCCTCCGCTTCCCGACGCCTCTAAGGTTCCCCCGCGGCGTCTCAAGGAAATCGTAGCCACTGCCGCTACCAAGCAGCCTCTGGAAATTCATCCCTATCTGAAAACACTCACCGATGACGAACGGGCGGCCTGGCTCGCCTGGTACGAGGAACCCGGCGAGCTCGCCATTCCCGACGGCGTCCGCCAACCGGCACTGACCGTTATCGGAAGGGACGCGGAACAATACAACCACAAGGACATGCCCGGAGTCATGGGCGTGGATGTCGGTTTTCAAATCAACAAAGAGTCACTCGAAAAGCACCTTCAGCATCTCGCTGGCGATGTTTCCAGGAACAGCCGCTGCTTCATGAATATCAGCCCGTCTCCTTTTCCGCCCGGGCTCGAGGCATTCGCCTTCAAAATGGACCTCCCTGAGAAGAAAGCGAAGCCTGCGGACGGCGATGAGAATGACACTTCCAAGCAGGAGGAAATGTCCGAATCCTATAATTCACCTAAATCGGTTTTCTCCGCCTGCATCCAACTTTTTCAATTCACCGGAGTCCCGGAAAACGCGACCGGCGTCATCTACGGAACCATTTCATCCGACCGCGGTTCCGGAGCGGCCACCGTCTGGTGGATCATCGACGGCAAGGCTGTCCCCGTGAAGCCCGAGAACGATCATCCGGATCTGTTGACGGCATTGGCCCAAAAGGAGGCGGAAAAAACCGCCGTCAGCCTCAATCTCCAGATCCTCTCCCGCGCCGATGCGGATGCCCTCAAAGAGTCCGAGTAACCCTCATTCCAACCACCGCAATTCCATGTCAGAACAAGCCGCCGCCCGCTGGGACCGCCTCCAGGAAACCGTCACCCAAGTCCGCTCGGAAACCGCCCGCGTCATCGTCGGCCAGGACGAGATCGTCGAGCAGCTCCTCACTTCCCTCATCTGCAAAGGACACTGCCTGTTAGTCGGAGTGCCGGGGCTGGCGAAGACGCTGCTGGTTTCCACGCTCGCACGGATCCTAGGGCTCAAGTTCCAGCGCATCCAGTTCACTCCCGATCTCATGCCCACCGACATCGTCGGATCCGAGATCCTCCAGAATTCCCCGGAGGGAGAGCGCTCGTTCAAGTTCGTACCCGGCCCGATTTTCGCCAACCTCATCCTTGCGGATGAAATCAACCGCACGCCGCCGAAGACACAAGCCGCGCTGCTGGAGGCGATGCAGGAAAAACAGGTCACCGTCGCCGGACAGACCCGCAAGCTCGACGAACCGTTCACGGTTTTCGCCACCCAGAACCCGATCGAACACGAAGGCACCTATCCGCTGCCCGAGGCCCAGCTCGACCGCTTTTTCTTCCAGCTCAACATCGGCTACCCGACCATCGAGCAGGAGGCGGAAATCATCCGCCGCACCACCGGCCGGTCGGCGGAGCAACCGGCGATTTTGTTAGATTCTGCCAGGGTGCTCGATCTGCAGGAGGCCGCGGTGGACGTGCCGCTTCCGGAATCGGTCATCCAGACGATTCTCAAGCTCGTTCACTCAACCCGTCCGGATTCGGAACATGCCACTGCGGACGTGAAGAACTACATCGCCTACGGTGCCGGCCCGCGCGCCTCGCAATGCCTTGCCCGCGCCGCCCGAGCGCTCGCCCTGCTGCGCGGGAATTCCTCCGCCTCGACCGACGAGGTCAGGGCGGTCGCCCTCCCCGTCCTGCGCCACCGGATCATTCCCAACTACAATGCGACCGGCGAGGGAATCGGCACGGATGAGATCATCACGAAGCTGCTTGAAAAGATCTAACCGCCGTTACGGCTCATCCCGTTTCATTTCATGCCTTCCTTCAGGTTCCTCGATCCCGCCGACATCCGCCGTCTCAAGAACTACGAGTTCGGAGCCAAGGCGATGGTGGAGGGCTATCTGTCGGGACGCCACCGCTCCCATCAGCGCGGCTCGTCCATCGAGTTCCACGAGTTCCGCCAATACACTCCCGGCGATGATCCGGCGAAGGTCGATTGGCGGGTCTTCGCGCGCAACGACAAGATGTTCCTCCGCACCTACGAGCAGGAGACGAACCTGGAATGCCATGTCTTCCTCGATTGCTCCGCGTCCATGGGATTTCCCGAAAACTCCACGCGCCTTTCCAAGCTCGAATACGCGTCGTTCTACGCCGCCTCCCTCGCGTGGTGGGTCATTTCGAAAAACGACCGCGTTTCCCTAACACTCTTCGACGAGGGCATCCGGAAATTCCTCCCGCCAGGCTCGACCCGCAAGCACCTGCACGACCTGCTCGGGCTGTTGGAGAACAACCGCCCCGGCTCAGGCACCTCGATCACCGAGACCCTCGCCCGCGCCCAGCCGCTGCTCAAGCGCAAGGGAACGCTTGTCGTTCTATCGGATTTTTTCTGCGACCCGGCGGATCTGTTCAAGGCGCTCAATCCCTATCTCCACCGCGGCTTCCGGGTCCATCTGTTCCATCTGTTGGATCCCGACGAACTGAAACTGAAGGATCGCGGCCTGTCGCGCTTCGTGGACATGGAAACCTCCGCCCATCTTACCGCCCATCCCCACTCGATCCGCGAATCCTGGGATGCGGAAATCCTCAGCCACTCCCGCGCCCTCCGCTCGCTGGCCGCCAGCCGCAACGCGGACTACGCTCTCTGCTCGACCACTGACAGCTACTTCACCCTCTTCGATCGCCTCCGCACCCACTGATCGATGAGCCTCTTCTTCCAATACCCCGCGCTGCTCGGCCTCTTCGCACTCGCGGGGCTGCCGTTGCTGGTGCATCTGTTATCTCGGGCGAAACCGCCGGAATACCGCTTTTCCAACATCGACTTCCTGCGGCGCGTCATCCGCCGCACCGCGCGCATCCGCCGCCCGAAGGACCACTTGCTGCTCGCGCTCCGCACGCTGGCCCTCATCGCTCTCGCCGCCGCATTCGTCTCGCCGTTTTTGGTCTCGAAGGATGCGCCACTGCCCGGAGAGAAATCCACTGTCGTCATCATGATCGACCGGTCCGCCTCGATGGTCGCCCGCGAGGGGGCCGGCAGCCGCTTCGAAACCGCCTGCGCGCAGGCCTCGCGTTTCCTCGCGGAGGCGCGGCCCACCGCCGCCAACCTGGTGTGGATCGATGCCGAACCGGATGCGGCGTTCCCCGAGCCAGGTCCGAATCTCGATTTCCTAACAAACCTGCTCAACAAGGCGGTTCCCAAGCCCGAACCCGGCGCGCTGGCCGCCGCCTTCGACCTGGCGCTCCGCCAGCTTGCTTCCGTTCAGGGCCGGCGAGAACTGATCGTTCTATCCGATTTCCAATCGTCCGCATGGAAGGATTTCCAGCCCGCACTACCGCCGGACATCAAACCGAAAACCTTCCGCGTCGCCACCGGAGCGCCGCCGAATCTGGCAGTCACCCGTTTGCTTTCCCAACCGACACAGCCTGTTGCCGGCCAGGAAACCACCCTGCTCGCCAGTGTGAGAAACTTCTCCCCGGATCCCGTCCGCACCCAGCTCACGCTCGATGCCGACGGTTCCCGCCAGTCGCAAGCCCTCGATCTTCCGCCGTGGGGCGAAACCGAAACCGCATTCATCCTCCGCCCCGCCAACCCGGGACCGCTTCCGGTGACCGCTTCCATCGAGGCCGACGCTTTTCCAGGAGACGATTCGCGCCATTCGGTCATCCGGGTTCTCGACGCCATCCGCATCAGCGATTCCCCGCCGGCCGCGGAGGTGATTTCAAAAGTCATCGCCGCATTGCCCTGGCTCGAAGCCATCGACACCCCGGGCCCCGGCGACATCCGCGTCGTTTCCTCATGGACGGATTCCAAATCGCTCAAAGCGGATGCGGAAAGCGGCATCACCGTGCTGGTTCATGATTCCGCGTCCGTTCCCGAAGCCGCACTCCGCGAATTGTTAGCGGAGTCCGCCGGCAACACGCCGACTCTGGAAACCTCCGCCACGGGTTGGCAGATTCTTCCCAACGAGGCGCATCCCGCGATTCAACTTTTTCGTTCGGGGGATTTCGGAAATCCATTCTCCGGCAATTTCCGCGAGCGCCTCCGGCTGCCCGCCTCACTCGCCGAAATCCGGTTGATCGCTTCCTACTCCGACGGAGTTCCCGCCATCTTTGAAATCCCCACCGGACAGGCACCGATCCTCTTTTTCAACCTTTCGTTAGATCCCGCGAAATCCGATTGGCCAACCCAAGGCGGATTCCTTCCGGCCTTCGCGGAAATCATCCTCCGCACCCGTCCGAATTCCGCCGCCGGGCTCCCGCAGGCCCTTCCCGGAGCGCTGCTTTCAAAGGTCTCCACCGACCCCGCGCAAGGCGGCGCGATCAAGCTCATCGGTCCGGATGGCTCTGCCGTGGAAACCATGGAGTCCACCACCACGGACGGGATGCTCCTGCAATCCCGCGTCCCGGCGGTTCCAGGAATCTACCGTTGGGAAATCTCCGGCCAGGCAATCGATCTAACGGCCATCAATTTCCCGGAATCCGAATCCGACCTCCGGCCCATGGAATCGGCACCCGCATTCGGGAACAGCGCCGCACCCGGCGAATCGCTCGCCCGCCAGGCGGCTCTATCTCGCGGCATCCCACTCTGGCCTTGGCTGGCGCTCTCCGCCATTTCCTGCCTGCTCGTCGAGAGCTTCGTCAATCTCCGCTCCAACCGGCCCGTCTCCGCGTGAACCCGATTTTCCCACTTCCGCTGCTGGTTCCGCTCGCGCTCGCCGTCATCGGCTTCGCGGGCTTTGCCGCGTGGCGCGGCTCCGTCGGGTTGCCGGCGGGAACACGATCGCTGCTGGCCGTCCTTCGCTTGTTAGGAATCGCCGCGTTGCTCGCCATCCTGTTCAATCCCGGGAAATGGGTGAATCCGGTCGAGGAACAGGCCCGGCCATGGGTGATCCTAACCGATGTCTCGTCCTCCATGGCGCAGAAGACGGAGGGAAGCGACACCCGCGCGTCGGCGGCCGCCGCCCTCGTCCGCCTAACTGCGGATCGCGCGGAATCGGTGGGAGTTCCGCTGCGGATTCATCCGTTTTCAGATTCCGTAGCCGCCTCCACGTCCGCGGATTCGCTGCCCGCAGCGGATGGCAAGGGCACCCACCTGATTCCCTCCATTTCACAGGTGCTGCAGGATGCCGCGGCCGCAGGTGAATCGCTCGGAGGGATGATCGTCCTCAGCGATGGTCGCGAAACACTCAACTCCTCCCCTGCTGAAATCGACGCCCTCGCCCTCCGCGCCCGCAGCCGGAATACAGCGGTGCACACGGTGGTCATCGGCGCGGGAAGTCCGCCGCCGGATCTGGTTCTCCATCAGTCGCGCGCCACGCTCACCGCATTCCCCGGCCAGCCGCTGCACATCCCGTTCTCCCTGCAATCGATCGGCCTCGATCCGCTGCACGCCGTTGTAACCCTGCGCGACGAAAACGCGGCGGAGCTCAAAAGCCTCACGCTCGACATCCCTCCGGGAAAAACCGTGGCCGCCTCGTTCGATCTAACCGCCCCTTCGGCTTCCGTCCGCTGGACCATCGAAACACCGGCGGTTCCGAACGAAGTCCGCCAGGCGAACAACCGCGCGGCCCTTGCCATCCGCGTGATCCATTCCAAGACACGGGTTTTCCTCGCCGAGGGCGCGCCCTACTGGGATAGCAAATTCCTCGCCCAGTTGCTCCGGCAGCAGCCGCAGATGGATGTCCACTCCGTGCACCGCTTGTCGGAAAAGCGCTATTTCCGGATCGACAGCGGCACGGACGAACCCTCGGAAACCGACCACCCCGTCTTCCCCGCCACGCTTGAGGAACTTTCCCGCTACGACCTGATCATCTTCGGCAAGAATACCGATCCATTCCTAACACCCGAGCGCGCCGAGGCATTGAGAACCTACGTCCGCGACCGCGGCGGCGCGGTCCTGTTCGCCCGCGGCAAGCCGACCACCGGAAATGTTCCTGAGATCGAACCGCTGGAACCGGTCGTCTGGGCGTCCGCCAGCGCCTCGGATTTCCGTTTCATGCCGACGCGCGACGGCGAGGCCGCGGGCCTTTTCGGCGAAGCCCTGCCGGCACCGGATTCAGCGTTGTGGACTTCCCTGCCCACCCTCAGGGACGGGCGGCAGATCTCGCAGGTGAAGCCCTTCACGAGGGTGCTCGCGGAAGGGATGCCGGAAGGAACCACCTCACTATCAGGCAGATTCCCGGCATTGCTTGTCCGGCGGTATGGACAGGGAGTGGCGGGTCTCGTCAACGGCGACGGCCTGTGGAAATGGGATTTCTATCCGGAAGCGCGCGAGCTCGGAAATTGTTATGAGGATTTCTGGACCCAGTTGATCCAGTGGATGGCATCCTACTCGGAGTTCCTTCCGGGGCAGGATTTCTCGCTCCGCCTCCCTTCCTACCGCGGACTGTCGGGCGTGCCGGTGGCGGCGGCCATTTCCTACCGCGGCCAGCGCCCCGTGCCGCAGCCGGTCATGCAGGTCACCTCGCCATCGGGCACGTCCTCCCGCATTCAACCCGCCACCCTAACCGATCCATCCGGCCGGCCGTCGTGGCGGGCATCCTTCACTCCGGACGCTCCCGGCGATTGGAAACTCTCCCTCGTAGATCCGCGGGAAAAAGCACCGCCTGCGCCGGAGGTGACGTTTTCCGTTCCCCTGCCTCCCCGCGAGATCGACGACCTTTCGCCGGATCCGGAGTTCCTCAAATCCATTTCCACGGCCACCGGCGGACAGTCCGTCCTCCCCGCAGACTTCGCCGCATTTCTCAATCGCGAGATGGTCGCGAATCCTCCCGCCAGCCGCGAATCCGGAGCGGTCTGGAAGCCTGTCTGGAATCACGCGATCGTCGCCCTGCTCATCGCCGCCCTGCTCGGCGCGGAATGGTTCTTCCGCCGGAGACAGGGATTGGCTTAAATCGTCCCTCATGTAACTTCATCCACTCTCCATGTCCGACTTTTCCCAACAACTCCGCCGCGTCCGGCTGCTCCTCGGCACGGGTCGCGCCGCGGCCGCCGTGCTGGCGCTTGCCGCCGTCGCGGGATTGTTGTGGCTGATATTCGGACTGGCGGACTGGGCCGCCGGTTTCGAGACGGGCGGACGGAAGGCGATCACGCTTTCCCTCCTGGCACTCACCGGAGCCGCCGGACTAACAGCACTGATCCGCGCCCTGACGGTGGGCTCCGCCGAGGCAGCGGCAAAGGCGGATGCCGCTCTGGCAGATCCACGGGAGCCGGCCGCCGCAGCCCTCTCGCTGGATCCCGCGGCCGCCGCGACACCGCTTGCGGAAATGCTCACCCGCCGCTCGCTGGAAGCAGCGTCAGCCTCGCTCAAGCAACTTCCGTTAGGGAAAATTTTCCCGTGGCGGTTGATTGGCAGGGCGATGGTCGCCCTCGCCATTCCGGTGATCGCCATCGCAATCTTCCGCAGCTCGGCGCCTGCGGCGTTCTCGACGGTTTCCCAGCGTTTGCTGCATCCGGATACGGATATCCCCCCCTACAGTCCGCTGGTTTTTAGAATCGATCCGACCCAACCTTCCGCGGTCTATGGCGGAGACCTTCAGCTCGTCGCGGAAATCACCGGAGGAACGATCGACCATCCGGTGGAATGCCTGATCCGTCGTTCACGAAGTGGAGAGGTGCTGCGCCTGCCGGCATTCCGCGAGTCACCCACACGGTTTTCACGACGGCTGGACGGCCTAACGGAATCCATGGATATCGCGACCGCCTGTGGCAAGGCGCGTTCGCACTGGGTGCCGGTTGAAATCCTGCTGGAGCCTAAAATCCTCTCGGGAGTCGTTAGAACCACTCCTCCCGCCTACACCGGATTGGCCGCCCGCTCCTTCCCGTTGGACACGAATGAAATCGCAGCGATCGAGGGCTCCACGGTTTCACTGGAGCTCACCAGCAACCGTCCGCTGGCATCCGGCAAATTGATTTTCACCCCCGCCGCCGCGCCTGGCGTCGAAGCCGTTCCCCGGACCATCGAGGGCACGATTTCCTCATCCCACCAAGCGACTTTCACCTGGACCGCCACTCTTGCCGGACGGATTTCAGCAACGGTCAGCGACCTCCGCGGGACTCCCGCACCGCAGCCGTTAGACCTCGCCCTGCGGATCCTCCCTGACCGCGCGCCGGTGGTCGAGCTGACGTCGCCACCGCATCAGCTGCTGGCCACACCGAAGTCCGTGATTCCCATCGCGGGAACCGCCGAGGACGATTTCTCACTGTCCCGCCTCCAATTCGTCCGCACCCTTTCCGGCTTCCGGGACCGGGTCCGTGTGGTCGCCCCGGACCTTCACGACAGGAATTATGCGTTCAACGACAAGCTCGACCTCTACGATTTGGGACTCGAAGCCGGGCAGGTCATCGAGTTGATGCTCGAAGCCTCGGATCGCAATCCGTCCCTGCTCGGTCACGGCTCTTCGGGGATCTCCCGCATCAAGATCATTTCCGAGGATCAGTATGCCGAATACATCCGGGCGAAGACCACCATCGCGCAATTCGGCGCGCGCTTCGAAGCCGCCCGCGAGTCCATGGAAAACGCGCGGGAGTCTCTGGAGAAACTTGGCGACGCTCTCGAAAAAGGTGATGCGGAAGGAGCGGCCAAGGCGCTCGAAGAAGCCCGTGACGCGCAGCGGGCCGGAGCGGATCTGTTGGAAAAGATCGCTGGAGATTTTCCGGCGTTCGAACTTGAGAAGCGGCTCGCCGAACTCGCTGAGAAACAGGCGGCGGATCTGCGTGAAAATCTCGACGCGCTGGAAAAGATCGATCCTGCCGGAGGCGAAGGCCAGCAGGCGGCGATTGATGAGATGTTGGAACGCCTCGGCCGGCGGCAGGAGCAGGCGGAACAGCTGGATGAGGATGTCGCCCTCGCGCGGGATGCCGCACGGATTCTGGAAATGGCGGCCAAATTCCGCCAGATTTATGAGAACCAGGTGTCCGTTGCCAAGCGGTTCGGAAGCATCGTAAAGGAGCTCCGTCAGGGAGATAATCAAAACCGCAGGCTTCTGCCCTCGCTGGCCGGGACACAGGAAAAGAACCGTGCGGCGCTCGGTGACTTCAAGACCGAGCTGAAGCTGCGACTGGACTCCGTGAAGGGCGGCGAGCCGATGCTGGCGCCGCTTGTGGATTCCGCATTTCAATTTCTAGCAGATCTCGATGCGGCCGCGCCGGAGACTCTGATGGACGCCGCCGCCACACACGGCAAGGCGGGCCAGGCGAACGACGCCTACACGAACGCCGAACTCGCCCGCGAACTGCTGGAGCGCCTGTTGTCGAAACCCGAACCCTTTCCCGAAGCAGTCATGGGGAAGGCCCCCGCACTGGATCTTCCGAGGCCGGACGTGAATGCCAACATCGAGCAAATGCTCAAAGCCCTGCTGGGACAAAATCCGGGAGACGCGGGGGGCGGCCAGGCTCCGGCCGGAGAACTCGGCATGGGCGGGACCGGACCGCAGGGAGCTCCCACAAGCGGGATTCCGATGGACCTTCCCGTCGTCGGCCCCGAGCGGCTTGAGTTCGAGCCTCTCGCAAGTTCTTCCAAGTCCGGCGACGGCAAGAGCAAGACCGGCCCCGTCGCCCCGCTTCCCGAGACCGCGGAGGCCGGAAAGATCCATCCCACGGAAACCCGCCGGGGCGAATCCTCCACACTTTCCCCGGAATCCATTCCGGAACCCTATCGCGAAGCGGTGAAACGCTTCTTCACTCCCTGAAACCGCCATCCAGCCAACACCATGAAACTGTCATCCATGCTCCTGCTAGCACTGCTGGCGCTCCCTGCGGGCGCCAAGGAAGGTGCCGTCGAATGCGGCAACCTCATCTACGCCGGCACCCGTACTTCGAAGTGCTTCAGCGACGAGTTCCTCACCACCGTCCAACAGAAAACCTCCATCGCCACGGAGCGCCGCTTCAAGGCCGTGAAACTCGCCGACGAGGAACTGTTCAAAATCCCTTTCGTCATCATGACCGGAGAGGCCGATTTCAACCTCACCACCAAGGAGCGTGAGAACCTCAAACGCTATCTCGAAAACGGCGGATTCCTGCTCGCCTCCGCCTCCTGCTCTAACAAACCATGGGGAGCCGCATTCGAGCGGGAAATCAAATCGATTTTCGGAAATGACTCCCTCAAGGACATTCCCGCCGACCACGAGATCTATCGGACGATCTTCGATGTGAAGGACATGAAACTCTCCCACTCCAAGGACGAGTCGATGCTGCGCGGCGTGACCCACAACGGCAAGATCGTGGCCGTGTATTCCGTCGATGGACTCAACGACACTTCCCACACCGAAGGCTGCTGCTGCTGCGGCGGCAACGAAGTCCTGAACTCGATGGAGATCAACGCGAACATCGTCGCCTACGCGCTGCTCCACTGACCCGTCATCCGGACATTTCCGCCCCCGCACCCATTCCCATTTGAAACGCCGCTTCCAGCTCCTTTTCCTGCTCTTCACGCTCGCCTCGCCGATGATGGCCGCGGAGACGCCGGACGCGGCGATGGAGCGTTTCCTCCGTGGCAATTTCGATGTGCCGACCCTGATAGAGATTCTTCCCCGGCTTGCGGACCCCGCGCGGCGGGAGAGTATCCGCAGCACCCTCACCGAATCGAAGAACCCGCCACTTCAGGATCTCGTTTCACTGTTAGGACACCCCATGCTCGCGGTGCGGCTCGGTTCGCTGGAGTTGCTTGAAGAGTTGGCGGGCGGGGATCTTTCCTACAATCCGTGGACGCCGGCCGACTCGCCGGAGAACGCCGCCGCGCTCGTCCGCTGGCGCGCATGGGCGAAGGATCCGGTGAAACCCAAAACCGGTGGGATCTTCTCCGATGAACAACGCCGCGGCTATCTGCAGGACATTCTTGCGGAGGACGCCGACAAGGCCAGCCGCGCCCGCAGAATGCTCGAGGCGGAAGGACTTTCCTCCGTCGGGTTTCTTGAAACATTCCTGAACGACACTCCCACTCTAACCACCGGCCACCGGGCGCGGATCCGCGAGACGCAATACCAAATCACCCTCTCCCGCCAGCTCGGCGACCAGGCTGCGGTCACCGCCCGCCAGCTTGCGTTCGGGAGCAGGGATCAGATCCTCTCCTCGCTGGCGACGGTCCGCGAAGCGGGCTTGCTGGCGCTGCCGATTCTCCGCGATTTCATCACCCACCCGGATCCTCTGGTGCGCGAAAGTGCGATTGACGCGCTGTTGGTCACCGGAGGCGAGCCGGCGGTGGAGATCGTCGCCCCGCTGCTCAAGCAGGAGAGCGATGTCAACGTCATCCATGGCGCGTTGCGGCAGCTCAAGGATGTCCCGGGAAAAGCAACGGCGGAACTGGTCGCTTCGTTTTTAAATCATCCTGACGAGGACCTGCTGATTTCCGCGATCCAAACGAGCCTGACTTTATCAGGTGAAAGCTCGTCCGATGAATTCAGCTCCGGCACGAAGAAACAGCCACCCGTGGCGGCGGACGCCGCCGTGGTCACCGCACTCGGCGACAAGCGCTGGCGGGTTCGCGCCGCGGCCCTTGAATATGTGGCCAAACGCCGGATCTCCGCGGCGAAGGATGCCTGTCTCGCCATGCTGGAGGATCCCGATGACTTCGTGCGCTTCGCCGCCATCAAGGCGATCTCCGCCATGGGAGAAAAGTCGGCCCTCCCGAAGCTCAAGGCGATGTTCATGAAGGATGAGGACATGGCGGGCCCGGTCATCGAAGGATACGGCTCCCTCGGCCAGCAACCCGATGCGGAATTGCTCGCCCGTCTCGAAACCGTTTCCCCGGAAGCCCGGCTGGCTGCGCTGCGGGCCACCGAATCCAACCGCAAGGTCCTGGTGAGTCTGATCCTGCATTTTACCACCGATCCGAACCCCGACGTCGCATGCGCCGCGCTGCGGGAGATCGCTGGCGACGAGGAGCTGATGAAGGACAATCATTATTCGAGTGTGATCGTCTCCGCACTGCGCTCCGGGAATCCGGAAAAGACCGAGGCTGTGATGGAGCGCCTCGCGCTGCCAGCGTCCGGAAGTATCGATCCCCGCGTCATGGAAGCCTTGGATGCCGGGCTGGCCAACAGCGAACCCACCGCGCTCGACAGCTTGTACAACGCCTTCCTTCAATCGGATCGAAAGGCCGAACCGGAGACAGCGATCACCGTCATTCCCAGAGCCCAGGAAGAATTGGTCCACGAACTCACCCGCCGAATCACTCTTGAGAGTCCGCCTGGCGAACGATTTCGCGCCGCGCTGAATCTGGCAAAGGCCGGTTACGCGGATGGATTCACCACCCTACTCAAGGAGCTGCCCGCACTAACCACCGCGCAGAAAACCGCGATCACGGAAAACATTCGAGAACCGTCGGTCCGTGAGGCGCTGCCGCTGCTCGCCGAGCTGATGCGTGATGCGATTCCTGAAATCCGAACCGGTGCCGCGGAAGCCGCTCTATCAAATGACAAGGCACCCGCCTTTGCCGGTCTGGTTCTCGCGGAACTCGCCCGTTCTGGAGCACTCCTCCAGCCCCAGGAAATCTATGGCTACCGGTTTGAATCCGCGGTGCGCTCCGCCAAGCTGAAAAACCTCGTCCGCGACTGGGCTGTCGCCCTCTTGGAATCACCGGCCCCAAGCACTCCCATGCGGGTGCTCGCCACCGTCTGCCTGCGGAATCTGCCATCGCCCGCCACGTTCAGAGCACTGGAGAAATACAAGACCTCGCCGGATCCGTTGCTCCGCCGTGCGGCATGGCATGCGATTTCCACCCTGCGTCCCGCCGATTTCCGGGCGGCGGCCGCAACCATCGCGGCCGATCCGGAAGCCTTTGTCCGGGTGGTCCTCCCCCAAAGCCTGAACGCTGGCCAAACCAACTGGACCCATCAGTTTTCCAACGTCCTCGTGAGTCCCGACGAGCACTGGTATTACGGCGAGGCAAAACCCCGCCTAACGGATGATTTGAAAAAGCAACTCACCCAGCTTGCGGCACAGGATACCTCGCCGCTCGTGCGGTTCGAAGCGGCCTTCACACTCCTGACCCAAGGCTCCACCATCGACATCGACTCGCTGGCCGCGCTCGTCCAACAATTGCCGAAGGAGCTCGATGCCAGAACCCGCATCGGCCACTGGCTTTCGGAAAACGCCGGTCGCGCCACCCCGGGGTTGAGACCGTTGCTTGCCATCATCGATCCATCCCGCATCGGGCCGAAGGAAATGAAGACCCTCAACGAGCGCGTCAATCCGGCGAGGAAGGATGGCTTCGCCACCTTCGCCTCACTGGCACGGGCCGCTCCAGACAACGACGCGAAGGAAAAGGAACTTCTAACCACCGCTCCGGTGGAGGAGACGCCCGCCGCCCGCGCCTCGCTGGAAGTTATCTTCTTTTACAAGCCCGGATGCCCGGAATGTGCCCGCACGAAGGAATATCTCAAAGCAATCCAGGAGGAGTTTCCCCTTCTCAAGCTGAACGAGCACAACATTCTCGAAGCTTCGGGCACGTTGCTGAATCAGGCGCTGTGTCAGAGGTTTTCCGTTCCTTCCGCGAAGCAAACGCTCAGCCCGGCCATTTTCAGCCAGGGCGGATTTCTCGTCCGCGAGGACATTTCTCCGCAGTCACTTGCAGGCCTTTTCTCCAAAACCATGGCCACCGCGCAGGATGACTCCTGGATGGAGATCGGCAAGGCGGAGACCGCCGCCGCCGGAGAAATCGTGGACCGCCGCTATGCGGCATTCACACTTCCCGTCGTCATCGGAGCAGGACTGTTAGACGGAGTCAATCCCTGTGCCTTCGCGACCATCATCTTCTTCCTATCCTATCTGCAAATCGCCCGCCGCACTCCGCGGGAGATGCTGATGGTGGGAGCGGCGTTCATTTCCGCCGTTTTCATCGCCTACCTCGCCGCCGGACTGGTTCTCTATCAGTCGCTGGCCGCGCTCAACGAACGGTTCTCCGGCTTCCAGAAATGGATGAATCTCGGATTCGCGGCCCTGGCGCTGCTTGCCGCCGCCCTGTCGTTCCGCGATGCGTGGCGCGCGCGCGGCGGGAAGCTGGACGAGATGACCCTCCAGCTTCCCGGCTTCATCAAGAACCGTATCCGCGGCGTGATCCGCAGCGGAGCCCGGGCGCGGAATTTCGTGATCGCCGCCTTCATTTCAGGAATCGTCATTTCGCTGCTGGAGCTCGCCTGCACCGGGCAGGTCTATGCGCCGATCATTTATCAAATCCAACAGGGCCGCCTCGACGCGGTGCTCTGGCTGGTGATCTACAATGTCGCCTTCATCATCCCGCTGGTCGTGATTTTCCTTCTGGCCTACAGCGGCCTCCGCAGCGAAAGCCTCGTCGCTTTCCAAAAAAAGCACACCTCCACGGTGAAGATCGGGCTGGGGCTGATTTTCGTGGTTCTGGCCATCATTATTCTGGTGGGCCAAAAATGGTTGGTTGCCCGTTGAAACCGGCGCGCCCCATTCCGCTTGCGCTCCCGGACGGGTGTCCTAGCATCCGGCGCTTTCCAAAGCTCTGCCGCTCACCGCTCCCATGAATCGCATTTTCGTCGAAAAAAAAGCCGCCCACAACGCCGAGGCCAGCCATCTCCTGCACGACCTCCACGAATCACTCGTGCTGCCCGGACTCAAAGGGATCCGGCTGATCCAACGCTACGACATCGACGGGCTTTCCGATGCGGAATTCAGCTCGGCATCGCGCCTGATCCTCTCGGAGCCGCAGGTGGATTCGATTTCAAACGCCCTGACACTGGGTGAAAACGAGACTGCGTTCGCCGTCGAATTCCTGCCCGGACAGTTCGACCAACGCGCCGATTCCGCCGCACAATGCGTCCAGATTCTCACCGGTATGGACCGCCCGCTGGTTGCTTCCGCGAAAGTCATCGTGCTCAGGGGTTCGCTTTCTTTGGACGAAATCAGGAGCATCAAATCGTTCGTCATCAATGCCGTCGATTCCCACGAAGCGGGGATGACCGTGCCGGATTCCTTGAAACCGAAAACCCACGAGCCCGCCGACGTGGCGATCCTCACCGGCTTCATCACGGAATCAGCGACCGCGCTCGCCAGTCGCCGCAGCGGGTTGGGGTTGGCGATGTCGGAAGCCGATTTCGCGTTTTGCCAAACCTATTTCCGCGATGAGGAAAAGCGCGATCCGAGCCTCACCGAGATCCGCATGCTCGACACCTACTGGTCCGATCACTGCCGCCACACGACTTTCCTAACGAAAATCGACGAGGTGACCTTCGGTGAAAACACGGAGCCTGTTCAACGCGCCTGGCAATCCTACCTCGACACCCGCAAGGCGCTCGGCCGCGAGGACAAGCCGGTCACGCTGATGGACATCGCCCTCATCGGCATGCGCGAGCTGCGTGCGTCCGGCGAGCTCGACAACCTCGAAGTTTCCGAGGAGGTGAACGCCGCTTCCATCGTGGTCCCGGTGGAAATATTCCATCCATCAACTATCAACTCTCAACCATCAACTTTCACCGAGGAGTGGTTGGTGATGTTCAAGAACGAGACGCACAACCATCCGACCGAGATCGAGCCATTCGGCGGAGCGGCGACCTGTCTCGGCGGTTGTATCCGCGATCCCCTATCAGGACGCTCCTATGTCTATCAGGCGATGCGCGTCACCGGTGCCGGCGATCCCCGCACGCCGTTTTCCGAAACACTTCCCGGCAAGCTGCCGCAGAAGAAAATCTGTCAGGTCGCAGCCAAAGGTTACTCGTCGTATGGTAACCAGATCGGCCTTGCGACCGGCCAGGTCGCGGAAGTCTATCACCCCGGCTACGTCGCCAAGCGCATGGAAATCGGTGCCGTCGTCGCGGCTGCCCCACGCTCCAATGTTTTCCGCGGATCCCCTGCCCCGGGCGATGTGATCCTCCTCATCGGCGGGCGTACCGGACGCGATGGCGTCGGCGGTGCCACTGGTTCCTCGAAGGAACACACCGACACCGCGCTCGAAAATTCCGCCGAGGTTCAAAAGGGCGACGCTCCGACCGAGCGCAAGATCCAACGGCTTTTCCGCAACGCCGAACTCACCCGCAAGATCAAGATTTGCAACGATTTCGGAGCCGGTGGCGTGTCGGTGGCCATCGGCGAAATCGCGCCCTCACTTGAAATCAACCTCGATGCCGTTCCGAAGAAATACGATGGCCTCGACGGCACGGAACTTTCGATTTCCGAATCCCAGGAGCGCATGGCGGTCTGCGTCGATCCTTCCGAGATCGACTATTTCATCCGCGAAGCCGACAAGGAAAACGTCGAATGCGTCCACGTTGCCAATGTCACCGACAGCGGCCGACTGGTGATGACATGGCGCGGCAAGACCATCGTCAATCTTTCCCGCGCTTTCCTCGACACCAACGGCGTCCAACAGACGGCACGGATCCACGTGGCGGGCACACCTAACAAAGAACCGTTGGAAACGAATCGCGCGGAGTCGCTCGTCTCCCGCCTTTCGAGTCTTAACATCTGTTCACAAAAAGGCCTCGGGGAAATCTTCGATGGATCCGTCGGCGCAGGCACCGTGCTATGGCCCTTCGGCGGCGAACGACAACTCACCCCGCCGGATGCGATGGTGGCGAAGCTGCCGCTGTTGGAAGGTGATACCGATGTTGCCACTTTCATGAGCTGGGGATTCGACCCCGAAATTTCCTCCCGCTCCCCGTTCCATGGCGCGGTCTATGCCGTAACCGAGTCCGTCTGTAAGGCCGTCGCTGCGGGGGCCCGGCTCTCCGACGTCCGGCTTACGCTGCAGGAATATTTCCCGAAACTCGGCAACGACGCCAGCCGCTGGGGCCTACCGTTCGCAGCGTTGTTAGGAGCCTGGCACGCGCAACACTCGCTGCGACTCGCAGCCATCGGCGGCAAGGACTCGATGTCCGGCTCTTTCAACGATCTCGATGTCCCGCCGACACTGGTTTCATTTGCCCTCGCACCGGGCAAGGCGTCGCTCGCACTTTCTCCTGAATTAAAAAAGCCGGGATCGACGATCTCACTCATCGAGGTCTCGCGCGACGCGGACCAGCTTCCGGATTTCATCGAATTGAAGCAGGTGGCCACCGCGCTCTATCAGCTCAATGTCGATGGTAAAATCCTCGCGCTCCATCACATCGGAAGGGCGGGCATCGCCGTGGCGCTTGCGAAAATGGCGTTCGGCAACCACGTCGGCGCGGAAATCAACACCACGCTCGATACGGCCGCCGGCCGCTATTTCGCCTTCCTCATCGAGCACGAAGAACCGCTTCCCGCTGAATTCGGATCGGTCGAACTCGGCAAAACAACGAGTGCCGCCGCTCTGGTCCTGAACAGTGAAGCGCACACCCTCACCGAACTTGAAAACGCCTGGACCTCCACGCTGGAGCCGATTTTCCCAACAACAGTGGAGATTGCGGATCAGGGATCGGAGATTTTGGATATCCCTCTCTACTCCTCATCCACGATCCATCATCCACGATCCACGATCTCCAAACCGAAGGTCCTGATTCCCTCCTTCCCGGGCACCAACAGCGAATACGATTCCGCCAAGGCTTTCCGCGAGGCCGGGGCCGAAGCGGAGATCCTGGTGTTCCGGAATCTATCCGCAAAACACATCGAGGAATCCCTAACCGCCCTCGCCGCGCAAATCCGCCAATCGCAAATCCTAATGTTTCCCGGCGGCTTCAGCGCGGGTGACGAGCCCGATGGCTCGGCGAAATTCATCGCTACGATCATCCGCAACCCACGCGTGGCGGATGCGATCATGGACTTGTTGAAAAACCGCGACGGACTGATTCTCGGCATTTGCAACGGCTTCCAGGCGCTCGTCAAAACCGGCCTCGTGCCTTACGGCGAAATCCGCGACGCCACCGCCGACGCGCCGACGCTGGTTCATAACAGCATCGGCCGCCACATTTCCTGCTACGCCCGCACCCGGATCGTCAGCACGCTTTCTCCCTGGCTCGCTATCAGCCAGACCGGCGACATCCACCGCGTTCCGGTTTCCCATGGCGAAGGAAAATTCCACGCCAGCGACGCCGTCATCGCCGAACTGGCGAAAAGCGGCCAGATCGCCACCCAATACTGCGATGAAAACGGTGTCCCCTCGATGGACATCGTCATCAATCCGAACGGCTCGCTCGCCGCGATCGAAGGCATCACCAGCCCCTGCGGCCGCGTTTTCGGAAAAATGGCCCACACCGAACGCAGCGGCAATCAGGTCGCAAAAAACGTGCCGGGTGACAAGCGTCAGCCGTTGTTCAGCGCGGGCATCGGCTATTTCAAATGAGCACAACCTAGGGCGACAGCTGAAATCCGGCTTGAAAAGCGCCGTCTCCGCCATCAACTTGGCGGCGACGCGGAGGAGTCGAGTGAAGTAGATCCAGCCAAACGCAAGGGATAAAGTTTTGAAAATGGCACAATTTTTGCTTCATTTTTGAAATAAGCGTCATAGGATTTTCAACGGCAAGCAGTTGCCGACAATGCCAGACGTATTTCTCCATCAATCGCTGTCCCAACAGCAGACGCTTGCGCCGCAGATGCGCAAGAGCTTGGAAATCCTCCAAGCGAGCACTCTTGAGCTCACCCAGCTCGTTCAGCAGGCGCTGGAAACCAATCCGGTGCTAGAGGATCTGACGGAAATCATTTCTCTCGACGAGGAAGGCCCGGATCCCGACGAGGCGGATTCGTTGGATTACATGAACGAGACTGACGACGATTGGCGCGACCGCACGATCCTCGAAGGGAAAAGCTCGCCGTGGACCAGCGAGGACGAGGAGCGCCGCCAGCGCGTGTATGACTCCATCGTCGCGCCGGAAACGCTCCAGCAACACCTTCAAAACCAGCTGGATCTGGCGATGGTCGAACCCGAAGTCCGCGAGGCGGCGCAAGCCATTCTGGGCAATCTGGACGACCGTGGATTTCTTGACCTACCGGCGAAGACCCTCGCCCAGAGGATGGAGATCAGGCCTAAGCCGATGGCCGAGGCATTGGCGCTGGTCCAGTCATTTGATCCCGCCGGTATCGGCGCATCGGGAATTCCGGAATCGCTGCTCCTCCAATTGGAGCGCACGACCGGCAAGGACACGATCGAATACAAAATCGTCCGCGATCACCTCGAGGATCTCGCCCGCAAGCGCCACCCGCAGATTGCCCGAGCACTCGGAACCACCGTGGAGCGCATCGCGGAGGCCGCCTCCCGGATCGGCCGACTGACCCCCAACCCCGGCGGAGAATTCGACCCGACGGGAAATCCCTACATCCTTCCGGACGTCGTGATCGAACGAGATGACGATGGAAACTGGTATGCCAGGCTCACCGGCGAGCATTTGCCGAACCTGCGGATCAACGATTTCTACAAGGACATGATCGGGAAAAGCGGCACCGATGCCAAGGCCCGCCAGTTTCTCCGCGATCAGATCCGCGACGGTCGCAGCTTGATTCACGCCATTTCGCTGCGCCAGGAGACCATCCTCGCCATCGCCCACAAGCTGATCGAACACCAACCGTTGTTCCTCACCAAGGGGCCGCGCCATTTGCGGCCGTTGACAATGAACGACATCGCGGACGAGTTGAGCCTCCACGCGACGACCATTTCGCGCGCCGTTGCAGGAAAATATGTCTTCACTCCACACGGACTGATGGAAATGCGGGCGTTTTTCGCCACCGGCTATCAGACCAGCGACGGTGCCGAGGTTTCCAACGCCGGAGTCCGAGAGGCCATCCAACAGCTCGTGGCAGCCGAGAATCCCTCCAAACCGCTCTCGGACGAAGTCCTGATGAAGGCGCTCGATAAACAAGGAATCAAGGTCGCCCGCCGGACCGTCGCCAAATACCGTGAGCAATTGAACATCCTGCCTTCGCATTTGAGGAAGACGTTCTGATTTCTCAGACGGACATTGCAAATCGCCGGATCTGCCCAAGGATAATTCGTATTTCGCACTCCCTAACTCCTTACTCGCAGATTGCGTAAAATCCGAGAAGAATTCGGAAGCTTTGAGATTGCAATGAATCCTGAGTCGAAGAGAAATAGTGTCCATTTCGGCACTTGGATTGCGATCGCTTGCAAAGCTCTTCTTCCGTGCTGAAATAGATTTCCCGTTTCGCAGTTTGGACGGCCCGAAGATAGACTGGAAAAACCCGACGGTCATGATTGCCACGCTTCCTCCTTACAAACCTCATCGAGCGCTGGGACTACTCCCCGCATCGGTCGCCATCGCGCTTGTTCTCTCGCCTGTTGTCATCAAGTTGGGCATGGATCAACGGGAGAGAGTCGCCCGCGCGGGCGAGTATCAATCGAAGCGTTCCCTGATCTTGTCCAGGATCGAAACCGCGGCGAACCGCCATGATCTGGAGACCTTGACCCGGCTCAACGAGAAGTATGCCAACTGCGTTTCCGACGGGACTTTCCGGTCCGCCATCCGCGAGGCAATGGCCAAGGTCGGCGCCCGTGAAGCGGAACTGGAACTCGCCGTTTCCCGACATTTGGATTTGATCAGGAATCAAGAGGAGCTCCCTCTCCATTCGAATCCGCCGAAACAGCAGAATTCGGCCGAAAAACCAGTCGAGGATCAGCCGCTCTCCAAGCTACCCCGTTAGAGGTTCTGGCGATGCACAGTGCACGACGTTTCGTGCAATTCCACAGAAAGTCACCAATCGAGGTCACGAGTCCATCGCAGCGAATCCTTAACTGACAAGGATTGCAGACGATTCCGGGATGCTTGGTGGAGGTGGTCCGCACCCTGCAAAAGCAGATTCCACAACACCAACCATTCCCACAATGAACTTATCCATCAAACCTATTCTCATCGGATCATTCGGACTCGCTCTCGGATCTTTGCTACCGAGTTGCGTAGCGCCCTACCCAGGTCCGGGCCAGCAAGCCACAGCGGTCCGTGTCGGCTACGAAGTCCGGACACTCCCCTCCGGCTACCGGACTGAAGTCGTCGGGGGAAGCCGCTACTTTGTTCACAACGGCACCTATTATCGTTCCCGCTCCGGAAGATATGTCGTGGTGGAAGCGCCGCACGGGCACTATCCGCCCTCACGCGTGGTCTATGTTGATCGCCTGCCATCCGGATACCGCGTCGTCCACTACAGCGGCCGGCAATACTATCAGGTCAACGACCGCTACTACCAGCGGAGTGGAAATAGATATATGATCGTCAGCCGCCCTTACTAACAAGATCAGGCGTCTTCGAGGGACGATCCGCCAACCTCGTCGAAATCCATCTCGCGAACCCGCTTGCGGTCGCGGGTGAGTTCGACCTGTTGGCGGAGCACCTCGCGGAGTTCGGCCCCCCCGGGGACGGCGGGAATGACGAGATTCGGAATCGAGCGGTCAGAGGTATCCAAATGGATCGAGGCGAGTCCGGTGAGCCGCATCCACCAAGGGCGGAACATCTGGGTGTCCTTGACGCGGTAGAGTTCGATTTCATCAATGGTCTGGTTGATGACGCCTGAGGTGACACGGACGCGCTGGCTAGTGATTTCATATGTCCGCGTGCGGACGACCAGATATTTCCAGATCATGTAAGCCAGCGGCAGGACGAGGGCGATGAAAGCCGGAGTAAAAAACACCCCGCCGATGATGACGCCGATCGCAAGAAGAAGCGCCGCGATAAAGGGGCCGAGGTTGAGCCACTGGGAGGAGCTGCCTTTCCAAAGGGAATTTTCGTCGTTCATCGTCGGGATGATGGTTATTTTTTCAGGGTTCCTGCAAGTGGAGAATCGGAATGGGTTTCCAACGGCTTCATCACTTGGTGGTGATCTTCCATTCGCGGACGAGGGAGATCTTGCGGGTGCCACGGCCGTGAGTGGCGAGGTTTCCACGTTCGCCGGAGCTGATCGTCTGGATGGTGTCGGTTTCCTCGCGCAGGATGATCGGATAGATAAGCGATAGCCAGAACTTGCCGGACTGGATGGTAACATCTTCGTCAGTTAGATTACCATCAATGTCCGGAAACTGCTTGCGGCTGTAGTCGCCAGTGACCTTGAAAACTCCGCACGGGTGCCCGTCGACGGCCTCAAAGGACTCCAGGGTGAGATTGAACGATCCGGTGGCCTTGCCGGCGACCAGCATGGGAAGTGTGGCGCCGGTGACCGCGAGTTGGTCACCGATTTTGAACCGACGTTTTCCAAACCAGAGAGTCCGGGGAGCCAGTGCGTTTTCGACGAGGATCTGATCGAACACCGGGGACAACGTCTTGGAGAGGGCGGCTGAGAGGAAGTCGGTTCCATTGGATTTCCACGACGATCCGGATTTGATGAAAACGAGCGGTTTGGAGGCTTTGGCCGCCTGGTGAATGGCCGCCTGCTTGTCTTCTTCGGTGCCTGAATCGATGAACGTGGATTCAAGGTTCGTGTAGCGGATTTGATCGTCCGAACGCTCGAATTTGCCGATTTCGGTCTGGGTCCCTTTGACTTGTTTCGACGTCTTTTCGATGGCCGACGCTTCGGACGATCTGATGGAAACCTCGCTGACGCGGGTAACTTTCGTTTCGATATGGGTTGGAAACGGCAGGTCCTTGCGGAAGACCACGCCTTCGGCCGTTTGATCGACGAGTTTCTGAAGCGCGGGGTCCGGCTTGGTGGATCCGGATTCCCCTTGTTTGGCGATCTCGGAAGCAACGGCGGAGCGAGCCTTGCCGACAAGGCTTTTCGCCTTGTCACAGGACGAGGCGGCAAGGGCGATCAGGGCGAAGGAGAGTAATCGGAATTTCATCATATTAGATATTTCCGCAGCAATCGAGATGCTGGTTCATTTCGATGGCGGGATTTTGCTCGCGGGACACTCCGACGACGACGGCGGGAACACCAGCGACGGTATTGTGCGGCGCGACGTCGTTGAGGACGACGCTGCCGGCGCCAACTTTCGCCCCCGTGCCGATCTCGACGCGGCCGAGGATTTTAGCACCGGCACCTAACAAGACGCCGGAACGGATGATCGGGTGGCGGTTGCCGGACTCCTTGCCGGTACCACCAAGCGTGACCTCGTGAAGGATGGAAACGTCGTCCTCGATGATGGCGGTTTCCCCGACGACAAACGAAGTCGCGTGATCCAGCAGGATGCCGCAGCCGATGCGCGCGGCCGGGTGGATATCCACGGCGAAGACCTCGCTGGCGAGGCTTTGGAAATAAAGCGCGAGCCAGCGCCGCTCATCCACCCAGAGTTGGTGGGAGACGCGATAGGTCGTTAGAGCGAGGAAGCCTTTGAAAAAAAGCAGTGGTTCCAGCGGGGAAAAGCAGGCCGGATCGCGCTCGAACATCGCGAGCAAATCCCGCGACGCCGCATGAACGATTTGCGGATAGGCCTCGAACACCCCGGTGAGCAGCGGCTCCATGCTGACCCGCGGCATGTCCTCGCGGGCAAGCCTGCGGGCCAGCCGGGCACCGAGCGCAGCGGCCAAGGTTTCGCGGGAAAGGATAACGTCGTCGACCAAGTGCCGCAGCGTGGGTTCTTCCTCCACCACACGCTTCGCTTCGCTTCGCAGGTCTTCCCAGACCGTGCGGAGGTCCGTGGCTTTTCCGGCGCAAAGCTTGGCTTTATTCTTGCTCGCCGGAAGAAGTCCGGCCTGTTGAGATTCGCTCATGAAGATTTCACAGAAATTGGAATACGCCTGCCGGGCGATGGCCCAACTGGCGAAATACCATGACGGGCGAACTCTTACACGGCTTGAGGACCTAGCGCAACGCGAAGCAGTGTCCGGAAATTTTCTCGTGCAGATTCTCAACGATTTGCGCCGCGCCGGGCTGATCGAGAGCCGCCGCGGCAAGGCCGGTGGCTACCTTTTGGGCCGCACCGCGAACCTGATCACGCTGCGGCAGGTCGTCGAGGCGGTGGATCCGGCGCTGCTGCAATGCTCGGTCACCCGCGAGGGCGACTCCGGCCAATCCGTCCGGCGCGCTTGGGATCAGGTTTCAAGCGGACTGCAAACCGCTTTGGACGGGATCACCGTGGAAACCCTGGCAAGCAATCAGGGCGATCCGATGTTTTACATTTGAGCGGGAAATTCGCCGAATCCACGCTTTCAGGGCACAAACGCCCTAATTGTCAAGAAAGCTGAAATATTTCGCTGGCTGGGAAAGCCGTTTTCCGGTAAGGAAATGGCGTCTATTCAACCCCTCATCACCCATGGCTGCACCCGGCGAACACACCCACCACATCAAGATCCGCTCGACGCAAATGGAAATGCCCTCCGGCAGCACCGGAATCCGGGACGAGGACTACGATCGCAAGCTGAAGGCCGCGCAGGACGAATTGGACCGCATCCAGCTCCAGCGCGAAGAGCTTGAGCGCAAGAAAAACGAGCTCGAGGAGCTGACCAGTCGCAAGCGCCATTTCCTCACCCAGCAGGTGGAACTCACTGAAAAGCTGACCTCTTCGCTGACGATGATCGATCGGGGACTCTACGAGATGCGCCAGGAGTCCGAGGATCTCGAACAATGCCGCAGCTGTTTCGCGGCCCATCTCGACAAACTCCAGAAGATCAATCCGGAAAGCTGGACGCGCGACAATCTATCCGAAAAACTCGAGAAGTCGTCGATGGCGTTGGACATCGCCGCGGACGAATATGATCAGGCGGCGGCCCATTTCCAAAACGGCCGCAGCGGAACCATCTTCGGCCGGCCGTCGAAGCGCAATCGCCAGGGAAAGCGCACGGGACCCACCTCGGAATTCATGTTGAACCTCCGCAACGGGTTCGCGTTCAATCTGCCGATCGTCGCCCTCGGCGGATTGGCCCTCGTGATCTATCTCCTCAAATAGCCCCTCCTAACCGATGAGCCGCACCACTTTTTTCAAGGAAGACCAGGAACTCCACGAGCTCCGCGCGAGCCAACAGGCCCTGCTCCTTCGGGAAAAGGACGTCGCTGAAATTCCGAAGCGACTCGCCCGGGAACAGCGGGAGCGGGAAAGCACGATGCCCCCGCTGCCGGAAATCGAAGACCGCAGACGTCGGCGCGAACATGAGAACACCGTCTCGCGCGGTGAAGCGAAAAACATCCTGCGCGACCAAAACCGCAGTCTGATGTTGCTTTTCCTGCTGCTCACCGCGACCGCGGCCTTGGTCTGGTGGGGCTTGAAGCTGATGCAGGCTTGATTCGTTAGATCAACGGGGAAAGAGATTCCCTATCACATGAAGGCGGCGGGATCGACCTTGCCTTTGGCGACGAAGGTTACGCCTTCACTGCGGAGGAGTCTTTCCTTGCGGGCGACAAGGGGACCGGCCATTTCCCCGCCAAAGCCACCGATGCGGCCATCGGAACAGATGACGCGATGGCAAGGGATCCCCGGATCGTCAGGAGCGTTGCGCAAGGCAGTCCCGACGGTGCGTGCGCTGCCGCGTCGGATCCACGTGGCGATGCAGGCGTAGCTGGACACCTTTCCCGCTGGAATCAGACGGACGGCTTCGTAAACGGCCCGCTGGAAATCGGTTGCCTGCCAAGCGGGCTCGTTGCGCGGCTTTGCCTTCATCGCGGGAGCAGGATCGACTCAGGCCTTCGCTGCGGTCTTTTTCCCTTTGGCCTTCAATTTCGCCTCCAGTTCCTTCCATTGGCTGCGGCTGACGATGTAGCCGACGCATCCGTCCTTGCCGCAGCGGCAGGGATGATCCTCGTAGCATTCCACGTCGAAGCCGTAGTCAAAGGTGAGTTCGTCACCCGCGTTGATATCGGTTAGGGAGTGGATGAAAATTTTCCGACCTTCGATCCATGCATCGCAGTTCGGGTTGCAGGAATGGTTGATCAGTCGCGCGGTATTCCAAGGGACATTCCCGTCGATGTCGTATTTCCGCGAGAGCGTGAAAATATAGACCGCCGCGTCGCCTGTTTTGAGGGACTTCTCGTGCTGCGAGACTCCGCGTTTGTCACTGGTGTCCTTGTCGATCAACTCGCCGACGTATTCGATGATTTTCGTTTCCTTGGGGATGAAACTCGTCGCGTAAACACCACGGCCGTGGATCTCGGAGCCACGGACTTCGCAGTAAGTGCTTTGCCCGCGGTTCCAAAGCTCGACGAGCTTGCGATGCAGGACGTTGGGATCGGTAGCGGTTTTCTTCTTGGATGCCATGGATGGGATTCTAACGAGATTCGTGTTTTTCAACAGGAGGAAGTTGCATGTCCTGCGGTAAATTGAAGAAAAGTCCGCGCAGGTCGTTCACAGAAATGCCGGAGCCGTCAATGAAGGTCCAGTTGTTCTTGCCCTTGTCGGAAACGGCGACCTGGAAACCGATGCTTTCGATCACCAGGGTTTTCTCGTTCTGGCGGGTGATTCTGAATTTCGTCGCGGTAGGAATCAGCACCATCCATTGATTGAAAACGAGAGTCTCGACATCCTGGCCGTTGACTTTTTCAACCTTCTTCCCGGCACCGACTTCATACGAGCGAGGCTGGCCCTGCGGCTTGAAGGAAATCATGCTGATGCCCTGCTGGACCATCTGTTGGGCGACTCCGGCGAGTTGTTTTTCAAGCGCTTTCATGCCGTCCGGCTCGCTCCGGCTGGCGAGGCGCTTCGCGGTGCGCTCTTTCCACACCGGGTTCATCCGCTCCACGGCGACCTGATAGCGACCGAGCACCACTTCCTCGCCGAGCTTCGCCACCGCGTCCACCGCCGAAGCGACCACGTCGGGAGGAGCCATCGGGGAAGCGGTGTGTGCCGGTTCGGCAACTTGTTTCGGGATCTTTGGAAGCGGAGCCAGAGGCGGCGGTCCTCCTTGGGCAAAAAGATTGCCGGCAACCAGTGCCACAACGGCGATGGATGAAATAAATTTCGTCGGTTTCACGCGGCAATGGATGCCCTCTGCCCCCTGCCCCGTCAAGCTTGCCGGGATTCCGCTTGGATTTCCCCGCGGCTTTGCGTAAAGCTGCCCTCCCCATGGCGAAACAGGCACTCGGAAAAGGACTCGGAGCACTCATTAAAAAAAGTGTGATTCCCGCGGCGGTGGACGCCGCGACCACACCGGAGGATTTCAAACGGGTTCGCGATGTGCCGCTCGACATGATCGTGCCTAGCCCTCTGCAACCGCGGATGCAGTTCGTGGAATCACCGCTGGACGATCTGATGGAGTCGATCCGCCAGCACGGCATCATCCAGCCTCTCATCGTTCGTCCGGTGAATGGCAAGCTCGAACTCATCGCCGGCGAACGCCGCTGGCGTGCCTCGCGGAAACTGGGCCTAACCACCGTGCCGGTCATCGAGCGCGAGGCATCCGACCGCGATGTGTTGGAAATGGCGCTCATCGAAAACCTCCAGCGTGAGGATCTCAACCCGATGGAAGAAGCCGCTGGCTACGTCCGCCTCGCCGATGAATTTTCTCTGAAGCAGGATGAAATCGCCACCCGCGTCGGCAAATCACGCGCCAGCGTGGCGAATGCAATGCGCCTGCTCGGCCTGCACTCGGATGTCCAGATGCTCGTCGCGCAAGCCCGGCTGACCGTCGGCCATGCCAAGGCGATTCTCGCCGTCAAGGATCAGGATTCGCAACTGCTCGTCGCCGATCAGATCATCCGCCGCCAGCTCACCGTCCGCGCGACGGAAAAGCTCGCCCAGTCCTTTCTCAACGGTGATTCACCCGAATCCGGGGATGCCAAGAAGGCCGCCGCTCCTCGCGAAGTGGACATCCACGTCCGCGCCATCACCAACCGCCTCCGCGAGCACCTCGCCACCCACGTCGCGATTCAGCATTCCTCGAAAAAGGGCAAAATCGAAATCGAGTATTACGGCGATGACGATCTCCAGCGGTTGATCGAACTGCTTGGCCTGCCCAATGGCGATTGATGGTCACTAGCACTTGCCCCCCGGCCCTCCACGGGTTAGCTAGCGGCATCAAACGACGTTCATTCAGCTTTCTTCTCGCCCGGCGGTATCTCAATCCCCGCCGTTCCATGCTGTCATCGTTCAGCCTCATTTCGCTGATCGGCGTGATGCTCGGGGTGCTGGTGCTCGTGGTTGTGATGGCGGTTTACGCCGGGCTGGAGCGCAACGTGAAGGACCGCCTGCTCGGCTACACGCCGCACGTCCTGATGAGCAATTTCTCCGGCCCGATCACCGATTGGGAAGATGCGGCGAAACAGGCCAAGGCTCTTCCCCACGTCGAAGCGGCCATGCCATTCGTCTCGGGGTTTGTCTTCCTCGAAACCCAGACCAAGCCACACCCGATTTCCTTCCGTGGCATCGACACGACGGACAAGGAGCAGGTCGAAGGCATCAGGAAAATGTTGGACCTGAAGGAATATCCCACCTCCTCCGCCGATTTGGGGATCGATGACAAGGTCGTCATGTCGTCGATTCTCGCCGAGAACCTCGGCATCCACGTGGGCGACAAGGTGCTGCTCCAGTCCACCAGCAATTTCGACGGTGTGAGACGCGCCTTCAAGACCGCTTCGAATCCACCGCTGCGCGAAGCCTTCGCCGATTCGTGGAATAAGTCCACCCAGACCCTCAAGGCCGGTTGGAAAGCGGATGGGGCAAATTTCACCCTAACCGCGGATGACTACCGCGAAGTCTATCCGGCCCTCGAAGCGTTTCTCGCCGAGGATGTCCGCGAGCCAGAGCTGGATCTGATTTCCAGCATCCTCCTCGCGATGGACGAGTCACAGCCGGACAAGCCCGGTGAGGAAGCCAAGGTCTTTGTCTTCCAAGCCGACACCAAACTAAAAATCGAAAAGGCGATTTCCGATCTCAACACGACCGACGTCGAGAAAATGGATGGAGCCACCCTGAAAAGCTTCAAAACCGCGGTGCTGCCGAAGGAAGCCGTGGTCACCGGAATCTATCAGGCATCGCAGATGACCGTGACACCTGACCTGTTCACCCCGCTGCCGCTCGCACAGGATCTCGCAGGACTCGGCCAGGCGGTGGAAGGCATCTCGCTGCGACTCGACGATCCCTACCTCGCCAATGCCTTCGCCGAGAGTGCAGGTCCGACGCTGGGCCCCGACTGGTCCTTGGTCACCTGGCAGCAGCAATACGGAGCCTTTTTCTCGCTGATCGAACAACAACGAGGGATGATGTATTTCACACTTTCGTTCATCATGCTCATCTCCGCCTTCTCGATGATGGCCGTCATGTTCACCGTCACCATCCAGAAACGCCGTGAAATCGGCGTCATGAAAGCACTCGGCGCGGCGCCTAACCAGATCGTGCGCGTCTTCCTCTATCAGGGCATGATCCTCGGCACGCTCGGCGCCATCCTCGGCGTCGGACTCGGCCGCCTCGTCATCCATTACGTGGCGGAAATCCAGGGAGTCTTCCGGATGCTCGGGTTCGATCCGTTCACCTCCACCTTCACCGGCTTCAACAGTCTTCCAACCCATAACGATCCGGTTGAGCAAGCGGGATTCGCCTTCATGGCCTTCGTCCTCTGTTCCTTGTCCGCCCTCGTCCCCGCCTGGTTCGCTGCCCGCAGTGACGCGGCAAAATCCCTGCGGAATCTCTAACCATGGAGATCTGGATCATTCTGGATGGCGAGAAAATCGGCCCGCTCCACGACTTCGAAATCCGGCGGAAAATCACCACCGGCGAACTTCCCGCGTCCACACCCGCCTGGCACGAAGGCAGCGGCGATTGGAAGCCTCTGATCGAGATTGATCTCTTCAAACGCGAGTTCGAGTTGGTATCCCCGCCGGAGGAAAATCCCTTCACGCCGCCTGCAGTGGATTCACCGCCGGAAAACGGCAACGACCCGTCGCTTCCCACACCACAGGCATGTGGCCGGCGGTTCTGGGCCCGCTGGCTGGATCTCTCGCTCTATTCCGGCGTCTGGTGGCTCGGCATGTGGGCCGCGGGCCAGAACATCGAGGCTGCGACCATCAACCCGTGGATCATGTTTTTCCACTACGTCCCGTGGTTCGCCCTCGAAGCCGTCCTGATCCACCAATACGCCACCACGCCAGGCAAATGGCTGCTCGGCCTACGCGTGCTCAATAACGACAGCTCCCGCCTCGATCTCGGAGACTCCACCCGCCGCTCGATGCGCGTTCTCTTCACCGGCATCGGCTTCGGCTTCAGTTACCTCGCGTTTTTTTGCCAGCTCCTGAGCCTGTTCATGGTGAAGCGCACCGGCTCAACCCTCTGGGACCAATCGGGTGGACACCGCGTCATCGCCAGCCCGCTGCATCCCGTCCGCGTGATGGCCTGCGTCTTCGCATACTTCGTGGCGATGATGATGATGTTCGGCGTCTTTTCCCCTTATATCGTCAAGGAAACCATCCGAAGAAATCCGGAGTATAAGGAATACTTCGAGAAGAATCCCCCTTGGGGCCTCCCCCCGCGGAACTGACTTTCTGACAAAGAGTCCCGCAGTTGCCTGAAAATCAAGAAATCGCCGGATTTCTCCAAAAATCAGCTTGCCAATCCCGCGATCTGCTCCTAATTGTCCCGCCCCGCGCACGCGGGTATGAAGGCGAGGATAGCTCAGTTGGTAGAGCAGTTGGCTTTTAATCAATTGGTCCTGGGTTCGAGTCCCAGTCCTCGTACTTCCTTTTATATTCAGCCACTTACGAAGCCAAGTCTCATGAGAAATGGGTGTTTGGGAACGAAAGTGAGAACAAGCCGCCCTGATTTGCGGGTTCCGTGAAGCACGGGTTCCCATGCTGTCGTTACTGCAGTTACTGTCGCCCAAATCAGCTCCACGTTCAGTCTTTTGGCACTATACCGCAACGCGAGAGTGATTTTGCTGCCGTTGCGTCAATCCCAGCACCATCGGCGACTTCTTCATCGTGGGTATGTTTCTAAGCGCTTTTTTCACCTGTCGCTTGTTTCACCCTGCACCTACCGAATTCCTACCCGGATTGGCACTGCGCCTGAGCGAATCCTGGAATTACCTTCCCTTGTCCGGCCCCGCTGCGGCCGCAGGCTCTTTCCACCCTGGATAAGATCGTGTAATGATTCGCGAGCCACCCGGTGCTCCAAGCAGTCCGGGAAATTCCGAAGGTCTGCCTCTGCTGCAAACAAGCGGGATTGTTGAATTCGAAAGCCCACGATCCGATCAAAGGAACGTGGTGTGATGGTTGAGAGTTGTCTTGGCGGCTTGCAGCGAAAGATCCCAACGTCCCAAGAACGGCGGGCGCAAGCCCGGTGCCAACCCGGTTATCCGGGCCAAACCCTGTCACCAAAGCCGCCGCCCGACATCACGGTGACCGTGCCACTCGACACCTGCCCAGAGTGCGGCAGCGAACTGCGCGATCAATCCGCTTGCAGTGAGGAAATCCGCCAGGTTTTCGACCTGCCGCCCATCAAGATGCAAATCACCGAATACCGGTCGCAACGCAAGACGTGCCCGAATTTGGCTCCAGCTTTACCGCCGGATTTCCCGCCGACGTGTGCGCCCCGACCCAATAGGGCCCGGGCATGCAAACCGTCATGAGCTATCCCAACGTTCGCCAAGTCATCCCCGCGAGCGCACAGCAAAATCTACCAAGATCTGTTCGGACACCGCCCCAGCGCGGGCAGTGTCGTGCAAGCCTTCGTCCGGTGCGCCGAGAGGCTAGCCCCCGCCGTGGCTCTAATCCGCGAAATCCTCATCGAGTCCCCCATTCTTCACAGCGACGAGACAGGCATCCGCCGCATTGGCAAAGCCACTGGTTGCATGTCGCGAGCACCGCCAGCTACTCTGCAGTTACAGTCCGAAACGCGGTGTCGAAGGCTTCGCCGCCGCCGACATCCTGCCGGATTATCAAGGAACCCTCATTCACGACTTTTGGGGTCAGCCTTTCTGGCTTCTGGCGAACTGCCCGTGATAACTGAAAGGGGCACCATGGTATAGGCGGCCCTTCTTTCTGTCGTCGCTCCCTTGGCTGGAGCCCTGCCGTTCCGCCAAGGGGTTCAACAGGCTGCGGACCCGTCTTATCTGGCGGTCACGATGACGATCCAACTCCTTCAGCTGGGATGGATCGTAAGGGGCTTGCCACAGGGCCTGGTATCCATTGGCCCAGCACATGGGCATGATGTCGTCGCCACAAGAGGGTAGCGGCTGGCCGAATGTGCGGCGGCCGACGGACATCGCGATGAGCTTCATTTCGAGGCAATGCAGGATCTGGCGACTGTCCATGCGCAATCCCGGGGCATAGACAGGAATTCCATCCTTGGTTTTCCTGCCCGGATTAATGGCTCCGATCAGCTTATCCGCTTCATCACTCATCTTCCTTCGTTGTTTTTCCAACGATTTCTCGCGAATCCTGACGAGCCCGTCATGCCGGATCTCGAAACCAACAAACTGAATCCAAGGAATGCCGCTGTCACCAGGCCGTGACCACAGATATGGCTTTTTTGATCTGAGGTTCGAGTAACCCGGCTTGGGCTTACCATCCCGCTGGAACACGTCCACCGGCTCATGCACAGGCAACATCTTGCATCCGACCGCCCGTTGATAAGCGGTCATCGCCTCCTGGCACGCGGCCCTGTCGCTGGAAAGGATCAGCATGTCGTCGCAATACCGCAGGTATAGGATCTCGCAACCGCCGGGGATGGTGAGTCTTTCGACGGCCATGTCCACATCGTGCAGCATGACATTGGTGATGAAGCAAGAAATAGCACCTCCCTGGGGAATGCCGATCCCACCTAGTTCCCCGTCCTTGCGCATTTTCCGCAGGACATCTTCCGGCCTGGTGAAAACCGCCTTGGCGTCCCTTTCCATCAGCATTTCAAGACCCCGGCCAAGGACGTCACGTGTGAAATCGTAGCTGGCGAGATAGGCGTCGTGGATCTGAATGGCTCTTGGATCGATTTCCAAATCCGGGCTCAGTGCCTTGCCCTGACGGATCACCGCATGCAATGACTCGCGAGCCAGTTGATGGTCGACGCAATCCATGAAATTGCGCAGGTCAGCTTCCGCCACGAAGACCCTCGAATGACGCCTTCGGAATTCGGTGATCAGGCGCAGGGCGGTGTCACGGTTGATAGCCGGCTCCCGTCTGCGGCGATAGGCCAGTGAGGATGATGAAAAACAGAAATCAAGTCTATCATTCAAGTACCTTGCCGTGAGCTTTTGCAGGATTTTATCGTTCGTACCATACAGGGATATTGGCCGGTATTCGTGCGTGTCCGGATCTTTAAGATCCCCGGTAACCCGTGGTGGCGCAAACTCAGTGTTAGGTCCATCCAGAGCCCGGAACCTGATTTCGGATGCCCTTTCACGAAGCCTCCTCGCCCACGGCAATCCGGGGTTCTTCCGCATCAGATTGTGGACAGCCCTCCGTAAGGCATTCCCATTGACGGCATGCGCGTCCTCAGCGAGTCGGTCTTTGCGCTTGGATCGGAACCTTGCCCATTGACGTCTTGGAGGAAATAGCCCTTTCAGGTCAGCGTCCATATCAGGACGAGCATTCTCCGCAGACGGATGATCCCCGGATACCCGATGAAGAAAGACATTCCTGTGCCGCGAGCCCGCAAGCTTCATTCGCTCGCTGCAGAGCTCGCTTATGATCGAGTTCTCCGAAAAGTATTCAGTGAAGTTTTTCATGGGATCAAGGGGAATGTGACGGGTCCGCGTTGTGGTAAGTTATGTGAGTTGTGTCTTTCTGTTAACCATCAAGACACCGATCATACCGACGGCGGATTCCTCGATGCGGCAGACGCAGCGATCGATGGCGCTTGCTACAGTGCGAGCGAAGGGCCGTCTCAATGCAGACCCTTGAGATCTCACGACACAGACCCGTCACAAAATGGAAAAAAGTTGACATTGATTTTACTGATGCTTTTCAAGAAGGAGATTCCCGGATTCTAGATATTCGACGATTGAAATGAGGTCATAGAGTCGTTTCGCCCGGATGGCAGGTGGATCTCCGTCCTCCTTTCGATCTTCTTCCGGCGGATGGCTCTTGATCAATTCATCCTCCCTGAGGCCGTTCAGAACACCCCTCTTGATCCCGAAGATCTCCTCGACCCGCTTGGCATCACCCCACCGAGCGTTCCCAAGGACAGAATTGTAGTCCTTCGGCTTCGTGGGTACAACGGGCTTATCCAGGGAGCCGGAGTATCGCCGCATGATTCCCAAGCGATCTTCGTCAGCGGCTGGGATTGCTCCTTGCTGACAAGGCTCGTGAAGGCGTTGAGGAGTTGGAAATCGGTTTGAGAACTCAGATCCGGTTCTTCCGGAGCTGGCCCTCTCTTGGAAATGGCCATGGCGGTCCGTGGGTCCTACGCCCGACACGCACGTCGGGCGCTACCCGCTCGGCCTGTCTGACGTGGCCACGGAGACTACCTCCATGTGCCGTTAATTGACTTGTTCCGGGCCATATCCCGCTGGACCAGCCGGTCGCTTTTGCGACCTCTTCCCGAGACTCAGTGCTAGTCTCGTGTTGAATTCTGCCGACCCCCCCTGGTAATTTGTTGGTGGTGATAAAACACGCCCGATCTGAACAAGCGTCCGCTCTGACACCCGAAACTCTTGGTTTCGTTGCCGCAGACAGTTCATGGTTGGTCACGCGCTTTATCACGGCTACATTGATAATCCCCGCAGCGAAAAGATTGCAAGTGAATATTTAGGGGTTCTTACGATCATTTCCCAATTCGTCGCAGCAAAGCAACATCTTCCCCGTCAGCAAATACACGCAGTTCTTTTTCTTTTAGCGAGTTACAGAACCCCGTCCCATTTCACTTCGACGTGATCCAACACTTCAGGAAGAACCCTCTTCAGTCGCCGAAGTTGTTGGCGAACTGCATCGGGAGTGATTTTGAGGCAGTGCGCGGCTTGAGCAACAGAGAGATTTTCGTCTCACAACATGTCAACAATGCTCGCGTTGCCAGCGCTAAATTGTGCTTCGCTAACGGACAGGCGTACACTTTCTATCACAATATTTTCTTTTCACCAAAGCGAGGAAAGCCGCCTCCTACTCTCTTGCCATCGGCTAGTCGGAGCATCCCAACCGTATTGCCCCACCCGAAGATTGCTCCAACGGAGGCCCCTCGGAATCTCACAGCACCTCAACCCATTTGCTAATCTCGGGAATCACCTTCTGCACGCGCTTCAGTTGTAGATAAACGGCCTTGGGAGTGATTTTGAGAACGCGCGCGATCTCACTTACGGGGAGGTTCTGATAGCACCTCATGGCAACGATGCCTGCGTTCGCCAAGCTCAAACGTCCTCCTTGGACGGCCAGGTCAACGCTCTTCTTCACCACTGCCGCGATCGCGTCCACCGGCCAGTCCGACGGTTGCATTTCGGAGAGGTGTTTGCAAAAACCGCCGTGATATTCTTGAAGCTGAACGTGACGCGACGTAGGAGTCAACTCACGGATGATCTCCAACTTGCTGTAGCGCAGCGTAATAGCAGCACAACGTTCCATCGCAACCGCGATGGCATTTTCGTCTTTCGATTTCAAGGCTTGGATATATCCGGGGTTTTGTTGGAGAAACCCTCCGACTGCCATGATCAACGCTTGCTGGCGGATTTCAGGCTCCCTGCCCGCCAGGTTTCCGCTGCTGATCTTGCCGCTTGGCAGATGTCTGCGACAAATCACGTCCATTTCGACGGCAATTCTCTCCAAGTCATCCAGAGGATTGAGTTTTACCTTGGTCAGGCTTGTTTGTTGATTACGATTATTCTTATTATGTTTAGTGCTCATTTGCACCCGAAGCTCTCGTTTCCACGCCTGTGCGCGGCGACAGCCGCCTCGGGACGGAATCCTCAAACGCGGTTTGAACCGCCAATCAATGAATCGTTTGTAACCCATTGAGAGCAGGAAAGCCCGGCTGCGCCCCTGCAACTCGGATTTCTACATTGTCCGATTGAAACCTACTATAACAGTGACTATGTCCTGAATATACAATGACCTGCCGCGAGGCGAAGCTCCGTGTCCGTGAGATACCAATGATCGCATTTCCCGCGGCACGGTTAGAAAAAAACGGTTGACGCTCCCATTGACAATAAGAGCCCTGATGCCGCAGGGCCTGGGTACATGGGGGAACGTGGGTGGCCAACAAAACGGTTTCAAATTGCTGGAGCGCCGCAGGCAAAACGCGACGGAAATAGTCGGCGGATTGGACGCCGAGATCCCGCAGTTTCTGAAAATACTGAGCCTTGTTCAGATTCTTAAAATCGTCGATGTGGTAACGATCCGCGCTGCCTACCCTGGTTCGCGCTCCGGCACCAGCCTGCCCGTCAAACCAACCTCGATGACCGATCAGAGCGGTTTGCGGACTCAATTGGATGATTTCCCCATAACCAAGTGGAATAAGGTTTTGATGGCGTCCACAGAGTTCCGCCACCTCGCGATCCACCATCTCAAACGATGATCCAAAATAGTCGTGGTTACCTAACACAAACATGACGGGAGTGCTTCCAGCAGCCCGGGAAATCTTTCCCAAATCTCTAGCGAGATTTATTGCCGTTGTGATGTCACCTGTAATCAAGAGCGCGTCGCAGCGGGAAGTTTCCAACTTGTCAAAGAAGCGTCGCTTTTCTTCATCTTGAGCCTGATCGAGATGAATATCGGAAATCCAAAGTAATTGTCTGGTCGGAAGAGTTCGTGAGTGGGTTGTCATAGGACTGGTGGAGGACAGCCTTCCACCCTGTATAGGCAGTCAACCCGAGTAATTTGTAGTCGCGATCGCAAAAATAGTTAAAATTGGCAGCTTCTGATGGTCGCTGAACAAATTTCCCAGAAAAAGAACCTCGCCACCTTCAAAGTGATGCGGTTCCACGTCTTTAGTAGTTGATGGACCACTTTTTTGACTTCCTTGGTCGCGGCGACAGAATGATCGATCGCGATAAATACTTCCAGTTGCAACCCGATCCGGGGGCCGTTCTGCTTCTCACTTTCCCCTGCGGTCAAACTGAGTTCGCAATTGGCTATGCCCGTTCAGCAATCGTGGAAAAATGGGGCTGCTATTGTTTCGGTTCATTCCGCCGGGTTTCTGACGTATCCCTCAAACGCTCATGGGCGGAGCCGCATGAAGCCGACTTGATGATTTTCCGAGCGGTTTCGGTCTATTTGACGAAGGAAGAACCTTGGATGCGACTTTCCTGCTGAGGAGTAATCCCGGAATGGTCGATTTCCAGTTTTTCACTCGAAGTCACAGTTTTTACTATTCAGTAAAAATGGTTTATTCCAATGAAATTCCTTGCGTTTTCACTGCTTTGAACCATTCTTACCGCACAGTAAAGAACATGACATCCAGTAAATCCAGCGCGATTCGGCACGGAAGCGAGTTGGTCCTCCATTTTCGGGATCTCCTTCAAGGTGATCCCGATTTACGATGGCTGTTGCCCGAGCATTCCTCCGGCCAACCGCTCGACCACGTGGATCTCGAATTCGACGGCCGCCAGATTCGCTTCACGCCGGTTTACGAACTCAAGCCAAGTATCCCTTGGTTGGAGGGGCTTCCTGCGCGGCAGGATCCACCTCCTCTGCTGGTCACCCCCGAGCTTTCCTCCCGCGTCTTCGATTTTTGCAAGTCCCACCACATTTCCGCCATCGACCTCAATGGCCGTGCTTGGCTACGGGCACCGGGACTGCTTGTGGACCGCCGCCCCCTGCCGGGACGCTCCTTCTCTTACGAACTGGAACCGCGCAACATCTTTGTCGGCAAGAGCGCCCGTATCATCCGTTGCCTGCTTACAGACCGCGACCGCGTTTGGACACAAGGTGAAATCGTTCCCCGCGCCGGGGCCAGTTCGGGTCTTGTTTCCCGGATCGTCCAGCACCTCATCAGCCAAGGCTTTGCGGAAAAAACCAGCGCGCGCGAATTCCGCCTGCGCGATCCCCTTTCCCTCCTCGATGCTTGGGTGGATTCTGACCAGTTCGCCCGGCGCAACCTCACCCACCGCTATGCCGGTTTCATCGGCTCACCCGTCGAACTCGCGCAGCGAGTACAGGAGTGGGCCGTGAGCAAAGGCGTCAACATTGTCTTTACCCAATGGATCGCCGCATGGCAACGCCATCCCTACACCGAACCCGCCGTCACCTCGGCATATGTGTCCCGATTGCCGGATGCCGCCGATCTGGATCAACTCGGCCTCCGCCCGGTCACCGAAGGTGGCAAGCTCTGGCTGCACCTTCCCGATGACGAGGGACTGCTGACCGAAACCCAGACCGCTGGACCGCTAAATCTTGCCACCGACGCGCAAATTTACCTCGATCTCCAACGCACCGGCCTGCGAGGTCCGGATGCCGCCACCGCCCTGCGTGAATGGGAGGGCTTCTGCCGACCATGAAATACGAGACTTATCGCGAATATGATCCTCACCATTCCGCCTTGGCCGAAAGCGCGTTCCTGACCGTCTGGGCCGGGCTCGGCCAATGGCATGAATCCCTCGTTCTCATCGGCGGTATGGTTCCCAAGTATCTATGTGGCGACCTTTCCGGAACCCGATCCTTGCCACGTCCGGCCACGCTGGATGTGGATCTTGGCATCGCTTTGGCCACCGATTCCGGCCAATACGGCAATCTGTTCTGGGAGCTGAGCGGGCAAGGTTTCAAACCGAACAAGGATCACCCATCCCGCTTCGAGAAAATCATCGGCGACTTCACCGTGCCTCTGGATTTCCTCGTTGAAAAACCGCCACTCACCAGCGGCACCACCCAACTGGAGGACATCACTGCTGGCGTTTTACCAGGCGTTGATCGCGCTCTCGCCACCGCTAGACGCATCACGGTTCAAGGCATTGACCTCCACGGCGCTGAGCAAAAACTCACCGCCCGCGTCTGCGAAGTAGGTCCATTCCTCGCGCTCAAGCTCCGCGCCTTCTGCAATCGTCAACAGCCCAAGGATGCCTTCGACATTATTTACACCCTTCTCCATTACGATGGCGGCAGCGCCGCCGCCATCGCGGCCTTTGCCGAGGAAGTCCGCCTGGAAAACCCCGCCTGCCCGGATGCACTGCGCACTCTGCGCGAACACTTCTCCAGTGAAACCTCACCCGGTCCAGTGAAAGCCAGCCACTTCGTTCTGGGCGAATTCGCACCGGGGGAATCCGAAGATGTTCGTTTCGAACGCACCACCATCCGGCAGGACATGGTGGATGCCGCTGAACGGCTGCTCAAAGCCGCAGCTAAATAACGCCCTACCCATTGACATCAACCTAACACTTATCAACAGGATCTCCCCCCACTCCCCGGGGGGACGGGAGGGGCGAAAAAAGTCTCCGTGACAGGAGATTTAGAGGAGACTCTGTATGCGGTGGAGCTGGCAGCAGCTCCGCGGGGTTTGGGGTGGCAATCCCATGGAATCGATGTGCCAAAATCAGGCATCAGCTATCAGATCGGCGAAGTGCTGATCAATCGCTTCCTGCGCATGGTGTTCTTCACACCAGGCAAGCGCCTCCAAACGAGACATCGGGATGATTTTCTCGCCTTCCGAGCTATGACCATCTTGGTGATCCGCATACAGTGTCATGCCTCCTCCACGCCCGAAAAGAAACCAGCTTCCCTTTGCGGTGAGGTAGAGCGCTTCCGCCCACCATTGGAAGTCTCCTGTCCCGATAACGCTTTCGTCCCCGGCAACCAAGGTTGCTGTGTCGATGTCATATACTTTACGATTAATTGTTGATTTCATTATTATTTGTTATTTGTTATTTATTATTTTTTATTCTTTCTTCCCTGCGGCGAAGGCAGAAAGGATGTCTGTAGTTCAGACAAATTACCTGATGTTTGAGCCGGTCCCCGGAATTCGGGCCAAGGGTTAAGCTATGATTGTGGTGTGTGGGTGCGGACTGTAAACCGAACCAAACACACACGAAATGAAAGGCAAACGCAGAAGACACGACCCCGAATTCA
>NZ_JBDSCX010000036.1:0-20848 GCF_039920825.1 Luteolibacter sp. | reverse complement strand
TGATGGTGATGCGCTTGGCTTCGCCGAGGTCGCTGAGTTCCACGGACTCCAGCTTGATGCCGAGGTCTTCGGTGATCACGCGGCCACCGGTGAGGATGGCGAGGTCTTCGAGCATGGCCTTGCGGCGGTCGCCGAAACCAGGAGCCTTGACAGCAGCGATGTTGAGGATGCCGCGGAGCTTGTTGACGACGAGGGTCGCGAGGGCTTCACCTTCGACGTCTTCGGCGATGATGAGGAGCGGACGGCCGGTCTTGGCAACCTTTTCAAGGAGAGGAAGCATGTCCTTGAGGGACGAGATCTTCTTCTCGTTGATGAGGATGTAAGCGCTCTCGAGGAAGGCTTCCATCGACTCGGGGTTGGTGACGAAATAAGGGCTGAGGTAGCCTTTGTCGAACTGCATGCCTTCGACGACTTCGAGGGTGGTTTCGATGCCCTTGGCTTCTTCAACGGTGATGGTTCCGTCCTTGCCGACCTTGTCCATGGCTTCGGCGATGATGCCACCGATTTCCGCATCGGAGTTGGCGGAGATGGAAGCGACTTGGGCGATTTCCTTGGCGTCGGAGACGGGCTTGGAAAGCACTTTCAGTTGGGCGACGATGGCTTCGGTGGCCTTCATGATGCCGCGTTGAAGCGAGATCGGGTTGGCGCCGGCGGTGACGTTGCGAAGGCCTTCCTTGTAGATGGCTTCGGCAAGTACGGTAGCGGTCGTAGTTCCGTCACCGGCAATGTCGGAAGTGCGGCTGGAAACCTCGCGGATCAGTTGGGCACCCATGTTTTCATATGGGCACTCAAGTTCGATTTCCTTGGCAACCGAGACACCGTCCTTGGTGATGGTTGGGGAACCGAATTTCTTATCGAGGATGACGTTGCGACCGGCTGGTCCGAGGGTTGCCTTGACGGCGCGGGCGAGTTTTTCCACACCGCGCAGGAGGGCCTGGCGTGCGGCTTCGTCGAATTGGAGTTGTTTGGCCATAATAGAGTTGATGGTTTATTGTTGAGAGTTGATAGAAATTTCAAGAATCAGCCGACGATGCCGAGGATGTCGGATTCGTTGATGATGAGGACTTCTTGTCCGTCGAGTTTGACTTCGGTGCCGCCGTATTTGGAGATGAGAACCTTGTCTCCGACCTTGACGGTGAACTCGATGAGAACACCCTTGTCGTCCTTGCCGCCGGTGCCGAGGCTGATGACTTCCGCTTCCTGCGGCTTTTCCTTGGCGGAGTCTGGAAGGACGATGCCACCGGAGCTGATTGCTTCCGCTTCGATGCGCTTGACGAGGACACGTTGTCCGAGTGGTTTGATGTTAGCCATAATGTTTGGTGTTGGTTTGGTTTTCTGTGAGAAAGCCACTCCGCGGATGCGAAGTGGAAAGTGTTTGGGAAAGAGAGTGGTTACTGGGAAGCGCCTTTGCGGGGAAGTTTCTTTTCTTCGGATTTCAGGCGGCGCTGGACCTTTTTGAGATCCTCGGCGGGAGGAAGATTTTCAGGAACGATGTTCCGTTCGCCTAACAAGCTCCGGACGTCCGTGTTGTTTTTGACGTGCTCGTGGGAGATGGCGCGCTCGGTATCCAAGCCATCGCGAGTGATGCTGAAGGTCGTGATTTCGTTGGCGAAGTCCTTGGCCTTGATCGTGATCGTGGGAAGGAAATCGGCCAGAGGACGATTGTCCGGAACGCCCAGGCGGTTTTTCATGTCCTGGGTGCTATTGCCACCGAAGAGCGCCTGATCGCCTTTGCTGCGGATGATGCCGAAACTCCGGTCGTCTTCGAGTTTCTCAAAAATGAGGCCCGAGAGCAGTTTCTCGGATTCGGTCAGTTTCTTGCGGGCTTGAAGGCGCTCGACCTCCGCGAGGCGAAGTTCGATGAGTTCCTGCCGCCGGGTCTGGAGGGCGAAGTAAGTCTGGCAAAACGCGATCTCATCCTTTGCCGGATCGCCGTTCTGGGCGATGAGGTAGCAGGCGTAGCGGGTGAGCATGAAATCCTTGATTTCACGCTGCCCGCCTTTGCCGAGAGCGATCATTTTACTGACCTCAGTAAAATGATCGGAAGCCTTATGGCCAGAGGTTTTGCAGGCCGTTGCAGCACTCTCCACCACCTTGCAGAAATTCTGCCAATTCGTGTAGCCGAGGACCGATTGGAGGTCACGCGCCAGCCAGAATTCCACACCGGATTCAAACTCGACTTGCACGAGTTTTTCCAATTGGGAAAGGAGTTGGGCGATGACCGATGGCTTCATGGGCGTGGGTTGAGGATCAATTTACTGACCTCAGTAAATTGATCGGAGGATGCACCATCCGCACATCCCACGCCGCCGCGAGACTGGCAACCGACTCCGGAGAGAGCGGGCGCAGCGCGGCGTGGCGGTGGTGTTTGGTGGTGAGGATTTGCGACATGGATATCTTCTGGAGGTTAACTCAACGACCGAGATTAGGACCTAAGTGATTGCCGAAAACACCTACCAACCGCCCCTCCCATCCTCCGTTGCCATAATCAAATGCGTAACGTGGGATGCGTTCGAGATCGGCAGCATCCAGTTGAATCACCATCGCCTTAGGATCAAATTGATTCTGAAGCTTCACCAGCAGACTCTGCCAACCTCCATCAGAAGCCGTATTTGGATTCTGACGAAATAGGAATTCTTTCTCGCTTTGGTTGAGAGTAAATTGAGTCATGTTTGAATTATGAATTGTTGATCAAAGCGCCTCGGGCGGGAGACAGAGAATAAAATCAAGCCAACTCAATCGTCGTCTCGAGCCGATTCTTTGCTTTCTCGGATTGGTTCGCTGCTGAACGATTTGCTGTTTGCGCCTTTGATCATCACGCTCTCGGGAAATGCGGGCAATGGAGCCAACGAATCCGTAGTAGTTTGCGGAGATACTGAACTACTTGTGGGCGTTGCTGGTTGATTATCTTGATCACTCATGGTTGATTTACGGTTGGGATGAGGTTTGACCTTGGCTCACTTTTTTTGACTCGTGGTATCTTGTGGAAATGAACCGCGGAGATGCCACCAGCAGCAACAGCACGGAAAGCACTCCTACTTTTGATGCTGAATTTAGAAGTTCACCTCGCTTTCGAAGAAGGGATAGATTTCGAGATGCTATCCCGCACCGCCGCTTGGCTGCTTGCTCCTCAAGATATGAATGGATTCCACCTTCGGGATAATCCATTGGCATTTTGCTGCACACGTCGACGACTTCCTGGGGATCTGGCATAATCTCCAGATGGGCCATCCAAAACATCGCGTAGAGGTGCAATGTCAAAGATACCAGAAGAAGTAGTAGGCCCGCCGAAAATGGACCATAGAAAAATGCCAAGTTACCATCGCTGTAATAGTGGGGAAACTTAGTTCCTACATAGAAGTAGCCAGTTCCCAAGAAAGCATACAGTGGAATCAGATTTCTAAAGCGATCTTGAAAAGAATCGATTTTTGAATAAGATCCATAAACCTCTTTGCTGTAGGCGCTAATCCAGCTGAGTGCTTCCTTGTTCATCGTTATTTGAGTTTAGTCCACGACTTCGGCATCGACGACCTTGCCTTTGGCTTGCTTCGGCTCGTTAGAGGCGGAAGCTTCGGCTGGCTCGACGTCGGGCATTTCGGCTCCACCTGCTCCGGCACCGGCTTTTTGGGCGGCTTCGGCGAGGGCTTGGAGGGAGCCTTCGAGATCGCTGACGGCGCTGTTGATGGTGTCAACGTTGTCGCTGGAGATCGCGTCTTTCACGGCTTGGATCTTGCCGTTGAGCATTTCCTTGAGTTCAGCCGGGGCGTTGTCGCCGAGTTCGGCGAGTTGTTTTTCAACGTTGAAGACGAGGTTGTCGGCCTTGTTCTTGGCATCGACTTTTTCAACGCGCTTCTTGTCTTCTTCGGCGTGGGACTCGGCGTCGCGCTTGGCTTGTTCAATCTCGTCCTTGGAAAGCCCGGAGGAACCTTGGATGGAGATTTTCTGTTCCTTGCCGGACTGCTTGTCCTTGGCGGAGACGTGGAGGATGCCGTTGGCGTCGATGTCGAAGGTGACTTCGATTTGCGGCTCACCACGGCGGGCCGGGGCGATGCCGTCGAGCTTGAAGTTTCCGAGCAATTTGTTGTCGGAGAACATCGGGCGCTCGCCTTGGCAGATGCGGATATCGACGGCGGGCTGGCTGTCGGAGGCGGTGGAGAAGATCTGGGACTTCTTGGCTGGAATGGTCGTGTTGCGCTCGATCATCGCGGTGGCGCGGGAGCCTTCCGTTTCGATGGAGAGGGTGAGCGGGCTGACGTCGAGGAGGAGCACGTCTTTGACATCGCCGCGGAGGACACCGCCTTGGATGGCCGCGCCGATGGCGACGACTTCATCCGGGTTGACGCCTTGGTGAGGAGTCTGACCAGCGAGTTCGCGGGCGATTTCGACAACTTTCGGCATGCGGGTCATGCCGCCGACGAGGACGAGTTCGTTGATTTGAGCGGCGGTGAGCCCAGCTTCCTTGAGGCAGTCTTTGACGGGCTTCTTGGTGCGCTCGAAAAGGGAATCGGTGAGCTGCTCGAGCTTCGACCGAGTGAGGGTGAGCTGGATGTGCTTCGGTCCGGTGGCATCGGCCGTGACGAAGGGCAGGCTGATGTCGTAGGACTGGGTGGAGGAAAGGGCGATTTTGGCTTTTTCGGCTTCCTCCTTGATGCGCTGGAGGGCGTCGGGTTGGCCGGAAAGGTCGATGCCTTGGTCCTTTTTGAACTCGCCGACGATCCACTGGATCAGCGCGTTGTCCCAGTCGTCACCGCCGAGGGAGGTGTCGCCGTCAGTGGCGAGGACTTCGAATACGCCATCGCCGATTTCGAGAACGGAGATGTCGAAGGTGCCGCCGCCGAGGTCATAGACGGCGATTTTTTCGTCGGACTTCTTGTCGAGGCCGTAAGCGAGGGCGGCTGCGGTCGGCTCGTTGATGATGCGAAGCACTTCGAGACCGGCGATTTCGCCAGCGGCCTTGGTGGCGTTGCGCTGGGAGTCGTTGAAATAGGCAGGAACCGTGATGACGGCCTGGGTGATTTTTTCACCAAGTTTGGCTTCGGCATCGGCCTTGAGCTTGCCCAGGACCATGGCGGCGATTTCCTGCGGGGAGTAAGTTTTCTTTTCGCCGGCCACTTCCACCTGGATGTGGGCGTCGCCATTGGCGGCGGCGACGATGGTGTAGGGCATGCGCTTGTCGGCATCCTTGAGTTCCGAGAACTTGCGACCGATCAGGCGCTTGGCGGAGAAAATGGTGTTTTGCGGATTCGTAACCGCTTGGCGTTTGGCGGCTTGGCCGACGAGGCGCTCGCCGTTTTTCGCGAATGCGACGACGGATGGGGTGGTGCGTGCGCCTTCCGAGTTTTCGAGGACGGTGGACTCGCCGCCTTCCATGACAGCCATACACGAGTTGGTGGTTCCGAGGTCGATTCCGAGGATTTTGGACATAAGATGGTTTCTTTCAGGTTTTGCCCGGTTGGGCGGTTATGATGCCCGCGCTTTCGCAGGGTTTGTGCCGTCGCGGCTTTGAAAAATCCATTTCGTTATGGATCAATAGATTATGAAATTTTTCAGGAAACCCTCCGTTCAAAATTCAGTAAATTTCGCGACAAGATGTCACACTTGCCCCATGCCAAAATGACGCGGTGGGCGCATTTGCACGCTTTTCGTTTCCGCTCTTGTGTCACACCTGCATCCGCCGATACGGTCCGCGTCACTTCATGCGAGCCCAGCCGTTCAAATGGATTGCGCGCGGAGAACCGTTTGAAAAACAGACCAACGGTTCGGTCAGCACGTTTCCTCCGATCCTTGAGCACCTGATCCGCCAACGAGGGCTTCCTCCCGGCGTCGATCTTGAGGGGTATCTGCGCCCGCGACTTAGGGATCTGGCGGACCCGTTTCTGATCCCGGACATGAAAATCGCCGTCGATCGGGTGTTCGAAGCCATCGACAAGGGGGAAAAAGTCTGCATTTACGGCGATTATGATGTCGATGGCGTGACCTCGATCACCTTGATGCGACGGATCCTGATCGCCTACGGCCTGACTCCGCGCTATTTCATCCCACGCCGCGGACCGGAAGGCTACGGACTGAGCACGGCGGCGCTGAAACGCTGCATGGAGGAAGGCCCGAAGCCGGATTTGTTGATCACGGTGGATTGCGGGACGGTTTCCATCAACGAAGTCGCCGCGCTGCGGGCGGACGGGATTGATGTGTTGATTGTCGATCACCACGAGCCGGATCCCGCCGGAAGGCCGGATTGCTGCGCGCTGGTGAACCCGAAATGCGGGACGGAATTCACCTATCTCTGCGCGGCGGGAGTCGTTTTCAAACTCGCCCACGCGATGATGAAAACCCGCCAGATCGATCTCGATCTCAAGGAGCTCATCGACCTCGTCGCCGTCGCCACCATTTCCGACATCGTCCCCATGGTCGGGGAAAACCGGCTCATGGTTCGCCACGGGCTGAAACATTTGCCAAGCACGCTGAACCCCGGCCTGCGCGCCCTCCAGGAAGTCACCGGTATGAACGGCAGCGCGACCTCGATGGATGTCGGCTTCCGCATCGGCCCGCGTCTCAATGCCGCCGGGCGGATGGATGTGCCGGAAGACGCCCTGGCAACCCTAACTACCGACTGCCGCCGCCTCGCTTACGATCTCGCTCAGAAACTTGATGCTTATAACAAGGAGCGCCAAACCCACGAAGGATTGATCCGCCGCGAAGCCGTGGAAATGCTGACGAAAGATTTCGATCCGACGCGCGATCCGGTGATCGTGCTCGGTTCGCGTTCTTGGCACCACGGCGTGGTCGGCATCGTCGCCTCGCGGTTGATGCGGCAATATCACAAGCCGACGTTCGTCATCGCGATCGACGAAGACGGTATAGGAAAGGGCTCGGGCCGTAGCATCGACGGGATTTCCTTGGTCGAAGCCATCCGCGCCTGTGAGGACGACCTCATCGCAGGCGGCGGTCACGCGATGGCCGCCGGGCTTTCGATCCACGAAGGGAAACTCGACGGATTCCGCACCCGTTTCGCGGATTACGTGATGAACAACACCAGCCCCGAGCAACGCCAGCCGAAGCTGATGTACGACGCGGAAATTTCGTTCGACCAGCTTTCGTTAGAGTTTCTTTCCAGCTACGATCTCCTCCAGCCCTTCGGCAGCGGAAATCCCCAGCCCGTCTTCATTTCCCGCAACATCGGCCTCAGCCGCCCGCCGCTGCACATGAAGAACAACCACCTGCGCTTCATGCTCCGCCAGGGCTATCACGAGCAGGACGCCGTCTTCTTCGGCGGTGGCGAGTATCCTCTTCCCGATCCACCGTGGGACATTGCGTTCACGATCGATCGGAACACGTTCCGCGGGCGTACGACGCTGCAACTCATCATTCAGGACGTGCGGGCTGCGGAAAGTCCCTGAATCCCCACTTTGCGCCTTGATGTATCGCGCCCGTTCCACCATCTGGAAACAAGCGGCCGAAATCAAAGCCTCTCTTTTCAATCGCGCTTTCGCGCCTGTGGACATCGCTCCGCTCGTGTGGTTTCGCGTGGTCTTCGGAGGCTTGATGTGCGCCGAGGTCTGGCGCTTTTTCTCCAACAATTCGATCGTCCCTTTCTTCGTCGAGCCACCATTCCTTTTCAAATACTATGGTTTCGAATGGGTTCGTCCGCTTCCTGAAGCCGAACTCAAGTTCCACTTCCTCCTGCTCGCGATTCTCTCACAGTTCATTCTTCTGGGCTTGTTTTACCGGGTGGCAACGACACTCTTTTTCATCGGCTTCACTTATGTTTTCCTTCTGGATGAGGCTCGTTATCTGAATCATTTCTATCTGATCTGCCTGTTCAGTTTCCTGCTGATTTTCGTCCCGGCTCACAGGGCTTTTTCGTTCGATGCCCTACGGCGGCCCCGGCTGCGGTCAGGCACCTGCCCGGCATGGGCGCCGTGGTTGTTGCGAAGCCAGCTCTGCATCGTGTTTTTTTTCGCAGGGATCGCCAAGATCAACGGAGACTGGCTCCACGCCCAGCCTCTGCGGATGTGGCTCGCCAAGCGCGCGGCCATGCCGGTGATCGGCCCGTATCTGGCCCAGGAGTGGACGGCGTGGGCGTTCAGCTACGGTGGCCTTTTTTTCGATCTGTTAATCGTTCCGTTTCTTCTATGGCCACGGACAAGATGGTGGGCATTTTCCGCGGTCGCCCTGTTTAACCTGGTCAACGGTTGGATTTTCCAAATCGGGATCTTCCCGTGGCTGACGCTCGGCGCGACGCTGATCCTGTTCGCGCCCAAACTGCCGCATCCGGTGCGAAGCCTTTGGACCTCGACGCTGCCGGCCCGCGAGATGACTCCGCGCCGCAAGCTCGTGATTTTGTCGCTGGCCGGCACCTATCTGGCCTTGCAGATCTTGATGCCCTTGCGCCATTGGCTCTATCCGGGGGCGGTGCAATGGACTGAGGAAGGTCACCGGTTTTCGTGGAGAATGAAGCTGCGGGACAAACAATCCGAACTGCGGTTGACTGCCCACGACCCCGTGTCAGCCAGCACTTGGAACGTCGATCTATCCGACTATATCAACCTTGAACAATACCTCGCGGCTTCCGGACAGCCCGACATGATTCTGCAACTCTGCCACCACGTCGCGGACGATTTCCGCCGGCACGGCTACCCCGACATCCAAATCCGGGCTCATGCTTCCGTTTCCCTGAACGGACGGACGGAACAACTCCTGATAGACCCCGATGTTGATTTGGCGGCCGAACCTCGAACTCTTTGGCACTCCAACTGGATCACACCACTGACTGTTTCTTTCGAATCCCCGCGGCGTGACGGCATCACTAACAAACCAGATTCTGGCCCCAAGGACATCGAATCGGTCGATCCATAAAACTCAGATACCCCCAAACCAACGCACGAATCTCACCGTCAAGATCCCCAGTGCGATGAAGGGGCAACCGCGGCACATCGAAGCCGTCGGAGGGCATGCGGTGCTCTAGCAAGACCTACACCATCGGATCAAGCAACGCAGTATGGCGATTCCCGCACCGGAGGCAGCGAATCAATGGGGCTTCAGGGTGAAAAAGCCTCTTCTCCCGCCCTCCGACGGTGCCTGGGGTTTCGCCTCGCTAACCGACATCGATACGACACTTCCCAGATCCGGGCTGTAGATGCCGCCGGGGCAGGCGAGCATCCCGAGTTCCGGTTGCCAAGCGCAGTCAGGATCGATCCAGCGGAGGCCGATGATGGAGCTGGTGGCACTGGACAGCGACCCCTCTCCGGTTAGGAAAATCGGCTTGCCCGATTCATCACAAGCGAAACGTTCGACCGCTGTCCCGGCGGCATTGGTGATCAAAGAGATCCGGTTCAACCCGCCCTTGTCGTAGCAGTCCTTCACCCAGCTTTGGATATTCTTTTCCGTATCGGAGGAAGCGCCGCCATGTGGGTAGTAGATCGTGCCGTTGCGGGTGGAAATGCACTGCCGGATGCCGTCGGCACAGACGAAGGTCATATCGGCGAGATTGTCGGTGCCGATTTCCTGGATGCAGAGCGAACTGTCGTAAGCGAATTTGATGATGATTTCGAGGTCTCCGGTTGTCGGGCTCAAGTGGAGTTCTTCATTCCGACGACCGTTAGCATTGTAGCCGTAACCGACCACAGCATGACCCGTGGAGTCATCGACCCGGACAACATGTCCTTCCGCATCATGCACAAACGTGAGTTGGCTGGTGCCTTTCTGGAAGGTCTGGATATTTCCATTCGGATCCCAAGTCAGGGAGCCGCCGGGCCAGGTGGAGTATTGGGACATCTGAAGGTCACCGGGCGGAAGCGAGGGATCCTGGGTGTAGGTGCCTTGAACGCCGTTCCGGATCTCCGAGATCCGTTTGCTGGCCTCAAGGACATAGATGTAACTCACCGAACTCTCAATCACAGGCGGCAAGGTGCCGGAGTCCGTCCGGCTGATCACGCAACTACTGATGTTTCCGAAAACATCCCGCGGCGTGACAGTGAGCCTGGTCTTTTGCTGCCCTTGAACGCTGAAACCGAGCGGGCAACTGCAAGTCCGCTGGTTGGCATCACGGCTTGTTAGCGCGTCCGACAGGATTGCGGAAGAGGGATCGGTGATCGTTTCACGGATGCAGGATCCGAACGAAAAGTCCTCGGTCCCTGCCGGGCTGACCTCGCCGTCACCGCGATAGCTGAAGGTGGTGGTGACGCCGTTGCGCTGGATGGAACGACAAACCTGATGGCCGAGGTAGTCGTAACTGACGACGGGCGGTGAGAGCACGACCCCGGTGGGCGTGACGCCGGAGACGGAAACCAGCTCGCCAAAGGCATTCCGGCTTTCCTGGAAGCGCTTGCCGTCCGGATAGAGGATGCCGGTACGGCCGCGGTGATTGAAAGTGCGGCTGACGGTGAGACCGTCCTGGGTCTCGCTGGTTTGATCGCCGCAGGAATCGTAGGTCGCGGTGACCGCGGATGTCCCCTGAACGCAGATGATTAGATTTCCGAGGCCGTCGTATAGCATGGTCTTCGGAGCCACGGCCACAATGCCGGATGGAACGTTCGTCCATTCGAGGGAAATTACCCGACCATTGAGATCGTGCGTTCGATTCTGAATCGTGCCGTCCGAAAAAGTCCCCTGGACTCTGATTCCAAGACTGTCGAAGGAGCAGGTTTCAAATGTGCCATCGGGACGATCCGTTCTGACACAACGACCGAGCGCGTCGTCGGTGTAAAGGGTTGGAAAACCGTGGGAGTCGGTGGTGTTGAGGAGTTCTCCGCAGCGCGCGAGCGAGGAGCCGATGACATCCGGATTACCGTCGCCATCAAAGTCGGCGGAGACCTGCGAGCTGAAAGGCCCTGCGGAGGAGGAACCATCGTAGACCGTGTGGATGACCAACCCGCCGGGCTCGGTTTCGGAAACGACGCGGGACAGTGAATCAAAAGCGGTATGGGTGGTGTTTCCCACGCCGTCGGTCGCCTGAACACCACGGCTGAGCGGGTCCAGAATCCTGCTGATGGTAAACGTCTTGGGCGGTGCGCCTGCGAGCGTGGAAAGGGCGGTCCAAGTGCTGGAGGTGACGCAGCCTTTTCCATCGAGCGTCAAGGCATAGTGCCCTGCCGAATGGGAGCGTCCTGTGAGACGCCCCGCGGTGTCATGGGTGCGGGTCTCCAAGGTATCGCCATTGCAACTGATCTGCTGAACGAGTCCTGCGGGAGAGCGATCAATGACGGTGACTTCCGTGACCGTAGGAGCCGTTGATCCCGGGCTGAAGCGCTCGACGGTGATGACGTCGTCTTCCGTCTCAACCTCGAAGAACAGACCCAAGTCTATCTGGCGGAGATTATTCCCACACTTGGTACGGTTGGCCTTCTCTTTCGCCTTCATCAGAGCGATGCCACCGCCGCCGGAGAAGCCACTTTTGCAGACACATCTCGCCAACAGCAGGTTGCTTTTTGAACCGACAACATCTTCGATTTCGCCGTAAAGCGAAGTCGTCACCGAGCCGTCATTTCCATAGGCATATTGGATTACGTTACCCATAGGATCAGTGATCGAGGAGAGGCGGTGGAAGCCATCGTGTGAGGAAAGTGTCTCCGAACTGGCAACTCCGGAGCCGAGAGTGGAGTAACTGACCCTGGCTCCGAGTTCGTCGTACAGGCATTCCGTCGTCACGGCACCGGGGGTTCCTAGGCCGCCTTCGATGCAGCGGTCCAGCAGGCCACGTTCGTTGTAGGTGAAATCGCAGAGCTGATCCGCGGGCCGGCTGCGGGAGGCACCCGGTATACTGATGCGGACCACTTCCCCAGCGCCGTTGAGTGTGACATCACACACATCGTAGCTGGCCAGATCCGTCGCTGCCGGAGCAAGTGCGCTCGGCGGTTGATTGACCGGGCGGACTTCCGTGGCGACTTGAACGAGATTGGCGCATTCATCGCGGACATAGAAAGTGCTGTAGACGGGGTTCGAGGAATCCAGCGAACCATCAGCCCCTCGGTTTTCGATATCATAACGCGCCGGACGTCCGGCACCATCGACAGTTAGATTCATCGATATGCGGCTCGGGCATGGCGGTGACTGGCCCTGGATGCAGGTGTCCGAAGAATTGTAGCCGTAAAGCCAGTCATGGCCGTTGGGGTCCACAACTCGGGAAACCCTGTTGAAGTCATCGCGCTCCAAGGAAGTCGTGAGGTGCAGGCCGCTGCTGTCCTGGATGACACTGCTGAGGAAGCCGGTCGCGGGATTGTAAACGCAGGTGTCCGTGAAGGAAGGGTCCGCGCCATTCAGCTCGGTGGAAGTGGTGAGCTGGCCGAGGGCGTTGTATTGATAGAGCTTGCCCCTGCCAGGCAGCGAACTGATGACGCTGGTGCAGTTTCCATGGACGTCATAGTCGCGGGTCGAGACCTGCCCATAGGCGCTGACGATGCGGACCGGACGAGCCGCACGAAAAGAGTCGTTTGAACCCCCGGTGTTCGTAACATTTAACGGATAGCTCACGGTGACGGAAGACGACGCGGCTGCAAACGAATCGGAATCATCATTGTCGGACCGAGCCACGACAATGCCGGCGATGGCTCCTGCGGTAATGCCTCCGGCCTGCGCACTCCTGAACTGCGGCCGATATTTGTTATGAAATGGAGTGTGACGTCCACCTTCCTCCTTTTTCAGAAACGCATAACCATCGTTGTCGGAATCCAAGTCATCGGCATCCACGAGTCCGCCGCCGATGGAAAACTGGGTTCCGCCATTATTTCCACATTTGACTTGGATCCCCTTGATCGGTCCACCGGGTATTGCGGCGATCGCGTCGGGACTCGGATTCCGTCCGCATTTCACTTGGATTCCCTTGATCGGACCGCCGGGGCAGAAGCTTTCCGGCGTGCCGAAATCGGGGAGATAATCGCAAGTCACCGTCCGGATTTCCCCACCGGGCGTCTGGAGCGTCATCACCCGCGGATTCGCACGCTCGCGCACCGGACAGTCTTTCCGGAAATCGCGATCATACGTGACGAGTTCCTGGCTGCCGTCCGGACGGGTGATGCGGGTGCAGCAACTGTCGGCATTGTAAGCACAGGTGGTTTCGAAATAGTCCGGATCGCTGACGTGGAGTTTGCCGGAAGGACGGTTGTCAACGGAAGTTACCGGCACACCCGGAATACAGAATCCGGTGTATTCCCGGACCGCGACCTCGCGGTGCAGGGCATCGAAATCCGTTTCCGTTAGGCGACCGACTTCATCAACTTCGAAAACAGTGTAGGCGCTGGCCGGTGAGGAATTCGGCGGATGGGCTTCGCGCTGGGCGATCCAAGGATGCCCGGTCGTGTGGCCACGGACATGGGTCACACAAGTGTCGTAATCGAGATCCGTCGGGCTGGTGGTAGGGGCGTAGGTGAAGGACTCCAACTGCCGGCCCGCGCCGTCGGTGAGAGCGAGCAGATTACCGTTGAGGTTCGGATCGGAGCTTCCGGTCGAGTAAGTGAAGGTAGTCGGCCCGGCCGCTGGCGGAGAGCTGGTGGTGCGGGGACAAGAAATTCCCTTGAGGTCGCCGGGGTTTCCGCCGACATCGCCGGATTTATAATAAGCATAGGAAACGAAACGGCCCTGCTGGTCGGAAACCTGGCTGAGAGCGCCCGACGAGCCGTAGGTCATCGTCAGGCTTTGTCCGAACTGGCTGCTCACACTCGCAAGTTTTCCCGCTTGGTTGTAGTCACAGGTGAGCGCGACATTGTTGGGATCGGCGATTCTGAAAATTTTCCCTGAAGCGGTAGGGTGGCTGAGGGAATTGAAAAGCCAGGTCCCCTTGTTCGCGAAGGTGAGCGTGAAGGTGTCGCCATCGAAGTGCCCCTCGCGGAACATGCCATCGCAGCGATAGGTGCCGTCGGCCTGGCGGCGGAAAATGTCGGAACGTCCGCCACCGTCATAAATTCTCACTTGGGCGGCACTCGAGCCCGCGGCTAACGGAACCGGCTGGATGGAAATATCGTAGCAGGCTTCCCAGTGGGACATCGCCGTACCACCACCGCCCATCGAGCGGTAGGTGTGAACCAGTTCGAGCGGCGGACCGACGGGAGTTTCCAGCGAAAGGGCGCAGAATTGAAAGGAAACCTCACCTGGCAGACCCGAGGGAGCCGGGGTGATGGCACCGGGTCCCATTTCCCGTTTCATCAGGTCCGGATGCTTGTAATGCGAATAACTGAGCTCCTTCACCAGTGCGCTTGAGCTGCCGGAATAGGGGGGCGTCACCGTGCGGGCGGAGGCCATATCGCCGCTCGCTTTATAAGAGTCGTAACCTTTTTTGCTCAGGAACGAGCTACCTGAGAATTCCGGATCGAGATCATCATAGCCGATTCCTCCGCCGGCGGCCGTCCGCTTCGCGCTGGTAGTCTTCTTCGGCTTCTTGTCGCCCGGCAGCCCCTTCTCGTTGATCGCCATGCCGAGCGGGGAATAATCGCTGTCATCGATATCGGAGGCACCCGGTGATGCGGCTCTCAATTTCACTTCCACTCCGTCGTTCCCCGAGCTGCCGATATTGCTAACCGTCAGCTTTGTTCCCTTCGGCTTCGCCTTCGAGGTTGGCGCTGCCGGCGGCAATGATGGCGGGGAATCGAGCGCCCGGCCCGTCGCCGTGACTTCCAGTGGCTGATTGAGCGTCAGGAGCACCGTCCCGGTTCCTGTCTGGATACTGACAACGGCCATCGAGGAGCCAGCGTCGAAGGCCCCGGAAACGATGGCCTGCCATATTCCATTTCCCAAGGCCGTGAGCGCGACCAAAACCGGAGCTTGCCCGGGGATCTCGATCACCAGGAAACTTCCGGCAGGAATGAGCTGGCCGGAAATTAACAACGTGCCGCCGCCCGTCGATAGCATCGGCGGGGAAATCGAAAACACCTCCGGCTGCGGCTGCGAAATTCGATAGAAGGCCTTCTGGGTCGTCGGCACGGGATCCAGCCACACCGCATCCGATCCGGGCGCTTCGACCAAGGCGACCTGCGCCCAGCCGCCGGTTCCACCGCTGGCCAGTGTGGTGGACTTTTCGATGGCGTATCGCACTCCCATCTCGCCCGGCCAACTCAAGCGCACCTGTTTGCCCGGCAATCCGGAGGCGAATTCCAAAAGCGGCGCGGCATCGGCCCCGTAGGCACGGAGGCCAGTCATGGAGACTAAAATGCTTACCAGCGCGAAGCCGCGTGAAATCTCACGGGCACGGTTCAATCGAACGAGGGTAGGGGTCATGACACGGGGGTTTTTCGGGGAGGAATTAAGACGCCGGGGAACGATCGACGCCATCGGGGGGGCAACTCCGTTAACGAAATAAACGCCCTCTCCAGTAACCCGTTCTTATGTTTCCGCGGTTTTACCGTCAACTCCCAAACAATTTCACTCGAATCCCCACGGGCGGCGCACTTGTGCAGTGCCTCGAGCAAGCCTTGGCACCGTCGAGTTGAAGGTGTCGGGAGCCGGAAACTTTCTCAGGAGGGAAATCGGCGAAATTTGCGGTTTGCAAGACGCCGTTCCCGGATTTCAATCCCGCCCCGTCCCCATGAGCCATCCTACCTTCCGCATTGCCATCGGAGCCGACCACGGCGCCGTCGATCTGAAAAACGCCGTCGTCGCCCACCTCAAGAAGGTGGGTCATGAGGTCACCGACTTCGGCACGCAGGGCCACGAGTCCGTCGATTATGCGGATTATGGCAACATCGTCGCCCGCAATGTGGCCGACGGCACTTACGATTTCGGCGTCCTCGCCTGCACCTCCGGCGTCGGCATGAGTATCGCCGCGAACCGCCACCGCCACGTCCGCGCGGCGAATGTCCGCACCGTTGAGGAAACGATCATCACCCGCGAACACAACGATACGAACGTCCTTTGCCTCGCCGGGAAATACACCGACGAAGCGACCGCCATCGCCATGGCCGACGCTTTTCTCGCCACCGCGTTCGAAGGCGGCCGCCATGAAGAGCGCGTTTGCAAATCCTCCGGCAGCCGGATCGCCGTGACGGATCCCGCGGTTTACAGCGCGATCACCGCGGAGGAACACCGCCAGCGAAACAACATCGAGCTGATCGCATCGGAAAATTTCACCTCACCCGCCGTCATGGAGGCCCAAGGCTCGGTCCTGACTAACAAGTATGCGGAAGGCTATCCCGGCAAACGCTGGTATGGAGGTTGTGAAAACGTCGATGTCGTCGAGCAGCTCGCCATCGACCGCGCGAAGCAGCTTTTCGGAGCGGAACACGCGAACGTCCAGCCGCACTCCGGCTCCCAGGCAAACACCGCCGTTTATTTCTCCGTGCTGAAGCCGGGCGACAAGATTTTCACCATGGACCTCGCCCACGGCGGTCACCTCACCCACGGCCACAAGGCGAATTTCTCCGGCCGTTTCTATGCGGTCACGCACTACGGCGTTTCTCCCGACGACGAGCGCATCAACTACGACGAGCTCGAAAAAACCGCCCGCGAACTCAAGCCCGCGCTGATCACCGTCGGCGCATCAGCCTACTCGCGGATCATCGATTTCGAACGCATGGGTAAACTTGCTAGAGAAGTCGGCGCTTACCTGTTCGTCGATATGGCGCACATCGCCGGCCTCGTCGCCGCCGGTCTGCATCCGAGCCCGTTTCCTCATGCGGATTTCGTCACCTCCACCACCCACAAGTCCCTACGCGGACCACGCGGCGGCATCATTCTTTGCAAAGAGGAGTTCGCGAAAAAAATCGATTCGCAAGTGTTCCCCGGCATCCAAGGCGGACCGCTCATGCACGTCATCGCCGCCAAGGCCATCTGCTTCGGTGAGGCGCTCAAGCCGGAGTTCAAGGAATACTCGGCGCAAATCATCAAGAACGCCCAAGCCATCGCCGCGCGCCTCACGCACCACGGTTTCCGCATCTGCTCCGGCGGCACGGACAACCACGTCATGCTCGTGGACCTTCGCAATAAGAACCTCAACGGCACCGACGCTTCACACGCCCTCGACGAAGCGGGCATCACGGTGAACAAGAACGGCATCCCCTTCGACACCGGCAGCCCGATGAAGCCCAGCGGCATCCGCATCGGCACCCCAGCCGTCACCACGCGTGGCATGAAGGAAAAGGACGTCGAGCAAGTAGCCGATTTCATCCACGAAGCCTTGTCCGACCACACCAACGTCGCCAAACTCCACGCGATCCGCGAGCGGGTATTCGCATTCAACCGCGCCTTCCCGCTGCCGTGGTGAGAAGAGGTTGATGGTCCACGGTTGATGGTTGATAGAAAGACCAAGGGTCCGACTTCTGCTTTTCTTCCTCTTCACTATCAACTTTCAACTTTCAACCATCAACTTCTCCCAATGAATCCCTTCCGCGAAGACCTCGTTTCCCGCTCACGCGCCGAGCCCTGCAGCATCGTCATCTTCGGTGCCACCGGCGACCTGACGCACCGCAAGCTCATCCCCGCGCTCTACAATCTCGCGGTGGATGGCGAGCTGCCGACGGGTGTGAAAATCATTGGTTTCGCCCGGCGCGAAAAATCCGATGCCGAGTTCCGCGAAGGCTTGGAGCTACTGAACAAAAAGGTTTCCCGCTCCGGTCAGGATCCGGCGATCTGGGGACCATTCATCGAAACGGTTAGCTACCATACTTCCGAGTTCACCGATCCCGCAGGCTACAAAAGTCTCGCCGACAAGCTGGACGCCATCGACGCCGAACGCGGCGGCAAGGGCAACCGGCTTTTCTACATCGCGTCAGCGCCTGAGTTCTTCGATGAAATCCTGATCGCCCTGAAGAACGCCGGACTCAACGAAGCGAAACCCGGCTGCTGGTCGCGCGTCATCGTCGAGAAACCTTTCGGCACCGATCTCGCCACCGCAAAGCATTTGAACCAGGTCGTCAACGAGACCTTCCACGAAAGCGACACCTACCGGATCGACCACTATCTCGGCAAGGAAACCGCGCAGAACCTGATGGTGCTGCGTTTCGCCAACTCGATTTTCGAACCGCTCTGGAACAGCAAATACATCAGCCACATCCAGATCACCTGCGCCGAAAACCTCGGCATGGAAGGCGGCCGTGGCGGCTACTATGAAAGTGCCGGCGCGCTGCGCGACATGGTGCAAAACCACCTTCTCCAGCTCCTCAGCCTCGTCGCGATGGAGCCACCGACTGACCTATCAGCCGACGGCGTGCGCGATGAGAAAGTGAAAGTCATCCGCTCGCTGCGCCAGTGGGACACACCGGAAAAAGTCGCGAAGAATGTCGTCCGTGGTCAATACACCGCAGGTTACATTGATGGAAATGCCGTCCCCGGCTACCGAGAAGAAGACCGCGTCTCTCCGGAATCCGACACCGAAGCCTACGTCGCGGTTAGACTCCTGATCGACACCTGGCGCTGGAGCGGCGTTCCGTTCTACATCCGGATGGGCAAGCGTCTGCCGAAGAAGTCCACCGAGATTTCCGTGCACTTCAAGGACGCTCCTTGCGTGCTTTTCAATGCGCTTCCCGGAGGCGTTCCCGGCGGCAACGTGCTCGTCATCCGCATCCAGCCGGACGAGGGAATCTCACTCCGCATGGTTTCGAAAATTCCCGGTACCAGCCTCCGTCTCGAGCCGGTGAAAATGGATTTCCACTACGCCACCAGTTTCGGCAAAGGCAGTCCGGAAGCTTATGAACGACTTCTGCTAGACGCCATTGCCGGCGACGCCACACTCTTCGCCCGCCGCGACGAAGTGGAGGAGGCATGGAAATTCATCGACCACATCGAGCACGCCTGGCACCAGTCGGACAACCCGCCGCCGATGGCCGAGTTCGTAGCCGGTTCCTGGGGCCCGCGCGAGGCCGACCAGCTTCTCCAGCAGGACGGAAACCAGTGGCGCCGCCTTTGATCCAGCCTTAAACTTGAAATTCCATGGCTGTTGATTCCATCCCTGAAGTCTGCCCCGAGCTTGGAATCGAGGTTCCCGTTGCCGCCATCGACCGCGAGTTGCGGAAGTTGTGGGAGCAGGACGAAGCCCAGACCAACGCGTCTTTGATGAACCTGGTGGTGTTTTCGGAAAAATCCGGGGCGCTGATCGAGAACTCACACATCGTCCGTGATCTCACCCGTGAGCACGCTTGCCGGGCGATCCTCGTGGAAATCGACAGCACCGCGCCACCCAGCCTGCGGGCGTGGATCACGGCACATTGCCACCTGGCCGATGGTCGGAAATCCGTCTGCTGCGAGCAAATTTCCTTCTACCTAACTGGACGCGTCACCGGGCGTTTCCGAAACACGGTTTTCGCCCATCTCAATTCCGACCTGCCGCTGATCTTCTGGTGGCAGGGCGAGCTTTCGGAAATTCTCACCGAGCGACTTGTCAGCGTGATGGACCGATTCATCATCGACAGCTCGTCATGGAAGGATCCGGCGGCATCGTTTGCGATCATCGAGGAATGCTCGCAGGCGAATCCGGATCTCGTCATTCAGGATCACGCTTGGACGCGCTCCTGGCAGTTCCGCGTGGGCATCGCCGGCCTCTTCGATGATCCCGCCGCGCAGGAAGCTCTCCCGGAGATTCACTCGGTGGAAATTTCCTATCATCCCGACCACCGCAATACCGCGCTGCAAGTGCTCGCCTGGCTTGCGGTGCAGGCAGGTTGGAAGGACAGGCAAGCAGCCGAACCATTTGCATTGGAATCCACATCCGGCGTTCCAATTTCCGTCAAACTGACTTCCGATGCTTCCGGTCCACCCCTCTCATCGGTGATCATCCATGCGAAAAACACCACCGTCAGCGTAAGCCAGAAGGCGGGAGCCTCCCACGTCGAACGTCATGTGGAAACCGCCGCTTACAAGGCGACGTCCCTTTCGCCGATCGATCCCGTATCGCCTGCCGATCTCGTCGGCGTACAGCTCTCCCGTGGCGGGAAGAACTCGCTCTACCAGAAAATTCTACCGCGCTTCCGGGCAATGCTGAAAGGCTGACGAGATGTCCGCGCCGGTTCTTTACGAATCCCACTGCCACACGCCGCTGTGCAAGCATGCGTTCGGCGAACCGGACGAATACGCCGCTGTCGCGCTGGCCCGTGGATTCAAGGGCATCACCTTCACCTGCCATTGCCCGCTGCCGGACGGATTCTCCTCCAGCGTGCGGATGGACCCGGAGCAATACGACGACTACGTCGCAATGATCGCCGCAACGCGCGAGGCGTTCGCCGGAAGACTCGACGTCCGGCTCGGACTGGAAAGCGATTTCTATCCGGGAGTGGAACCTTGGCTGGAAAAACTCCACGCCCGCGTGCCCCTCAGCCACGTGCTGGGATCGGTTCACTATCAGGTCTCGGACTACCGGAAGATTTACTACAAGGGTGACGTTTTCGCCTATCAGCAGCTCTACTACGAACACCTCGCCCTCTCGGCGGAAACCGGACTCTATGACACTCTCGCTCATCCGGACCTGATCAAAAACGAATCCCCCGCCGATTGGGATTTCGAACGGATGCGGCCTTTCATCGAGCGATCACTTGATCGCATCGCTGCGACGGATATCGCGATGGAACTCAATACCAGCGGTGTGAAGAAAACCCTGCCGGAAATGAATCCCTCCCCATCGCAGCTTCTTTTGATGCGCGAACGTAACATCCCCGTCGTCATCGGTGCGGATGCACACACTCCCCAACGCGTGGGCGATGGCTACGTCAAAGCTCTGAATCTTCTGCTAGATACCGGATATTCCGAAGTCAGCTTCTTCATCGACCGCCAGCGCCAGAGCGTGCCGATCCAAGTCGCCTTGGATTCTTTGCACGTAGTTTAACCCTTTAGGGCAATGCCTTTAAGGATTCGTGAAGATGATGGTTTTCAGGAGGGGTCTTGAGCTGGCGATTTTTGTCTTGGGCCAGTCTTTGATTGGTTGTCTCAGCGTTCGCGG
>NZ_JBDSCX010000035.1:0-75396 GCF_039920825.1 Luteolibacter sp. | reverse complement strand
CGTCAAACAACTTCTCCACCATGGAAAATCAGAAAATACGCATCCGCCTGCGCGCCTTCGATCACCGCGCGATCGACCGCTCCGCCCAAGAAATCGTGGAGACCGCGAAACGCACGGGAGCCCGTGTTGCCGGCCCTATCCCACTTCCGACCCGTATCGAGAAGTTCTCCGTCAACCGTTCGGTCCACGTCAACAAGAAGTCGATGGAACAATTCGAAGTCCGCACTCACAAGCGTTTGCTCGACATCGTCGATCCTACCGCCCGCACCGTGGATGAGCTCAAGAAGCTTAACCTGCCAGCCGGTGTTGACATCACCATCCGTATCTAAGTTCGGGACGCCTCCGCTTCTCTACTTTCAAATTTCAAATCTCTAATTCTTCCATCGTCATGTCACTCGGCCTCCTCGGCAAAAAAATCGGTATGACCCGCCTGTTCGACCAACAGGCCGGGATCATGATCCCTGTCACTGTCATTGATGTTTCCGGTAATACGGTGCTTCAAGTCAAAACTCCTGAAACCGACGGTTACACCGCGGTCCAAGTCGGCTATGGCGATCAAAAGGAACAACGCGCCACCAAGCCTGCTCTCGGCATTGCCAAGAAAGCCGGTTGCGCTCCAAAACGCTTCATCCAGGAATTCCGCCTCGAAAACGGCGTCACTCCTCCAGCCACCCACACGGGTCTCGATACTTTCACGGAAGGCCAATGGGTTGACGTGATCGGCGAATCCAAGGGCCGCGGTTTCCAAGGTGCGGTCAAGCGCCACGGATTCGGTGGTTTGAAAATGACCCACGGCTCCATGATGCACCGCAGAACGGGAGCCATCGGTTGCCGCTCCACCCCAGGTCGCGTTTGGAAGAACCAAAAGATGCCCGGCCACATGGGCACCACCCGTTCGACCGTTCAAAATCTCAAAATCGTTGCCGTCCGTCCTGAAGACGGTGTCATCCTCGTCTCCGGCGCAGTTCCCGGTTCAAACGGCAACTACGTCACCGTCCGCCCAGCCAAGAAAAAGTCCGCCTGATCCGGTGGCATTCTGAAACCTCTCACGATTCCAAGTCATGTCCGTTAAGACTTTCACAGCAGAAGACGCTCAAGCCGCCAATCTCGTATTGGTCGGTGCCGAGAAAGGTCGCCAAGCCGTTCACGATCTCGTGATCGCCTATCGCGCCAACCGCCGCACCGGCTCAGCTTGCACCAAGACCCGTGGCGAGGTTTCCGGTAACAACCGCAAGATCTACAAACAAAAGGGCACTGGTGGCGCCCGTCACGGCGACAAGCGCGCCCCGATCTTCGTCGGTGGTGGTGTTGTCTTCGGACCACGCCCGCGTGACTATTCCAAGAAGGTTACAAAGACCGTGCGCAAGCTCGCTTTGCGCCGTACCTTGGGTGATCTCGTTCGTGCTGAGAAAATCATCACTGTTCCGTCCTTCTCGATTGCTGATGGCAAGACCAAGTCTTTCATCGCCGCTCTCGACGCAATGACCAAGCCAGGCAAGATTCTCGTGGTTGGAAATTCCTTCGACGATAACACCTACCTTGCTGCCCGCAACGTTGCTTACGCCCAACTCGTCACGGGTTCGGACCTCAACGTCGAACAACTCCTCCTCGCCAACACCATCATCCTCGTGGGTGATGCCGTTCAAACCCTCGCGGCTCGCACCGCCTGAACCCCGGACCTACACCGAGATCATGAAAGACATTTATCAGGTCATTAAAAACGTCCGCCTCTCCGAGAAAGCAACCATGCTTCAGGAGAACAACAACGAGGTCACCCTGGAAGTGGACCGCAAGGCCAACAAGGTTGAAATCAAGCAGGCCGTGGAACAACTCTTCGGAAAAACCGTTCTGGCAGTCCGCACCGCCAACTACGACGGAAAACTCAAGCGCCAGCGTCGTGCCGATGCCGGTCGTACCAACCATTGGAAAAAAGCCATCGTCCGTCTGAAAGAAGGCGAATCGCTTGATCTCGTCTAAGCGAACCACCCGCTTTTTCAAACGTAACCTTTACCGTTCCGATTGTCATGCCACTGAAAACTTTCAAGCCAATCACTCCATCAGCCCGCTACAAGAATCTGCCGTCGTTCGACGAGATCACCAAGAGCAAGCCTGAGAAGAGCCTTCTCACCCCGCTCAAGCGCAGCGGTGGCCGTAACAACACCGGCCGCATCACTTGCCGTCACATCGGCGGTGGCCACAAGCGCCACTACCGTCTGATCGACTTCAAGCGCGGCAAACTCGATGCGCCAGCTACGGTCGTCGGCATCGAATACGATCCGAACCGCACCTGCCGCATCGCCCTCATCCAGTATGAGGACGGCCAGAAATCCTACATCCTCGCTCCTCTCGGCCTCGAAGTCGGAACGACCGTGGTTGCCGGTGCCAATGTTGCTCCGAAGACCGGAAACGCGATGCCGCTCAGCGCCGTGCCACTTGGAACCTCGATCCACAACATCGAGCTCATCCCAGGCAATGGTGGCAAAGTCGCCCGCGCCGCCGGTCAACTCGCCGTGCTTTCCAACCGCGATGGCGGCTGGGCACTGGTGAAAATGCCTTCCGGTGAAATCCGCCGCTTTAACGAGCGTTGCTTTTGCACCATCGGCCAAGTCGGTAACCGCGACCACATGAACGAAACTTCCGGAAAAGCCGGCCGCACCCGCTGGCAGGGCGTTCGCCCGACCGTCCGCGGTATGACGATGAACCCAGTTGACCACCCGAACGGTGGTGGCGAAGGCAAGTCGAAGTCCGGTGGTGGTCGTCAGCACCTTCTCAGCCCATGGGGCCATGCGAAGGGCCAGAAGACCCGCAACAAGAAGAAGACCACCAGCGTCTTCATCGTCGAGTCCCGCCACAAGGCGAAGCGGAAGTAATCCATCAGCGAACCAATTAACGCACTTTAATTATGCCACGTTCCCTCAAGAAAGGCCCATACGTCGATCAAAAGCTCCTTGCCAAGATCGATGCCGTTGCCGAAGCCGGATCCGACCGCAAGCCCATCAAGACATGGAGCCGCAAGTCGATGATCACCCCGGATTTCGTCAGCCATAACTTCGCCGTGCACAACGGCAAGACCTTCGTTCCCGTTTACGTGACCGAAAACATGGTTGGCCACAAGCTCGGTGAGTTTTCCCCGACCCGTTTGTTCCGCACTCACGGCGGCATCGGTAAGAAGTAATCCACCTGGTTTCACACGTTCCAAGTCATGCGCACCGCCATCCATTTCAAAGCACTCGCCGCCGCCCTCGGGTTGTTGGCCGGCGCGGAGATGTGTGTGGCCCAGGCACCGACGGCGGACGAGTTCCAGGAGATCATCACCGAGCTTCAGGAGCAGAACCAAGCCCTTACGCGCAGTCTGGCCGAGTCCAACAAGGGCGAGAAGCAGGCGACCGAGCAATTGGCTCAGGTCAAACTGCAACTCGAACTTCTCGGCAAGAACCTGCTGGACGGCGGCAACGACCGGCAAATCCAGCTCGCTTCCGACTACGAACTCGCCAAAGAGCGCAATTCCGAATTGGAAGCGTCCTTCACGCACCTCGCTGCTTCCGTTCAGGACTACCTCCGTCAGGCGGTGGTCTCCGATCCGGATGCAAGGGTTCGTGTAGAAACTTCACTAAGAGAGCTTGACGCTGTCCTCGGACTGCGCCAGAAGCCCCGCCCCGATATTCGCGCCGGCTCGCTTCAGCAGGCCCGGCTCGTCAGTATCGACCAAACCAGTGGCATGTTGGTTCTCAACCTCGGCGAAAGCCAGGGCGCGAAAATCGGCATGACATTCCGCCTTACCCGCGGGCAGCAGCCCTACGGAAAAGCCATTTTAGCCGACGTCCGCAAGGGCGTCAGCGGTGCCTTTGTCGAACTCGACAACGTCGCCGAAACTCCTCGCATCGGCGATCTCGCCGTCCTCGAAACACAAGCATCCGCGCAGTAACCACTCACGTCCGACGACCCATGGAAGTCAAAAGCACCACAAAATTCGTTCGTCTCTCGCCCAAAAAGGCGCGCGACGTCGCCCGCGAAATCCAAGGCCTCGCCGTATCGAGCGCCCTTGATATTTTGACCTTCACGCCGAAGAAAGCCGCACAGCTTATCGGCAAGACGCTCAAGACCGCCATCGCTGATGCGGAGAACAATTTTTCCCTCGATGCCGGCACGCTCGTCATCAAGGAAGCCGTCATCGGCGCAGGCCCGACGCTCCGCCGCTTCAAGCCACGGGCCAAAGGTTCCGCCGGCCCGATCCTCAAGCGCACCAGCCACATCTCGATCACTCTCGTCGGATCCGCTCCCGAGAAGAAAAAGAAGGCCGCCCGCAAGGTCGCAGCCAAGCCCGCTCCAAAGCAAATCAAAGACACTCCGGCCGAAGCTGTTGCAGCTACCGAAGAAGCCTGAAACCCTCTCATTTAATCTCATCCCTCACCGACCATGGGCCAAAAAGTAAATCCGATCGCATTCCGTCTCGCCGTCAACAAAGACTGGCGCTCGAAGTGGTATGCCAGCGGCAAAGACTACACCGATAAGCTCCACGAAGATCTCGCGATCCGTGGTTACCTCAAGAACAAGCTGGTCAACGCCGGTCTGGCCCGTGTGGTCATCGAGCGTGCGTGGAACAGCGTTCGCGTCACCCTTCACACTTCCCGTCCTGGCCTGATCATCGGTCGCCAAGGCAAGGAAATCGAAGTGATGACCAAGGACATCACCGGTCTTTGCAAAGGTGCCCAGGTCAAAATCGACATCATCGAGATCCGCAAGCCGGAACTTGACGCCCAGCTGGTTGCCGAGCAAATCGCCGTGCAACTTGAGCGCCGGATTTCCTTCCGCCGCGCCATGAAGCGTGCGTTGCAAACCGCCATGGAATTCGGTGCCGAAGGCATTCGTCTCCGTTGCGCCGGCCGCCTCGGTGGTGCTGACATCGCCCGCTCCGAAAGCTATCGCGAAGGCAAGGTGCCTCTTCAAACTCTCCGTGTTCCACTTGATTACGGCTTCGCCGAAGCCCGCACCCTTTACGGCATCATTGGCGTGAAGGCCTGGGTCAACAAGAAGGAAGACGATGGCACCGGTGGCCGTCCGCAAGGACGTGACAACCGGGGTGGTGACCGCGGCGATCGCGGTGGCCGTGGTGGTGATCGCGGAGGCGATCGTCGCCCTCCTCAAAATCGCAACTGATCACTCAATTTTTCAAGAATCTAATTTTTAACCTTTAGGAGGACCGAGTCATGCCTTTGATGCCCAAACGAACCAAGTTCCGCAAGAGCCACCGCGGAAGCCGAGCTGGCAATGCCCAACGCGGAACCACTGTCGCCTTCGGTGACTTCGGTCTGCAAACCCTCGACCGCGGATGGATGACCAACCGCCAGATCGAAGCTTGCCGGATCGCGATCAACCGCTCGCTGAAGCGGAAAGGAAAAGTCTGGATCCGGATTTTCCCACACAAGTCCATCACCTCACGTCCTCCTGAAACACGGATGGGTAAAGGTAAAGGCGCTGTCGAAGGTTGGGTGGCAGTCATCCGTCCGGGCAACATCCTTTTCGAAATCGGTGGTGTCACCGAATCCGCAGCGAAAGAAGCGATGCGTCTCGCATCCTACAAGCTCGGCATCCGCACCCGCCTCGTTACCCGCAATCCGCACGCCTGATCCGTCCGATCAATCCATCCAATATCCGTCTGAATTATGGCCAAAACCAAAGCCAAAGCTACCAGCGAACTGTCGCTTGACGAACTCGCCGTTCGTCTCCGCGACCTCAAGCAGGAATCTCTCAACCTCCGTCTCCAGAAGGCCACCGGCTCGCTGGAAAATCCAGCCCGCATCAAACAGGTGCGCCGCGAAACCGCTCAGATCCTTACGGCTGTCACGGCCAAGAAGAGCGCCTAATCATTGCTCCCAACGCTTCAACCTATTCCAATCATGAGCGAGACTCCTTCGGACGCACAAGTCCACCTCCGTAAAACCCGCGTTGGCGTGGTCATTTCCAATAAAATGGACAAGACCCTCGTCGTCGAACACGTTGCCCGTGTTCCCCATCCCAAGTTCAACAAAATCGTCAAGCGCTCCAAGAAGTACTACGTGCATGACGAAGAGAACCAGGGCCAGATCGGCGACCGCGTCCGTATCGTCGAAACCCGTCCGCTTTCGAAGCTGAAGTGCTGGACGCTCGCCGAAGTCATTTCGCATTGAGTCAGGCTTTGCCGAATCTCACATTTCACATTTCAAATCTCTAATTTTTTCAAGTCATGATCCAGATGGAAACCATGCTCACCGTCGCCGATAACACCGGTGCCCGTAGCGCAAAAATGATCGGCGTGCTCGGCAAGCGCAGCCGCACCGCATGCATCGGTGACGTGATCACCTGCCACATCCGCGATTCCATCCCGACCGCCGCCGTCAAAAAAGGCAGCGTCGTCAAGGCCGTCGTCGTTCGCACCGCTTACCCTATCCGCCGCGCCGACGGTTCGATCCTGCGTTTTGACTCCAACGCCGTGGTGATCATCGACAAGGACAACAACCCGCGCGGCACCCGGATCTTCGGACCCGTCGCCCGTGAGCTTCGTGAGCGTTCGTTCATGAAGATCGTTTCTCTCGCTCCCGAGGTTCTCTGAACCAAGGCATCAACTCCTCACACTTCCAATTTCATGAGCCGCATCAAGACCCACGTCAAAAAAGGCGATCAAGTCGAAATCATCGCAGGCAATCACAAAGGCAAGCGCGGCACCGTGCTCCTGGTGAATGCCGTCAAGGGCAAGGTCACCGTCGAAGGCGGCCGCCCGATCATCAAGGCTGTCAAGCCAACCGAAGCCGAGCCTAACGGCGGTCTCAAGACCATCGACGGCACCGTCCATATCTCCAATGTCAAGAAAGTGGGCTGAAGCATTTCGCTTCGAAAGAAGCGCCTGCACTTCAGCCCGCGCTTAAGCGCCTGAGCAATCAGCGCTGACCCGCAAAAAAATGAGCACTCCAGCACTACAACAACACTACAAGGACAAGGTTATCCCGGCCCTCAAGAAGAGCCAAGGATACACCAACTCCCACCAAGTCCCACGTCTCGAAAAGATCGTGGTCACCTCCTGCATGGGAAAAGCCCCGGACCGCAAGGTAGCCGTTGACGACGCCGTCAACGAGATCCAAAAGATCACCGGCCAGCGCCCGTCCATCACGTTCTCGAAGAAGGCTGTCGCTAACTTCAAGTTGCGCGAAGGTGAAGCTCTCGGCGCCCGCGTCACCCTCCGTGGCGCCCGCATGTGGGAATTCCTCCATCGCTTCATCAACGTCACCGCTCCTAACATCCGCGACTTCCGCGGTATTTCCTCCAAGTCGTTCGACGGCCGTGGAAACTATGCGTGCGGTATCAGCGAGCAATCCATCTTCCCGGAAATCGAAATCGACCAGATCAAGCGCACCATCGGCTTCGACCTGATCTTCGTGACTTCCGCTCCGACCGACGCCGAAGGCCGCGCCCTGCTCATGGAGCTTGGCATGCCTTTCCGCGACATGAAAAAGGCCAACGAAGTTGAAGCCGAGGCCGTAGCTGCCAACTAACAACAAGGAACCAATTTAAAAGAAACACCTGTTATGGCAGTTCTCACCGATCCAATCTCCGATTTCCTCACGCGTTTCAAAAACGCCGCCCGCGCCGGCAATGAGGAATTCTCCGCACCTTATTCCAAGATCAAGGCGGACATCGCCCGCATTCTCCAGGAAGAAGGCTACCTCTGGAACTACGAAGTCGTCACCGGCGAGCGTACGACCCTCAAGGCCAAGCCGAAGTTCATCGACGGCCGCTCGGTCCTTACCGACCTCAAGCGCGTTTCCACTCCCGGCCGCCGCCATTACATCGGCGCGAACGAAGTGCCACGCGTCATGTCCGGCCTCGGCATCTCGATCCTTTCGACCTCGAAAGGCGTCATGTCCGGCGGCTCCGCCAAGAAGCAAAACCTCGGCGGCGAGCTCCTCGCCAACGTCTGGTAAACCCTAACTCGTCAAAGGAAAACACTACCATGTCACGAGTCGGTCTCAAACCAATCTCTGTCCCCGCGAAGGTCGCCGTCAAACTTGACGGCCGCACGGTGATCGTCGAAGGCCCCAAGGGCAAACTCGACTTCCCGCTTCCCGAAGGAATCTCGCTCACCTCGGAAGACGGCACTGTTGTCGTTTCCCGTGCTTCAGAGCTCCGCCAACACAAAGCCCTCCACGGCACCGCCCGCAGCCTCGTTCAGAACATGATCGTCGGCGTCTCGACCGGTTTCGTGAAGGATCTCGAAATCATCGGTGTCGGTCTCCGCGCTGCGGTCAAGGGTTCCGACCTTGACCTCTCCCTCGGTCGATCGCATCCGCTCCTTCACCCCATCCCATCGGGTCTCAACGTCACTGTCGTTGAAAACACCAAGATCAAGGTTGAAGGCATCGACAAGCAGCTCGTCGGTCAGTTCGCTGCCGAAGTCCGCGGCTTCTATCCACCTGAACCTTATAAAGGCAAAGGCGTTCGCTATGTTGGCGAGCACGTCCGCCGCAAGGAAGGCAAAAGCGTCGGCAAATAATCCATTACCGTCGCCCCACACCTCAAACCAATTACGGCACCATGAGCACTATCAATCGCAAGTCGATCCGCCGCCGCGTTCACAACCGCATCCGCCGCAAAGTCAGCGGAACCGCCGAACGCCCGCGTCTCGCAGTTCATTATTCCAATCAACACATCTACGCCCAGGTCATCGACGACGCGGCAGGCAAGACCTTGGTCTCCGCCTCCACTCTCGACAAGTCCTTCGAAAAGGCCTCCTCGAATATCGAGAGCGCCCAGAAGGTCGGAGCACTCCTCGCGGAGCGCGCCAAGGGTTCGAACATCAGCGCCGTCGTCTTCGACCGCGGCGGTCACCTCTATCATGGTAAAGTCAAAGCCCTCGCCGACGCAGCTCGCGAAGCCGGACTCCAATTCTAACGCTCCGACCTGACAAACATCATGGTAACAATTCCAGAAAACGAAACTCCAGCAACACCTGCAACTCCGGCAGCGGCACCCCTGCCTTTGGGCCCGGTGGCAGGCTCCGGCCAACAAGGCGGCTATCAAGGCAATCGCGGCCAAGGCGGCGGTTATCAGGGTGGCGGCGGCGGTGGTGGCTACCAAGGCGGTGGCGGACAAGGTGGCGGTCGCGGACGCGGCGGCCCACGTCGTGAAGAGCGTGCTGCTCCGACCGATGCCGAAGGCAACGAGCTTTCCGAAAAGGTCGTCTTCATCAACCGATGCGCCAAGGTCGTCAAAGGCGGACGTCGCTTCAGCTTCTCCGCTCTCGTCGTCACCGGAAACAAGGTCGGCATGGTCGGTCTTGGCTACGGCAAGGCGAACGAAGTGGCCGACGCCATCAAGAAAGCCAGCGAAGGCGCCCGCAAGGTGCTCAAGCCGATGAGCATTGTTGACGGCACGATCCCTCACGAAATCTACGCCGAATACGGTGGTGGCAAGGTTCTCCTCAAGCCAGCATCTCCGGGAACGGGCATCATCGCCGGTGGCGGTGTGCGCGCCGTTTGCGAAGCCGTCGGCATCCGCGACATCCTCGCCAAATCGATGGGCTCCTCCAATCACGCCAACGTGGTGAAAGCCACCCTCAAGGCTCTTTCCCAACTCCGCACCCGCGACCAAGTGCTCGGCGGACGCGGCAAAAAGAAAAAGGAAAAGGCCATCTAAGTTAAAGGTTGGAAGTTAAAAGTTATTGGGAATCCAATGATCTTCACTTCTAACCAATAACCTTTAACCAATAACTCTTCTAATACAATGGAACTTCATTCATTCAGCCCGAATCCAGGCTCAAAGCACAAGGTCAAGCGCCTTGGTTGCGGCGAAAGCTCCGGTCACGGCAAAACTTCCTGCAAAGGCAACAAGGGTCAGAAGGCCCGCTCCGGTTCCGGCACCCGTGTCGGTTTCGAAGGCGGCCAGATGCCTCTTCACCGTCGTCTTCCGAAGCGCGGCTTCAACAACTACGATTTCCGCGACAAGTTCGTGGTCTTCAACGTGGGTGAACTCGACGATCTCTTCGACGCCGGAGCCACCATCGACGAAGCCGCCCTCCGCGGGCAAGGCCTCGTCAACGGCCCCTGCGACAAGGTCAAGGTTCTTGGCGTTGGCGAAGTCACCAAGGCGTTCCACCTCGTGGTGGCCAATGCCAGTGCTTCCGCTCGTGAAAAGATCGAAAAAGCGGGTGGCTCGGTCACCGAACCCACCGCTTGATTGCTCTCGATTGATCTTTGATTTCCGATGAGGAAGCGCATTCCCGCGCTTCCTCATCGTCTTTATAACACTAAGCGTCATTTTCCTCACCCATCAGCCATGATTTCCGCGTTTACCAATAGTTGGAAAATCCCCGAACTCCGGGACCGCATTCTTTTCACCCTCGCCCTGATCGTCATCATCCGGCTTGGAGTCCACATCACGCTTCCCGGTGTCGATGCCGGAGTCATCAAGGCCTATCTGGACAGCTTGAGAAATGCGGATCCGAAAAACCCGGCAGGCGGCATCACCTCCTTGCTAACGGTTTTCTCCGGTGGAGGTCTCCAACAGGCCGGTATTTTCGCGCTCGGGATCATGCCGTATATTTCGGCATCGATCATGGTGCAGCTGATGACCGCCGTGGTGCCGAAGCTTTCTCGCCTCGCCCGTGAAGACGGTGGACGCCAGAAAATCACGCAATATACCCGCTACATCACCATCGGCATTGCCGTGGTTCAGGGGTTCTTCGTCGCGAAGTCGCTGACCAACCCGGAAAACATCCCTTATATGAAAGGGATCGAGAAATTTGGAAAACTGGTTCCTCACGGCGACTTCACCTGGATGGCGATGACCGTTATTACGATCGTGGCCGGCACCGTCCTTCTGATGTGGATCGGCGACCAGATCACCGAAAAAGGAATCGGCAACGGCACCTCGATCATCATCACGGTCAACATCATCTCCGCTCTTCCCGGTGCCTTGATCCAAGCATGGCACTATTTCCTGCCATCCGGGACCGAAGGAAAGGTCAACGCCTTCAACGCCATGTGGATGGTCATGATGATCGCCTTGTTGCTGATTGTCATCGCCGGAACCATTGCAATCACCCAGGCCCAGCGGCGAATCGCCGTGCAATACGCCAAGCGCGTTGTCGGCCGCAAACAATTCGGCGGACAAACCCAGTATCTGCCTCTCAAGGTCAATTATGCAGGCGTCATGCCGATCATTTTCGCCTCGGCCGTTCTTTCGCTTCCTCCGCTGATGTTGCAATACATTCCCGGAGTCGCCGGCAAGCCATGGGCTTTGTGGGCTTACAGTGAACTTTCCCGCGGTGGTCCTGCGTTCTACGTCCTCGGCGGCGTCGGAATCTTCCTGTTCTCGTATTTCTGGGTGGCCATGATGTTCCAGCCTTCGCAAATCGCGGAAGACCTCAAGCGCAACGGCGGCTACATTCCCGGCGTTCGTCCCGGCAAGCCGACTGCGGATTTTCTGGATTTCACGATGACGCGGCTCACCTTCGCCGGGGCGGTTTTCCTCGCAGCTCTCTTCATCCTTCCGGTGCTGACCGGAAAAGTGGTGGGACTGCCACCTGGCTCGCTCATCCTCCAGTTCTTCGGCGGCACCTCGTTGCTGATCATGGTGGGTGTCGTGCTTGACGTCATGCGTCAGGTCGAAACCCAGCTCCTTCAGAAGCACTACGACGGTTTCCTCCGCAAAGGCAAACTCAAGGGTCGCTACGATCGTCTCAATCAAAACTCCGGCTCCGCACCACGCACCGCCATTGTTTATCTTTGGACCGTCATTGCCGTCCTGATCGTCGTCGGCATCACCGCCTACCTCTACAACGGCGGCCGTTGATCGCTCCAGCCGCCAAGCCGCTCCGCGTCGTCTTGCTCGGGCCTCCGGCTTCCGGCAAGGGGACTCAGGGACGGCGGTTGGCGGCCAGCCTCGGGCTCGGTTATCTCAGCACCGGGGCATTGCTCCGGGAACACGTCGGGGCCGGGACGGAGTTGGGAAAACAAGCGGAGCCCATCCTCGCCCGCGGTGAATACCTGCCGGATGACCTGATGTGCCCGATCCTCGCGGATTGGCTGTCGCGCCAGACCGGGGGATGGGTGCTCGATGGATTTCCCCGCAGTTTGCCACAGGCGGTTTTTCTGGATGAATGGCTGGCGGCGAAGGATTTGAAAATCGATGCGGCAGTTTCTCTGGAAGTGCCGTTTTCCGAATTGATCGCCAGAATCCACGACCGGGTGGAATGCCCGTCGTGCCGCTGGACCGGCCAGAAAGCGCAATTGGCAACCGGCGGAACATGTCCTGCCTGTTATCAACCCGCGGGTCCCCGTGCCGACGACAGTGAGGAGAATTTCCGCAGCCGCCATGCGGAGTTCGTCAATCTCACCGTGCCGGTCATTGATCATTACCGAGCCTCGGGCCAGCTTTCTGCTTGCGATGCCACGGCCCCGCAGGATGAAGTGGCGGCCCGGTTGCTTCGATCGTTCGCCGGTTAAACGGCTTGAAAACTTCATTCCTCAATCTCTGTCTCAACATCGTGTCCCGCAGACCCCGCATCCCTATCAAGTCCCCGCGTGAAATCGATTTCATGCGCACGGCCGGTTCCATCGCCTCGACCATCCTGCAGGCGCTCGCCAAGGAGGTTGCTCCGGGCAAAACCACCGGGGAAATCGACCGAATGGCCGCCGAGATGATGCGCGAGCACGAATGCAAAAGCGCCTTCCTCGGCTACCGCGGATTTCCCGGCTACACTTGTATTTCCATCAATGAGGAAGTCGTCCACGGCATCGGCGGACCGCGCAAGATCATGCCCGGAGACATCGTGAAGATCGACGTAGGCATCGTGAAAAGCGGCTTCATCGGCGATAACGCGACGACCGTTCCGGCAGGGGACATTCCGCTGGAAACCAAGCGGCTGTTAGCGGTCACCGAGCAGTCGCTGTTCGAAGCGATCAAACACGCGCGCGCCGGCCGCAAGCTCGCGGATCTTTGCGGTTCGGTGGAGGAATTCGCCAAGCCCCGCGGTTTCACGATCGTCCGCGAATTCGTCGGCCACGGGGTCGGCCGCCGTCTGCATGAGGAACCGCAGGTACCGAACTATCGCCCGCAGGGCAAATCCGCGACGCTGATGCCCGGCATGACCCTTGCCATCGAGCCGATGGTCAACGCCGGCGTTCCTTCAGTTAGGATTCTCGACGACGGTTGGACGGTGATCACCGAGGACAAGAAACCTTCGGCGCATTTCGAGCACACCGTCCTGATCACCTCGGGAGATCCTGAAATTCTAACATGGAGGCCCCGCGAGGCGCTGCCGGAGATGCTGGGCCTGCCTGCCTGGTAATCACCGGAGTTTCTATCGGATTATTCTTTGTTCCGGAGATTCTCAAGGGACCAGACGGCGATGCCAACTGCGGCAGCGCTTCCGGTTGAGACCGAAGGGAGGATGCTCGGGAAGCCCAAGTGATCGGCGTCTGGAATGCAGGAATGCCGGTGGGATAACACGGCTCACACGACTTTTCGGGACGACGACGATGGGCCGGTGTTCCGTGCGCCGCTCAAAGCCGGGTGGCCTCCGGCGTTCCAACGGGATGATTTCCCAATCCGGAAGGGCGGATTTCCCGCGGCTGCGGCAATCCACCGACTCTTTCAATCCACTGGCCAGAAGCAGGACGAGCGCGAGACTGCCGCATACCGGTGTCGTGGCGACCATCATGATTTGCGGTCCGCCGTGAAGGATTTCGGAAGGAGAGCATGCCAGCACCGCGCCCCAAATTGAAAGGGTGATGGTCAGAGCTAACAGGAATAGTGAACGGCGCCGGGGGGCAGGCATGAGGAGCGATGAAATATCGACCTGCGGGTAGGGGCAAGAATTCCTTCCTACGCGATCATGTCATCCCACCGGTGGAATGGTGGTTTCGTGAGGAGTGCGGATACTTCTGTCCGCACTGACAATGAGGAGGAAAAAGGGGAGCTTCGCGCGATTCTTTCGCGTTTCATTGGCTTGGTGGGCCGAAGTCCCACCCTCCTTATTTTCCCCAGACTCCGGCTTCTGCTTTTTTCGCGGCGCGCTCCAGATCTAGCAGGTGAGCCTTTTGCTTTGCGTAGGTGATGCCATCCGGCAGATCCGCGCCTTTGGTGTGGATGCGGACAAATCCTTTCTCAACGAGCAGTTCGTCCAGCCAGCGGGATTTACCGTTCTGTTTCACCTCAACGAAGGCGTGGAAGCGGTTGTCGTGAAACGGGCTGTCCCAACGCGTGTAGATGTCGAATGGCCGCGATGCCAACAAGTCGAGGGTGAAATGTTTGGCGTCTTGGCCGATCTGGACCGCTTGTTGCGCTGTGATGCCGCCCATTTCGGCGGCTTGTTCATCGATGCGCTGGCGGTTGGTTTCGCCTCCTTTGTAGCTCTTGAAGGCGCTTTCCGGGGTGTCCACGAAGTAGAGGCGGAATTCGGATTGCCTGCCGTCCGGCAATTTCAACATGAAGCTGTCGCCGTCGTTGTTGCGGGCCTCGACGAGCGTGCAATTCCGATAGACTTCGTAGCCGCCGATTTTCTCCAGACCTTTGGCGGCCGGAGGAGCGGGTTTCGCCTTGGGTGGCGAGTCGGCTTTTTCCGTGCGGGAAGCGCTGGGTTTTGCCGGTGAATGATCGAGGGCTTTTTTCTGATCGTAAGCCCAGACCGCGATGGCGGCGACGACGAGCAGGACGGTGAACCACGAGCCGCCGGACTTGGCCTTGATGCTCATTTCAAAGGCCTTTGTATCCCGCGTATTCCTGATAGGTGCCGGTCGGCACCGGGACCGGCCGCCACTCGTGGTTCAGCTTGCGGTGTTTGTTGATGAAATCGGTGGGATCCGCCCAGTTGATCATATCAGCTGGGGCATTGGTGCGCTGCATGCCGATGTTGATGTTGAGGCGGATTTCGAAATGGAGGTGGGCGGGATACATGCCGAAATTGCTGCCGATCTTGCCGATCAACTGGCCTTTTTTGATCAGCTGGCCTTCCTTGACGAGGATCTCGCTGAGGTGACCGTTGAGGGTGTCACAAAATTTAACGTTGCCGGTGGAATCGCGGTAGGCATGGCGGGTGAGCACTACATTTCCCCAACCCACATGGACGTTGTGGGCGAAGGTAACGATACCATCGGCCACGGCGTAAACGGGATCGCCGAAATCCGTATCGCCACCGCCACGGCCGTTCCAATCCTCGCCGAAATGTTGCGGGCTGCGGAGGCGGAGGCCGCGGGCTTTGAAGTAGCCGTCCGCGTTGGGTTTTCCGACGGGAAAATCGAAGCCGTCGGCGAGATTGATTTTCAATTCCGCGGCGGTGGCGGTGAGGCCGGTCAGGAGCAACCCGGCGAGACACGCGCCGAGTTTGCGTAAAATTCTGCCACCAGCGGTCATCGGCCAATAGTGGACTCCCCGAAGGCATTTGTCGCAAGCGCAAAAAAGCGGCACGACCGTGAGGTCATGCCGCTTGGGGAAATGGACCAGCAAGTCAGACAACCGGACCTTCGACTCCGCCTGCAAGTTCCTCAATATTCATCGGACGGTAGCCACCGATGGACTTGAAGTAGAGGAAGAGCAGAACGTAAATGGCGGCCATGATCGCCGGAATGATGGCGTCTGTTTTCAGAGTGTGGCGGTCGCCGTTAATGCTGGCGGTGATGACCTCCTGATCCGCTTTCGGAAGCGTCGTGATGGCGGTGGCTGGGTCGCCGCCAGCCTTGCTGACTTCGGCACGCGCCGCTTTGAGCAGGTCGTTGGCCTTGCCGAGTTTGGTCCCGTCCAAGCCCTTGACGGAGGTCGCCTCGATGTCGAGGAACTTGCTGGGAGTGGCGGATTCATACTCGGCATACAGTTCGGCGCTGTTCTTTTTCAGTTCCTCGCCGGAGTAGCGGTCCTTGAGGTAGCCGAGGCCGGGGCCGCCGATCACGCCGACGGAGAGCATCCCGATGCCACCCATAATGGACATGGCCACCGCTCCGGTTTGCGGGAAACGGTCACCGACGACGGCGAGCATCGTAGGCCAGAAGAATGTCTTGCCGATCGCGTAAATGCCAAGGGCGAGCAGGGCCATCCCGAACGAGGTGATATTGCTGGCAAGGTGGAGACCGATGCAGGCGATGACCGAGCAGATCAGCAACAGCCCGATGGGTGAAACCTTGAGGGTCTTCTCAATGAAATGGGCGCAGAATCGGAGGCCGAACATGATCGCAGATGTCCAGATGAAGAGATATTTGCCCTTTTCCGACGAGAAGATGTTGCCGGTGATGTTCTGAATCCAGCTGTCGGTTCCCAATTCAACCGAACCGATGAGCGCGTGAGTCACGAAAAGGACGAAAAGCAGGAACGAACCGATGGAGAAGCGTGTCATGACCGCGACGGTGATGAGCAATGCTCCACCGATGCCGTAGCCAATCATTTTTGAGGTGGCCGCGGTGCTTTCCATTTCCGCGGCAGTCTGTCCGACGGTGGTGAGAATGCCCTTGAAGATATCAGCGAAGAAAAGTGACAGGAGGAAACAGGCAACAAGTGCGCCAAGAATGCCGACAGATTTGAACATCTGGACGAAGCTGGCTCCTTTCGCAGCAGCTTCGGATTTCGGGAATTTCTGACCCAGGAACATGATGCCGTAAAGGGCGACAGGAATCAGGTAGAGACCGAGTTGGATTTTCCAATTCCACTCAAGTTTGTCGTCAAGGACCCAGCCGAGGGCGGTTCCCAAGATCATGCCCGCCGGCCAGGCGGCATGAAGGATGTTAAGGTAGTGCGTCCGCTGTTTCGGGAAAATCGTAGCAACTAGCGGATTCGCGACCGCCTCCAAAGTGCCGTTGGCGAAGGCGAAAATGAAGCTGCCCCAGAACAGGAAATTATAAGCGTTTGCGGGGGTGCTGGCACCGAACGTGACGAAGGCGGAGATGATGTGGAACAGCAGCGCAGCGAGGACGAGCTTGCCGTATCCGATTTTGTCCACAATCACCCCGCCGATGATGATACCGAAACAGAATCCGCTTAGGCCGGCACCGCCGATGGCACCCAGTTGAGCTCCAGTGAAGTTGAATTCCTTCTGCCAGTTGTCGAGGATGCCGCCGCGGATGGCGAAGCCCACCCCTGCTGCCAAGATGGCGGTGAACCCAGCGGCCAGAAGGCGTTTGGCGTTTGGTACTGTGGATACGTCTGTGTTTGTCATGGGATTTGTGTCTGCGGGGATTATCGGGTCCGGCGGCGGATGGCAAGCAATGATCTGGGTTGAAAACAGCAAGTTTTCCCAGCTCCTCCCTAGGTTGGGGGAGGAACGACGCCGGGTTACCTGTTTTCCAGTTGGTCTCTTTCAGACCTGGGTGGACGCTGCCATGGTTTGTTAGTCTGGGTTGCCAATTTAGAGAATGCTTTTAGAATGCCTCCACCATCCGGATGATCCGAACCACGCTCTATTCGCTCCTGATTTTGGGCAGCTCGCAGGTTTTCGCCGCCGAATCCATTCCTTACAGCCACGGGAATCCCTCGGCCGAAGAGCAATACATGCTGGAACTGGTCAACCGCGCGCGGGCAAATCCGACGGCCGAAGGACTTTTCCTGGCGAATACCGGCGAGGCCGGGGTCGATTTCGGGATTGAATTTTTCCACGTCAATCTGGCCCGCCTGGAGTTGGATTTCGCCAGCTACGCCCCGCGTCCGCCGCTGGCATTCAATGCGAAGCTGCTCGCTTCATCCCGGCGGCAGAGCAAGGACATGGCGAAAAACAATTTCCAAGATCATGTCGGCAGCGACGGCTCCACGATCAGCAGCCGGGTGGCGGATGCCGATTATGCGGCGAGTTCGGCGAGCGAGAACATTTATTCGAACCTGGTCTCCACCACATTGTTCGCCCACGCCGGATTCAATATCGATTGGGGAAACGACACCGACGGCGTGCAGGCGGATCTCGGGCACCGAATGTCTATCATGGGTTTCGGTCCGACAGACTACCGCGAGATCGGCATCAGCATCGTTTCCCGACGGGGGGCTGATGCGGAGGAATTCGGCAAGCTTTCCGTCACCCAGGATTTTGGAAACCGTTCTCCGTCTCCTGATTTTCTCCTCGGCGTGGCTTACTACGATGTGAACGAAAATGGCATCTGCGAACCGGGCGAGGGGCTTTCCGGCATCAAAGTGAAACCGGCCACCGGCTCCTGGCACGCGGTCACCTCCACTTCGGGCGGTTACTCCATTCCGTTTTCTACAGATCCCGGCGCGAGCGACGTCACCTTCAGCGGAGGTGGGTTGAAAACTCCGTTAACCAAGGATTTCACCATCGACGGCGAGAACAAGAAGGTCGATCTGCGCATCACTTCCGGAACTCCCTTTGTGTCGCTGGTTCCCTTGGACAAAATCGCCGGCGAAACCACCGATGGAGACGCGAGTTTCCGGATCGTCCGCGTCGGCCCGGACGACGGAGCGCTTACGATCATTGTCGGAGGCCCAACCAAGGGCGGTTCGGGGATCGCTTCCCCGGGAGACTACAAGCTGTCGGCCGTCGCTCCCGCGCGTGTCAAAAAGAGCCCTGTTGCTCCGGGGCAATTCTTCGTCACCATTCCCGCCAACAAGTCGTTTGCCGAAATCAAACTCACGGCGGCGAAGGATAAAAAAACCGAGCCGGTCGAAAATGCCGTCTTCAGCATGATCGGATCGAGCGCCTACCGAACCGGTGATCCGAACTCGGTTAGGATTCTGATCAAACCGTGACGTTGGGCTCAAAGGTCCGCGTCCCGGTGGCTGCCGCCTGCCGGATTTTCGGAGAAAACGATGCAGCGATCCAACACCGCGCTACTCGTGACCCGTCCCCCGGGCCACACCACCGAGTCGCGAACCACCGCGCCAGTTTCGATCACCGCGCCGGGGCCTATGGCAGTTCGCTCGACGCATGCGCCGGGTTCGACCGTCGCTTCCGGATGGATGGCTGGGGCGAGATCGAGTTCGCGATGGGCTTGCAGATAGGAATCGCGGTCGCCGAGATCGAGCCATACGCCTTCGTCGAGCACGACGGCAGCGAGTTGTCCAGCTTTCGCCAATTCGAGGAATGCGGGGATGACTGAGATTTTCTCACCCGGTGGAATGAGATCGAGGAATTCGGGATTCACGCAGTAAATCCCGCTGAAAACGTGGGTGCCGTCCGCAATGCCAAGGTTGTTGCGGATGTCGGTGATGCGGCTGCCGGAGGGATCGATCGCGATGTGTCTGGCAGTTCCCTCCGAGCGCAGGGCCAGCGTCACCGGCAGGCCGGACGCTTTGTGGGCGGCGATGAGTTTTTCCAAGGGCAGCGTCGAGAAGATGTCGCCGTTGTGGACTAACAGCGGGTCGCCGCCCATCCATGAGCCGATGTTTTTCAGTCCGCCGCCGGTTTCCAGCAGGACCGGTTCGTGAAACAACGTCACGTCGGTTCCCACGCCGAAACCGTTCCATGCTTCCGGCAGGTGGTGCGTGTTGATGGCGAATCGCGTGATCCCCGCCCGGCGGCAAGCCTCCATCGCCCACTCCGCCAGCGGACGGTGGAACAACGGCACCAGCGGCTTGGGCAACCGGCCTGTTAGCGGGCGCAGGCGGTTTCCGAGTCCGGCACCGAGGATGAAAGCTTGATTCACGCCGCGTGCTTTGACCGCAGCGGGGCGGGATTTCAAGTCGCGCGTTAGTCTTTCGCTTCCCGCTCTTCCTTCGACCATGCGAAAACCGGCAGTTTTTCCCGGTCCAGATTCGTGAGATGAGGCTCGTCCTTGCGGGCCGGATCGTCGGCACGGCGGTATTGCCAGGTGTTTTTCCCAAAGACTTCCTCACAGAGTTTCGCCACGCCGGGATCGTAGTCGATGAGTTCCTGGCGCGTGTTCACGTGGTTGTGCAGCGCGTCGTTCTCGCGGTTGGTGCCGAACCACGATTGCACGGCTTCGCCCCAATATTCCGCGTGATTTTCCGCGGCATAGAGACCCTTCCATTTTCCGGAAGCCATCGCCGCATCGTAACATTCCTTCAAGCGGTGATCGAAGGTCGGATCGGTTTGCTCAAGGCCGATGAGATGAATCGCGTGGGCGAACTCATGGACGAGGATGTTTTCCGTCGAATACGGATCGCCCTTGCAGCACAGCACGTTTTCCTCGGCACAGCTCACGGCCGGACGCTCATGGCTGGCCCCGAGCCCGCGCGCGCGGCGGTTCCAGTAGGCCTTGGGTGTTAGGTCGGAATGCTCCGGGATGTCGCAGGTCCGTTCGGAGCAGGACATCACGGCGAGGCGGACGTGGGCCTTGGCCATCGCTTTGAAAATGTCGTCCCGTCCATCCAGCATGCCCCGGACAATCACCGCGGACTCGATCACCGCCGCGTCGTTGACCTTGTCCGAAGCAACGACCGGAAAACCCTCGATCAGGATTTGCTTCTGATAGAACGGCGACAGTTTGAACTCCTGCCGCACGCTGTCGGAAACGGGCGAGACCTTGTCTCCCGCGCGGAGCGGGCCAACCAGCAGGGCGGCGAGAATCATCAAACGCATGGCAGGAATCTGACTCCCCTTAGAAAATCCGCAAGCCATCCGCAAAAGCCGCCACTCGAACAAATCCAGCGCTTCCGGGCGGGCTGGCTGGACAAAAGTCGATACCTGCGCCAATGAGAGGCGCGCAGGATGCAATTGGAACTTCGTCACCGCTCGCCGTTGTGCGATTCCCACCGTGAGGAGGTGGCGAGTCTGCTAACCCATGCGGCGGGCGTCATCTTCAGCGTGGTGGCCCTGGTCATGATGATTTTGTTGTCGGGCGGAGAGACTTTGAAAATTGTTTCCTCGGTCGTGTTCGGTACCTCGCTGATCCTGCTTTATTCGTCATCCACGCTTTACCATTTCTTCACCTCGCCGCGGTGGAAGGCGCATTTCCAATCGCTCGACCACGCCTGCATCTATCTGCTCATCGCCGGATCCTACACGCCGGTGACCCTGATCACATTGAAAGGGGCGTCAGGCTGGTGGTTGTTCGGAACAGTCTGGAGCCTCGCCATCGCCGGAGTTCTGATCAAAACTTTCCGCAAGGGGAAAAAGGACCATTGGATTTCCACCTCTCTCTATCTGGCGATGGGGTGGCTGATTCTTTTCGCGTTCGGTCCACTCGTCCGCGAGCTGCCCATTGCCGGGGTGTGGTGGCTCGTAGCCGGCGGCTTTACCTACTCCTTCGGCATTGTTTTCTACGCTTGGAAAAAACTCCCGTTCAATCACGCGATCTGGCATCTGTTCGTGTTAGGAGGAAGCGCCTGCCACGTTCTGGCCGTGATGTTCTACGTGCTCGCATGATACATGTCGGTGAGCTCGCGTGACGGAAAGTTCTTGAAATTTCTTTTGCAATCTAGCAAAAGCGTAGGATAAGTCGCCTTGAATCCGTTTGTCTATCCGGACGCTTCAATCAGCCTCTTCCTGTTGGGCGGGTCCGCTGGAATCCGACGAATCCAGCGCCACGGTGAGTCTGACAGTCGCACCCTTTTGGACTTTTTTACATCTTGCCATCCTTCATGAAAATAAAACTCCTATCAATCGTCGCAGTGGCCAATGCTGCCTTTCTGCCCATCGTCTTGAATGCGGCTGTCATTCCGAACGCCACCTCCGGAGAGGATTTTTCCGGTAGTGGCGCAGTAGCCATGCTCAAGGCCCGCGGTCATCTCAATTCGCTTCAGTCGGCATATTCCACAGCCCGCTATCAGGTCCATCAGTCCCCCAATGGAACACGGGTTGCGGAAAATCCCGCGCAGGGGTTGAAAATGGATTTTACCACTGCGGGTCCGTCCGTTTCATCCGGCGGACAGGACGTCCGTTGGCAGTCGGCTCTCACCCTGACCGGCTGCGGGTATGGCGACAACGTCACCGGGTTTCCGCTTGCGGAAGTCAGCACGAGCGGCAACCGCTTGGAATACCGGCGGGGAATTCTCACCGAATGGTATGTCAACGAACGTGCCGGTCTGGAGCAGGGTTTCACCCTGCAGACTCCGCCGGCGGGTCATGTGGAGAACGCGCCGCTGGTCATCTCCATGGCGATTGGCGGTAATCTGACTGCCTCCGTTGACGACGGCGAAGTTGTTTTCTCCGACGCCGCGGGAAAGCGGATGTTGCGCTACAGCGGCTTGGTGAGTTGGGATGCGAACGGGCGGAAGCTTGAGTCTCACATGCGGGTTAGGGGAAGCCAGCTGTTGCTCGAAGTTGACGACCGTTCGGCGGTTTACCCGGTGACGGTCGATCCGGTTTTTTCCAACGGTGCGACGCTTGTCGCGAGCGACGCTACGGAAGGCGACCAGTTCGGTTACTCACTTTCGATCAGCGGCGATGTCGCGGTGATCGGGGCTCCTTATGATGACGGTGCGGGAGTCGATTCCGGCTCTGCTTATGTATTTGTGCGTGACGGCGACACCTGGACCCAGCAACAAAAGCTGATCGCCGGCGATTCCGCTGCAGGAGACCAGTTCGCGTCGTCGGTCGCCATCAGCGGAGATACGCTGGTTGTGGGAGCTTGGGGAACCGATGATGCGGGCGGTAATTCCGGATCTGCATATGTGTTCGTGCACGAGGGCAACTCTTGGATACAGAAGCAAAAGCTGACTGCCAGTGATGGTTCTGCCGACGATTTTTTCGGAGAATCAGTGGCCATCAGCGACAACACAATCGTCGTCGGGGCCGTTTATGATAGCGCGGTTGCGGCGCAATCGGGGTCGGCCTACGTCTTTGTCCGCAACGGAGCGAGTTGGACCCAGCAGCAGAAGCTTACTGCGTTTGACGGCGCGGAGGGCGACTGGTTCGGGTATTCGGTGGCCATCGACGGTGAAACCATCGTGGTCGGTGTGTATTCGGACGATGATGCCGGCGCGGAATCCGGTGCCGCCTACGTGTTCGTGCGTGCTGGCACGGTTTGGAGCACCCAACAAAAACTCTCGGCCAGCGATGCGGAGGCGGATGACTGGTTCGGCTACTCGGTCGCCATCAGTGGCGAAACCGTGGTGATCGGAGCGCCATTCGATCAGGACACGGCGGTTGTCGATTCCGGCTCGGCCTATGTCTTTACGCGTGATGGCGGCATTTGGAGCGAACAACAGAAGCTAACAGCTGAATATCCCTCGGCGGATGATCACTTCGGCTTTTCCGTCGCCGTGGATGGCGATACGGCGGTGATCGGAGCCCCACTCAAGGATCTGATTTTCGCGGGCTATCGTTCCGGTATCGCCTACGTCTTTGCCCGCAACGGAAGCGGTTGGAGCCAACAGCAGCAGAACGTCGCAGGCCCCGGCGCATTGGGTGGAATGTTCGGATATGCGGTCGCGATCAGCGGCGACACGGCCTTGGCCGGCGCACCTTATAAATACATCGCAGACGTCGGGTATTCCGTCGGTTCGGTATCTGCATTCAACACCCAGTTGGACACCGTGGCTCCGGTCATCAGCAGCGCGACCGCCAGTCCCGGCAACCTTGGAGCGCCGAACCACAAGATGGTGCCGGTGACGGTGGATGTTACAGCGACCGATAACTTTGGAGGGCAGGTCGGATACTGGATCGTCTCGGTCTCCAGCAACGAGCCCGTCGGCAATGGCGCTCCTGATTGGGAAATCGTAGATGCTTCCACAGTCAATCTGCGTGCGGAACGCAATGCCCAAGGGAACGGAAGGGTTTATACGATCACCGTGGAATGTCAGGATGAGACTGGCAATGCCTCCTTCGTCAACATCGAGGTCAAGGTTTCGAAGGGGCACAAATAAGTCTCGAATCGCGGAGCTCGCATGCCTGTAAGGCATTGATCGGACTTTCTATATCGAGCGAGTTCAGGCATGGTTGGAGCAGTTCCCACGCGGATTTGACCATGCCCGAACTCCCCGAAGTAGAAACCACCCGCCGCGGCATCGAACCGCATGTCGCGGGGGTGCGGATTTCTGAGATCATCGTCAGGCGGCACGACTTGCGGCAGCCGGTTTCCGGAACGATCCAAGTCATCGAAGGACGGTTGATTTCAAACGTCAGCCGCCGCTCCAAGTATCTGTTGTTAGCGATTGATGACGGCTCGACGCTTCTCATCCACTTGGGCATGTCCGGCAGCCTGCGCGTCATCGATCCGACGGATGTTTGGAAAACGCACGACCACGTCGGCATCACTCTGGGAAACGGCAAACAACTCCGCTATCACGATCCGCGGCGTTTCGGGCTGGTACTGCGGCTGACGGAAACCGATCCGATGTCCCATGCTTTGTTGAAAAGCCTTGGCCCGGAGCCGTTGGAAAGCGCCTTCACGGTCGAACATCTCAAAGCCGCCTGCGCGAAACGTTCCGCCGCGATCAAGCTCGTCATCATGGATGCCAAGGTCGTCGTCGGTGTCGGAAATATCTATGCCTCCGAGGCGTTGTTTCGCGCCGGGATCCGGCCCGGAACTCCCGCTAACAAAATCTCGAAACCGCGACTGGAAAAGCTGGTCGCCTCCATCCGTGAGGTTCTATCAGCCGCGATTCTCGAAGGCGGCACCACCTTGCGGGATTTCCTCAACTCCGACGGCCAGCCCGGTTATTTCAAACAGCGCCTTTTCGTTTACGAGCGGAAAGGGGAGCCCTGCCGGGTGTGCGGAACGCCGATCCTCCACGCGGTGACCGGCCAGCGTTCGACGTATTGGTGTCCGAGCTGCCAGAAGTGATAGGGGGAAGGGACGTCTCGTCCCTTCGCATGGACGAGACGTCCATGCCCCTTACTTTGCGGCCTTGATCAGATCCTCGAGATGCCCGCCATGCGCAGTCACCCACTTGCCCTTCTTGATCACTTTGGTGAATCCAAGCCCGCTGGCGGCGGCGGCTTTGAAAACCTCCCAAGCCTGGCTTGCGAGGATGCCGGAGACGATCAGATCGCCACCGGATCCCAAGGACTTCGCAATCACCGGCCACGCTTCGATCAGCACGGTGGAAAACAGATTGGCCATGACGACGTCGTAGCCTTTTTTGCGTGGTTTCCATTTCAGGACGTCCTGTTCCTTCATCTGGATTTCAGGCGTGCCGTTGCGCTCGATGTTCCGAACTCCAACAGCGACCGCAAACGGATCAAAGTCACACGCGTAAGTTTCACCCGAGCCCATTTTCCGCGCGGCGATGGCCAGCACGCCAGTGCCGGTGCCAAGATCGGCGACGGTCCAGTTCGTCCCTTTGCGCGCGCGGGCGACGTCGACTAACAATCTCAAACAGGTCGAAGTCGTCGCATGATCGCCGGTGCCGAACGCCATTTCCGGTGGGATCACGATGATCTCGCGTTTCGGATTCGCCTTCTTCAGCGCGGCGAGTTCCTTGGGCCGATTTTCAGGAGTGAGCAGGAAAACATCCCGCACCTTGAGCGGACGGGGTGGGGCGACAGGCTTGTTCCATTCCGCGTTGGCCATTTCACGGACGCTGCCGCCGAATTGCCTGACAACGGCGTCGGCCGCCTTCTTCGTCTCACAGAAAAGTTGGATGCGGATGGATTTGCCGCCCTTGATGATCTCAAGGACGAGATTCGGATTTCCGGCGAACCGTTCCTCCCATGCGTCCATCCATCTTACCGCGGAGAGTTTCGACCAGACGAACATGAAGAATTGCGTTGGGAAAAATCGCGCTCCGGAAAAATGGAGCGGGCGATGAGATTCGAACTCACGACATCCACCTTGGCAAGGTGGCGCTCTACCACTGAGCTACGCCCGCGTCGGGAAACGCGTCGGGGGCTTTCTACATGCGCCCCGATGACGGGCAAGCCAAATTTTGCAAATTTTCCATGTTCATTTTCCCAGCTCCGGGTTTCTTTTCCCGCGCCCATGTCCGACAAGCTCGCTGAAATCATCGCCACCAAACACCTTGAGGTCGAAGCCCTGCTGCCCCGCGCCGCTCTCTTGCGGGCCGCAGCCATCCAGCGCAACGATTTCGGCGGCTTCCGTGCCGCCATCGATCGCGGTCCCGGCCGGCTCGGGGTCATCGCCGAGGTGAAGAAGGCGTCGCCGTCCGTGGGCTTGATCGATCCGAACTTCGATCCCGTCCGCCAGGCGAGACGCTATCTCGATGGCGGCGCGTCCTGCCTTTCGATCCTCACCGATGAGAAATATTTCCAAGGATCTCTCAGCTATCTGACGCAGATCTCGAAATTTTCCGACGCCCCGCTGCTGCGCAAGGACTTCATGGTCCACGAGGTGCAGATCCACGAAGCGGTCGTGACCGGAGCGGATGCCATCCTGCTCATCGTCGCCGCGCTGGATGACGAAACGATGCGCCGCCTCTACGACGAGGCGAAATCTTTCTCACTCGATGTCCTCGTCGAAGTCCACGACCTGCGGGAAATGGAACGCGCCCTCGAACTCGGCGCCGATCTCATCGGCATCAACAACCGCAACCTCAAAACGTTCGCCGTCGATCTCGCCACCACCGAGCTGCTCGCCGAGGAAGTCCCCGATGACGTCCTGCTCGTTTCCGAAAGCGGCATCAAGTCCCTCGAAGACGCCCGCCGTGTCTTGGAAGCCGGCGCGAATGCCGTTCTCATTGGCGAGGCGCTCATGCGCGCCCACGATCCTTCGCGCGAGATCGAGGCTTATCTGGCGCTGGAGATGATCTAACCGCTCAGACCGTCAGATCTTTCACCGTTGGCGTCGGGCAATTGTTGATGACGGAACGGATTCCATCGTCGCGGGACGCCTCAGAGCCATACATCTCGCTGGCGCCGATCAGTTGGCCGTTTTGCGCCTTGAGCGAGAAATACGGTTCTCCCTTGGCCGAGAGCTTGCGCTCGTAACGGGCATCGTGCGTGCCGTTGGTGCGGATCGAATCGATGCCGTTCTCTGCATTACTTTTTTCCGCATAGAGCTGGCTGCTGAGGATCACCTCGTGGTTGCCGGCTTTGAGGGTGACATGGAATTTTCCACCGTCGGTTTTCTTGAGTTCGTAGTATCCTTTCATGGTTCCGGGGTTTTGGGGACAGTTCGTGGCTTCATTGGAAAACACGAGCACACAGTTGCGAGGAAATCCCTTTCCCCTGTGGATTGTCGATGAAAAATGCGGGTACCCGTCTGCTCCGGATTCGCCCTTCGCAGCCCACAAGAATCTTCCTTTCAAGTTCCTTGAAATTATGGAAGGTTGCGCCGTCACGCATCCGCGGGAAACTTTTCCTCGGATCGTGGGTTTGTCTTTAAATTGTCTCTCCAGCCCGGGAGCGGATATACATGAAACCTTACTTCCGTCACCTCCTTGCGGCATTGATTGTCGTGATCTGCGGCCTCTTTGGCTGGTGGATCGTGCGGGATTTGAGGGAATCCGTCAGCAGGCGCGTGGTCGTCAGGCCGTCCGCCGAGCCTCAAGCCCGCATCGCGCCGCACACTGTGGCTCGTTCAAAACCGTCCGTAAGAGATGAATTCCATGACGGAACGACCGTAGAAATCTTCGGCAGCCGCCAGCCTGACGAGGTGATTCTGCGGTTTCCTTCGGATGAATCATTCAGCGCGTTCCTGTTTGCGGCCGGCCAGAGCAACATTGAGGTGGTCGATCAACTCGACCGCCTGCGCGCCGTCCGCCTCCGCTATGACGATCGCGAGGATCTAACTCTTTTGTTGATGGGTGAAAACATCACCACCTACGATTCCGTTCCATCCGCGCCGTCGCCAGGGCCTGTCAACGGTTCCGCGCAGGACGGTCTCGTCGGTTTCGGCAACGGTCTCCTTCCATGGCTCGGCATCACCTCCGATCATTCGAAATGGGGAGCCGGAGTGAAGATCGCGGTGCTCGATTCGGGGATCGTCCCGCATCCGGATTTGCCAGGCTTGGTCAAATCCATCGAAATCGTTCCTTTCCCGCAGGACATCAACAAAACCCACGGCCACGGCACGGCCGTCGCATCGCTCATCGCCGGGGTGGATGCCTCCGCACCCGGAGTCGCCCCGGCAGCGCAGTTGATTTCCATCCGCATCAGCGACGAGTCGGGCCAGGCGGATTCCTTTGCCATGGCGGCCGGAATTCTTGCTGCTGTCGATTCCGGAGCGGACCTGATCAACATTTCCATGGGCACCAGTGTGGACAATCCGCTGATCGCGGAAGCCGTAATCTACGCGCAGAATCACCACGCGCTGATCGTCGCTTCCTCCGGAAATTCGGAACAGTCCGACTCCACTTATCCGGCTGCCTATCCCAGCGTCATCAGTGTCGGTTCCGTCGATGCGCGCGGCGAGCATCTGGATTTCTCCAACTACGGCACTTTTCTATCAGTCACGGCTCCCGGTTACGCCGTGAATGCCGCCTGGCCTGGAAACCGTTACACTCGGATCAGCGGAACCTCGGCCAGCGCTCCCATCGTCACCGGCGCGATCGCCGCCACCATGTCGAACGGCACCGGAGTGAAAATGAGTGCCAGCCAAGCGGCGGAGATCGTCATGAAATACTCGGATGAAGCCGGTATCTCCGGTCCGGATTCGGAATACGGCGCGGGCATCCTCAACGTCGGCCGCATCATGACTAGGGCGATTTCCGGGATCGTCGATGCCGCCATCACCGACCAGCGCATCGTCGCGACTGGCGCTGGCGACCAAATTCAAATCACCATCCAGAACCGGGGAACCGCGATTCTGGTCAACACCTTGTTGGAAATTTCGACCCCGTTCGGCAACCGTCAGTTCAACGCGACGACCCTCGCACCCGGAGCCGTGCAAACATTCACGATGCCGGTTCTCCTGAACGGCATCCCGAAAGACAGTCCGATCGAGGTCAATTCCAAGCTCACGCTCGGCACCATCGGCCGCGACATCACGCCTTATAACAACCAGCGGAGCGACTCGCTTTACCTGCGTTGAACCGGGAGCGCGGAATTCATTCCGCGAGTTTGCCTCTATCTAGCAATTCGGGACGAAAGGAAATCATTCCCCTTTCATTTTTTCCAACTGCTCTGGCGATATGGGTGTCCCGGATAAAGCAACTCGATTGATCGGCTGGTCGCCTGTAGCATGCGGAGGGACTATTCCAGTTGTCCGATCCGCCGTTGTGTTCTGACAAGCCGCCGCTGACAAGGCAACCGCGACCGCCGCCACCCGGATCGATCCGCAGATCGAACCATGTTTTCGCTGAAGCGCGATCACCTCATCGATCAAGCAATTCGTTAGGTCGAAAACTTCCTTCCGGCACTTGCCACAAAAGCGTCCGTTGGCTGAGACATCCATTTCATCCCAATTCATCGGGCATTTGAACGAGAAGTGATTTTGCGTAAGCTTGTCCATGATTCGGAGCAAATAACCCGGCTGGTATTGAAAGTCGATGGAACAATTCCCAGCGGGCTGTTTCGGTAAGGTTGATCGGCCGGAACAACCTATGGAATTTCCTAGCAAGTTGAGGTCAGCTCGACCCAATATCTTCCATCTTCCTCAAAGCCCGGCGACGAAATACTCTACCCGAATGAAACTACCCGCGATCACAGGAATCATCCGCCGGCGGATTTTGCTGAACTATCGGGTCGCCCCGGAAGTGGTCGAAGCCATTCTCCCGGCCAATTTTCGACCCAAGTTTGTCAATGGATATGCCATCGCGGGGATTTGTTTGATCCGATTGGAACAACTTCGGCCGAAGGGATTCCCTGGCGTCGTCGGTTTTTCCAGTGAGAACTCCGCACATCGGATCGCGGTGGAGTGGGAGGACGCCGCCGGTAACTTGCGCGAAGGTGTTTTCGTTCCACGGCGGGATACGGATTCCTACCTGACAGCATTGGGCGGCGGGCGGATTTTTCCCGGAGTGCACCATCACTCGGACTTCACGGTGTCGGATTCGGCGGGGCGGATTTCCATCCACATCACCGAGGGAAAGGATCATATTTCGTTGGTTGGCATCCAGGCATCCGAAACACATCAGTTTCCCGAATCGTCCGTATTCGGATCCTTTGAGAATTCCTCACGCTTTTTTGAAGCGGGCTGCGTGGGATACTCATCCCGGCCGGAATCCTGCGTGTTGGATGGCCTTTTGCTCAAGGTCGGCAAGTGGGTGGTCACTCCGCTGGAGGTGGATGAGGTGAGTTCCGCCTACTTCGACGATCATTCGATATTTCCTCCCGACAGCATCGATTTCGACCATGCGTTGCTCATGAGGGATATTCCGCATGAATGGCATTCCGAACCCGAAATGACCGCGGAAAGGTCGCTCTAACCGTAATACGGCTTCAGCATCCAGTAGCAGATCGGCCCGGTGATGGCGACGTAGAGCCATAGCGGGAACACCCAGCGGGCGAGCTTGCGGTGGGCGGCGAAGCGGTTGGTCCAGCCGGCGATGAAAGTGAAGAGGATGAACGGCAGGCTGACAGCGGCGAAGAGGATGTGCGTCCCTAGCAGAATGAAATAAACCGTTCTCATGGCACCGACTCCGCCATACCTGGTGGGCTCGTTGGTCATGTGATAGGCCACGTAGGAAAGCAGGAACAGCACGGACAGGATCATCGCCAGCACCATCGTGGCGCGGTGCATTTTCACGTTTCCGAGTTTGATGAAGATCAGCGAAATCAACAACACCACGGCGGCCACCGCATTGAGACCGGCATGGATCGGCGGCAGGAACGAGGTGGTCCAGCCCTCCGGCAGCGGTAGGTGGATCTTCTGCATCGCCACGACCAGCAGGAGCACCACGGTGGAGAGGATCCACGCGGCGACGCCGAGTTTTTTCGAGAGAGCTTCCTGCGGCTCGCGGATGAGCCATTGCCTGCGTTCGGAGTCCATCAGATGCCGGGTGTTTCGTTCTTCTCAAGCTCCGCGCGGATGCGCGCATAGAGCTCGTCCTTGAGTTTTTGATAGAGTTCCGGGTCGCGTTTCTTCGCATCCTCGGAGCGTGCGTCGGCAAGCGGCCACTTTCCGATGACCTTGAAATCGCGGTCCACCACGATGAATCCGAGGTCGTGGGCATATTTGCCGTTCGCCTCGATATCCAACGGATCGGTGCGCTGGCGGATGCCGAAGAACTTCAGTTCGTGTTCGAGATAATCATGCGTGGACGCCGCGTCACCGGCGTTGAGGAACCACCAGTTTTTGGAATCCGCGCCGAGGGCTGACGAATATTCAGCGAGTCGCTCGGGGTTGTCGTTCTCGGGATCGACGGAGATGCAGGTGATGTGGAAATCCGGATGGCTCTTGAACTCGTCGTAAATTTTCCGCAGTTCCTCGCCGTTTCTAACCGCGCAGTGCGGACAGATGGCGAAGAACTCGGCGACGACCCAGACCTTGCCGCGCAGATCGGAGAGTTTCACCGGCTTGTTGTCCTGATTGGTGGCGGAAAGATCCTTCGCGATGGGGAACCACTGCGGCGCGGTTTCCTTGCCCATATCGACGGCGGGTGCCTGATAGGGAGCGTTCAGGCCCTTGCTCAGGTACATGGAAATACTGATGACGCCGATGCAGATGGCGGCGACTCCGGTGTAGAAAAGGGCGATGGTGGTGTTGCGTTTCATCAGTTCTTGAATTCCTCGGCGAGGAGCTTGTCGATGGTGTGGTTCAGCAGGATTTCGAGCTGCTCCACGTTGGTGTTAATGTCGGCGGGGCTGGTCTTGACGCCCTTGGCATCCCAGCCGGCGGCTTGTTCGAAATCAAACGTGGCGATGTAGGGCGAGCCACCTTGTTTTTGTGGAACGACGGCGCGGCGAATGTGGCCGTTCTTGTCGATGAGGACAATGGACGCGTCATACTGCCATTTTCCGTCTTTCTCGAAGGGAGAAACGCTCGCCTTGAGTTGATTGTAGATGAACTTTTGCAAGGTGTTCGGCTCGTTGGCACCGACCCACCATTGGGGCAATGTCGCGCCAAGCGAGTTGGCGGTGGTGGCGAGGGTGGCAAGCAGCTTCTCGGCCGGCTCGGGATCCAAAACCAGGGAAACGAGATTGAAGTTCTTTTCCCCGGCGCGGGATTGGGCGAGGCGTTGCATGACTTCCAGCCCCAGTTTGGCAGTTTGCGGGTCCCGGTTGCTCATCACTTGGACGGCGATGACGTGGCCCCGGAGATTAACGAGATCAACCGTTTTTCCATCCTGCCGGAGCATCCGCAAATCGCGCTCCGGAGTGATGCGGTAAATGACAGCGGGCCGATCGTCCAAAGCCTGGGTTTTCGACCACTGCTTGTAGGAAAGCATGATCAGCCAGCCACCAAGCAACATCATGGCCACGAGAACGAACGCGGTGTTGCGGAGTTTCTTCGGATCGCGGATCGCGGGTTCGAGACTGGGGTCGGGCAGGGGCATCGGCGGCGGAAGTTAAACGGCTGGGCCCGGCAGGCAAGCCGGGCGGCTACTTTTTGCTGATTTTGATTTCGAACATCTGCGGCCAATATTTGCCGGTGACGAGGAGATTGCCGGTGGATTTGTCGTAAGCGATTCCGTTGAGAACTTCGGCGTGGCCTGGTGGGTTGAGTTGGTGCTTCAATCCCTTGAGGTCGAGCCAGCCGGTGACTTGGCCGGTTTCCGGAGAAATCCGGGCGATCCGGTCGGTCATGTAAATGTTGGCGAAGACCTGGCCATCGATCATTTCCAATTCATTCAAATTTTTCACCGAGGAATTGCCGTCCTTGACGGCCAGTGTTTTGATCACGGAGAAATCCTTGGGATTGATGAACTTCAGATCGCTGCTGCCATCGCTCATGATGAGCTGCTTGCCATCGTTGGTGAGGCCCCAGCCTTCGCCCTGATAGGTGTGGGAGCGGATGGGCTTGAAGGTTTCCGGATCGAAGACATAGACGGTGTTTTCCTTCCAGGTCAGGACAAACATTTCCTTGTCGAGGATGGTCAAGCCCTCGCCGAAAACGGTTTTCGCGAGCGCTCGTTTGCGCAGGACTTCACCAGTGGTGGGGTTGGTCTCGCGCAACGCGGACTCGCCGTATTGGCCGGCACTTTCATACAGGCGGCCGTCCAGCAGTTGGAAGCCCTGGGTGTAGGCGGAGCCGTCGTGGGGACGGGTGGAAACGATCTGATAGGTGAGCGTGTCGGGCAGCGATTTCTGGCAGGATGCCAAGCTTACGATGGCGACGACGAGTGAAGCCAGGGATTTCAATTTCATGAGATCAGTTCGGGTTTGAATTTTTCCAGCACTCTAGGAATCCCGGAGCAAAATCGGAAGGGTTGGCCGCGATCCACGCAGCGATTTCCGTGAGCGGGAACCACATCGCCGCCTCGACCTCGGCGGCAGGGTAGCGCAGGTTTCCGTCGTGGCGGGCGCGGTAGAGACGGACATGTTCCCAGCCGGTTTGCTCGCGCGGAGTGATACGGGCGATCTCCTCCGGCGGGGATTCCACGGTGATGCCCATTTCCTCTTCAAGTTCTCTAACGGCGGCGGCTTCGTAGTCTTCGCCGGAGTCGAGATGGCCGGAAACGCTGGAATCCCAGAGGCCGGGGCAGAGGTCCTTGAGCGGCGAGCGCTTTTGCAACAGCAGGTCGCCGCGTTTGTTGAAAACGAAAACGTGGACGGCGCGATGGATGAGTTTTTGCGCATGGACCTCGGCGCGTGTGGCCGTGCCGGTGACCTGATCGTCCGCATCCACCACGTCGAAAATTTCCCCCGCCTTCTGTGGCAGATCCTTGAGCGGATGTGGGTCGAACGCGCGGGTGAGATCGACCCACTGGGAAAGCGTCAGCTCCTCGCCTCTAACTGTTGATGAAACTCCGAGCTGGGTGGTGATGTCTTCCCAAGCAGGACCGTCGTCAGGAAGCTGCTTCTTGAGCTGCTTGCGGCGTTGGGCGAATCCGCGGCGGATGAGTTCGTCGAAAAGACGATAATCGAAAACCGGCAGCCCGCTCGTTCGCGGGCGCAGGACCGCCACGCTGGAGTCGATTTTCGGCTGCGGATAGAATGCTTCGGGCGGAACGGTACGCAGCGGTTGCACTTCCCAATTCGCCTGCGTTCTGAGCGAGAGAATGCCGTAGTCCTTGGTGCCCGGTTTCGCGGCGAGCCGGTCGATGACTTCCTTCTGCAACATGATCACCGCGCGCTCGAAAGGATGCGGGCGGCTGAGCAGGTTTTTCATGATGGCCCCACCGCAGGAGTAGGGGAGATTTCCGAGAAACTTCACCGGGCGGTGTTTGAACAAGGTGCGGCCGTCGAATTTCACCCCGTCGGCGTGATGGACTTCCACGCTGGGATCATCGCGAAATTTCTCTTTCAAAGCGGCGGCAAGGCGTGCGTCGAACTCGATGAGAATCAAACGTCTAACCTTGCCGACCAAATGCGTGCTCAGTGACGCGGTTCCCGGCCCGACTTCCACCACCGCGTCGTTCTCCGTGATTTCCAACTGCGACACGATCCAACGGGCCATGTTCGGATCGATCAGAAAATTCTGCCCGAGTTGCTTGCTTGGCAGCACCCCGGCGTGATCCAGCACTTCTCGAATTTCCCGACCCGTCATGGCCGCCGTTCATGAGGCATTCCCGGCCGACGCGCAACCTCAAGGATTCACGGAAAAGACCTCCAACAACTCTCCGGGATTTTCGACGGTCCGACCGGGTTTGGCGTCGAGGAGGCGTTCCCGGTCGTGGAATCCCCACATCACGGCGATGGATTTCATTCCAGCGTTGTGAGCGGTTTCGATGTCAAGGGTCGAATCGCCGATCACGGTGCAGTCGCTTGCTGCGAATCCGAACTCCGCGGAAATTTCAAGCGCCCCGGCCGGGTCCGGCTTGTGATGAATCCCTGGGCGTTGGCCGAGAACCGCAGTGAAATGGATTCCCGGAAAGAGCTGCGAAACCATCGCCACGGTGAACGGGTGGGGTTTGTTGGACAACACGGCAAGCGGGTAGCCTTGGTTTTGCAAGGACTCAAGCAGCGTCGAGATCCCATCGTAGAGGATGGTTCCATCGGGCCAAGTGACGTCGTAGTCCTCCTTGAACGCTTGCTCCAACGAGTGAATGAGGCCGTCATCCGAGCCCGCCGGGGCCGCACGCTGGACGAGAACCCGCGCGCCATTTCCGATGAATCCGCGCACGGCGGTCAGCGGGTGGGTTGGCAGTCCGGCTGCGGCGAGTGCCCGATTGAGCGATGCTCCAATTCCTTCGAGAGAATCCACCAATGTGCCGTCAAGATCGAAAATCAAACCATGTTTCACGCCGGGAAACTGGGCGGTCGCCCCTCGATGGGAAAGCGCTTAAAATCCAATCAGACTGACCAACTCGTTGTCGCTGAATTGATCCAGCTGATCGGCCGCCGCGATGAGCGTTTCCGTTTCCGCAATATCCTGGATCGCAACGGCTTGCTGGGAGTCCACCGTGACCGTGGTGCGCGTCGATTCTTGTGAAGGACCGACGAATGTGAGCACCAAGGCCGCAGTGGCTCCAGCCATTCCTGCGAGGGGTACAGGGGAAAGCAAGCGGCTCCACCACGGTTTCACGTCCGCAGCCAGCTTGGCCGCGCGGAGCGTGTCATCGACAAATCTCGCACTCGCTTTTGGCGCGGGTGCTTGGTCCAGAAGCTTCCAAACAGCATCGGATTCCCAAGAGTCGTCGGTAGTGAGCGGATCGCGATTCATAATTCAAGAACGTTTTACGCCCTACAAACCCAATGCCGATCGGAAAGTTGCGTTTCTTCATCAAAAATTAAGGTTGGCCCGATTTGGGATGCTACGGGTGGGAAAATTTCAGGGATTCACTTGGGTAACCGCGGGCGGCATGATGGGTGGCGGAGTCACCAGATAAAGCGGTGGAAGGTCGAGTGGATTTGCGGATACCTGCCCGCGCGCGATTTGCTCCACGGCCCCGGTCATGCTCTTGGCGCTTTTGGAACTGGATTTTGACGATGATGTTTCGCCGCTGTTCGGATCGAGTTTCGCCAACAGCGCCTGAACTCCGGCTAGCGAGTCGGGAGAGGTCGCGATGGCACATTGTGAAATGAGCCGCATGTTTTCAGGCGATGAATGAATCGCCGTTTCCACGATGGCGACAACGAGGTCGGGCTCCGCAAACGAGGCTTCAATCGCGGATTTCACGATCTCACAGGAATACGCGGGATTTGCGGCGACTTCGCTTTCCACGGTTTCCAAAACCAGCGAGGAGTCTTTCATGATCCGCTGTCTAACAGTCAATGCGACGGCATGGCAATCGGACGTGCCGGTGACCTTGGCAGGTTCCCGGTAGGTGGCGGAAATCATTTCCAGATCATTCCTGAGGGTTGTTTCCGCGGAATCGAAGCTGGTGTTGGCATCTCCTTTAGAAATATTCTGATAGATCGACGCCTGCTTGAGGACATCAAGATCCACGACCGACCCGACACGCCGGGTTTCGGTCTCTCTGGAATCCAATGACCTTGAATCCTGGATGATGATTTCCGGACGGGTTTCGGGAAGACGTCCCTCGGCTTTGAAGGAAACCAGATGCAAGGACGGATCTGACGGGATTGCTTGTCGGCTGAACTCTTCGGGCGGTGATACGCTGGAAAAGCTTTGCGCGGACAGGCACGTGATCGAGCACGCTGACAGGGCAAAAATGGCCCTTATGGAGGATGGCGGTTTCATGGCATTTTGAAATGGTTGGGGGCTGTTTCATGGGTGATTCCGTTTGCGACGCAGTGTGATCAGGCCGATGCAGATTCCGGACAACGCGAGGCTGCTCGGTTCGGGGATCGCGTTGACTTGGAAACCCGAAAACGTAAGGACGTTCTGATTTGCCGCTGTCCCGCCCAACAGGCTCACGCCAGCCACCGTCGATGCGTCGAAAGTGAAATCCAGCGCGCTGAGGCTCTGGCTGGATTTGAAAGTAAAGCTGAAGTTCCCCGTGGATGAGTTGTTTCCAAGGGTGACGACATCGAGCAGATTGAGGAGCGAAGCGCTCTCGTTGGAGGCCCCGGTCACGCCTGCGGTAGTGATTCCGAATGTTGCGGACTGGAGCAAATTCACGGGAAGGCCATTTCCGGAAGTCACCGTGAAATCCACCTGATAGAGCTGGTTGGGTGCGATGGCCAGGCCGGAAACGGAGGCCTCCGACTGCCAGTTATAGATGACGCTGGCTCCGGCCACCTGATTGACCAGGCCTTGCAGCGCGGGGCCCACGTTCACCACGCCGAGAATTTCGGCGTCCGTGGTGATTTCCCTTCCGAAGATCAACGAGTCGTTGACCGTCTGGGTGAATGCCGCGAGTTGCGCGTCGAGATTCGCCAGCGGAACCACCACGACGATCTGGGAACGAACCTGGGCGTGGCCTCCCGCCGTGTGATTCCACGTGACGGTGCCGTTGGACTGCGAGTCATTTACCAGGGTGTTGTCCACGCTGAGCGTGAGGGTTCCGGAAGTAGCTCCTTCCTGCCGGACTTTGAATTCCGGATCGTAGAACGTTCCGGAATCAATGAGGGTTTGTGCGACCATTGTTCCCGGGATGAGGACAGTGAGGGCAAACAGGATGAGGGTTTTCTTAAACTGACGGTGTGGGTGTTCGATTTTCATGCGGTCCCGGTTATAGGAGAATCCTTCGGAGACATCGATATTCGGTGGGGACAGAATGCTAATGGTTTCAAAAGTCCGGTTGCTTGGCGACCGTACTCGATTTCGGGGGAATTCGGGTCCGAATCGATCAAAAATGGCCTTTTGGCAGGTCCCAAAATCAGCCACATGGTCCCAAAATCGGACAAGTAGTCCCAAAAACGGACATAGCGCGCATTTGGCACCCTCCGGAGAAGCTTTTGGAGTGCGCGGGCGTTTATGGGCTGATAAGACCGTTAGGACTTCAAAAATCTCGAATGCAGGAAAAACCGACAGAAAGATCCGCACGCCACGGGCGCCTTCCGTGGCATTCTTCCCCCCTGAACCCAATTCTTTCCGTAGCGGATTTCAGCGGGAAACCATGAACGATTCGGCAAAGCAAATCGGACCGTTGGCGGGGGATCCCAAATTGGATTCCATCGATTTTCGCCACCTGACGGCGTTCCAGGAAGTTTACCAGGAGAAAAACTACGCGAGTGCGGGACACGGGATTTTCGGCAACCGCAAAAGCATTGTCAGGATGATGCAGAATCTCGAACGGAGTTTCGATTGCATCCTGTTTACCGAGGGACTGCGCGGTGAGCTGGTTCCCAGTGCTTTCGCCGAGCGGCTCTTCAATGATCTCCGTTTCCTGAACGCCGCGAGGCACCGCATGAAGGATCATATCGGAGGGATCCATGAAAACGGGCGCGTGTTGCACGTCGGGAGTTCCGCCGCGGTGTTCAGGACTTTGGAATTCCGGACCTTGTTCCGGCAGCTTCAGTCTTTGGACGGCATCCGCGCCTGCTATACCCCCATCGATTCCGCAGATGCTGGGAAGGCGCTGGTGTCCGGGCATTGCGACCTCTTCGTGGGTTGTTGGAGCGGCAAGGGAAGCCGGTTTGTAACCCGGGAGGCGGGCGAGGTATCCTACCGGCTCTATCAGCGCGGAGCGAAAATAACCGCGAACGAGACCGGAGAGAATATCACTGTAAAAGCTTGCGTGGTATCACTTTACAACAAATTGCCGGTGCTTCCTCCCGTTCCGGGCGGTCATCGTTCTTGGGAGACTCTCGGTGAATCTCAGTGGCTGTATTGGCTCAATCATCCTGAAGAGTGCCTTGAAGGAACTCTGATCCTGGGACCCGAGGTGCAGATCGATCCAGAATGGTGGCATGCCGTGGAGAGTCAGCCGGTCACGCCGGTGTCGCAGACACTGCATGTTAGTTTCCTGCGCCAGCACGCCTACGAGTTTCTGCCGGCCTTGGTGGAAAAAATCCGGAACAAGACGCTGCTCTGATGATCACACCGGAAATTCGCGAGCTTCAGGTTTTCCTCTCTCTGGTTAGGGCGGGGAGTTTTTCCGCGGCGGCCCAGCAGCTCGGGGTGACCCAGCCGGCGGTCAGTGCCCAGATCGTGAAGCTGGAGCAGGTCGTCGGTTTTCCGCTTTTTTATCGTTGTCCGGACGGCACGATGATCACCGATCAGGGCAGGGATCTGGTTCCGTTAGTCGAGGAGATCGTGAAGGAGCACACGGACTTGTTGCGGCGGGCCGCCTATTGGAAGCGATCTCAAACCAAGCAGGTGAAAATCCGGACCGACGGCAGCAAGGCGGGGCAGGAAGCCCGCATGCTGGACTACGAGGCGGGCCAGACGGCGGTGGCCGAGCTGTGGCAGGATCTCGAACCGGACAACGATTGGTCAGGCGGGTTGCGGAATCTGGAGGTCGATATCGTGTTGGCGGGTTCGTTCCTCAAGGTGGGTGATGTTTCCGGGATCAAAACGCTGGTGGTCAGGCAGCAACGGGGAATTACCATTGCCTGGAGCCCAACTTATTATGTGTTCAACCGGGATTCGTTCAGTCTTGCGGACGCCATTTCCTCCACGCCGATCCTGCCAGCGCGCTCGTTGGCGATTGGCTTCCGCGAATTCCTGACCCACTGGTGCAAATCACTGTATGGGCTCGGTCTCGACGAGGCGATCGAATGCCAGAGCGAGATGGAAGCGGTGAATGCCTGCAAACACGGACTTGGCGTGATGATTTTCCCAGGGGATGCCGAGGAGCGGATGAAGCTTAAAGAGGCGGGATTGGAAGCCCTGCATGCCTTCGAATTTGTCCTGCCGAAAGCGTTCACCTTCGGAATCCGCTATCGGGCGGAAGAGCAGAATCCACAGATCCTCGCCACCGTCGCGAGGTTGTCGGCGATACTGAAACCGCCGGCCTAACGAAAATTCAAACTCCGCGCTTGTCTCCCCAGATGCGGATGTGGAGCCGGTCGCAAAAGCGGTATCCATGCTCGCGGCAGATGTCCGCCAGCCACGCCGCGCTTTTGTCCAGCTCCGCGGACGTCCGGCCTTCGGGCATCAGCAGGATGCGGGAAACGGGAATGTCATGAGTTTCGCGGAGCTGTTGGATTTCCGATAGATCCTGAGGTTCCGCCACAACGAATTTGAACCACGCTTTCGGTGAACGGGCGAAAAATCCCAGCGCCTCAGCGTTCCATCTCAGTGATTCCGGCATGCCCGCATTCGAGAGCTTCGGCGAAACGTTGAACTGGTTCACCGCATCATGAAATGCGGGCGAGGGGATGCGGGTTCCGTTCGTTTCGACTTCGAATAAATGGCCCGGCTCGCGCCCCCGGATGAAATCGATCATTTCCTGAAAATCCTTTTCCTGAAGCAAAGGCTCTCCGCCGGTAATCACCGTCCGTCCGCAACCGAACGCCATCACCCGTTCCGCCGCTTCCACGGGATCGATCTCAAAAGTCACCGCCGCCTTGCGATGCTTCACGTATCCCGGAACGGAGTCCTTCTCATGCGGCCACGGCGTCCCTTCGAAATTCCACGTGTGGTCCGTGTCGCACCAGACGCAGTGGAGATTGCAGCGCGAAGCACGGATGAAAACGGCAGGCGCGCCGACACTCACCCCTTCGCCTTGGATGGTGTGGAAAATTTCCGGGCCGTCGCCGAGTTTCGCCAGTTTCATGGACGCCCCTAGGAATCACGGATGAACGCGGATGGACATCGATTTTTCTCCGCCCTAGAACTTTCCCATGAGCATCATCACCGGCCGCGGAGATTCAGGCGACACCGACCTCTTGTTCGGCAAGCGCATCGCAAAAACCTCCCTGCGCATCGAGGCTCTCGGAAATGTCGATGAACTCAACGCCGCCCTCGGCCTCGCCCGCGCTGCCGCCCATGACGCGGCGTGGATCGCCCTGATCGACGGCCTTCAGGAACGCCTCATCGGTCTGATGGGGCAGCTCGCCTACCTCCCGGAAGACGAGGCCCGCTACGTTGAGAAAAAATACGCCGCACTCACCCAGTCCGATCTCGATTGGGTCACCGGCGAAGCACACCAATACGAAGCCAAGGGCATTAAATTCACAGGTTGGGCCCGACCCGGTGCTGAAGGTTCTCTTGCCCGCGCCGGCCTGGATTATTCAAGGGCCGTCGCCCGCCGTGCCGAGCGCAGCGTGCTCGCCCTTCACGAATCCGGCGAGCCTGTTCCCGAAGTCGTCCGGCTCTTCTTCAACCGTCTTTCCGACCTCCTCTGGATCCTCGCCCGCGTCGCAACCGATTGAACCCCGGAAACATTTTTAAAAAGGGGTTGCCAAGCCGCGGGCGACTTCCTAGCGTCCCGCCCTCCAAGGGCAGGTGTCAGAGTGGTCGAATGAGCACGCTTGGAAAGCGTGTGTAGCAGCAATGTTACCGAGGGTTCGAATCCCTCCCTGTCCGCCATTCTTCGCTTCCTGGGAGGAAGCTACGAATGGCAAGCCATCGTCCGGAAAAAGGAATGGTCGGCTGCCCCTCCAGTTGAATGGAGCCGAAAGATTTGCACGGGTTTTTCCGCTTGTTGCGCAGCACTGAGCACCGCGTCTTCTTCCGACTCAATAAACGAGAATTGCCAAATGAGCAGTTTCCTTTGATTCGAATTTGGGAAGTGGAATTGCTTCGACACGAAGGCGAGCCCATTTCCCCCGGATATACCAATTCTCAAGGCTCGAACCAATCGGTAGCTGCTGCGCGTAGGCCCTGTTGGCGACCGATTTTGAATTGATTCTTAAGTTAGGATGAATTGAATGTGCAAACTCTGGATGCGCCACTGCATATTGGACACTCAGCGATGTTACAGCCTTACCCTTCGGTTCATTGTAAACAGCAAATATCACGCAGGCCGGTAATCTTGAGAGATGCACTACCCGCCTAGCAGTTGCGTCAATTGAAGCTCCGAATCGAGCAGCGATATTTGCAATCTGATTGGCTCCGAGGGGGCTACTCCCAATTTCGAAGGAAAACTCCTCCTCGGGAAAAAGGAATTCCGATGCCGCAATATTGCACAAATTCTCGAATTCCCACTCAGCTTTTTCCGCGGGGGTTCGGCGGCGCTCCCTCTTGTAGCAATCCGGAAAGAGCGTATGAGCGAGCTCATGGCAAATGGTAAAATTGATCCGTTCCTTAGATTGGTCTGCATTGTATTGGATATAGACATCCTTTCCTTTGGGGAAAATTCGCCCATCACTTCGGATGTCACAAGGAGCGGGCTCTACGATCACCCCCTCCAAGTCCGCAAGCGCGAAGGGGCAAAATGGTGGCCCTTTCCACAAATGGCGGTGCTTGTTGATTACCTCCTTAGCCTTCCTCCGAATTACGTCGGAAGGTGTCTCTCCATGGTGCGCCTCTTGCATCAAGGCGATGATGGATTCATGAGCCGGCGCGGCTTCTTGTTTCATTGGGTGCGTGCAGGCAGAGTAACAGAACTCTGTTACCTATTGAAACTTCTTTCGAAAGTTTGATAGATATAAAGCCAGTCCTCTTCGGCGGCTTTGGCCTGCCCCTTTCGATTTTGAAGGACATATAGTGCTTCCAAAAAGTCCTTGTCCGGCTCCTTTCCGTCTTGTTTGAGCCGCGCTGTTAACTTGGTAAGCCATTCGGGACGATTTTCGGGCAATTGTCGCGCATTCTGAACGACCTCGTTTCCGATGAGCTCACCCACCGTGATTTTCAGCGCTTTCGCAATCTTTCGAAGAGTTTCAAGCTCAGGATTTGCACCTTCGTTGTTCTCAATCCGGTGGAGCAGACTCTTCGAGATGTTGCTTTCCCGAGACAACTCCGAAAGGGAGATTCTCCTTTCTTCACGCAGGGCGACGATGCGCGGGCCTAAATTCATGCTCCCTGACAGTAATGTACGGTTGTTCGAAAACCAGCAACATTATTCTTGACCGTTCTACTAGTAGAACGCTATGGTCCGCCCCGAGAACAGATTGAACGCATCATTCCGGTGCCGGTGTCCGACCGCATCGGCTACATTGTAACTACAAATGAACACGAATAAAGAATCCGCCCCACGATGGGCAGCAGTTGTTGATGAGCGCGTTATTCCAATGCCTCGGCAGATCATTCCCGCTCTTCTTATCAAGGAGCAAGCGGGGATTGATCCCAAATCGCACATCATCCGTGACCTCCAGTCCCCCAATGACTCCGTCATCGAAAACGATGAGAACGTCGATCTGGGTGCGGGCAATGTCTTTCGCTCTGCGCAACATGCGCCCCCCTCGCAAGCTGGCTGCGATCCTAACGCTCCTGCGAAACTGGCCTTTATCCTGAATGATGCGTTTGTTTTCGCCGTGGAACCTACGCAAACGGAGGGGGCTTTGCGGCGACAGTTCGGGCTGAATCCGAAAGTCCAACTCCTCCGAGACCTTGTGGGTCCCAATGATAAACCCATTGCTGACGACGAAAAGGTTCACTTCAAAGACGGACCTGTCTTTGTTACGGTGTTTGACATCGAAGAACACTGCAAGGATGGCGATGCCCTGTCACCCTGCGACGGGTATCTGATTCGGGTCGATGATACAAAAATCGTCATGCGCGAGTCGCACCCAACGGGCCGCGAGATTCTTCTTCGAGCCGGAAAGGACCCAAAATTGACGATGCTCAATCAAAAAATCGGCAAGCGATTTGAGCCGGTGCCTTTGGACAAGAAGGTAGATCTCACCGCATGCGGTGTCGAACGCTTCACCACTTTGCCCAACGAGCAATCGGAAGGTCGTGGCTCTGCCAGTCGGGATTTCGCGCTTCCCGAACTTGACCAAGAACTCCTGGAAGATTCGAACTTGAATTGGGAGACCGTGCAGGAAGGGGAAAGCAAATGGCTGATTATTCACGACATTGCGGTCCCGCAAAAATTTCTCCAGCGGCCCACCTCTGTAGCCATCCAGATCCTGCCAGGGTATCCGAGTACGCCACTTGATATGGCTTATTTCAACCCGCCCGTGCATCGGATCGACAACAAGACGATTCCTTGTACGGAGGCAGTTCAAATCGTCAGGGGCTTAGGCTGGCAACGCTGGTCGCGGCATTACACGCCGGAGAACCCTTGGAAGCTAGGCGAGTATAACACGCTCACGCACTATCTGCTGTCTCAATCTTGGCTTGATAGGGAGGCTCAAAAGCCGTGAGCGTGAGTAATTCACTGCGCCTAACCGGCGCACAGCATGAAAAGCTTATGGCTCATCTCTTCCCGGGCGACGGAAATGAGGCGGTTGCCCTGGCTCTCTGCGGGCGACTGGAGACCGATGCAGCGCGAATTCTGTGCGTTCATGACCTCCTTCTGGTCGACCATTCCGCCTGCCGAGAGCGAACACCGCTTCGCGTGACCTGGCCAACCGAGATTGGGCGACGCACCTATGAGAAAGCGGCGGAGAAGTCGATGGCCGTCTTGAAAATACATAGCCACCCCGGATATTATCCCCAGTTCTCTGAAGTGGACGATGAATCCGACCTTGAGCTGTTCAAAGCACTCCACAGTTGGTGCGACGACGGACTCCCTCATGGCAGCGCCGTCATGCTTCCGGGAGGGGCGATGTTCGGAAGGCTAATTTCAGGGTCGGGTGACTTCACTCCGCTCGACCGAATTTCAGTTGTCGGGGACGACATTCTTATTTTTGAGCACTTGGAAGGCCACCAGGCCGAACTCGATGAAGTTCAGTTGAGGACGCGGCAAACTTTTGGAGATCGGACCAGTTTGCTTCTGGCTGGTCTCACCGTAGCCATCATCGGTTGTTCGGGGACAGGGAGTTGGGTAATAGAGCAACTCGCGAGGTTGGGCGTCGGTCGTCTGATTTTAATCGATCCCAAAATTGCCGAGGCCAGAAATCTCAATCGAATAATTGGGATCGATGGCGAGGATGTGAAACACAATGAACCCAAGGTGTTCGCTCTAAAGAAGCACATCGAAGCCATGGGTACCGGAACTCAAGTGATCGCACATCATGGAGATATCTTTGATGAAGTGATCGCACGCCAACTCGCGGGGGCAGACGTGATCTTCGGCTGCATGGACTCCGTTGAAGGGAGGGCATGGCTCAATCGGATTGCCGCATTCTACCTTGTTCCCTACTTCGACTTGGGTGTGAGACTTGATGCTGACGGTGACGGCGGAATCTCCACGGTCTGCGGAAATGTGAACTACATCCTACCAGATGGATCGAGTCTGATGTCCAGAGGTTGCATTTCGTCCGATGCCTTGAGAGCTGAAACGCTTCGGAGGAAACATCCGGAGCAATATGAGCTGGAGCTCCAAGATGGCTATATCAAAGGCGTGAAAGTCGAGAGTCCTGCTGTCGTCTCAATCAACGGATTCTGTGCCGCGATGGCGGTGAACGAACTCCTGGCGAGACTCCATCCCTACCGTAGTAGCAGCAACCGCGAACATCGGCGGCAGCAGTTTGACCTCAAAAACGGCTTTTGGAATCAACTCGACGATTCCGAGCCGTGCCCGCTGCTTTCCCGGTTGGCGGGTCGGGGTGACATGAAACCCTTCCTTGACGCTGTGAGCGATGCTTAAGAAGGCACTACTGTTGATCAAAGATATCTTCCGCTGGATTCGAGGCCAGCGGAAGTACGATTTCACAGTTCAAAGGTTAGAGGATGTGCCAACGTCACCACGAGCGGACATTGTTTATCTCGTCGGCGAAAAGGACTTTGAATGGGTGGCGATTCTTCTTTGCCCGTGTGGATGTGGTGAGCTGATTCAACTGAATCTCCTTGAATGCTCGTCTCGGCCGCAATGGGACGTCGTCTTTAGTAATGATGGAGCTGCCACAATCACTCCGTCGATATGGAAGAATAAAGGCTGTCATAGTCACTTTATCATTCGTGATGGAAATATCCACTGGTGTTGCTAGAGGCGAGAGTAAGTTGGATTCACACGCCGCCAGAAACTCCGGGCAGGAAGAAGTAGCGGTGTGTAGCAGCAATGTCACCGAGGGTTCGATTCCCTACCTGTCCAAGAACTCGATTTGAGTGCCTGAAATTGAGTGCTCTTTTTCGGAGCGATTTTCATGATCAATCGATTTTCTGTGGGTTGCCGTATCGTCTTTCCGTCATTTCATTGTTGCGATTTCTGTGAAGCTGTGAAACTGTGATTTCGTCATGAAAAACATCACCATTTCCGTGGACGATGAGCTCTACCGCCAGGCACGGATCAAGGCGGCCGAGGAATCCACCTCGCTCTCCGCGATGTTCAAAGCCTACCTTGTCCAGATCACCGGGAGTGAAGGAAAGGAAACCGAGTTTCAACGTCTCCAGCGCGAGGAGCAGGAACTGCGGGCGGAACTGGTGGCTCGCCGACTCAGTCTCAATCCCGCCCACAACCTGAGCCGCGACGAGTTGCACGACCGCCATGCGCTTCATTGATACCAACATCCTGCTTTACTCGCTCGATCTCGCACCGATCCAGCCTGCCAAAGCCGCCATCGCCACGGAAATCCTTACCGGCGGCGATCTGGTTCTCTCGGTGCAAGTGCTCCAGGAGTTTTACGTGCAAGCGACCCACGCTCGCCGTCCGGATGCCCTGCCTCACGACATCGCAGCCCGCTTGATTCAGAAATGGCTGCGTTTCCGCATTCAGGAAAACACGGTCGCCGTCTTGCAAGCCGCCTTGGTCATCAAAGATCGTTACCAAACTTCCTATTGGGATGCCGCCATCCTTGCTGCGGCAAAAGCCGCCGGCTGCCGGGAGCTCCTCAGCGAGGACCTCGGCCACGGGCAGGACTATGACGGGGTGACCGTGGTAAATCCATTTTCAAGCCAATGATCCATACTTTTCCTGCCCGCTGTGGTCTCGCCGTATTGTCGGGAGCGGCGTATTCTCTGGCCTATCCTCCATTGGGCTGGGGGTGGATGGTGGTGCCCGGACTGATGGGATTGCTGCTGGCATTGCGGGGAGAAAGCGGCACCCGGGCGCGGGCCATCGGATTTCTTCACGGGATGGCGGCCTATGCGATTGGCCTGTCGTGGTTGTTCCGGATTTTCGGCGGAGTGGTCGTCGTGTTGTGGGTCATCCTTGCTGCGTTCACCGCACTGTTTGCGCATATGCAGGGCCGCGCCGGCTTGCGCGGAATCAGCGGATGGAAATTCGCGGCATTCACCGCGATCAACTGGTGCGGTTGGGAATTCATCCGCGCCGAACTGTTTCCTCTCAAGTTCCCGTGGATGTCCGCCGGCCTCGCCATGGGTCCTAATATTCTTCTGCCTTGGATTGGGGTTTATGGTGTTGGCGTTCTCGTCGCATTTGCCGCAGCATTGATGTTTGTTAGAAGGGTCAAATTCGCGGCCGCCGTCATCGCCATTTTGCTCGCCGCCATGATTTTTCTGCCGCGGTGTCCGGAACCGGCGGCGGCGGATCCGCTTGCCGTGAAAGTCGCCGGGTTGCAGTTGGAGGGCGTTTCTCTCAACGAATATCTGGCAGGTTCCCGGCAGATGCTTGTCGGAATCGATCATCTCGTCTGGCCCGAATATTCCGTGCCTTTCGACATCCGGACGAACAAGCGCGATTGGGAAATCGTGAACAATCTCTGCCACGAACGTGACATCACCCTGACTTTCGGCAGCAAGGCCGGACCTGGTGCTGATAACAAGTGGCGCAACATCGCGCTCACCCTCGACCCCACTGGTCTTCTGGGCGAACACACGAAGGTTCATCCCGTGCATTTCTTCGACGACGGCACACCCGGCACTACCGCGTTACCGGTGCCAACGACCCATGGAAAAGTCGGCACGCCGATTTGTTTCGACTGCGACTATGAAGGCGTCGTCCGCGGGATGACATCCGCAGGGGCGGAAATGTTCGTGGTCCCGACGATGGATGCCGAGACGTGGACGGCCCGCCAGCACGATCAACACGCGGAGTTGTTCCGCATCCGCGCCTGTGAGAACGGCCGCTGGCTCTTTGTGGTCGCCACATCCGGAGTGTCGCAGATCATCGATTCCAACGGCCAGATCCACACCCGGCTCGACGCGCTCAAGCAAGGTCCCATTTCCGGAATCTTGAAACGTGAGACCGTGCTCACATTCTATACCCGATTCGGCTGGCTTACGCCGTGGTGCGTGCTCGTCGTGGCGACTGTTAGCTGGTGTTTTCTCCTTCTGCCGTTCAAGCGCGGGACGCTTTCGTAACCTTCATTCCTTTTCCGCACTCGGGTTCAATTTCGCCGGGTAAATCGGCCGCAGCGACATGTGGCTGACGACAAACGAGGTGCCGTTGGCGTGGAGGAGGAAGGCCAGTTCCCCGACCTTCGGATCGATGGGAATATGCAGGACCGGATGGCGGTCCAGCAGGATTTCAACTTCATCACCGAGGCGGATGATGGTTACGGTGACGAAGTGTGGATCCGATACGGCCAAGGGAACTTGGCCGGACTTCGCGCGGTTCTCGGCACCGCGGAGTTCGTCGGCGTTCAACAGCGGGATGTCCTGATAGGTTTCGACATCGCCGGAGGCGGGGCCGCCGGTGAACCGGACATAGCGCTCGCCGGAGGAATCGTGGTAGTAATCGAAACTGGCCACGGTCCGCCCGTCGCGATCCGGAGATTCCCGCGCGAAGTCCGATTTGCCGGCGCGGTCGATCAGTGACAGCGAGAAGTTGTTGAAGGAAATCCGCTGGGTGGATTTGAAATCTCCGCCGTCACCCACGGCCACGCGGGTCTCCCAAATGGCATCATGAAACGGGACGGGCGGAGCGAACGGACGGTGATCGTAGTAAGTGGGCGGAAGCCACGCCGTGTGGTTGTCCCGGCGCAGCGGGTCGGGGTCCATCATCTGATATTCCTCGTGCCAATTGTCGCTAACAGGGATCACGCGTTGCATGACGTTGTCGCCGGCATTGGCGATGGCGCGTTTCAGAAGCGACTCGTGCGGTCCGCTTTTCGCCCAAGCCTTCCAAGATTGGATAGAGTCCGGCTGGAGCTCGTTTTCCATCCCCTCGCGGTCGGCCAGCACCGGTTCGAGAAGATCGAAATTCTGAAATGCGAATGTGAGCGTCGCCAGGCCGGGAAAGAAGAACCGGGAAATCTTTTTCCGATCCGAGGGCAACTGTTTCAGCAGATCCTCCATCATTTTTCGCGACAACGCGGCCTCTCCGTGATCCAGCGCCAGCAACGCTCCGAAGTAGGTCGTGAAAATCGAAGGCGGCATTCCTGCTGCACCCGCCCGTTGGAGCGCGGCTTCGGCGAGAGCGTGATCGGATTGTTGAAATGCGAGGGCTGCGACGAGCATGTCCCGGTCCCATTTGCCGCGGGGAATGTTCTGGAAGAGATATTGTTCGGATAGATACCCTTTGCCCGATGACGTTCCGATGATGCCCGGCTTGAAGTTGAAATCGTGGTGGACGCCATCCGGCGTGACGGCGGACACCACGCGCTTGCCGTTGGCATCCGGGTCCAGTCCCTGCTTGTGATAATGGTATTCGGCTCCGTTCAAACCATCGATGATGGTTCCGGCAGTCAGCCCGGCACGCGAGGCTTGGGAATTCGGGGTGACGCGGCTGACCAGAACCCCCCATGTGGGAAATGGCGAATCCTTGACGACTTCGGGATCGATCCGCCGTTGGGGAAGACCGGCGACCGCCTTTTCGTAAGCCGCGGCGTCCAGTCGGGAAACGAAGATGTAGGCCGCTTGTTGTTCCGCGGCCACGGCACTGTGGAGCGCGAACAAAAGACACGCCGATCCGGCAAGCAGACTTTTCATCCCCGGATGACAGGGAAAACAACGATCGAGAGCAAGGCATGAGTTCCCGGTCGCCCCCTTCAGTCCTCGCTGCTGGCAAACTTCCGGTAGAGAACGAAAACGATCCAACCCGCAAGAAGGACCCAGATGATCCAGTGGGGGATCCCCATTTTATCAAGTAGTTTGCCGAAAGCGCTGCCACGGGAGGCGAGGATGAAAAATGAGTCGGATAACATGGATTTTTGAGTCGGGTTCTAACTCCACGCTGCCAGCTTGAGGGCGTGCGGCAAGCCGAAACGTTTTGCGCAATTCAAAACCGTTGGATGGGCCGCGCGGATCAGGTTGGGCGGTTGGAGGAAGAACTGGCTTGATCGCGTAGGGTTGCTTGAGATTCGGCCTATCGGCCTCGAAATGAATTCATGGGTCGAGGCCGAGTTCTTTTCGATGGGTGGCGATCGAAGGGGCGATGGTGAGCGAACCACACCGGGTGCAATAAAGTCCCTTTGAGCTTCGGTTGGGTCTCATGAACGTCATCCAGCCCTTGTTCTTCAGCCGGATTTGAAGCTCCGAGCTGCCAAACGATGTGAGGAGAACGTTCGGGAACGCCCGATTCAAACCCGCCTCAACTTCAACTAGAAGGTCGTTGCAGATCGGGCATGTGTGATGGATTTCGTTCAAGGTGGCGTTTTCAAGAGTTTCAAGATCCTCCGATTCTTTTCCGCCAATAGTCCGCGCGCTTTTTCTCGTGCATCACCGCATAAATGCAGACGAATTGGCTGTCTTCATCAAACAGGTAATAAATCCTGAACGGATATTTTTTCAGCCTGAACACCCGCACTCCATTTTCCATGGGTTGATAGCGTGTCGGATCGGACATGATCGCGTCGGTGGCGGCACGAACCTCCCTGACGAATCGATCCGCGGCCATCGTGCTCCGGTCTTCATACCAGTGAACCGCATCGTGAAATTCTTCACGGGCTTCTGAATGAAAGTCGAACGTCATGCGGACCGCCGGGAAGCGAGAGATTTCTCAATTTCCCGAAACACCTCCTCACCCGGCACGGTCTCCACCGATCCGGAACGGACCTCGTTGATGCGGCGTCGCACCTCCTCCAATTGCTCCGCTTCGAGTGAAGGCTCGCCATGAATGGTCGGGATCAGGCGTTCGACCAGTTGCAGCCGCGTCTCGTCTGATAGAGTCAGCGCTTCGGCAAAAACCGTATCCAGCGTTACATTCATGCGGCACGCTACATCAGGTCGGAATCGAAGACAAGGCCGCGGATTCGGCCCCTTGGACCTTGCGGGATCAATGCCTGAAGTGGCGGTGACCGGTGAAGATCATGGCCATGCCCGCGGCGTCGGCGGCGGCGATGACTTCCGCGTCACGGATCGATCCGCCGGGCTGGATGCAGGCGGTGGCTCCGGCGTCGATGGCGGATTGGAGTCCGTCAGCGAAGGGGAACATGGCGTCGGAGGCGACGATGCTGCCCTTGAGATCGAGGCCGGCTTCCTTGGCTTTCCAAATCGCGATGCGCGAGGAATCCACGCGGCTCATTTGGCCGGCACCGATGCCTAACGTACGGTCGGCGCTGGAGTAAACGATGGCGTTCGACTTCACGTGTTTCACGATCCGCCAGCCGAAACGCATGGCGCGCATTTCCGCTTCGGTCGGCGGGCGTTTGGTGACGACTTTGGATTCGAGGTTGTCGAGGCCCAGCGTGGTGTGGTCGCGGTCCATGACCATGATGCCACCGGGGCACGAGCGGATGACGGGGGATTTTTTCTCCGCCAGATAGCCGTCGTTCATCTTCATGAGTCGCAGGTTTTTCTTCTTCTGGAGCAGCGCGCGGGCGTCGCTTTCGAATTCGGGAGCGATGATGACATCGGTGAAAATTTCCGAAATCACGCGGGCGAGCTCCAGCGTGAGCGGACGGTTGCAGACGATCACGCCGCCGAACGGAGCCTGTCTATCAGTTTCGAACGCCTTCTGCCAGGCGATGCGCAGGTCCTCGTCGTCCTGACCGACGCCGCAGGGATTCGTGTGTTTCAAAATCGCCACGGTCGGGCGGACGAAATCGAGGATTAGGTCGGAAGCTGCCTCGATGTCGAGGATGTTGGTGTAGCTGAGTTCCTTGCCTTGGACCTGGGTGAAAAACTCGCGGAAATTTCCGTAGAGCGAGCACTTCTGATGGGGATTGTCGCCGTAGCGGAGTTCCTGTTCGAGCGGCAGGCTGAGGGTGAAATTGCAGCAGGTGCCGGTGCGGCATTGGCCGAGGTAGTCGGTGATGGCGGCATCATATTGCGAGGTGCGGAGGAAAACCTTTACCGCGAGTTGTTCGCGGAAACCTTTTGTGGTGTTTCCGTTGTTTTCCTTCATTTCCTCGATCACCCGCGAGTAATCCGCAGGATCGACGATGACGGTTACGCTCTGATGGTTCTTTGCCGCGCTGCGCAGCATCGACGGGCCGCCGATGTCGATTTTCTCGATGGCTTCTTCCAACGTGACGTCAGGCTTGGCGACGGTTTCCTCAAACGGATAGAGATTCACCACCACCAGATCGATCGGCGGAATGTCATTCGCCTTCGCCTGGGCGACGTGCTGGGCGTCGTCGCGGCGATGGAGCAGGCCGCCGTGGACTTTCGGGTGGAGCGTCTTGAGGCGGCCGTCGAAAAGCTCCGGCGCACCGGTGAATTCGGAAACGTCGATGACCGGTAATCCCGCGTCGCGGAGAGCCGCCGAGGTGCCGCCGGTGGAGAGCAATTCCACGCCCATGTCGTGGAGTTCCTTGGCGAAGGCGGCCAAGCCGGTTTTATCGGAGACGGACAGAAGAGCGCGGGTGATTGGCATAAATAAAGTCTTTCGCGGAGTTGGATGGGTGCGGACCGGATGCCGGACAGCGCCAACCCCGTAACCAACCCGCCGCCCCCCGGCAAGCGGAATAGGCGGCGGACGGAGGGAGTGGGGAAATCACCCCAAAGACGCGCAAAACTCTCGGAACGCCCGCGTTTCCTCATCGCTGGCAACCCCCGCCACGATGTGCCCGGCAAGGCTGCGGACGATCTGGTTTTGGTCGGACTTCAAATTCAAATTGATCACCACGTCGCGGATGATGGCGGTGAAAGTGTTGCCATTGTAAACGCAGAACGGAGCCAAACGGTGACACCTGCGGCAAAGATCGACGGCGTCATCCAAGCCCATGGAATCCTGATAGTGACTTTCCCACAAGGCCTTGGTCGCGTCATGCCCGTCGGAAGTCGGCTTGTGTAATGCATTTTTCGCAGCGCAGAGCACGGCGTTTTGCGCGGTCACGAAGTCCCACGAATAATCAGCCAACCATTGCCGCTGAGGACCGATCATTTCTCCTTTTTCTTCTCCAGCGACTTGATGCGTTGCAGTTCCGCCACGCCTTCGCTTTTCAGAAAGCCCTTTCCGGTCTTGGCGTAAACCGGCTCGGCAGCGAAGCGATCTTGGATTGCCAAAGCGTCTTCCATGACTCGCCGGAACACGGGATTTTCCAGCAACTTCGGATCAATCGCCGCATTGGTTTCCAATCTCATGCGTTCAACATATCCCTTCCGGGAAAATCCCGCAATCCGCTTTTCCCCCGCCGATTCAATCCCACTCCAGCACCAGCAGCGACACGCCCTGGCGGGGAAGCGGGAAATCGATCTCGGCGACGTGATCCTTGATTTCCGTGGTGGCTTCCTTCCCGAGTGTCGCCAGTTTCCCGGCGGCTTCGAGTTCGGCGTATTGCTCCGGCGTCGGATTTTGTGGCTCGCCCATGGCTTTCCACATCGTGAAGGAATTGCCGTGCGTTTCATCGACCCGATAGTGTGTGAGCTTGGCCTGGCCGCTGGCGAGGGGCAGGCCGGGGATTTTGAGGGAAATCGCGGCATCGGGGCCTTGCAGGTCGTCGTCGTGATAATGCCAGACGAGGACGCAGAGTTTTTTCGGACTGAGGCTGGCGAAGGCGGAAACGTCGGGTTTGTTCCGGACGCCGGAACGCAGCAAATCAGGCAGTGAAACGGCGGAATCGCTGGTGACGGGCAGGCGGTCGCCGTCCATTTTCGAAAACATCCGGAAAACATTCAGCACCGGCTTGTCCACGCCATTGGTGGCGAGCGTGCGGAACCCGGCGAAATACGGCTGGTCCTCGAACTCGAATGCCCAGGTGACCGCCCCTTCGAGATTCACTCCATGCTTGGCTGCTAGATCGAGCTTCCGAGGAAAGCTGGCGGCGGTGTAGCTGGAATACATCGTGCCATTCCGATAGGCGAGGTTCGGCCCCTGGCAGGCGGCGCAACCTTCCGGATCCGACTCGCCGATGACGATGGGTGTGTTCGCAAACTGCGGATAACGCGCGATGACGTTGAACGCGTTGTCGATGTCCACCAGTTGGTTGGAAATCCCCATCTGCACGCGACCGCCCACATCCTTCGGCTGGCCTTTGGCGTGGAAGGAAATGAAATCCGTCGGCGTGCCCGTTTCACCGGTGGCGGTGTTTTTCCCCTTCACGCAATGGTCAAGGAAGGCCTTGAGGAAATCTCCGCCCGCACCGCCTGCCAGATCCGGGCCGCCGACTTTCGCATCCGGGATCGCGCGGCGCACGGCTTTCACGGCGTGGTCGTGCAGTTTGAAAAACTCGTCACGCGAGCCGCGCCAGTAGCCGATGTTAGGCTCGTTCCAGGTTTCCCAATACCACCTGAGCACCTCGTCCTTGCCATACTTCTCCACCGAGTGCTTCGCCCACTGATAGACCAGTTTCTCCCACTTCGCCCAATCCTTCGGCGGATAGGCCCAGCCGGTGAAAATATCATCGTATTTCGCCGTCGGCGTCCAATGGTGGCGATACGGCTCCGGCTTCACCGACAGTGCCTGCGGCATGAAGCCGATCTGCACGTAGGGCCGGACGCCGTGCTTCTGATAGGTGTCGAAAATGCGGTCAACGATCGTCCAGTCGTAAACCGGATTTCCCTGCGCGTCCTCGGTGTAGGCGTTCGTCGATCCCCACTTCAGCCCATGCGTCCCCCCGCCGGTGACGAGCAAGCTGTGCGCGCGGAAAAACACATCCTTCGGTTTCATTTCTCCCAACTCGCCGATGAGCTTCTCGCCATTCTTCATGTAGGCGTAGTTCGGCTCGTCTGCGCCAAAGAACCGCCAGATCGGTTTCAACGGCCCCGTCGGCCGCGCGGCATCCACCGTGATGTGGACGGGAAACGGCTTCTCTTCCTCCGCAGAAGCGGTCGGGGAAATAGCAGCTAACGCAAACGCAGCGGATAGGGAAATCGGACGGATCATGGGTTCAATGGGTTCGGGTTTCTGGAAATCCCGCGGGTAACGGGCACCCGTCACGCTAACCTTTCACTCCCCCCGGATCTTGTGCCCGTGCGACACCCATGTGGATCATCCCGACACGATGCTCACCTCAATTTAGGCAGAGTGATCAACCGCAAACCCGGCGAATACCCTACTAGACCTGTGACCCTGGAAAGGTGAGAACGGGACAGATTTTTGGTGATGATCACTTCTAAAATTCGCACCACTGACGTGGTTGCTCGCCAACACCATTTCAGACTACGGTCAGACCATGGCTGCACCAAGTCCCGTCCTCTACGCTCTTCACCACTCGATTGAACCGCAGGGTTTCGAAAACCTGTGTGTGGACTTACTTGTTCGCGAAGGTCATTCTCGCATCATTCCGGGCGGAAAAAGCAGGGACCACGGTAGGGATGCCGAGGTTCGATACTGGACGGATTCGAAGCGGGACGTTCCTCAGACCGCGTTTCAGTTCAGCATGGAGGTCAAATGGGAAGCCAAGCTTCGCAAAGATATCGCAAAAATCACCCGGCACAGCGCCTCGATAGAGCGAGTCGTGTTTGTCAGCAGCCGCCCGATCACCATCGAAAAGCAAGACAAGCTTCGTGATGAATTTAAGGCCAGCCATCAACTCACACTACAAATTCTTGATGAGGCTTGGTTTCGCATTCGGTTGGAGGAAGAGCATGCAGATCTCGCCCTAAAGCATCTCGGTATCACTGTCCCACCTACGCCTGGTTTTAACGCGACCCAGATCAAGCTCCAAGGACTGAGTGACGAGAACCAGCAGGAGATGCTACGGCACACATCCCCGGAAAAGCTGCGTGCCACCTTCACCGCCCAAACTCAGGCAGACCCGGAAAACTCAGGCGCATGGAAAGGTCTAGCGGACGTGTGCTATTTCCTGCGCGATTACGATAGCGCGCTTCTCGCCACTTCAAAATCCCTCAAACTCTCGCAGGACGAAATCGAAAAATTGAATCTCACGGCTCTGAAGGCAAACATTATTGCCGAGCAGGGTATCGCGTCGGAATCTCGTCTGCTTCTTAATAAAGCCAAGGAACTTTTCTTGGCGATCATCGCTCGGCTAGGAAGATCGATCGACTATTACAATCTGGCCAATGTCCTGGGTGCTCTTGGACAGCAAGAAGCATCGGAACTTCACTACCGTCGCTCTCTTGAAATTGATCCAAGCTACGCTCAATCTTGGAAGAATCTCGGATCCTTGCTCATCAATATGAACAGGCGAGAAGAAGGCATGGCGTGTATTGATCGCGCCCTTGAACTTAAGCCCGATTTGCTAGAAGCCCTCTGTACAAAGGCCAGTGTAATGGTTATCTCTTCGGGCAATTCTACCGAAGCTATCCAGCTCATGGAGCAAGCCTTTTCCCTTGATCCCGATCTTGAATTGCGCTGGCCCCACGCCCACTACTGGCACGCCAGAGCCCTATGCGTGGAAGGAAGGTTTAGAGAGGCTCTTGTGATAGTGGAGGATCGGCTCGAAAGAAAACTCGATTGCGTATACCTTGGAGCGCTCGCGAAAGGAATTCTGGCAAAGCTCTGGAGGAGCGATCCCGCCTATATCCCAAAGGCGGAAAAATTCTTCACCCTGAGAATTGATTCGAAAGAGAGAGACTACCCGGCTCTCATCGAGTTACTGGATCTACTCATCGCGACTGAACGCGAGGATGAAGCGTGGTTGGTGCTAGAAGACTTTTTAGGATTAAAGGAACTTTCGATCCGATTGATATTGGAGCGGATCCCGCTTTCTATTTCCGATCTCACGGAATCATTTGTGTCAGTCGAGTATTATCTTCGTTTTAGAGAATTGGCCCCCCTCATCTACTACGCGCAAATTCTCAATGATTGCGAGCTGCTGCCTCACGATGAAGTTCCGGAAATTCTTTTTCACCTGCTCTTGCCGGCGTATTTCAAGCTTGCAGCCAAATTCCAAGAGGTGGATACGAATGACGGATCGAGTGAAACACTTGAGGTTCTTCTCGAAACCTATCGTCTGATAAGCCAAATATTTGTAGCTTTCGGCGGGTCACTGCTTTTCCCGGTTCGCCCTGAAACGTTGGAAAAGCAAAGCCATCTCATCACCAATGCAATTTTTATTGGACGTGATATTCCATTGATAGAAGTGTCTCGTCTTCTTGGGTTTCTAATCGGATCTGCCAACAAGGAGATTCCAGCTCTCTATATAAAATCCTTACCGGAACAGACCGCTGTCATTCATGAAGCGTGGCTCACGGGAATACTGACAAATGTCGGCGAAGATTGGGATATGAAATCGTGGAGCAAATAGATTCGCCCCTAGACATGACAAAGGGACATGCCTTCTGTTACGGTGGGAGGTATTCCCCGGACAAGATCAATGCCCTGACCGATTCAACCGGGGAATTCGATGGCCTGACTCCATTCACGGGCGAGGCCGTGGTTTTGGATCATTGTCTTTAGCTCGTCTGATTTCCAGTCGTCTCCGAATGATGCGAGCATGCGATGGATGTCCCGGAGATGTTTTTGTGAGCCTCCCTCGCGAAAGAACTGGAGCTTGCGGATGATGACGTATTCTGGTGGGGCGAGCGTGAGGGAATCGCCTTCGAAATCGACGGTTCGGGAGTGAGCCAGGCCCCATTGGTGGAGCGCGTCGCAGCAAGGATAGATGTCCGCCTTGAAGCCGGTGTCGTGGTGGATGATATTGAAGTGTCCCCGCTGGCTGCGGGCGATTTCCACTTTCATGACACTTTCCGGAGGGCAGTAGAATTCATCCAGCGGGAAGGTGGCGGCGATGTTCGGCAAATCGCTGTCACGGAGGAGGACGATGATATCCACATCGTTGGTCATGCGGGGTTCGCCATAGAAAATGGCGGCGACGCTGCCGCTGATCATGTGGGGGATCGCAAGCGCGTTGAGCTTGCGGGTGAATATCAGAAAGGGCTCAGGTGCTGGCATGGAGGAAGATCTCTTTCACTTTTTCCTGAACGAGGGCTTCATTCCATTCCGGGTGCTGTGAGCGGAGCCCGCAGGCCTTGAGCTTTCTGGCAGAATGATAGAGCGAGAATGCCGTGCGCAATTTCTGCTGGCCGGTCATGCGCCGCAGGGTCGCGATGTATTCAGGTGTCATCTCGGAATCCATGTGGGGAGGGTATCACGCCTCGGCGGCTTTGGCGATTTGCAACATCTTGGCCTCTCCGAGATGGGGCGCGAGGATCTGGAGACCGGTGGGGAGGTTTTTCCCGCCATCGAAATCCGCGGTGCCGCAGGGGATGGAGATGCCGGGGATGCCGGCGAGGTTGGCGGCGATGGTGAAGATGTCGGAGAGGTATTCCTGGAGCGGATCGGCGGAGATGCCGCCGATTTTCCGAGCAGGCGCGGGGGCGACGGGCGAGAGGATGGCGTCCACTTTCTGGAAGGCGTTCTCGAAATCGCGGCGGATCAGGGTGCGGACTTTCTGGGCGCGGCCATAGTAGGCGTCGTAGTAACCGGACGAAAGAACGTAGGTGCCGAGGATGATGCGGCGTTTCACTTCCGGGCCGAATCCTTCCTCTCGGGATTTTTGATAGAGATCGAGGATGTCAGCCGGATTCGCGGCGCGGTGGCCGTAGCGGATGCCGTCGAAACGCGAGAGATTGGACGACGCTTCCGCCGGGGCGATGACGTAGTAGGTGGCGACGGCGTGCTCGGTGTGGGGCAGGGAGATATCGATGATTTCCGCACCTTGGGCGGCGAGTTTCTGAATGGCGGCTTCGACGTTTTTCCTAACGCCGGGGTCGATGCCATCGCCGAAGTATTCCTTGGGGATGCCGAGTTTGAGGCCTTTCACTCCATCGTTGAGACCGGATAGATAATCGGGAACCGGGACGTCGAGGCTGGTGGAATCATGGGGATCGACACCGGCGATGGCTTGGAGGATGAGCGCGGCATCCTCGACGCTTTGAGTGAGCGGGCCGATCTGGTCGAGCGACGAGGCGAAGGCGACAAGGCCGTAGCGGGAAACACGGCCGTATGAAGGTTTCAATCCGACGACGCCGCAATGCGATGCGGGTTGGCGGATGGAACCGCCGGTGTCGGAGCCGAGCGTGGCGATGGCCGTTCCATCAGCGACGGCGGCGGCGGATCCGCCGGACGAGCCGCCGGGAATGCGGGTCGGGTCGTGGGGATTGCGGGTGACTTGCAGCGCGGAGTTTTCGGTGGAGGAACCCATCGCGAATTCGTCCTGGTTCATCCGGCCGAAGGGAATGGCCCCGGCGGCCCGGAGCTTGCGGATGACGGTGGCGTCGTAGGGCGAGATGAAATTTTCCAGAAACTTCGAGCCGCAGGTGCAGGGCTGGCCGAGGACGTTCATGTTGTCCTTGATGCCGATGGGAATGCCGCCGAGCGGAAGGGAAAGATCGACCTGCGCGGCCTCGGCGAGTGCGGCTTCGAGATTGTGGGATAGGTAGGCACCGGTCTGGCCGTCGCGGGCGGAGATTTCCCCGGCGAGTTTTCCGAGAATGGCGGCGGGGGTGGTTTCTCCGGCGGTGAGCTGCTGGCGGAGTTGGGTGATGGTCATGGGAAGCGAAAAGATGAGAGGAAGGTTTTTTAACCGCAGATGGACACGGATGAACGCGGATTTGGAATTGGGATCAGGCGTCGGTGACGACTTTCGGGACGCGGATCTGGCCTTGGGCTTGGTCTGGCGCGTTTTGGAGCACTGCTTCCGGCGTGAGGCTGGTGTGGGGAACATCATCACGCATCCGGCCGAAAACGTGGGTGGCGTGGGCCGTGGAATCGATGCCGGAAACGTCGAGCGCCGAAAGGGCCTCGGCGTAACCGAGAATGGCTTCGAGCTGGGGCTGGAATTCGGCGACTTCCTCGTCGCTGAGTTCGAGGCGGGCGAGTTTGGCGACGTAGCTGACGTCGATGTGGCTGTGCGACATGGCCGGGAATGTCTGGAAACACCGTGACTTTTCCAAGTGCCAAGTGAGGCCGATGAAAAAGATGCGGAAGTTTTTAAAATACTTTGAACGTTTGGAGAGGTTGAAGGTCTATTACCCATGAAAGCCGCGAGCAATCGCACTTTCATGTAAGGGTGTAACAGCACAGTTGTCTGCCAATTTCACGGGTGTGGGTGGGCAGGACAATTTAGGCCGCCGGGGAAGGGACTCCCCGGCGGCTTTTTGCTGTTCAGGGAAGCGGAGGCTTCCGGTATCTAAAGTTTGCGGCTTTGAGCGGCCGGTGACTAAGGGGCAGAAAAGAGGATTCTTCACCAGCCCCCGGGCCCCTGAATCCCAGCCCCTCCATCGTGTCACATGGATTTCAAGAAGCAGAATCAGGCGGAAATGCCCTTGGTCGAATCCGACCTAACGAGCTATCAGAAGAATTTTTAAAAATGTTTGAACGGATTGAATATCAGGAGGTCTATTACCTATGAAAGCAGCGAGCAATCGCACTTTCATGTAAGGGTGTAACAGCACAGTTGTCTGCCAATTCCACGGGTGTGGGTGGGCAGCACAATTTAGGCCGCCGGGGAAGGGACTCCCCGGCGGCTTTTTTGTGAACCGGAGAGAGGGCGCGTCCGATGCCTGGTTATTCGGGCGGTTGGTTTGCGATCATGGGAACGCGTTATCAAAAGCCGTATCCGGTGATGTGTGTCCCATTCGGGATTTTCATGCGATTCTGTTGGATTGTTCCAATGTGATCCAATTCGAAGGCTCCGGTCATCGATTGTGACAATTTAATATGCTCTAGCGAAAAATCAGTGGAATGGGATTGGTGAAAAAACGGCCTTGGCGGATGAATGAGATTCAGGGTGGGGCGCTTGTGGAGATCAATGAGTTGTGACGGGAGTTGCAGGAATTTGCTCGTTTGCCTTGCAAGCGGCGTGAAATTCTGTTTGACGGTTAGTTTCGAGTTTTGTTAGTCTGATAGGAATGAGCGAAAGATGCATGCGCCTGATTTGTGAAGGGGTATCGAGGATTGGGGTTTTGTTATTTGTAGCGCTGCCTTTTGCACAAGCCGGGGTTACGGATGCGGTGGTTACGAAAAATCCACCGAATCTCAACCAGGGGTGGGTCAAGGGCAGCGTCCGTGTGATGACGGGAGGGCAAATGAATTTGAACTCGGGTCTGACCATCGATGGCAAGCTCATCCTGTCGGGGACGCCCGATATCCGCGTCAATGGCGGGGCGGTTTCGCCCGTGATCCAGAATCGCACCGGCTCGGCTTTGCCGGCGGGGTACCGTGTGACCATCAACAACAGCGTTATTTTCGGAAGTGGCATCCGCCAGAAAGTCGATCCTGAAATCCTGCCTGCGGCGGTCGCTCCTGCTGTTGGCAGCGGGACCCGCCTAGTCCATATCAATCAGCTAGCTGATAGTCCTGGAAACTTTGCCACCATCCGCACGCTGACCATCAACGCCCAAGGCGGCAACGTCAACCTGCCGCCCGGTCGTTATGAGCGCATCACCCTCAACGGCGCCAGCACGCTCAATCTCCAGGCCGGAACGACGTCTGCTCCCGCGCTCTTTGAGATTCAGCAAATCGACGTCAATGGTGGGTCCCATGTCATCGTGCAAGGTCCCGTAACCCTTCGGTTGAAAAACTCGCTGAACCTCAATGGCTACTTGGGTGCTTCCGCCCACCCCGAGTGGCTCGATATGAGCATTTCCAACGGGAGTCTCACCTTGAACAGCCAAAGCGCCTTCCATGGCAAGGCGGTGGTGCCTGCCGGGACATTGACGGTGAATGGCAACTCGCTCCTGCATGGTCTCGCGTTCACCGATCGACTCACACTCAATGGCAACGGTATCATCGAATGCGAGGGCAGCGGCGGGACACCAAATCTCCCGCCCGTGGCCACTGCGGGAGAAACCTCCACCGCCATCGCCACGGCCGTGGGTATCCCGCTGGTCGCTTCCGATCCGGAAAATTCGCCGCTCACCTATCAGATCACCACACCTCCAACCAATGGCAGCGTCACCCTTGCCGGAGCGGTCGCCACCTACACGCCGAATGCGGGTTTCACCGGTAATGACACCTTCTTCTTCAAAGCCTCCGACGGGACCCTGGATTCCGCACCCGCCGCCTTCGTCATCCACGTTTTCCAACCCAACCGTGCCCCTTTGGCGACGAGTCCGGTCTTCGTCGTCAATCAGGGCGAGGCTAACGCTCCCGTTGTCCTCAGCGCCAGCGATCCGGACGACGACGCCATTACCTATCAAATCGCCACCCAGCCTGCACTTGGCACCATTTCGGGAAATCCACCGACGCTCACGTATTCCCACACCGGCCCCCGTTCCACCGCGGTCGTCGAGGACACCTTCACCTATACCGCTACCGATTCGAAAGGCGCGGTCTCGGCGATTGCCTCGGTGAAGTTCCAACTCCAGCCGGTGAACCGTCCGCCTACCGCCTCGCCCCTAACTCCGAATGGCAATGAGGACTCCGTTATCACCATTTCCCTCACCGGAGAAGACCCGGATGGCGATGTTCTCGCTTACGAGATCGTTACCGATCCTGCCAACCCATCGGCCACTCCGGGGCCGCTCCACGGCACTCTATCAGGAGTTGCACCCCAGCTCACCTACCAACCCGCTGCGAATTTCCATGGCATGGATCGCTTCCACTTCTGTGTCAAGGACGCGGTTCTCTCATCCGCTGTCGCAGAAGTCTCGATCACGGTGCTGCCGGTCAATGACGGGCCCGTGGCCGTGGCGAAATCCCTCACCGGTCCCGAAGATGGAGCCATTAACATCGCTTTCGATGCCTCTGATGTGGATGGCGATGCCTTGATTTATACCACCACTCTGCCTGATGGGTTTCCCGGCACCGTGATCGTGACCGGTGCCAGCGCGCTCTTCACACCCGATACGGATTTCAACGGCGCGGCTGGTTTCTCCTACACCGCCACGGATTCCTCCGGCGGGTCTGCCACTGCGGTAGTCAGCCTGCAAGTTACGCCTGTCAATGACGCGCCTGTCGTTACGGCAAATCCTGCGCCGCTCACGCTAGCCGAGGATGGCTCGCTGACATTCATCCCTGTCGGTTCGGACAGCGATGGGGATGCATTGACCTTTGAAATCACCGCCCATCCCGGGCACGGCACATTGACAGCGAATCCCGATGGCAGCTATCTCTACACTCCTGCGGAAAATTTCAATGGAACGGACTCCTTCGCCTACATCGCCAGGGACGCCGATAGCTCCTCCGCTCCCGTAACGGTCGGCATTTCCGTCACCTCCCGGGATGATGCGCCGCTGGCTTATGCCGCCAGCCACACTCTCGCGGAAGATGGCTCCATCGAGGTTACCCTCACCGGTTTGGATGTTGATGGCGATCCGCTGGTTTTCGAAATCGTCAGCCAGCCGCAGCACGGCTTGATCACGGGGAATCTCCCGAATCTAACCTACACTCCCACCGGGAATTTCAATGGTGAGGACTCGCTCGAGTTCACAATCAGGGCAGGTGAGGCGGAGTCCGCCATCGCGACCATCTTCTTCATCACTACCCCGGTCAACGACGCTCCGGTCGCCGTTGCTGCGAGCCTTGCCACGGATGAGGATTCGATTCTCCCGGTTGTTCTCGCCGCGACGGATATTGAAAATGATGCCATCGCTTACGAAGTTACCGTTCAGCCACAGCATGGCAGCCTCTCCGGCGTCGCACCCAACTTCACCTATATGCCTGTTGCGAATTACAACGGCCCGGACAGTTTCAGTTACGTTGCGAAGGATGCCACCGCCACTTCCTTTCCGGCGGTTGTTTCTCTAACGATCCGTCCGATCAATGACTTGCCATTGGCTCAAAACCTCACCACCACCACTGACGAGGACACCGCGGTTCCTATCCATCTCGCCACCACTGATGCCGATGACGCGGAGCATGCCTACTCGGTCATCATGCCGCCAACCCATGGCACGTTGACCGGGACCGCTCCACACTTTGTCTATACGCCGGCTCCGAACTTCCATGGCAGCGATACCTTCACCTACACCGCCAGCGATGCGGCCGCCACTTCTGCTCCAGCCATTGTCACGATCAGCGTCGTTCCGCAGAATGATGAGCCTGTCGCGGTTGCCGCGAACTACTCGCTCAACGAGGATACCACCATTTCCATCAACCTGTCCGGCCTGGACCCAGACGGCGATGCCATCACTTTTCAAATCGTCACCCAGACTTCCCATGGCGCCCTCACCGGCATCGCGCCGACTCTGACCTACACTCCGTTAGCAAATTTCAATGGCGCAGAAAGCTTCAGCTTCATCGTGAAAGATGCGTTCACTTCTTCTTCCGCAGCCACCATTTCACTCGCCGTCAATCCAGTCGATGACGCCCCGCTGGCAGGAAATGTGGAGACTTCCGTGCTGGAAGACTCTTCAGTCACGGTGAATCTCCTCGGCACCGTTCCTAACGGTGCCTCCATCACCTACGCGGTCCTCACCCAGCCGGCTCACGGAACCCTTGCCGGCACCGCCCCAGCTCTCACTTACACGCCTGAGCCAAACTATAATGGCAGTGACTCATTCACCTACAAGGTGCATGACGGTACCACCGACTCTCCCCCGGCCACTGCCAGCATCACGGTGACTCCGGTAAATGATCAACCGGTCGCCGGCTCCGCCAGCTATACCGTTCGTCAGCGGGAAAACCTGAGCTTTACCCTCACAGGCTCCAGCGTGGATGGCGATGAACTGTATTATGAGGTCACGGATCAACCGGACAACTCAGGCACTCTCAGTGGAAGTTCCCCCACTTTTGTTTACACGCCGGATTTATATTTCACGGGTACGGAAACGATCAGGGTTACTGCTATATCCCTTCGCAGCGGGCTGGCGTCCGCTCCGGCGGATATCACCTTCGAGGTTACTTCCAACAATCTTCCGCCGATTGCGGAAGAACTGAATGTCACCATCGACACCTTGCCGGTGGATATTGTGCTGCCAGCCTCGGACCCGGAAAACCTGCCACTCCATTATTATGTCGATTTCAACGAAAGTCCCGACCTCACCATCACCGGAACTCCACCGAATCTCAGGCTCACGCGGCAGGCCCCCGGTGCCAGGACCACATCATTCGAATATTATGTGGAGGACGATCTCGGCCTTTATACGACTGCAAGAGTCAGTGTGAAGCTGTTGGGACCCAACCGGAATCCAAGCATCAACAGCTCGTTGTTTTTCTTCAAGGAGGATGACACGGCAGCTTTCACGTTGGTTGCCAGCGATCCGGATCAAGATCGTCTCACCTATTCATGGGACCTGCCTGCGGGATCACCCTGCATGATTGAAGGAGCCGGTCCAGATTTCATACTGCGCTTCAGCCCGAACTTCTCCGGGACCACTGTCGCCACCGCTCGCGTCACGGATGGCCGGGGCGGCGTCGCCAACCGTGATATGACCTTCCTGGTCAGCGAAGTGAACGATGCGCCGGTGACCACGCTTGGAAACAACACAACAGGGGAAGACACGCCCCTGAATCTATCCATTTCTGTCATGGATCCCGAAGATTCACCTGTTACCTACACGCTCGTCTCTCCGCCGCTCCATGGTTCGCTCGCGGGCACTTTGCCCAATCTCAGTTACATCCCGCAGGAAAATTTCAATGGCGTGGATTCGTTCGTCTTCTCGGTGGGTGATGGCTCCCTCTTAGCTTCGGTCACTGTCCCAATCACCGTGACCACCGTGAATGACCCGCCCGCCGCAGAGCGAGTGACGGAGAAATTTACCGGACTCACCACCGCATTTGTCTTGCGAGGTGCCGATGCCGATGGGGACACGCTGACCTATCGACTGCTCATTCCGCCATCCATCGGCAGCGCGAGCGTTTCCGGAAATCTGCTGACGTTTGCCGCCACCGGGCCATTCCTCGGGAACCTGCATTTCAGTTATGTGGCCAATGACGGCTTAGTGGATTCCGCACCCGCTCCGATCGTTTTGACCGGTGGCGTTGCTCCGGAAGCTCGGATTCTTTCACCCATGGCGGGAGCCCGTTTGCCCATGGGCGAAAGCATCCCGGTGAAGGTGGATGCCAGTGACGCTGACGGCGGCATCATCCGCTACGAGCTATTTGCGAACGGTGCATCCGTTGCCACCTCGACCACGGCTGACATCGCGTGGACCCCTTCGCAAAACGGTCCGGTCGCCCTCACCATCAAGGTCACCGATGATGCGGGACTCACATTCAACTCGGCTCCACTCCACCTTACCATCACCGGTGAAAATCAGGCTCCTGTCGTTTTCGCGGGTTCGGATCGCGACGTCTTCCCGCTGACCTTCGGCCCGAACCTGGTCACCAACGGCAGTTGCGAACTCCCGCTGGATGGGAATGGCAACGTGCCGTTTTGGAGCAAAGTGGATGGCTTTCAGGATCTCACCAAGGACGATGCGACGACTAACACCGGGGCGGCTGCTGGTTTCTCAGCATTCCCCATGGCGGCGGATGGATCTTCCTACTTCGGCCCCCGCAATCCGAACAACTACAGCTTCGAACAAAAAACCGCGAAGCTGACCCAAGTTGTCGATCTGGATTCCGCGAATTCATCAGATCAAAGCCAGTATGTTTTCAAGGCCCGGTTTTATTGCTACCGCGGGCAGTTTAACTATTACGACATCAACGATGAACTCCGCGAACCACGGGTGGAGCTTCAGTTTCTGAATGCCGGAGGAGACGTGATTGCGACTCGGACCGTAAGGAGCAAGACTCCTGTTGGCATGTGGTATCCTGTCTGCGTCTTGTTGGATAAGCCGCAACAGGCAGCGTCCCTGAGAATCACTTTGACCGGTCATCGTGAACCCAATGCGGTGTATTATTATCATTCTTTGATAGATGATGTTTCGGTCCGTGCCACTCTTTCTTCCGAACCGCTCACTCTTCACGCCACTGTATCGGATGATGGATTGCCCGCGACAGGTTCACGGTCCCAAAGCTGGACCCAGATCGAAGGGCCTCCCGCAAGCCTGACCGCTCCGGAATCGGCGGATACTCAGGTCGGGTTCACCGGCATTGGAAAACATGTCTTCAAACTCACGGCGACCGACGGGGAGTTATCGTCGTCGGATACCATTGAGATCAATGTGGGTTCCGCAAGTGATGGGAACGCTCCACCACGCATCAGCCTGGCTTCACAAATGACAGTAACAGTGGGAACAGCGGCTCAGCCGCTGGTTGCCACGGTCACGGATGATGGGAATCCCGGCGACACGATTTACCATTACTGGGAGCAGGTTTCAGGGCCATCGGAGGCCTCGTTTGCCGATCCCAGGGCGGCGGCCACGACCTTCAACGTTTCGGTTCCTGGAGCTTATACTTTCCGGCTCACTTCCCATGATGGCAGCATCGCCGCGACTGCGGAAATCGCCATTCAAGCCAACTGCGAACTGACCCGGCAGCCCATCGATCTCTACATCATCACCGACCATTCGGGATCCATGTTCGGCCCGGAGGCTGGCATTATCACGGACTACGATCCGCGCACCCCGGTTTATCAGGCGAGGAAACTGGTCAACACGCTTTTGGGATCCCTGGATCCGGCTTTGGACAGGGTTTCGATCAACAAGAACGACAGTGCTTCCTACAACCAAGCCATGCCATACACTTCGGATTTTGAGGCTGCCAGACAGCACATCATCAGGCCACAAGGTGAGTTTATATTCGAAGGATATGATTCCTATGTTTTGCCGGCAATCGCACGGTGTGTGAATTTTGTCCGAACCAATGCCCGGGCGGATGCCAAAAAAATCATTCTTCATTTGAATGACGGCGTCGCGGGTCCTTCTGAAATCAATCCCCAGACACTCGCTGGATACGGAATTACGGCGATCTCGGTGTCGATGCCGAACATGAAGAACGACCCGATCAACCGGCAGGAAATTTCAAGAAATGTCTCGACCCCGGCCCACGCGTTTTTCGTCACCTCTCTCTCGGATCCCGCCGTTGTGGATGGTTTCTTCAAGATCGCGTTTTCTTCCCTGTGCCGCGGGTTCAACACTCCGCCGATGGTCCATGCCGGTGATGCTGTCTATCTTCCTGCGGTCGCTTCGGTATTCCAGCCGGCGGCAACCGTGAGTGATGAACAGGGGATTGAGATGCTGTCCCTGGCTTGGGAGCAGGTATCCGGACCGGCGTCCGCACAGATCGAGACTCCCAACCTGCTGCGGCCGTTGATTCGTTTCACCCAACCGGGATCCTACCTGTTCAAGCTTTCCGCCATGGATGGAAGTTCGACTTCATCGGATACGGTGTTGGTAAAGGTCGGAACCACTTCCTCCAAACCCACTCCCGCAGGAATGATCGCCTACTGGCCATTTGACGGCTCGATGCGTGATATCATCGGCAGCCGGACGTTGGCTCCCCGGTTTCCTCACATGCCACCGGCTTTCGTGAATGACTCGAAGGCGGAGCAGGCGCTGAATCTCGCAGGGCGGACTTTTCCATTCAATCAAACCGACGGCCCGCTGTTCGATCTCAAAGGCGCGGCCAGCGGTATGGCGGTTAGTCTGTGGTTCAAGACTCCTGCCGCCGCCGGCAGTGGCACCCTGCTCCAGTTCGCGGGCTACAGCACGAGTGCCGACGGTCGGCCTTACTGGCCGTCGCCGGGACTGGGCCTGACCTACGATGCGCTGTGGAAACGGATCAATGTCAGCTACGAGTTGGCAAATGGAAACAGCACCTCCGACCCTTCAATACCGGTCTTTGGAACTCTTGTCCCGGATGTGTGGAATCATCTGGTGGTCAACTATGACAACGTTGCGAATCAACTTCTCATCTATACGAATGGAATCCTGACCAATACACGGACCTTGCAGGCAGGCATGGCTCCGGTATTCGCCCGCAACGGACAAGGGTTGACCATTGGCTCCGCGCAATACGACAGTGGCAAGATCGACTGGTCCAATGCGCCATCGTCGCCGGGATATGGTGGAGTTGTGGACGAGCTCGCCATTTTCAACCGCACGCTGACCCTGGCGGACATCGACAATCTGGCGAACCGGAATTCCGGATTGACTCCTCCCGCGCTGAATCCACCTCCGATCGTCAATGCCGGTCGCGATCAATTGGTATTCCTTGCCCAACCGGTGTCGCTGTTGGAAGGGCTGGTCACTGACGACGATCCGGAACTGAACTCGCTCTGGAGCTTGCAAGCCGGTCCTGCGGATGGTTGCCAGTTCAGCAATCCCGAACTTACTAACAGTCTGGTGACGTTCTCAAAGGCCGGGGTCTATACGTTTGAACTCAAGGCGGATGATGGATACCAGATCGTGACCGACACGATGGAAATCCGCGTGGATCAGGCGTGCCAGAGTCCGCTGCCGGCCAACGCGCTTTTGTGGTTGAAAGCAGATGGCGATCCAAGGGATGCCATCGCGAAAAACGATCTGAAATGGTTCAATCAACCCGGCTATGTCGATGGCAAGGCCGGGAAAGCCTTCGAGTTCAACGGATCCAATGGAATCCTGGAAAGCGGCGCGCTGGATTTCGGGGGGGCAACGGAACTCACCTTCGAGGGGTGGTTCCGGGACAACGCGGGAAGCCAGTCGTCGAAAAGCTTGTTTGAAATTTCAGCGGGCGGGCAGGTTCAGGATCCCCTGGCATTGCAGGCGGTTTCAACCATCAGCAGCAATGGGATCCGGTATATCTCGTTCAACGGGGCCTTCCGGGATGCCGGAGGAGTTCCCAGGCAGAACAGTTTCTTGGGAACGGCTTCCTTCGCCACGAGTTCCTATCCGTTGGGTGAGTTCTATCACCTGGCGATTTCGATCTCCCGCGCCAACGGGGTGTCGTTCTATGTGAACGGGATCCGGACGGCCAATGCGGCCGTTCCTTCCAATCTGGTCAGTCTCTATATTCCGCCTGCCCCTATACTGCGTTTGGGCGGAAGAAACAACGGTCAGGACCGCCCGAAGGTGGCGATTGACGAGTTTTCGATGTATTCCCGGATACTCGACGCATCGGAAGTGCTTTCGATCTATCAGGCGGGTTCTGCCGGGAAATGTCCGCCATGGGCGCAGTCACCGTTGAATTCAGGTTACGTGGATGCCGGGCAATCCGTGACCTTGCCGGAGCATGCATCACTGGCATTTGCCGGAACCTACGAGGCGGATGACTTCGCGGCGAATCCCGCGTTTTCCTGGTCGCTCGTCGAGGGCCCTGCTCCGGTGGCTCTATCAGGTGAGGATACGCTCACGCCGGGCGCGGCATTCACCGTGGCAGGGCGTTACCTGTTCGAGCTGGCGGTGACCGATGGAGTGAAATCCGGCTCGGATACGGTGATCGTCGATTTGTTGCGGACTCAAAACACCGCGCCGGTCATTACCTGGACGCCACCTGCCTCGTTGCAACTTCCGCAGGACACTCTCATTCTTGCTCCGATGGTGACGGACGATGGTCTTCCTAACAATCTAACGAGAAGCAGTTGGCGCATGGTTTCAGGCCCCGCTTTGGTGAATTTTGCCGATCTCACGGACACCGCGAATGCCCATGATGTGGAGGCCCGCTTCACCGCACCGGGAAGCTATGAGCTGGAGTTCATCGCTTCCGATGATCTTCTAACTGCCACCCGGCGTTGCATTATTACCGTGCTGGCGGAAGCCGCTCCACCATCCTCTAACTTCGCGCCAATGTTCTCGCTGGGCACGGACATCGTTGCCGTGGCGAAAACGATTGTGCTTTTCCCGACGGTTCTGGACGATGGCAAACCCAGTGGCAGCATCACCGCCAATTGGGATTACGACCGCGGCCCGGGCGCTCCGCGTTTTGACCTTCCTGCGAATGCCACCGGACCGGAGGCATCCATCACTTTCCCGCTTCCCGGCATCTATGAAATCCGCCTCACCGTGTCGGATGGCGAGCTTTCCTCGTTCGACACCGTGAGCGTGGAGGTTCCCGCGTCGCTCTTCGGTCCTGGAGAGGGGCTGAATGCCGCACCGCTTCTCGCCAGCATGGCCCCGCAAGTGGTCATCCGTCCGGCCACGGAAATCACCCTCCAGCCCGCCTTCACGGATGCCGACGGCCCGGCTGCCAGCTATGGCTATGCTTGGGAACAGGTGTCCGGCCCTGCGCCATTGGGCTTGTCTAACACGACGAGCCTTTCCCAGACCATCGCCTTCGCGGAGTTGGGAACCTATGTCGTGAAGTTCACCCTGACGGACGGGCCTTACATTCGCTCGAATTATATCACGCTCCATCACTTGGCCGCGCCGAACGCGCCGCCGACCTTGAACCTCAGTCCTCCAGGCGGCACGGCATCGCCGATGTCCACCGTTACCCTCGCGGCAAATGCCAGTGATGATGGCATCCCCGGCGTGCTGATCTACGAATGGGATTGGCTTTCCTCGCCATCGGCCGGGGCACCGGTTTTCTCGGATGCCACGGCGTCCGAGACCCGGGTGACCTTCCCGGCGGCGGGAGACTATGTGCTGTATTGCCGCGTGAGTGACGGACAGCTTTCGAAACACCAGACGATTTCCTATCGGGTGTTGGGTGAGCCGTTTTTCGCGATCCTCTCGCCGCAGGATGGCGGCGTGGTGAGCGATCAGAACATTCCGGAAGTCCAGATCCGGGCGTTCCAGGAGGGTGGCTCCGTCAGCTCGGTGACACTCGCCCTCGACGGCACGAATCTCGGCCAAGCCCACCTTGAGAAGGATACGGTGGATTATTTCCTCGATCTTCCGTCGATGATCCGTGGCAACCATTCCCTCACCGCCACGGCCACGTTTGCCGATGGCACGGTCCTGACGCGGACCAGCAGTTTCCAACTCGCCGACTATGCTGAAGAAGCGCTGGTGTTGGAAATCGATTCTCCTCATGAAGCCACCGCCGATATCATCGCGCCGACTCCGGTCATCGGCACGGTGAAGAGTCCGCAACTCAAGGATTACAAATTGGAAATTGCGCCCCTCGACTCACCGTTGTCGAAAAAAGTCATCGCCACCGGTACCAGCCAGGTGACCTCCGCCACTCTGGGGACGATTGATCCGACTCTTCTGGAAAACGGCCTCTACACTCTAACACTCAGCGGGACCACCACCACCGGCCTCTATGCGTCGACCAGCGAGCAGGTCCTCATCGACGGTAACATGAAACTAGGACAGTTCTCGCTCGCATTCGAGGACCTGAGCATCGATCTGCCCGGCACGCCGCTCGCCATCACCCGCACTTACGATTCGCGGGATGTGAAGGGCGGGGACTTCGGCCCCGGCTGGTCCCTTGCGACGAGTTCGGTGAAAGTGCGGAAGACGCGCCCGCTCAACACCGGCTGGGAGCAAACCAGGCAGGGCGGGGGATTTGTGACGAGCTGGCTCTTCCAAGTACAGCCGACCCAGCGGAAACGGGTGATCGTTTCCTTCCCCGGCGGGCGCACTGAGATTTTCGAGACAGGCATCCGGGCGGCGGTCCCCTATACGGCGGACCAGTCGTTTGCTCAACGCTACACTCCGATCTATGGCGCGAGTTATACCTTCATGCCGGTGGGGGCCGCCCAGGGGAAACTTGAGGTGGATGGAGAAACGGAAATCCTGTGGGCCGGTGAAGGCAATGATTTCGCGAACATCCCGAGCATCGAAGGGCAATTCGCTTCGTATGATGAAACAGCCTCGAATCCCACCCGTTTCCGCTATACCGAGCCGGGCGGTGCTTCCTATATCATCGATGAAACACAGGGCCTGATGTCAATCGCCGACACGAACGGCAATATCGTGACCATCAGCCGCAGCGGCATCCACCACTCGGCGGGCGAGTCGGTGCTCTTCACCCGGAATGCGGCTGGCAGGATCACGGAAATCAATGACGGCACCGGCAAAAAATTGACCTATCTCTATGACGGCAACGGACGACTGAATACGTTCACCAACCGCGCCAACCAATCGAATCGGTATGCCTACGGTGTCGCCGCCTTCCCGCACTATCTAACTGACATTTATGACGGCACCAACGTGCGGGCCATCCGCACCGCCTACGATGCGGACGGGCGGATGATTTCCCAGACTGATGCCAACGGAAAAACCATCGGGTTCACTCATGAAGTCTCGCAGCGCCGGGAATCCATCACGGACCGGCTGGGCGACATCACGACCCACGAGTTCGATGAGAATGGCAATGTCACCCGTACCACCGACGCGCTCGGCGGGGTGACGAACCGCGGCTACGATGCGAACGACAACGAGACCAGCACCACCACTCCGCTGGGATTCACCACGTCCCGCGCCTTCGATGCGAAGAACAACCTGCTCAGCGAGGCCGATCCGCTAGGCCATGCCTCCCGCTACAGTTATGATGGGGAAAAGCGCCCGCTTTCCATCAGCGACGCGCTGGACCACTCCACCGTCATCACCTACAGCTCCAACGGAAATCTCACCCGGATGGTCGATCCCGGCGGCACGCCGACGGATTTCAGCTACTCCGGCAGCGGCGAGATCTCCACTCTCACTGATACCAATGGCACCACCACATCCTACACCCATGATGCGAAGGGGCATGAAAAAACCACCCGCGTCACCACGGCAGATGGCACGCTGCTTTCCTCCGAAGCCTACGATTACGACGATTCCGGAAACCGCATCCGCAGCATTTCCAGCGACGGTGCGCGCTATTTCACCACCACCTATACCTATGATGCGGAAAACCGCCTCACCCGGACGACCTACCCGGATGGCGCGAGCAGCGCGACGGTCTATAATGCGAATGGCAAGGTGGCCTACGAGAGTGACACCGCGGGCTACACCACTTATTATACCTACGACTCTCGCGGGAATCTGATCCAGACCGACCATCCCGGGATCAACCGCATCACCCGTTCCGGTTTCGATGCCGAGGGCCGCATGACCTCCAGCACCGACATGGCGGGGGCCACCACCTACACCCTTTACGATGCGCTGGGCCGCGCCACCGCCACCATCGAGCCGGACACCACCATGCCCGCCACCATCCTGACGGAAGTGGCGGACATCGCCGCCGCGCCCGCTCTGGCGGACAACCCCCGCACCGTCACCACCTACGATGCCGACGGCCGCGTTACCGCGTCCACCGATGCGTTAGGGAACAGCACCACCTTCGAATACGACGACGCGGGCCGCCGCACCGCCGTCATCGACGCCCTTGGCCACCGCATGAGCTACTCCTACGATGCCGCCGGCCGCCAGACCTCCAGCACCGATGCGAAGGGCAATGTCACCACCTTCACCTACGACGCAGCAGGCCGCCTCACCCGTACCGATCTCCCCGATGGAAATCACACCATCACCGGCTACGACACGTTGGGCCGCCGGATTTCCTCCACCGATGCCGAAGGAAACGTCACCCTCTTCGCCTACGATCCGCAAGGTCGTCTCATCGCCGTCACCGACGCGCTCGGTGCCGTGACCCGCTACGCTTACGACCAGCGCGGCCTCCAGATCGCCCAGACCGATGCCCTCAACCACGTCACCACCTACGAATACGACTCCATGGGCAGACGCTCCGCCCGCATCCTGCCCCAGGGCCAGCGCGAGGAAATGACCTATAACAGCCTAGGCCAGCTCACCGCCCACAAGGACTTCAACGGCCAGACGGTTACCCGGACTTACGAGCTTTACACACAGAACCTCCTCAGCATCGTCGCGCCGTACAATCACCCCTCGCTCACCCTCAGCCATGCGCCTGCGAGATATGATTTCGCCTACGACATCCTGGGCCGCCGCACCGGTTCCACCGTCAAGAATAGACTCGGCAGCGTCTTGAGCAGCGAGACTTTCAGCTACGACGTGCGTTCCCAGCTCACCGGCTACACCGGACCGAACGGCAGCATCGGCTACGGCTATGACGTCGCAGGAAACCTCGCCGGAGCGAAATCCGGCACTGCGGGCGGCTACGACGTTTCCTACGATTACGACGCCCAGAACCGCCTGACGATGGTCCATCGCGGCCAGCAAGGCATCGATCCGAACGCCACCCAACTCGCCGCCTACAACTACGACGCAAACGGCAACCTCAACGGAGTCGGCTACGCCAACGGCGTCCAGCACGCCTACACCTACAATGCCCTCAACCGCCTCACGGCGCTGAGTGTTTCTTCCGTCCCCCCATCCGCGATCCCCAATCCCCGAGCTCTCCAAGGCTATTCCTATCAGCTCAACAAGAACGGCCACCGCACGCAGATCAGTGAACTCTCCGGCCGCGCCGTCACCCACACCTTCGATGCCCTGAACCGCCTCACCGCGGAAAGTATCACAAGAAGCGCCGGCGTCTCGCCCACTTCGCCCGCCACCCCGACAGGCACCTTGTCTTATTCGTATGATAGCGTCGGCAACCGCACCAGTCGCTCCTCCACCGGTCCCATTGCCCAGATCCTCCCTTATCAGGGCGTTTCCTTCAATGCCAACGACCGCCTCACCAGCGAGGTCAGTTACGACGCGAACGGCAACACCCAGTTCAGCAAGGACAACACGTCCGCGCCGTCCTACGACACCTACAGCTTCGACAACCGCCTCATCCGCCGCACGCACGCCAACGGCATCTCCTCCTACAGCGACATCGTCGTTGACATCACCTACAACGCCGACGGCCACCGCCTCACCAAACTCATCTCCGAGAACGGCCTGACCCGAATGGCACTGACTTAAGCGAGATTTCGGCGAAAGGAGTGGTCGGAAATCCGGTGATCAGGTTGCTTCTCGTGTGACCTCAAACCAACCCTTCCTCACCGGATTTCCTACGCAGATTTGTGGC
>NZ_JBDSCX010000034.1:0-22235 GCF_039920825.1 Luteolibacter sp. | reverse complement strand
TCGGCCACCCATGCGTGTTGCAGCACTCACGGGTTCCGCGAGGGACGTTGAACTAACCATTGCGGTCTGCCCAGCGCCGGTTGCTGAATGACTTCATACCGTCAGGATATACGCAGATGGAAAGATGAAAAGAACCCACCTTTTCTCTTATCCCTTCTTTCATCTGTGTTTATCTGAGTCCATCTGCGGTTGGAAAAATCTTCATCCTGAAGACTCGTCAATGAAACGGACACTTCGCCGCTTCCACCGGTGCTTCCTCCGGCTCATCCGGAATCGTCTGCTCGTGTTTCACCTTCGGCCGTTTCCAGACGCGCAGTGAAATCCCGTCGAGCGAGCGGATCGTCAGCCGCGAGGTCGGCTCCGGATCCGGACCGGGGCCGGGTTCGAAGCGATAGCGCCGTGTGAGCGAGGCCAGGATCAACATCGCCTCCTGCATCGCAAACGCCGCGCCGATGCAGATCCGCGGGCCTTGGCCGAAAGGGATGTAGGCGCATTGCGGCTGATCGAGCCCGCCTTCGAAGCGATCTGGATCGAATTCGTTAGGCCGGTCCCACAGCTCGCGGTGGCGGTGCACCAGCCAGGGTGAAATGACGACCGGCGAACCGTCGGGAAGATCGTGCTTTTGCAATTTTTGCCCGCCCGTTGCCTTGCGGAAGGTGAGGAAGCCGACCGGCGGATAGATCCGCATCGTCTCGCGGAAGACATTGCGGATCTGCCGGTGCCGCGGGATGTCCTTGAACTCCGGCGGGCGGTCGCCCAGCAGCGCGATGGTTTCCTCGTGCAGCCGCTCCTGGATCTCCGGGCATTTGGAAAGCAGGAACAACGACCACGACAACGCGCTCGCCGACGTCTCGTGCCCGGCAAGGAACAACATCGCCACCTGATCCACCAGCTCCACCAGCGTATAGGCCGAGCCGTCCACCGTGTCGCGGGTTTCCAGCAGTGATTGGAGGATGTCCTTATACTCGCCGGTTTCGCCGCGCTGATAGGCTTCGTAACGTCCTCGGATCGATACGGCTAACAACTCGCGGATCTCCTTGCCCGTGCGTTTCCAAATCATGTAGTGCCGCGGCGCGAGCCACAGCGGCAGGCGGAAAAAGCTGAGCTGGATCATCACCACCGCTTTTTCCTGGAACAGGTTGAACGCGTTGAAAATCTTCCGCGCGCCCTCGCCCTCGAGCGATTCGGATAGAATCGTCCGCAGGATGATGTCCGCCGTCACGTGCGTCATCTCGATCTCGATGTCGGCGATGCCACCGTCCGGCACCGCGTCGAGCCGGTCCATCATCGCATCCGCGCCGCCGGTCATCAGCGAGAAGACTTCCTTCAATTTCGCCTGGCCGAACGCCGGGTCGAGCATCCGCCGCTGGCGTTCCCAGACCGGGCCGTTCGTCGTGAAAATGCTTTCGCCTAACAATGGCTTGAGCGCCGTTTCCGACAGCTCGTGCTTCGGATACTTGTCGTATTTATCGACCAGCACCTCCTTGATCAGGTCCGGGAATTTCACCAGGAAAAGCTGCACGCCCGGCAACCGCACTCGCGACATTTTACCCGAGTAGCTGCCTTCATACAGGGTGGCCAGCCACGACCGGCGGCCGCGCTTGAAGAGATTCCACAGGGATCGCTTCGACGTCCGGTCCAGCGGTTTCGGATAGGGCGGGGTGTAGGCCATTGGGGATTCAGAATTCAAAGATGGGAACCACGAAATACACGAAAGGGCACGAAAAGAGGGGGGCTGGAAATCCCGCGACTCGATCTGAAGTGCTGATCCTTCCTTTTTGGATTTCGTGTTCTCTCGTGTATTTCGTGGTTTGCATTTCCTCTTCTCAAGCGGGTGAAATCGCGTTTTCGGGAAAGCGTTCCGCCAGGCTCATCGGACCGGCGGTGATCGCGAAAAAGTCGTAATCGGTGAGCAGCTCACCGGCCATGATATATTGGAAATGGATGCGGAAAATGTCCTTCTTGATCACCGCGTAAACATCCGGCGGGAACATTTTCACGATCCGCACGGGAAATTGCTGCGGCCTCACCGGGATGCCTTCGGGGCGTGAAATTCCGGAAACCTTGAGCGGATCCACCTGCGTCACGCTCGCTCCGTCGCGCCGTGCGGAGAAATCCAGCCACCGTACGCCGGGGGCCGTCGCCACCGTTTTCAAATCCTCGCGGAGTTTTCCCGAACCGGGCAGCAAACTCACCAACGGCAGGCAATTTCCCAGCGAAACCAAACCGAACGCCGGCCCGCGCACGCCCAACTCCGGCTCTCGTTTCAGCAATTCCACCACCAGTGGCACGGTCAAAATCGTCCCCACGCTGTGTCCAACCACTAGAATTTCGTCCGCATCGCTGCCCTTGATCCGCTCCGCGATGTGATCCGCGAATTCACGGATCCGCTCGTCCAGTTCCGGCATTTTCCCATACGCCCACGGCTGCATCGCTCCGTAAACCCGCAGCAGCCAGAAACTCCGGAACCGGTCGTCCAGCCAGCGCCCGAGGAAAATCGTCCCCACCAGAATCCCCGCCGCCAGCGGGAGCCCGAGATAAAGCGGCAGGAAAATCCCCGCCGCTACTGCCAGGAACGCGCCGGTGAGCAGCAGTCCGAGAAACGCGATGATCGGATACGACACCGTCAGCGCCGACGGCCACGCGATTTTCAACAAGCGCCCGACCAGGTTCGCCTTCAGGAAAACCCAGTAAACCGGCACCGCCGATTTCAACAACTGCCACTCGTTCTTCGGCCAGCGGTTGCGGATGATGTCGTCCCAGCGCAGAAATTCATACTCCGTCTCGGTGTCCCCGGCGGTCACCGTCCACGCGTTCGCCAGCTTGCCGACGCGGCGGCGTTTTCCCACATCCAGATCCAGTCCGTTGAGCGGCGTGTGGAGTTTCCCCTGTTCGCCGTAAAGCGTGTGATAGTGCGCCGGTCCGCGCGGATCAAACCCGCTGAAATAGAAAACATGTCGCTTCCGCACCCCGGCGGCAGGCGTCCGGGGCGGGTTCTCGGCAGGGTAAATGTCACTCATGCTCAGGCGGGCGAAGGCTGTTCCGGCAGCCCGACGGCGGCAAGCCCGTTAAAACGGGGGGCGAGGAATTTATTCCGCGCGATCCTTTTCAGAAAGTGCCCCGGCTGTCTCAGCCGGATTTTTTAAACTGGCACCGGCTAAGACAGCCGGGACACATTTCCCGCTTGGCATTCTCTAGCAGTCCTGCTTTAAGAAACAGGTTCATCAAACCCTTTCGGAAATATCCTCATGGACTCCGTCTCATTCATCCAAGCCTTTCTGGTGGTTCTCATGATGGTCACCGGCTGTGTCGTCATCGGCATCGCCACCGGCTACCCCGCCGCCCACTGGATTGGCCGGAAATTCGCCGAACTCCTCTCGTGCCTGCCCACCGAGAAATTCGCCAAAGCCCAGCCCGCCTATGGCATCCCCGCGTCCAAAGCCATCCGCGGCGACCTCGAGGGAGCGATGGAATCCTACGAGCAGCTCCTACTGGATCACCCGCAGGAAAAGCAAATCTACCTCCGCATGTTGGAGATCGCTTTCGGCCCGCTGCACGCGCCCGAATACGGTGAAGACATCCTTCAGCGCGGATTGAAAAACCTGACCGGCGAGGCCGACCGCGCCGCTCTCTATCACCTCAGTCTCGCGATCCAGAACGGAGAGTTCACGCCTTTCAAGTATCTGGATCACGCTCAGGTCGCGGTGCCCGGATGAAAAGTTTTCCGAAAAATTGAAGCAATGGCTCCAACCTCTCATCCCGTTTCAATCCTCGCAGGTCTGCAGGTCATGGTGGTAATCGTCGGAACCTTTGCGGTGAGGCTTATGACCAGCGGATATGAATCTTCCGACCCTCGGATCCATTGGAATACCACGGCACTTTTCGTCCGAAATTTTGGCTGGCTGTTTCTCGGAGTTCCAGTGATTTGGGCGATTGGTTCGCTGGTGTTGGAGCGGCATCCCAGACGGATCTGGAATGTCTGGTGGACGATTGTCAGCGGCTTACTCCTATTTCTGGCAATGGGCATGATGTTCATGCGATCGATGAGTGCTCCTTTCAGCATTCACTAGCAGCTCCTGCACCTGCCGAAGAGAGGCTCGATGTTCGGCCGGCGGGTTTGATGAAGCCCTCGTGAAATCTCCGTGAAGCAGCGTTTCCGCATCGCAAAATTCTAGCGGACCGGTGAATGCTTCCGGATGTTTCGGAAATTCCATCGGCTGGTTTTCATTGCGGGTGTCACCGGGTTGATCGTGCTGGCGGTTTGGCCGTTCCACGACTGGGTCTTGCGATACGGGCTTTTTCTTTCTCTAGCCGCCGCGTGGACGGCGGGCCTTGGCTACATCTGGCAGCGGAAAATCTGGCGAGTCGTCGTGATGGCATTGCCCCTGCTCGCGGCGGTTCCGTTTTTACTCCCTGGCAAGCCACTTCATCCGGCCAAGCAGCGGGACCGTTACATCGCGGCGATGAGAGGAGTGGAAGGAGCCTCCTACGTGTGGGGCGGTGAAAGTCATTGGGCGATCGATTGCTCCGGGCTGCCGCGGCGGGCATTGCGTGATGCGCTGTGGGTGGAGGGCTGCGAAAATGCCAACGGCGCGGCTTTCCGCGAGTGGGCGCGGCAGTGGTGGTTCGACACCAGCGCGAAGGCTCTGGGAGAAAATTACCGTGGATTCACCCGTCCGACGGGAGCAGGGGGGAAACTCCGCGATTTGGATTTCACGACTCTCGTGCGCGGTGATCTCGCGGTGACGGCAGACGGCCGGCATGTGATGGTCTACCTCGGCAATGGCGATTGGATTCAAGCCGATCCCGGCCCGGTCAAAGTCACTATCAGCAGTCCTGCCACCGATCCGAATTATTACTTCAATGCGATGGTGAAGATGCAGCGGTGGACAGTGCTGGAGCGAGTGGAGGCTTGCTAGATCGGTGGCGGCACTTCATTTTTCAGTCGTGGATCCCCAGCAAGACTCTCCCAAATCGCCGCCCGCCCTCGTGTTCTGGATCATCTGGTTCGCGATCCTCAACGGGTTGGTGATGATCCAGTTCATGGTGGGAGGAGGGATTCCGAAGGGTGAGGATCATGGAAATCCGCCGATGATGTTTCTGGCGATTGCAGGAGGCTTGGCGTTCACTGCGTTGGCGATCCGGTTTCTGGTGATTCCGAAAATCGATGCGATTGTCAGGAAACTACCGGCGATGATCGTGGGGCTGGCACTCTCCGAGGGGATCGGCTTTGTCGGGCTGTTCGGAGTAGGGAAAGAATTTCCCGCGACCCAGCAGGCGATGTTCGTCACGGCCATCGCCTGTATTCTCAGCTTCGCGCCGATCTATGCCAAACCACGGGCGGAGAACGGGCGGTTTTAGGAACTGATGCGTGGGTGGCGATTTCCCGTTTTCGGAATCTCGATGAGAGATGAACCACATTAGGCGGGACTCGCCGTCCAATCTTCCACCCGTAAATCCGCCACTCGTTTGAACTCGCCCGTGTTGTGAGTGACCAGGGTGAGGTCATGAGCCAAGGCTGTGGCGGCGAGGAGCAGATCAAACGGGCCAATGATCAGTCCCTTTATTTCCAAATCATTCCGAATTTCGGCATAGCGCTCTGCCACGGCCAGATCCACCCGCAGGCATTCGAATGGCTGGAGAAGTTGGTGGATGATCAGCCGTCGTTTTTCAGGAAGCCCGTATTTCCGCGCACCGTGGAGCAATTCAGCCCAAACAATGACAGACGTTTTCAAATCCCCACTCTGGCATTGACGGAATCTGTCAGCGGCAGGCCCATCCGGACGCTTTAGGATTTCGATCCAGAAATTGGTATCGGGCAACCACATCATTACCACGTTTTCGCACTGGGAAGTTCACCTTGCGCAGGACGTGCGAATTCGACGTCGGAAAAGGCACCGATGACGGAATCGAAGTAGGAATTATCCAAAATCGCTGGATTTCTAGCAGCAGGGCGCACCAGTTCCACGGCGTCTCTGATCAAGCGCTCAAACTTGGCAGCCGTTGGCGGATCCAGACTGCTGAGGGTTGCTTCCACCTCCATTGCGAGTGAACTCATGTTGGCAAAGTAGCTTTTTCTGAAGCGGATTCCAGCCCAAATCTTCGGCTTGAGGAAGAGCCGATGTCTCATACTCCAAGGATTCTCGACGATCATCAAGGAACCCCCGTTGACCGCTTCCTTCCTCTTTCCTGCTTTTCATCGGGAGATTTTGCTCCAGAGTGATTCTCTAATGGAACCTCTCCAAGCGCTCTCCCGGTTTTTCATGTGGAGCCCCGTGATCGTGGCTCCGCTGGCATGGGGGCTGGTGGTGCTTTTTAAGCGACGCTGGGGCCGCGGCTATGACCGGCAGCCCGAAGCCAGTTCCGAGGAAATCCTGGAGGAGCTTGATCGCGAGTTCACCCCATCCCGCCGCACAACCATCCGGACCCAGACCGAATACCTTCCGTTTCTCTTTGAGTGCATTCGGGAGAACATCGATTCCGGATTCGAGGATCCGCAGATGTATTCGCTTCTAGAAAGGATCGAACTGCATCGTCCGGATGAGGAACGCAGTGCGATGTTCACGGTGGTTGCCGGTCAGCAACGGAGTGATCTCCATCTGCGCTGGGTCCGCGACTCGTGCGACCGGATCATGCTTCACTTCCAGGGTGCGCCGGGGATTATTCGTGCGCTCAGGGATCACCAGCGGAAGATCCCGAAGGCGCTGACGGGATTGTGCTGAGGGAAATTGGAGCGCGAAATTGATTTCGCGCGTTTGAAGGGGTAGCGGCGCGGAAGAGTGTTCGTCGGCGCTGGCGCTGGACGAACACAAGAGGCGAAATAAAGTTCGCGGTCCGTTAGTTTGGGATCTCGTTAAGCGTGTACCAAGCATCCGAGTGCCAAAGGGTGCCGCTGGTGGCGGATTTCACGCCTTTGGCTTCGAGATGATGGATGTGACCGCGGACGAGGCCGTCGATTTTCAGGCGGACGGATTTTTTGTCGGGGGAAACAACGGCGGCTGTGATTTTCGGGGTGGCCTGATCGACTTCCGGGCTGCCGTATTCGGCTTGGAAAATGTAGGTGAAGGCGTCCATCGCGTAGCTGGCGGGATTGCCGGCGGTGGCGGGATCGACGGGCTCGGTGAACTTCAGTGTGAAGCCGTCGGAGTTGGCGGTCATGGTTTCGATTTCAAACGGTGTTTTGCCGGTCCATTTGACGCGTTCGAAAGTGAACGGTTTGCTGCCGCGCGAGGCCCAGCCGCGGTTGGAGCCACCGGCGAACATGACGCCGGCGTCGTTGTCGTAACGGAGCGGGATGATGCCGGCTTCAAAACCTTCGAGGAATTTGAAAACCGCGCCCTGATAGAGACCGTTGACTTTTTCCAAACAGACCCGCTGGACCTGCGAGTGGGTTTGCTCGCCGACGTAGAGTTGTTTTTCCCACGGGCCGAATTTTCCGCCGCTGGTGTCACAGGCGATGCCGGTGGGGGATTGACCGACTTTTCCATGCGGGAAAATGACGGCGGGCGGAATGAACTCGGGGAACTTCGTGCGCTCAGTTAGAATGCGGGACTTGTCGGCGACATCCGGCGGGGCGGGGAGATTGGCGAGTTTCGCGAATTTGTTGCCGGAAGGATTGCCTTGGAACGAGCCTGGCTTGAGCCATTTGAGCGACGACGAACCGTTCCAGACGCCTTGGTTGTCCATGTAGAACGCATCGCCTTCCGCATTGAATCCGATTCCGCCGGGCGAGCGGATGCCGGAGCAGGTCGGAATCATTTTTCCATCCGGAGTGACCCGGACGCACCAGCCGCGCCAGTTGGATTCCGCGGTGAAGGAACCGGTGAGGCAGAGGACGACCCAGATATCGCCGTTTTTATCCGGCGTGCTGCCGAAGGCGTATTCGTGGTAGTCGCCCTTGATGCCCCAGTCGGAGCAGATCGTTTCAAAGGTGTCGGCGAGGCCGTCGCCATCGGTGTCCTTGATCTTGGAAACTTCGGGGCGCTGGGTCAGATAGAACGCGCCATCTTTGTAGAACATGCCGAAGGGTTCGTGCAGGCCTTGGGCGAATTTTTTCCAGGTGACTTTCGTTAGATCGCTGCCGTAAGCGCCGGTGCAGATCCACAAATCGCCGCGGCGGGTGGTGACGGCGACTTTCTGGTCAGGCATCAGGGCGATGGAACCAATTTCCATGACCTCGCCGGGAGGAAGCGGGATCTCCTCGCGGAGGTAGAAGTCGGATTGTTGGGCCGCGTGGGCGAAGGCGGCGGTTAGAAGAAGGATGGAGAGGAAGCGCATGGGAAGGAAAGTGAGTTGCTAGTTTTCAGTGTTCAGTTTTCAGGAAGATGAAGACTAGGGCTTCCAACGGTAGGTGAGAGTGACGGGTGTCCCCGGCGTGAGCTGGAGGGAGGATTTTCCGGAGGCTCCTTCGACGATCAGTTCGGGTGGCTGGGGGATCTGGATTTCGAGGGGTGAGCGGCTGACGCTGAGTTTGCGGACGAGCGCGCCTGATTCCGCATGCCAGGAGTCGAGCAGGATCTGGTCGCCGATCTGCACGGAGAAGGTGGGATTTCCCGCCGGATCCAGCTTGTAGCCACGGAAGCGGGCTTCGGTAGGGAGGGCGCGGGTGGTGGTGAGCTTGACGACGTTTTCCCCGGCAGGCGGAGAGGCGTCGGTGCCGCGTTCGATCCATTTGTAGGATCCGTCGATGAATTTACCCGTCCAGAGGATTTCGGGCGCAAGATTGTCGGCGCTGTAGGCGAGGTTAAGGCCGCCGGGGAAGCCGACGCCGATGGCGCGTGGGGTGGTGCCGTCGATGAAGTTCCGATAGATGACGGGGCGGCCGTTGGCGGGTTCGATGGGAATCGGGGTGTGGGTTTTCGCCGGTTTGGCGGTATCGTCGGTCAGCCATTTCCAGTTTTTTACGCCGGGTCCCTGCCAACCGATGGCGATGCCCTGGTTGTCGCTGAGTTCGAGGAATTCGACTCGGAACTTGCGAGCACCTTTAGTTAGAGTGGTTTTCGCCTGTCTTGCCCGGCTGCCGTTCATCGGGCCGGCGCCTTTGATTTCGACGATTTTCTTGCCATCGATGATGATGGAGGCCGCGTCGTCCGCATCTAGCAAGAAGGTGTATTCTCCATCGGCGGGTGCTTCGAAGTCGGCCTGCCAGACCATGGCGAAGTTGTCTTCAAACGGAGCTTTTTTCAGGCTGATGATGCCGTCGTGTTCTTCCTCGATGTTTTCGGCCTTCAGTTGTGAGAAATCAGGAATGCTGCTCCACTTTCCGGAATAGGCTTGGGAGAGGAGATTGGTGAGAGCGGTTTTTTCGAGGGGAAGCGGGTGCAGCTTGAGGATTTCCTCGGCGGTCCACGGCGCGTTGCGGTCGGAGACGGTGGCGCGGATGGTTTTGACCTGATCGGCGGTGACGGGGCCCGCTTGATTTCCCCACGCCGAGCGGACGTAGGTGAGGATCGCGGCGAGTTGGTCGTCGGGAAGGACGGCGCCTTGAGGCGGCATTTCGAGGTTGTAGGTTTTTCCCAACACATCGACGGGGCCGGTGAGTCCCTTGAGCGCGATTTTGACGGCGCGGTCGGCATCGCCGCTTGCCCACGGACTTTCTGATAGGGGCGGGAATGTGCCGCCAGTGGCTCCTTTTCCATCCACGCCGTGACAGGCGGAGCAATAGAGGGTGAAGAGCTGCTGGCCGTCTTGGGCGGAAGCGTTAAGCGCTGCAAAAGCGATGGTGAAACCAGAGGAGAGAAGAAATCGGGTCATGTCAGGTTTTTGTCTGCGGACTTTTACCGTAGGATTTCAAAAATCTTTATCGGTTGATTGTAGGACCGTAATACCAGCCTATTCGGGCCGACCGGGGAAATTACTTCGCCTCCGAGCGGGATCGGTAGTGATTCGCGAGTCCGGTGGCGACGGCATCGGCATATTCGCGGAAGATGGAGGGTTGCATTTTTCCGCCGATTTCCCGAAGTCCGTCGTAGTCGCCGGCTTGGAAACGTGGGTAGTCGATGGTGGAATTCATGACGTATGGCTCCATGAAAATAACGGGGCAGTCATAGAGGCGGTTGGCGAGGAGGTTCCGCGCCCAGAGGTAGAGGTGACCGGCTACGGGGCGGGCGTTTTTCGAGTCAGGCGGATAAACGTAGGGAGGCAGGTGGCTGATTTCCGCAAAGGTGTCGGCGACGCTGGCTCCGACGAGTGCTTCTTCCTGATGAGTGCGCTGAAGGAGTTTTTCGAGTAGCGCGAAACGCTGGTCGGCGAGGATGACTTCGTCGTCACCGTAAGCTCCGTTGAGAAGAAGGTGGAGGTGGGTGCGGTCGATAAGAATGGGCTGTTTCGGATCGCCCCATGGCTCGGCATTGAAATGGAGGCAGAGGACAAGGTCGGGCTTGAGGGTGGTGTTGACGAGGTCGGCACGGGCGCGAATCTCGGCGGTGCGGTAAAACAGGCGCTCGGCGGTTTTCTGGATTTCCGCAGGGGAAGCGTTCGGCCCGCTGGATTCTCGGGCAAGGGTGAGCAAGGACTCGGGGCGGATCGGAGTGACGGGTTCGTTTTTCTCGCGGACGAGGGAAACGCTTGCACCGAGGGCTTCGATTTTCGGTTTAAGGAGTTGGGCGACCTGCAGGGTCATGTCGCCCTCGCAGACGGGTTTGCCATCGCCGACGACCATCCAGCGCTCCTCCATTTTCGCCCATTCGCCGCCGATGTGGCCGGGATCGATGGCTATTTTGAGGCCGGCGAGGGGCTTGTCGGGAGTGGTGGGAGGAAGTTCGGACGCTGTGTGCCAATGCCGGGGAGCGGCAGTTTCTCCGACAGCCGGGGCGAAATGGAGGGTGAAAATGGCGTCGCTCGGCGAGCTGCCGGTCTTGATACGGGCCTCGGTCGGGGTGATTTCAATGGACTCCCGCCAAGCATTTCCCGTGGTGAATACGGTGGTGAGGAGGCGTTCGAATTCCTCGCGGGTGATGGTATTCTGGTAGATTTCAAGCCGTGACCAATCCGGTGGCGGGGCGAGCATCGATAGCGCGGGCGGCGCTGGTTTTGGCGATGGCGTAGGAGAAACAGAGGGTAGCTTGGCTTGGAATTTCCACATGAAGCCCACCGCAACCAACGTGGCGACGGCAAACAAGAGCAGCAGGCGACGGGTGGGGTTGCAGATCATTCAGGAAATTGGATTGTCGGGGAGCTGGCGAATGTGGAGGGTTCCCGAGAACAAATGCCAGCGATTCGTATTTTATTTCTCGGTGACGTGGTCGGTGAACCCGGCCGCAAGGCGGTCATCGAGCAGTTACCGCTCCTTAAACTGTCGGAAGGTCTCGATTTTTGCATCGTCAACGGAGAGAATTCAGCCGGTGGCAAGGGGATTACTCCAAAGATTTCCATCGATCTGCTGCGGGCGGGAGCGGCCGTCATCACGACCGGCGACCATGTTTGGGATCAGCAGGAAATCGTTGATTATTTCCCGACGGAGCCCCGGCTGCTGCGGCCGATCAATTATCCGCAAGGTACGCCGGGAGCAGGGAGCGTGGTTTTGGAAACGGCGAAGGGCCGGGTCGGCGTGATCCAGGCGCAGGGCCGATCCTTCATCCAGCCGCCCTTGGAAAATCCGTATCTCGCGGTTGAAAAAGAAGTTGAACGGCTGCGCGCGGACGGGGTGATGGCCATCGTGCTGGATTTCCATGCGGAAACCACCAGTGAAAAGATCGCCATGGGACGGATGCTCGACGGCAAGGTTTCGCTGGTGGTTGGCACCCACACTCACGTGCAAACGGCGGATGAAAACATTTTTCCCGGAGGAACCGGCTACCTCACCGATGCCGGAATGTGCGGTCCGGAGGAATCCATCCTCGGGCGCAGCATCGAGTCCGTGGTGTGGCGTTTCAAATCGGGAATGCCGACGCGTTTTCCCATCGCGAAAGGACCGGTTAGGCTGTGCGGGGTGATCGTGGATGTGGATTCGGAAAACGGCACCTGTCTGGCCATCAAAAGGCTCTCGATGATGATGCCGGAAGGGGATGCTTCGGCCCCGTGATCCTTGCATTTTCAAGGGATTCGGATAAATTTTCTTTTCATTGAGATTTTTTTTGACAGGGTGGGGGGCTTTGCTACTGTCCGCCCGCTCTTCCCCACATCAAGTCAGGGGTGCCGCGCCTGGTCTCGCTCTTTTATGAGATTGGTCGCGGTGTTTTTGTCGGGTTGAAGGTGGAGCGATACATGTCTATTGCTCGCGTAGCTCAGGGGTAGAGCGCATCCTTGGTAAGGATGAGGTCGGGGGTTCAATTCCCCCCGCGAGCTCCAGGGCAATCTCGAAAAATCTCAACAGTCTCAAGCAGAACAACAACCACCATGGCAAAAGAAGCATTCCAGCGCAACAAGCCGCACGTAAACATCGGCACGATCGGTCACGTTGACCACGGCAAAACCACCCTCACCGCAGCAATCACCAACACGCTTGCTGACAAGGGCCTCGCCCAAAAGAAAAGCTACGCCGACATCGACGCTGCTCCCGAAGAGCGTGAGCGCGGTATCACGATCAACACCGCCCACGTCGAATACGAAACCGTCAAGCGCCACTATGCTCACGTGGACTGCCCCGGTCACGCCGACTATGTGAAGAACATGATCACCGGTGCTGCCCAGATGGACGGTGGTATCCTCGTTGTTTCCGCTGCCGACGGCCCGATGCCACAAACCCGCGAGCACATCCTGCTTGCCCGTCAGGTCGGCGTTCCCGCTCTCGTCGTTTTCATGAACAAGGTTGACCTTGTGGACGATGCCGAGCTTCTCGAACTCGTCGAAATGGAAGTCCGTGACCTCCTTTCCATGTATGAATTCCCAGGTGACGAGATTCCAATCGTCATGGGTTCCGCGAAGCTCGCCCTCGATGGCGACGCCGCTCAAATGGAAAACGTCATGAAGCTCATGGATGCCGTGGATTCCTACATCCCTGAGCCTGAGCGTCCGATCGACAAAACTTTCCTCATGCCTGTTGAAGACGTGTTCTCGATCGAAGGTCGTGGAACGGTCTGCACCGGTCGTGTCGAGCGCGGCATCATCAAGAAGATGGAAGAAGTCGAAATCGTTGGTATCCGCGACACGCAGAAGACCACCGTGACCGACATCGAAATGTTCCGTAAGCTTCTCGACGAAGGTCGTGCCGGTGACAACGTCGGTCTCCTCATCCGCGGTCTCAAGAAGGACCAAGTTGAGCGCGGCCAAGTCATCGCCAAGCCCGGCACTGTGAAAGGTCACACGATCTTCAAGTCCGAGATCTACGTTCTTTCCAAAGAAGAAGGTGGTCGCCACACCCCGTTCTTCTCGAACTATCGTCCTCAGTTTTATTTCCGCACCACCGACGTGACCGGCAGCATCAAGCTTCCGGAAGGCGTTGAAATGGTGATGCCTGGTGACAACATCAACCTTGAAGTCGAACTCATCACTCCGATCGCCATGGAACAAACCATGCGCTTCGCCATCCGCGAAGGTGGTCGGACCGTGGGTGCCGGCCGGGTTGGTGAAATCATCAAGTAAGCATTTAGCAACGAGGCTTCTGTGGTTTGCCACGGAATGCCGGACTCAGGGGCATCCCGCTTTCATAGCGGGGTGCCCTTTGGTCGCCTCAAAACGGAAGTAGCTCAATTGGTAGAGTAGCGGTCTCCAAAACCGTTGGTTGTGGGTTCGAGTCCCACCTTCCGTGCCATTTTCCATTCCAGTATCAGCGACAAGCGACATCATGTTTTCAAAAATCTCGAATTTCCTGGGTGAGGTAAAGGGCGAGCTCCGCAAAGCGAGCTGGCCTTGGGAGTCTGATCCGAAAATCAAGGGACTTAAAAAATACAAGGAGCTTGTCGATTCTACCGTCGTCGTCCTCATTGCGATGGTCCTGCTTGCCGGCTTCGTGCAGCTCTGGGATTTCCTGGACGTGATCATTGTGGGCGGTGCCCATGATTTTTCCGGCTACCTCTTTTCCAAATTCGGCAGCTAATTCGTTAGTATTCCGTTACATCCAATCTCCGACCGACCCGTCATGTCAGAAACCAAATCATTCCGCGACCAGTGGTACGTAGTCCAGGTCCTCTCCGGCCAGGAAGGCAAGGTCCGCGACCGGATCGCCCGCACCGCCGAGGCCGAAGGAATGACCGAATACATCCGCGAGGTGCTCGTGCCGACCGAAATGGTCTCCGAAATCCGCCGCGGCAAGAAGACCGAGACGAAGAAGAAATTCTTCCCCGGCTACATCATCGTCAACATGAACCTCGCCACCGAGGACAACCAGCTCGTCGAGAAGACCTGGTTTTTCATCAAGGAGATGGAAGGCGTGATCGGCTTCGCAGGAACCAAGGATCGTCCCGCGCCGATGCGTCCGCGCGAAGTGGAAGCGATGCTTTCGCAAATCAAGGAGCGCGAGGAAAGCGTCCGCCCCGCCATCAGTTTCGAAGTCGGTGACACCGTGAAAGTGGCCGATGGTCCTTTCCAAAGTCAGAACGGAATCGTCGAGGAAATCGACCCGGAACGCGGCAAGCTGCGGGTCTCGGTCACCATCTTCGGCCGCAGCACTCCCGTCGAACTCGAATATTGGCAGGTCGAAAGAGCATAATTGTCTGGACCTGCACTCCCGAATATACAACCACCCCTCTCCCGCAAGTTTAACCGCATTATTTTATGGCCAAGGAAGTCGTCAAACTCATCAAGCTCCAGATCAAAGCCGGAGCCGCCAATCCATCACCTCCAGTGGGCCCGGCCCTCGGTCAGGCTGGTGTCAATATCATGGCGTTCTGTAAGGAATTCAACGCGAACACCCAAGCCCAAGCGGGCGACGTGCTTCCAGTCGTGATTTCCGTTTACAAGGACAAGTCATTCTCCTTCATCACCAAGAAACCCCCTGCCGGTAACCTTCTCAAGAAGGTGGCGGGTCTTGCTTCCGGCTCGAAAGAGGCGAACAAGATCAAGGTCGGCAAGATCACGAAGGCCCAACTGATGGAAGTCGTGAAAATCAAAATGCCCGACCTCAACACCAAGGACCCGGAGGCCGCCTGCCGCATTCTTGCCGGCACCGCCCGCCAAATGGGCCTCGAAATCGAAGGTTACTGATCATTTCCGCCGGAAGCTCTTCACCGAGTGACCGGCACCCGCAGGAGGGAAGCGCATCCCGCGATTTCCGCCCGAACTGCAAACCGATACGCAAATGTCAAAACATCGCAGCAAACGCTACAAAAAAGCAGTCGCCCTTGTCCAAGCCGGCAAGAGCTACTCACTCACCGACGCCATCAGCACCGTGAAGGAATTCCCGGCGCCGAAGTTCACCCCGACCGTGACCCTTTCGTTCCACCTCGGCGTGGATCCCCGGAAGAGTGATCAAATGGTCCGTGGTTCCGTTTCCCTTCCACACGGAACCGGACGTAACGTCCGCGTTGTCGTTTTCGCCCAAGGCGCGGCTGCTGAAGCTGCCATTGCCGCTGGTGCCGAGTTCGTGGGTTACGAAGATCTCATCAAGCGCGTTCAGGAAGGTTTCACGGATTTCGATTCCGCGATCGCCACTCCGGACGCCATGACCGAAGTTCGGAAAATCGCCCGGGTCCTCGGACCTCGCGGCCTGATGCCGAACCCGAAGACCGGCACCGTCACCGACGACACCGCCAAGGCGGTTCGCGAAGTAAAAGCCGGTCGTGTGGATTTCAAACTCGACAAAAACGGCAACGTTTCGGGTTCCATCGGCAAGTCCTCCTTTGAGCCTGCTCAATTGGAAGAAAACGCCCGCGCCTTCGTGGACAGCGTTGTCCGCGCCAAGCCGGCATCCGCCAAAGGCAACTACATCCAAGCCGTGACGCTCGCCGCTTCGATGCTTCCCGGCATCCCGCTGGAAGCCGCCACCTACACCAAGGCATCCGCCTAACACCTGGCCGCCAACGCATATGAATCCCGATAAGAAAATCATCATCAACGGCCTGTTGGATCGCGTCAACGCGTCTCCTTACCTGATCGTCATCGATTACACCGGTCTCACCGTGCAGCAATTCACGGAACTCCGCAATCGCCTCGACGCAGGTGGTGCAAGCTGCACCGTCGCCAAGAACAGCTACATGCGCAAAGCCCTTGCCGAAGCCGGAATGCCGGACATCGGTGCCGACCTCACCGGTCAAATGGCTTATGTCATGGGCAACAGCGAAGTGTTCGCAGCCGCGAAGGCCATCAAGAATTTCGAAAAGGAATTCAAGAAGCCCGAGATGAAGGTGGGTATCCTTGGCAACGCGGTGCTCGACGCCGAAAAGCTTAAGGCCATCGCCGACATCCCGTCCCGCGAAGCGGTTCTTTCCCAACTTCTGGGACTGATCCTCGAGCCTGCGACCCGCATCGCCCGCGTGGTGCAAAACAAATTCAACCCGGACGCCGCCAACTCATCCGACGAGGCCGCCACCGAAGAAGCACCAGCTGCCGAGGCCGAAGCTCCTACCGCAGTCGTGGCCGAAGAGGCTCCGACCGCAGTCGCCACCGAAACCGAAGCACCTGCTGCTGAATAACAAACAATCTGATCTGACGGTGATGGCGGCTCCCGTTCGTCACCTGAACCCATAATGGTTCCTCGTCGGGGCGACGGCTGTCGCTCTGAAATCCCCGGAGGCTCCGGGGGCGACGATACCGCACAAGGAGAATACAAAAATGGCTAATATTGAAACACTGGTAGAAGAACTCGGCAAGCTCACCGTCTTGGAAGCTGTCGATCTCGTTAAAAAGCTCGAAGAAACCTGGGGCGTGTCCGCCGCTGCCGCTACTGTGGCCGCCGGTCCTGCCGCTGTCGCCGAAGCTGTCGAAGAGAAGACTGAATTCGACGTCGTCATCACCGATTGCGGCCCGAACAAAATCGCCGTCATCAAGGCGGTCCGTGAGGTTGCTCCCGGACTCGGACTTGCGGACGCGAAGAAGCTCGTCGAGAGTGCCCCTGCGAAGATTCTTGAAGGCGTCGCCAAAGAAGCCGGCGAAGCTGCCAAGAAGAAGCTCGAAGAGGCTGGTGCCAAAATCGAACTCAAGTAACACCTTTCAGATCATTCCCGGGGCGGAATTTTCCGCTCCGGGATTTTCTGTCGTGACCGGCGCGAGAGTCTAACATTTGAATCCTATCCAGATTTTCGCGCCGATTCCGACAAAACTCATTATCGCTTGATCCACCCTGCCTGAGACCGGTTACCGGCTCGGGCTCAATTTGTAAGATAGAATACCACTAAACGCCATGGCTGAACGTCTCTATTTCGGGAAATTCGAAGAAGTCATCGAGCCACCTAACCTCATTGAGGTTCAGAGTCGGTCCTACGATGAATTCCTCCAGAAGGAAGTGCTCCCCAGCGAGCGCGCTGATGCCGGACTCCAAGCGGTTTTCCGCGAGGTTTTCCCCATCAAAAGTTATGACGAAGCGATCGAACTCGATTTCGTCGCCTATGACATCGAAGACCCGAAGATCACTTCGCTCGACTCGCTGCGCAACAGCGAGAGCTTCAGCGCGGCACTTTACGTGACGTTCAAGCTGAAGGACGAGACCGGTACCAAGAAAGAGCGCGTTTACATGGGCGAACTGCCGATGATGACCCGCCGCGGAACCTTCATCATCAACGGTGCCGAGCGTGTCATCGTTTCCCAGCTTCACCGCTCGCCGGGTATCTGTTTCGAAACTTCGCAGCACTTGAATGGCAAGTTGCTTCATTCGTTCCGCATCATTCCTGACCGTGGATCCTGGTTGGAAGTGCAGTTCGATACCAACGATCTGTTGTACGTCTATCTCGACCGCCGCCGCCGCCGTCGCAAGTTCCTTGCGACGACGTTCCTGCGTGTCCTCGGCTACCCGACCGACCGCGATATCGTCAGCCATTTCTATTCCCCTGAATCCCTTCCGCTTAGCGAAAAAATGGATGAAGGCGAACTCGGCCACAAAGTTCCTTTCGAGGACATTCTCGATGGCGAACTGACCGTCGCGAAGGCTTACGAGCCGCTCACGATCGGCATCGTCCGCCAGCTTCTCGCGCTCGGCCACAAGAACGTCGAAGTCATCGACGGACGTGAGGACGAAATTCTTCTCAAGTCGCTCCGCAAGGATCCGGCGAAGGACGAGGAATCCGCGCTCAAGGATATCTATCGGAAACTCCGTCCTGGAGATCCACCGACCGCCGCCAACGCCCGTGCGCTGCTCAAGCGTCTTTTCTTCGATGCGAAGAAGTACGACCTCACCCGCGTCGGCCGTTACAAAATCAATCAGAAGCTCGGCATCCAGGTGGATTCCGACCAACGCATCATGGTTCCCGAGGATTTCCTCGCCGCTGTCCGTTACATCCTGAAGCTGAAAAAAGGCGACGGTGTCATCGACGACATCGACCACCTTGGTTCCCGCCGCGTCCGTGCGGTGGGTGAACTTCTTGCCAACCAGTGCCGCGTGGGCCTTGCCCGTACGGAGCGTTTGGTGAAGGAGCGCATGACTCTTTTCGACGTGAACATCGAAGGCATGACGCCGCAGAAGCTGATCAACCCGAAGGCGCTTTCCGCCGTCGTGCGTGATTTCTTCGGCCGTTCGCAGCTCTCGCAGTTCATGGACCAAACGAACCCGCTCGCCGAGCTCACCCACAAGCGCCGTCTGTCGGCTCTTGGACCAGGTGGTCTCAACCGCGACCGTGCCGGCTTCGAAGTCCGCGACGTGCATCCGTCCCACTACGGCCGGATCTGCCCGATCGAAACTCCGGAAGGTCCGAACATCGGTCTCATCAACTCGATGTGTACCTATGCACGGATCAACGAGTTCGGATTCATCGAAACTCCTTACCGCCGCGTAGTGGATTCCCGTGTCACCAACGAGATCGAGTATCTCACGGCTGACCAAGAGGAAAACTACCTTATCGCTCAGGCGAACAACCCGATCGACAAGAAGGGGAACTTCCAAACCGAACGCATCACCGCCCGTGAAAAAGGCGGCGAGTTCATCGAAGCGCTTCCTGCCGAAGTGAACTACATGGACGTCTCGCCGAAGCAGCTCGTTTCCGTGGCTGCCGGTCTGATCCCGTTCCTCGAGCACGATGACGCCAACCGCGCGCTGATGGGTTCGAACATGCAACGCCAAGGCGTGCCGCTGCTCGTTTCCGAAGCTCCGTTTGTCGGAACCGGTCTTGAAGGCAAGGCCGCCCGCGATTCCCGCGCAGTGGTTGTTTCCGAAGCCGACGGCATCGTTGCCGCCGCGACTGCGGAAATCATCGTCACCACTCCGGATGGTTCACTCCCTGTTTCCGAGGAAAAATTCCTCAGTGACGCCGAGTCCGTGAAAACGAACATCGACAAGGGTATCATGGCCTATCCGCTGCGGAAGTTCATGCGCTCCAACGCCGGCACCTGCATCAACCAGAAGCCGATCGTCAAGAAGGGCGACAAGATCAAAAAGGGCCAGGTGCTCGCCGACGGACCTAACACCGAAGACGGCGAACTCGCCATCGGACGCAATGTCCTCGTGGCCTTCATGCCTTGGAACGGCTACAACTTCGAAGATGCCATCGTCATCTCCGAGCGCGTGGTGAAGGACGACGTTTACACCTCGATCCACATTTCCGAATTCGACGTTGCCGCCCGTGACACCAAGCTCGGACCGGAAGAAATCACACGGGACATCCCGAACGTCGGTGAGGACGCGCTTCGCAATCTCGACCACGACGGCATCATCCGCATCGGCGCGGAAGTGAAACCCGGCGACATCCTCGTCGGCAAGATCACTCCGAAGTCCGAAACCGAACTCGCTCCGGAAGAGCGTCTCCTCCGCGCCATCTTCGGTGAGAAGGCCGCTGACGTGAAAGACACCTCGCTGCGCGTGCCATCCGGCTGCGTGGGAATTGTCCAGGACGTCCGTGTTTCCCAAAGCGGCTTCGCCAAGAAGCGTGCGGAAAAGGTCGATCCGGTCGAGCTTAAGAAGACGCTCAAGAAGATCAACGACGAGCACAAGAAGAAGGCCGACAAACTGACGGATGACCTCACCGAGCGTCTCTCCGACATTCTGCTAGGCGAAAAAATTCCGCTCGACGTGGTCAACGCGCAAACCGGTGAAATCATCATCCCGGCCAACCGCAAGATCACCAAGACGCTTCTCCGCAAGCTCGCTTCGGTTCACGACCACATCGAAATCGATCCTTCCCCGATCCGTAACAAGATCCTGGAAATCATCGGATCCTTCGAAGGTCGCTTCCAGGAACTCGACACCGAGCGCGAGCGCAAGCTCGACTCCCTCGAGTCCGGTGATGAAGTCGATCCCGGCGTCATCAAGGAAGTCAAAGTCTTCATTGCCGCTAAACGGAAACTCTCCGTGGGTGACAAAATGGCCGGTCGTCACGGAAACAAGGGCGTTGTCGCCACTATCGTTCCTGAAGAAGACATGCCTTATCTATCGGATGGAACTCCGGTTGATATCTGCCTCAACCCGCTCGGCGTGCCATCGCGGATGAACGTCGGCCAGGTTCTTGAAACCCACCTCGGCGTCGCAGCCAAGGCACTCGGTTTCAAGGTTGCCACCCCGATTTTCGACGGCATCAAGGAAGAAGTCATCTGGGATTTCATGTCCAAGGCCAAGAAGGTCGATGGTGTGAAATTCGTTGGTGACAACGGTGAACTCCGTGAGCGCCGCCCCGGCGAGCCCGAAGGTCGCGGTTACACTTGGATCGGCGACGGCAAGGACGGCACCACCGGTGGTAAATCGACCCTCTATGACGGTCGCACCGGCGAGGCCTTCCACAATCCGGTCGTGGTCGGGATGATCTACATCCTGAAGCTCGGTCACTTGGTTGCCGACAAGATCCACGCTCGTGCCGTTGGTCCATACTCGCTCGTCACCCAGCAGCCGCTTGGTGGTAAGGCGCAATACGGTGGCCAGCGTTTCGGAGAAATGGAAGTGTGGGCGCTCGAAGCATACGGTGCCGCTTACACCCTTCAGGAACTTCTAACCGTCAAGTCGGACGACGTCCAAGGACGCACCCGGATTTACGAGGCGATTGTCAAAGGCGACAACAACCTCGAAGCCGGAACGCCCGAGTCGTTCAACGTTCTCATCAAGGAAATGCAATCCCTCGGACTCGATGTCCGTCCGGGTCGCAAGGGCTCGACCCATGGCTCCGGCATGACCGGTGGTCTGGACGACTACTCCCTCGATGACCTCACCCTGTAATTTCAAACGCGAACCCCAACCTGACCTAAACCGTTACTAACAACATGAGTGTCGATAACAACCTTCGCGAACTATTCGGCGTGGACGAGCGCCCAGAGGCATTTGACCAAGTCTCCATCACCGTCGCTTCCCCGGAAATCATCCGTTCCTGGTCCAAGGGCGAGGTGAAGAACCCGGAAACCATCAACTACCGGACCTTCAAGCCCGAAAAAGGCGGTCTCTTCTGCGAGCGGATCTTCGGACCCACCCGCGACTGGGAATGCGCCTGCGGCAAGTACAAGCGGATCAAGCACAAGGGCGTGATCTGCGACCGTTGCGGTGTCGAAGTGACCCTGAGCCGCGTCCGTCGCGAGCGCATGGGCCACATCGAACTGGCCGTGCCGGTTTCCCACATCTGGTTTTACAAGTGCATGCCTTCCCGCATCGGTCTGATGCTGGACATGAGCGCCCGCCAGCTTGAGCGCGTTATTTATTATGAGGATTACGTCGTCACCGAACAGGGCAACACCGCTCTCGAAGTCGGCCAATTGCTCACCGAAAACGAACTCCGCGAGGCGGAAGACACCTATGGCGACGGCTCGTTCCGTGCCTCCATGGGCGCTGAAGCCATTCAGGATCTCCTCAAGCAACTCGATCTTGCGGAACTGACCGTGCAGCTCGAAGAGGAACTTGGAACCACCCGTTCCAAGCAGAACAAGAAGAAGCTCTCCAAGCGTCTTAAGATCACCCAGGGCTTTGCGGCTTCCAAGACCCGCCCCGAGTGGATGGTCCAGACCGTGCTTCCCGTGATTCCACCGGACCTTCGTCCGTTGGTGCCACTCGAAGGCGGCCGTTTCGCCACTTCCGACCTGAACGACCTCTATCGTCGCGTCATCAACCGGAACAACCGTCTTAAAAAACTCATGGATCTTAACGCTCCTGAAGTCATTCGTCGTAACGAGCAGCGTATGTTGCAAGAAGCAGTTGACGCTTTGGTTGACAACAATAACGCTCGCAGTGGCCGCGCGGTTGCCGCAACTGGTCAGCGCCGCCGCCTGAAGAGCCTGTCCGACCTACTCAAGGGTAAGCAGGG
>NZ_JBDSCX010000033.1:0-33928 GCF_039920825.1 Luteolibacter sp. | reverse complement strand
TGAAGATCATCCGGAGATTATCGGCAGAACTGCCCCTCGACCCGAGACACATCTGTCGCTGCAAACGAAAACGGAAATCCCTCAAGCAAAACGGCAACGGCTTCAGACCTTAAATTGACGCCAATGGGCAATGGGTCTAATGAGCGATTGCCCGTCTTGAAGGTTTGCTCGTTTTGGCCGGGCGGTCCGCAGCGACGGGAGCCCGAAGTTCGGCGGTTGTTCTCGCCCTCCATTGTTGAAGGGCGGGTTGCGTAAAGGAACCGCCAAGGGCATTCTCAACAAAAGGTTGCGATGGCGGAGAGGGAGGGATTCGAACCCTCGTTAGGTTTCCCTAAGCCAGTTTTCAAGACTGGAGCCATAAACCACTCGACCACCTCTCCGGTGCGTTGTCGCGGCAGGGATATGCCCGTGCTGGCGGGGTGTTTCAAGCAAAACTCTCCGAGTGGCCGGGAAATGCGGGGGCGGAGCGTCGATCCCAGTGGGATATTTATTCCAGCGCCTTGCGATAGGCGGCGCGGAGGGAATCGGCTTCGGCGGTTTTCGCGAAGGCGAGGGGTGCGGATTGCTCGATGGTGTCGCGGGTGGTGGCGACTTCGTTTTCCGACTGTTGGAGGGCTTCGAGTTCGCGGCCGATGCTGATGTCGATGGCCGCCAAGGTGGCTTCGAGTTCCGCCGCAATTTCCGGTGAGGGCGGGGATTGCTTGAAACGGGACGCCAGTTGCTCGCGCTCGGCTCGTTTGGAATTCAGGGCATCGGCGCGGAGGGAGATTTGTCCGGCGGATTTGGTGAAATTGAGTTGCGAGTCTTCGAGCGCGACGGCGGATTCAGTGGCATTGTGGCGGGTGACGATGGCTTTGGAATTGATGGCGGCGGCGGTCCAATGTTTGACAGCGGCATTCATGGCGACCAGCGGTGCTTGCGTGGTGGCCAGGGCGGCGGCGGTTTCGGCCACGGTTTTTTCGGCGGCCTCCAGTGCGGATTTTGCGCCGGGGATTCCTTGGTCGATGGCTTGAACCCGGGCCATGGCATCTGCGGCGATTTTCACCGCGCCTTCGCTTTTGGTTTGTTCGGCACCGGCTTGTGCGGCCTTCTGGATTTCGTCGGCCTGCTGGCGGGATTTTTCGACTTCCGACAAACCCTGGCGGGCGGCATCGCGGGCGGAGGTTTTGTCCGCCAATTGTTTCTCGGCGGCGGCGATCGATTGTTGCTGGGTGGAAATCTGCGAAACGAGTGTTTCCAACCGTGATTGGATGGTGGGAGGGTTTGATTGAATTTCGCCAACTAACTTAGCGTCTTCGGTTTGGAAAGCACGGATGGTTCCTAGTGAATCTGCGACAAACGCCCGTTTGCCTTCCGAATCGAGGGCGACGGCGGTGGGGAGGGCGGGGAGATTTTGAACGAGATCGCGGGCGGGGTTGAAATCCGGCTTCCAAAGCTTGGCCTTCATGTCGCGCCCGGCGGTGACAAACGAGCCATCGCGGCCAAAGGCAAAAGCGGTGACTCCGCCGGGGTGGGCGTCGATTTTTTTCACCTCGCTGCCGCCGTTCATTTCCCAAAACCGGACGGTGCCGTCCTCGGAAGCGGTGGCGAGGAGGTTGGAATCGTTGCGGAAAACGGTGGCGGTGATGGCGGCTTGGTGGCCGCGAAGGGTTTGGTATTCGTTACCCGTTTCGCTTTCCCAGACCCAGACGCCACCGTTTCGGTCGCCGCTGGCGAGGAGGACGCCGTCGCCGGAAAGGTCGAGCGCGGTGATCCAGTCAGTGTGTTTTTTGATGGATTTCACCAGATCGCCGGTCTCGGTGTTCCAGATTTTCAGCAGGCGCGACGGCCCGCCGGTGGCGACAATGTCGAATCCAAGGCGGATGTCGGCGGCAAGGACGCTGTCGAACTCTTTGCCCACGGTGAGCAAGCGGGCTCCGGTGGTGATGTCAAAAGTGACGGTGACTCCTGATTTCCCCTGCACTCCGCCGCCGACGATCAGGTAGCGGGCGTCCGGAGTGAAGGCTAGGGAGATCGGATCGCCTTCGGGAAAGGGAAGAATGCCAACGAGTTCCAGCGATTCCGTGTGATGGAGCAGGACTTGATGTTGTCCGGTAACGGCCAGTAAGGGAGCCCACGGCGAGGCGATGATCGCATGAATGGAGGAGGCACGGGAGGTGACGACCGGCGGCTCCAGCAAGAGATCAATCGGCATCGGCGGCGGGCCATCGGGCTTGGCGGCGGGGTCGGAACGGAGAGTCGTTTCGAATTTCGGCTTCGATGGCTTGCGGGCCGACGATGATTTGTTTTCAAGCAGGCCGCCTTCGATCCAGTGCTTGAGGACATCGATTTTGTCGCCGGTGAGTTTTTCTCCCTCGGGCGGCATCGGCTTTTCGGCCCCAGGCATCAGCGCGCCGATCAGTCTCGATCCAGTATCACCGGGTTCGACAATCTTTCCGCCAGAGCCTCCCTTAAGCGCGCCGGCGAAGGTCGAAAGATCAAGTCCGCCCTTGGTTTTGTCAGGGTTGTGGCAATTGAGGCAGGTCTGTTGGAAAATCGGAAACGCCTGATCGTCGTAGGTCACCTTCTCCTCGGCGGAGGCCAAAGTGGAAAGAGTCGCTAAAATGAGGAGGCGGCGGGGCATTCAGGAAATCGGAAGAAATTCTCCCGCTCCATACGCGTCCTGAAAGCCGTTGTTAACGGCGAAAGTTCAACAAATTTGCCGAATTTTGCATCGCCGCCAACGCGGGGCGAGCCGATCAAGATCTTCCAGCCGTGTAGGGATCCGGGGATGCTGCCGGAAGGGTGAGGGCAACGAACATGCACAGCACCGACAACGCCAGCATGTAGCCGGACGAAAGATCGTGGTTGAGCGAGCTGGCAAAATAGAAATATGCCTCCTGATCGGGTGACTGGAAGAGCATCGATGGCACGGTCATCGCCAGATAAAGCATGATCGCAGGCAAACACAGCAGCATGATATAAGATGCGCTGCGGGGGCTCAACCGGGACGTAAGCAGGGCACGCGGACCGGTGATGAACGTCAGCCGGACAAGCCGTTGCAGACTTGGCAGGGTGAAAATACCTCCTTTAAAGGCATTTTTAAAAATTCTCGGGGTGGCTGGTTTCGATGTGAGGGACATGGGACTGGTCATGGCTATACACGCTAACACGTAGGTTGCCAATATTTTTTATGAATCCATGAAGTAAATTAAGCTTAACTTGTTGTTTTTTTCCATTTTATCGCCCCGGAGCCTGAGCAAATGGCTGGGCGCGCTGGTGAGCCAGGTGGATTTCTGCGCCACCCTGGCGGCGTTGACGGCTGGCAAGCCCGACCCGAAAACGATGCGGGACAGCGAGAACGTCCTGCCTGCTTTGTTAGGAGATTCTCCGGTGGGACGGAGCCACATTGTTGAGCACGCGGGCAGGCTGGCGTTGCGGGAAGGGAACTTGAAATTCATTCCACCGGGCAAAACAACCGAGATGTTGGGGCCGTGGAAAACCGCGGTGATCGAGCCGCCGGGAGCGTTGTTCGACGTCCGGGCGGATCCGGGTGAAAAGGTGGATCTGGCGAGTTCACGACCCGAGGAGTTGAAGGCGATGGCGGCGAAGCTGGAGGAACTGCGGAAAGGCGAATGAAATGTCCGGCCAAACCCACGATGGCGGTTGACCGAGGGAATTAGCTCGTGATAATAAGAGAGCGAACCGATCACCACGCATGAGGAAACCACAAGACCGTCTGGACCCGCCGACTGATGCCAAAAGCCTTCCACGGGCGGCTAACAGGACCGAAACCCTCGCGAAAGCGACACTGTTGCTGCTGGCCTGCGGGGCCGCGGCTCTTGCGGCCGAGGTTTCTCCGACGGGCAAGGAATGGCAGCAGGAGCAAAACCTTTCGCTGAACAAGGAGCAGCCGAGGGCGACCTTTATGTCGTTTCCGGATGCGGAATCCGCAAAGGCGGTGGTGCGCGAGAAGTCGCCGTTTTTCCAATCGCTGGACGGGCCGTGGAAATTCCATTGGGTGGGAAATCCGTCGGAACGGCCTCTGGATTTCCAACAGCCGGAAGCGGATGTGTCCGGATGGGCTGAGATCGCGGTGCCGTCTAACTGGCAGATGGAGGGATACGACACGCCCATCTACTCGAACCAGCGCTACACGTTCAAACGCGACTGGCCAAGCGTGATGGGAGAGCCGCCTAAGGATTGGCCGGCATACAAGGACCGGAATCCGGTGGGCAGCTACCGGCGCGATTTCACCGTGCCAAAGGATTGGGATGGAAAGCAGATCTTCGTTACCTTCGATGGAGTCGATTCGTTTTTCTACCTGTGGATCAACGGCCGCTACGTGGGCTTCAGCAAGGACAGCCGGACGCCGGCCTGCTTCAACATCACGCCTTATCTGAAGCCGGATGGGAATGTCATCGCGGCGGAGGTCTATCGCTATTCGGATGGCAGCTACCTGGAGTGTCAGGACATGTGGCGGCTGAGCGGAATTTTCCGCAGTGTCTATCTGCACGCGACTCCCCGGATGCAGATCCGGGATGTGTTCGCGCTGCCAGACCTGGATGGAAATTACAAGGATGGCACGTTAATGGTGAAGACCACGGTGCGCAACCTGGGCCAGGATGCGGCGGTGGCTCCGGCGCTTGCGGTGTCATTGTTAGATGCGGCGGGAAAGAAGATCGCGGGCGGTGAAACGGCCGCAGGCGGGGAGACCCTGGAGGCCGGAGCGGAGCGGGAAGTGGGCGTCCTGCTCAAGGTGGTCGATCCGCTCAAATGGACGGCGGAGACGCCGAACCTTTATACGGTGGTGGTGGAGAGCCGCGCTGCCGGTGGAGCGGGGAAACCGTTGGAGGCCGTTTCCCTGCGCACGGGTTTCCGCAAGGTGGAGATCAAGGGCGGCGTGTTTCTGGTCAATGGGCAACCAGTCAAACTGAAAGGTGCGAACCGGCACGAGATGGAGCCGGACACGGGCCACACGGTGACGCGGGAGCGCATGATGCAGGACATCATCCGCCTCAAGGAAGCGAACGTGAACCACGTGCGGACCTGCCACTATCCCGACGATCCGTATTGGTATGAGTTCTGCGACATTCACGGCATCTATCTGGTGGACGAGGCGAACATCGAGTCCCACGGTTACTATTACGGCGAGCAATCGCTTTCCCATCCCAAGGAGTGGAAGGCGGCCCACGTGCAGCGGGTGGTTAACATGGTGCAGCGGGACAAGAACCACCCGTCCATCATCATCTGGTCGCTCGGCAACGAGGCCGGGCCGGGGGAGAACTTCCAGGCGGCGCACGAGGCGCTCAAGGCGATCGACACCTCCCGTCCGGACCATTACGAGCGCAACAACGACATCCCGGACATCGACAGCACGATGTATCCGAGCGTGGATTGGGTCGCATCCCTCGCCGCGCAAAAGGGCCGGAAGAAGCCTTTCTACATCTGTGAATACGCGCACAGCATGAACAACGCGATGGGCAATCTGGCCGACTACTGGGAGGCGATCGAATCGAGCGACAACATCATTGGCGCGTCCATCTGGGAATGGCAGGACCAGGCGATCCATGCGCGGGAAAGCGGCGGCAAGGTGAGCGTGGATCTGGCGCGCGGGAAGCCGGAGGCGGGTGTTAGGAAATTCGAGGCGTATGGCGGGGACTTCGGGGACAAGCCGAACGACGGCCTCTTCATTCTCAAGGGAGTGGTGGCGGCGAACCGGAATCCAAAACCGGCCTTCGCGGAGGTCAAGCGGGTCTATCAGGACATCGTCGTTTCCCCGGTGGCGGGAAAGCCGGAAATGGTGGAGGTGTTCAACAAGTATTTCTTCCGCGACCTGTCGGCATTTGAAATCCACTGGTCTCTAACGGAGTCTGGTGCCGTGATCGATAGCGGGAAGCTACCGCCGCTCACCCTTGCGCCACGGGCGAAGGTAAAGTTGGCGATTCCATTGAAGGACGCCGGACGAGCCGTCACGGATGAAACGTTCCTGCGTGTTTCCTTTCACCTGAAGGACGACGCGAGCTGGCAGGGCAAGGGTTACGAAGTGGCTGCCAGCCAGCTGCGGCTTGGCAGCAAGAAGGTGGCGCGGCCGCTGCTGAAGGCGGTTGGCCCACCGCAGGTTTCGGATAGCGGGGACCTTGTTTCCGTGAAAGGCGATGGATTTTCCGCGGGCATCGACAAGCGGACCGGCGCGCTGGTTTCGCTGGAGTATGGCGGCCGGGAGATGCTTGTCGGGCCTTCCCGGCTCAACGCGTTCCGCGCTTTCACCGACAACGACATCTGGACTTCTAACACTTGGTTCGCGAACGGCCTCCACCAACTGGCCGACCGGGCGACCGAGGTGAAGGTGGAATCTGGGAAGGACGCCGTGGTGCGGATCATCGCAAGCGTGCGTTCGCAAGGACTCACCGCGGACCGTGTGCCGGAGCAGACCAATGGCGACCACAAGGTGGTGAAGGGCCGCGAGCTGGGCGAAAAGGATTTCCATTTCGAGAGCGTCTTCACGTGGTCGATCTTCGCTGACGGCACCGTTTCGCTGGATGTGGCGGGGCAGGGTGTGGGACCTTCCATCGTGCTGCCGAGGATTGGAACCGAGTTCATGGTTTCCCCGGAGTTGGATCGTTTCCAGTGGTATGGCCGCGGGCCGGGAGAGAATTACCCTGACCGGAAAACGGGTTCGGACATCGGCATCCATGCCAAGCGGGTGGTGGATCTCGTCGTTCCCTATCCGAAACCGATGGACATGGCGAACCATGAGGATGTGCGGTGGGTGTCTCTAGCAGACGGGGAGGGGAATGGCTTTGTCGTCGCGGCGCGCGGGGAGTTTTCCGCCACGGCACTGCCATGGACGTCGATGGAAATGCTGGCGGCCCGGCATCCGGTGGATCTGCCTGAATCCAAGCGCACGGTGCTGTCGCTGGACTCGCGGGTGCTTGGTTTGGGTGGGGCGAGTTGCGGACCGGGCCCGCTGGATCAGGATATCGTGCATTCCGGTCCCTATAATTTTGGGTTCTCGATCCGGCCATTGAAAAAGGGAGAGGATCCCGCAGTTGTCGCCCTGCCGGAAGCGCCGCTTACCGCGCCGGTTTCCATTGAGCGCGACGAGGAAGGACGCGTGGTGCTGTCCTCGCCTGGGACGGACGCGGCGATCCGCTACCGGGTCGGCAATGGTGCGTGGCAATCCTGGACAACACCGTTCTTGTTAGGGGATGAGGCGAAGGTGGAGGCCATCGCGGAAGCTCCGGGCCGCATCCGCTCCGCAGTCACCTCACGGGAGTTTCCCTATTCGATTCCGCGCAGCACCTGGAAAATCGTGAAGGCGGACAGCGAGGAGCCGGGTGAAGGGGATGCCATTCACGCGATCGACGGGAAGCCGGATACGTATTGGCATACCCGATGGTCCGGTGCTGCTCCAAAGCCTCCGCATGAAATCGTGGTGGACCTCGGCGTGAAGGCCGAGATCGCCGGGGTGACGCTGTTGCCACGGCAGGACAGCGCTAACGGGCAGATCAAGGAATACGAGATCTACACCAGCGTGGATGGCAAGGATTGGGGAAGCACGGCCTCGGCCGGAACACTCAAGGGTGGTGGATTGGAAACAATTTCATTTTCACCCGTTAGACAGGTGAAATTCATCCGCTTGGTGGCGCTCGGCGAGGTCAAAGGAAATCCTTGGACGGCGCTGGCGGAACTCGACGTGATCGCCATCCGTCCGCTTTGAAGCCATGGACCTATCACTTCTGAAAACCCAGTATCGCGAGCACCGGCCGGTGATCGGAGGCGATGCTTTCCTCCAGCACGACTGCTCCATCGGTAGCGTCGAATCCGCGGACCAGGATGTGATCGATTTCAATCTCCGGCTTGGTCGCGGGATGGGTGAGTGCGGGTCCTTTTTTGACGACGGCCTGCCAATCCCTGGCGAAGGATTTCATCGGCTCGGAATCAGAAACGTCGTTAAAATCTCCCGCCAAAACCAGGGGTCCGGAGACCTTGGAGAGGACATCGGCGAGAAACCGTGCCTGGCTGGTGCGGGTATCCGTGTCTTCGGAGGAGAGATGGATCGTAAGGAAATGGAACTCACCACCCGCACTGGCAAAAGTCGCCTGGAAGGCAATGCGTGGTTCGCCGGAGCCGGGGAGACGGTGGACCATGGTCGAGGAGGGTTCACTCTTGGAAAGGATGGCCTGGCCGTATTCCCCTCCATCGTAATCCATCGCTTTTCCAAAAGCGCCGCGCATTCCTGTCAGCCGCGAGAGTTCGGCGGCTTGATCCACTTTTCCGGTGCGGGCGCAGCCCTTGTCGATCTCCTGCAACGCGACGAGATCCGGATCGATGGATTTGATGGCTGCCGCGATCCTCGGCAAATCCAATTTTCCATCCTCCCCGACGCCGTGGTGGAGGTTCCAGGTAAGCACCCGGAGTTTGCCGGGGGCGGTGGTGTTAGGGGCATCGGTTCCGGCGGCATGAAGACCGCCTGCGGTGAACGCCAGGGCGAGGATGGGAATGGCAATTGCGCGGAACATCGTGACCCGACTACGAAACAAAAAGGATACTCTTTCATCACCCTTGCCACACCATGACAACACGTGCCAGAATTCTAACTGCTGGAATCTCATTTCTTCTCGGCCTGCCCGCTACTGCGATGAACGTGGTGTTCATCCTCGCGGATGATCTTGGCTACGGGGAAACCGGTTGTTACGGACAGAAGAAAATCCTGACTCCTAACATAGACCGTCTGGCAAGTGAAGGTTCCCGTTTCACCAGCCACTATTCCGGGTCCGCGGTCTGTGCTCCCGCGCGCTGCACGCTGATGACTGGGATGCACACCGGGCACGCGGAGATCCGCGGCAACCAGCAGGCACAGGTCGCATTTCCGGAATTCAAGGAGGGACAGTATCCGATCTCGGAGCTGGTTCCCACGTTAGCCAAAGTTTTCCAAAAGGCGGGATATGCCACGGGTGCCATTGGCAAATGGGGGCTCGGTCCGGTGGGAAGCACCGGCGATCCTAACAAAAAAGGGTTTGATTTGTTCTTCGGCTACAATTGCCAGGCGGTGGCCCATTCCTATTACCCGCGGTTTCTGTGGAGGAACGACAAGCAGGTGGAAATCAATCCGGAGCCGATCCCGGCGTATGCGACCCAGAAGGAGGGAGTGGTGGAAATGGACAAGTGGATCGGCAAGACCTACGCGCCGACACTGATGGAGGAGGAGGCGGGAAAATTCATCGCGCAAAACAGCAAGCGCCCGTTTTTCCTCTACCTCGCGTTCACCGAACCGCATGTGGCCATGCATCCGCCCAAGTCCTCGGTGGAGCAATATCCCGAGGCGTGGGATGCCGAGCCCTACCGCGGTGAGGCCGGCTATCTGCCGCATCCGCGTCCACGTGCGGCATACGCCGCGATGATCAGCGATCTGGATCGGCATGTGGGTGCGGTCCGCAAGTCGCTCGAGGAAGCCGGTATCCTGGATGAAACGTTGATCATTTTCACCAGCGACAATGGCGCGACGCACCCCGGGGCCAAGAGCAGTTTCCACACGGGCGGTGCGGATCCCGAGTTTTTCGACAGCGAGTCCGGTCTGCGTGGCTGGAAAGGCAGCCTGTATGAAGGTGGCATCCGGGAACCGCTCATCGTCCGGTATCCGGGAAAAGTTCCCGCCGGGGTGGTGAATGACACGGTCGGCTATTTCCCGGACTGGTTCCCGACCCTTTGCGGGGCGGCGGGCCTGACTCCTCCGGAAGGGCTGGACGGAATCAATCTATGGCCGGCGATCACCGGCACCGGCAAGGTGGAGAGAGCGGATCCGATGCTGTGGTTTTTCCCGGAATACGGCGGGCAGGCAGCAGTCCGGCTGGGTGATTTCAAAGTGATCCGCCGCGGGCTGATGACCAAGAATCCAGGTCCTTGGGAAGTTTTCAACCTGAAGGGAGACCGCTCGGAAAAGAAGGACATCGCCAAAGATCATCCCGAGCTGGTGGCGCGGGCGGTGGAAGTGCTCCGGCAAGAGGTGGGTGAGAACAAGGTGTTTCCGATGGCCGTGCCAGGTATCTGAAGCGCCTTCAGCGCGGCTTGCCCGGAACTTTCACGGCGGTTGACCTCGCGATGACGCTCTGGCGCTCGTTCCAGAGGGCTTTCACCTCCGTTAAGGTCCCGGGATTTCCCTCGGTCTTTTCATCCACGACCCAGCGCGCGATGATCCGGGAGATCATTTTCACCGGATGCTCGAAGTGGCTGATGGGGGGCACGTGCCACTCGATCGCCGTGTTTTGCGAAAGGATGATGACGGACAAATCACGCGGGATCACAATTCCCACCTGGTTGAAAAAGGAGGAGGCTGCGACGAATTCCCGCCAATCCAGAAAGATGACCGCATCCGGAACAGCCTTTTTCCACTGTCTGCGCAGGAGGTTTACGATGACTTCCGGTCCCATGTAACCGGTTTCCACGATCAACAGAGGGTTTTCGGATTTCCTGCCGGGACCCGACAATGCTGCGGCCACGCGGCGGCACTTCTCAACGATCGAGGTCTGGCGGGCACACAAGGGAAGCATGATCCGGCGATGTCCCATGGCCAGGAGGCGGGTGGCGGCTTCCTCAAGCATCTGCGCGAGCTTCACGGCGATCACGGGCAGGCCGGTGTCCCCGGGATCGCCGCCAAGGAAAAGCGTGCGGCATTTCTGCCTGGCTGCCCATGTGGCCAAGACGGGCGTGCCGCCCAGCACGACGATCGCCTGAGGATTCATCACGGCTAACAATTGGTCCCAGGACCTCCGCGGGTTCTTGGCTTCGGTGAATTTTTGGACGCGATACATCACCTCCCATCCGCTGGGGGCAAGCCGGTCGAGCAGCGAGGCGAATACCTCCACACCGCTGAAGCGCTCGCCACCGAGAGGCTGGGGGGTGAGGAACAGCAGCTTGCCGGAGATCGGTCTAACGGGCGATGGCGAGGGCGTGAGTGGCAGGGTGGAAGGAGAGTTGGTCAGCCGCCATTTACGGCGATCACCGCCTGCTTCCAGGAATTGCTCCTTCTCTAACAAACGTAGCGCCTTGCATACGGTGGGGACGCTAACCCCCAATGTCTTCGCGAGCACGCGCACTCCGGGAAGGGTGCCATCCTCATCCGTGGGGGGCGGATGGAGGCGCAAGTGCCGGGCCACGGAGGAGGCCAGGCCTTTGGGCATCGGTATTTCCATGGTTGAGGCAGTTTCGATGGTTTCGGGTTGCTGTGCAATACTGTTGTACAGATTTTTCATTAGGAATTTTCTTCGCAGTTTTCGCAAATAGGCATAGGGATTGCTGGTCAGCCCAAGTTAATCTGACACGAGATAATAGCTCGTTTTCCTTGTTTTGAGGCACTTGCCAGCATCCCGCCGGTCACATTCGAAGCCTCCCGATCCACTTCTGACTCCCGCTATCTTCCAATAAAAAACCGCAACCCAAGACCTGCTTCAACATTCCCAATCCAGTTATCCCTCTATGAAACCTTTTATCAACAATCGCCTGTTGCCCAGCAACCTCACTGCCGGGTTCGCAACCATCGTTCTCACGCAAGGACTCGCCTTTTCGGCGCAAATCGCCTACAAGACCACCAACGCCCCTGCCACTGCCGAGGCCACTCTGGCGACCAATTGGGTCGGGGATGTGGCACCGGGTCCCGGCGATGTCGCTGCCTGGATGACGGACGGAGACACGGTGACCGCGGGTGGGCAGGAGTCCCGCGGCGGCACGCTTACCTTCGCCACTCCGGTTTCCTATCTCGGCATGCGTTTCGAGGATGCCCAGACTCCACCCGTACTGACCGGCTCCGACATCACCCTCGGTGCTACCGGCATTCCGGAAGTCCACTGGGAAGTGGTCAATATCCAGAATAACATCATTCTTGCAGCGGATCAACCGTGGGCTGTCAGTGGGGCCACGCTTACGGTCACCGGCGGCGTCAGCGGCATCGGCGGCCTGCTGAAAAGCGGCACCAACGTCGTGACACTTTCCGGGACGAATTCCTTCACCGGTCCGCTCGCCGTGCAGAATGGAACTCTCCGCACCTCGTCCCTCGCTGGAACAGGAGGCACGCTCACTCTCGGTGGCACAACCACTCAGGGTATCCTGATTTATGAAGGCCCTGCCCTCACCATCAGTCGTGCATTCGATCTTGGCGGAACGACGGGAGGCGGCACCCTCACGCGTGAGGGACTTGGAACGCTGACTCTCACCGGACCCTCAACCGCAACCGGTGCCGGAGCGAAAGGAGTCACGGTCAACGGAAGCGGCGACGTGACCCTTCCCGGCTTCCAGAGCAACGGTGGCCTCACGAACATCACCAAGTCTGGAGTCGGCACCTTGACCTTTACCGGGTCGAGCGCGCAGTCGGCTGGCGCCATCAATATCAATGGCGGCATCGTTTCCTTCCCTTCCGCCTCCAGTGCTTCCGCGACCACCTTCACACGTCCCAACACCGGTGGCATCCTGAGGGTTTCCTCGGGATCATCGGTCGCACCCTCCAACGCGAATACGAATGGCATCCTCGGAAGCTGGGCCGTTTTCGATGGTAATACCTGGGCGGTGACCAATGGTGCCAGCCCGATCACCGGTCTCGCGACCTTCGCCACCGACACCTGGGCAGCCGGCAACAACACGGATGTCACTGCCGCGGGAGCCGACCCCGCTGCTGCCGCCGTGACGAACTCCCTGCGCTTCAACGAGGCGGCCGCCAAGACTGTCACCCTCTCCGGCCAGAACACTCTTTCTTCCGGAGGTGTCCTGATGACAGGTACCGTCGGAACCAACGCCGTTACAATCACCGGCGGTAGCCTCGTCACCGGCTCTGCGGGCGGAGGCTTCAACGTGACGCAAAACGCGGCCGCCAGCACTCTCACGATTGGCTCGGTTCTGGGTCTTGCTGATAGCACGCAGGCCGGTGCCACCACCACGGCCTCCACCACCGCGACGGTAGTCAGCACGGCGGGCCTTTACACTGGCATGGCGGTGACCGGAACCGGCGTTCCCGGAGGAACCACTCTCGCCGCGATCGGGAACGCTACGACGATCACCCTCAGCGCCGCCGCCACAGCCACCGGCACGCCGAACCTCACCTTCGCGAGCAACAACTCTCTGATGGTCAATGGACCTGGCACCACTGTCCTGACGGCCGCCAACGTTTACACCGCTGGCACCACGGTTCTTGAAGGTACTTTGGAAGTCCAAGCCCGGGGTACAGGCGTGGCGAATTACACGCTGGGCAAGGGTGCGACTCTGCGCTTCGGCTATGCCGTTTCGAATAGCTATAACGCCGGCGTCGCGATCGCGGGTACGGGTGTTGACGCCACCACGGGACTCTACTTGCAGGGCGGCAAAACCATTTGCTTCCAGAACAATGGTGGTATCAATGTCACCACCGCGCCGACCACGATCCGCACCTATGGAACCGGTAACGCGATTCTATCCGGTTACGACACCAATGGGATTCATCTAACGACCAGTGCCGCGGCATCCGGCACGGTTCTCGCGTCAACGATCGACTACGTCCCGGGCTCGTTTGGATATGTCTTCAGTCCCACCGCCGGTACCAACACCGCCACCGGGGATGTGATCGTGCAAGGTCTCCTTACGGGCACGACCGGTTCATATCGCAAACTCGGCACCGGTTCGGTCCTGCTCACGGGTGCCAGTACGGCGACGAACCCCATGGACATCCGGACGGGCAGCATCATCCTGGGCGGTGGGGACAACCGTCTGGCAGTCGGTTCCAGCCTGATCCTCGGCAATGGCACGGGCAGCGGCAAGTTGATGCTTAACGGCATCAGCCAGACCTTCACGGACGTCAGCACGGTGGGAACCGGCACGGCTAACCGGGTGACCGGCAACAGCGCGACGCTTTCCACCCTGACCGTCAACTACAGTGGCCTGGAAAAGACCTTCGCGGGTATCCTGGGTGGCTCCGGAACGAACGAGAACAACCTGGCCTTCGTGAAGAACGGCCCGGGTTCGATCATCACGTCGGGAGCGAGCACTTCCACCGGACTCACCACGGTGAACGCCGGTTCGCTGGAAGTTTCGGCAAGGGCCGCGGATGCTCCCTATACAGTGGCGGCAGGTGCGATCCTGAAGATCGGTTACACCACTGGTGCCAACTACGCGAATACGAAGATCAAGGTCACGGGCCTCGGGACCTCTTCCTTGGGCGGCTTGTATCTGAAAGGCGGATCAAGCTACAACGCCAGCGGTGGCATCGAGCTACTGACTCTCCCAACCACCATCCGGCAGTATGGCACGGGATTGGCGTTCTTGGGCACGTTTGATGTCAATGGCAACGGCATTACCATGGACGTCGGGGCCTCCGGATCGATCATCGACCAGAACATCCAGATCATCAGCCGCGGCTATGGTATGTCTGTCAATGTTCCCGCCGGCTCGGCCACGGCCACTGGGGACCTCGTGATCAACGGACCGCTGAACGCGGCCACCCTCGGCTTTTACAAGCGGGGAAATGGCTCCGTGGCACTGAATAGCACGGCCTATGCTGGCAACGCCGGTTTGAAGATCCAAGGCGGCACGGTGATCACCGGCGCCGATAACGCCATTGGTGCCGCCGCCGAACTGGTTGTCTCATCCGGCGCGAAGCTCGTCCTTAAAGGTTTCAACCAAGAGGCCGCCACGCTTTCCGGCGCGGGATCAATCGTCAATACCAGCATCACCCCGGTGACGCTCACCATCTATCAGAACGCGGACCGCAGCTTCACTGGAGCGCTCGGCGGAGTAGGAACGAATGATAACAACTTCGGCTTGTTCAAGGCAGGGTCATTCAGACTGTCGCTTGAAGGCACGGAAACCTATACCGGTTCGACCACGGTTGACGCCGGAACGCTGGCGATGAATACCGCATATCTCCCAAATACCTCGGACCTCATCGTGACCACGGGAGCCATCCTGGAACTCAACACGGGCACCACCGATGTCGTCCGCAAGCTTCTGCTGGATGGTATGGAGCAGCCAGTGGGTGTTTATGGGGCACTTGGCTCCGGGGCGCAGCATGAAGTTGATTACATCATTGGCGATGGCACCATCACGGTTCCACCCGCTGATCCGTACGCTTCGTGGGAAACGCTCAATGGCATCACGGGTGCCGGACCTGCGGTCGATTCCGATAATGATGGCATCCCGAACGGCATCGAGTTCGTCATCGGCGGAGACCCTTCCGGTCCGAACTCCGATTCCAACAGCCTCCTGCAGCCTGCCACGGTCGATGGAACCTATATGAACTACGTGTTCCGCCGCACGACCGAATCCGCAGGCTACACGCCATTCGTGGAGTATTCGACCGCTCTCGCGAGTTGGGCCAAGGCTGTGGCGGGCATCAATGGCGTGCTGATCGTCGAAGATCCGGCATTCTACGGTGCCGGCATCGACCGCGTGACGGTGAGGATCCCGCTGGTTACCGGCGCGCATTTCGCCCGCCTGAACTTCACCCATCCCTGATCCGGGATAGTTCGGGGGAGGGTCCGCAAGGATCCTCCCCTTTTTCCTGATGTTTTTCCTTCGCTTCAGAAACTACCTACGTTCTTCGGGTGGGGAAAAGCCTGCACACCGCTTTCTAACAACGATGGCGCATTCATCACTTTTCATGAAGCACCCCGCCATTTCCATCCAGCCAATCGTGCGTCCACTGCTCCTTCTTCTCACCCTGACTTGTTCCGTTCCCGCCGCCGACCCGTTGCCCTTGATCCCATGGCCGCAATCCGTGAAGGAGGGGGAAGGGCGCTACCGTTTTCCGGAAGATGTATCTATCAGTTCTCCGGCGGAATTGAGGAACGAGGCTTCCCAGCTCACCCGCCGTCTAACTACAGGGCTCGGCCGCCGGATCAAGGCTGCGGCTGGTGGCCGGATCCGGCTGGGTATTTCCACGGCTCTGCCGCCGGAGGGGTATCGCTTGGTCGTGGATGGAAAGGGGATTTCCATCGAAGGACGTGATCCAGCCGGTGTGTTCTATGGCGTGCAGACGCTGCTGCAACTCATGCCGCCCGCGGTCTATGCCTCCACTACCGCCGCACCGGTCCCGGTGGAGATCCCCTACGTGACGATCGGGGACGCGCCCGCCAAGGAATGGCGTGGGGTGATGCTGGACTCCGCCCGTCATTTCATGCCGAAGGAATTTGTCCTGAAACTCCTGGATGTGATGGCGGTTCACAAGATGAACCGTTTCCACTGGCATCTGGTGGATTCCGAAGGCTGGCGTCTTGAGATCAAGAAATATCCGAAGCTCGTACAAGTGGGCCAGGATCAGCCGGCATGGTATCCGGGGGAAGACCCGACGGATCACTCGATCAAGGTCAACTATCATTACGGCACATTCCACGGTGGCGGTTTCTACACCCAGGAGGATGTTAGGGAGGTGGTGGCCTATGCGGCGGAGCGGCACATCGTCATCATGCCGGAGATCGAGTTCCCGGCCCATGCCATGGCCATGCTCACTGCGTATCCGGAATACTCCACCACGGGCAAGGTGCCGGTGGCGAAGTCCAACCACTCGCCGGATCTTATCAATGTGGATGAAAAATCCATCGCGTTCCTCAAGGACATCCTTGATGAAACCATGGCCTTGTTTCCTGGGAAATGGATTCACTTCGGCGGTGATGAAGCTCCGAAGGGACAATGGCAAAAAAGTGAATTCGTCCAGCAGCGCATCAAGGAGCTGGGCCTCAAATCGGAGAACGAGTTGCAGTCATGGCTCTTCGGGCAAATGGCCCAACACGTTGCGGAAAAAGGCAGAACGGCGGTCGGCTGGGAAGAAATCACCCAGGGTTTCCTGCCGGACGGTGCCGTGGTGATGCCGTGGCTTTCGATGAAAACGGCGGCGACCGTGGCAAACTCCGGACACCCGGTAATTCTCTGCCCCACCGGGCCGCTCTACCTGGACTCCTATCAGACCACCGATCCGACCGACAACCAGGCACTTTACACCGGTCCGTTCACGCTGCGTTCCGTGTATGAATTCAACTGTGATCTCCCGGAGGTGGAGCCAGCCATGCGAAAGAACCTGTTGGGTGCCCAGGCGCAACTGTGGACGGAACTGATGACGAAACCTGAGCACGTCGAATACCAGGCGTTCCCAAGAGTCTGCGCCCTCGCGGAGACGACATGGACCTCTCCCGAGGCGAAGGATTTCAAAGCATTCCAAAATAGGCTGGCCGTCCACGTCAAGAGGCTCGATCAACTGCAGGTCAACTACCGCAAGCTGGAGCCCCCGGCACCCGTGGCCTGGACGCCGGAGAGCATCTCGCCCGCCGACAAGCGAGTGGTGCTCGAGGGCCGCACGAGGATGGATCTTGTTCCGGGAATCTATGAAGCGGTGCCTACCTATCAGGCCGGTGCGTTCGGCCTGTGGTTTGACCGAATGGAACTCGTGTCAGAGGGAAAGGTGATCGCGGAAGACGTTCATCGGGGATTCACCGGTAGTAACCCGCAGGCGCAGATCTACCGGTTGGAGGTCAGGGAGAACGTGAGCGGTGCCACCCTCCGCGCCCAGGCGGACAGCCATGAGGGGACCGATTCCCTTGGGGAAGTTCTGTTCCGCAGGGCCAAGTGAAATTTTTGACTAACATTTCGTGGATCATGCAACGGAGTCTCCTCGTTTTTTGTGCTGGAATCCTCGCCAGCTTGTCCTGCCGGGTGTTAGCGGACGAATCACCGGTGAAGGATCTGATCGGCCGTTTCGCTCCGGCCTACAGGGAAAAAATCCGGCTGGAGACGATCCCGGCAACGGACGGCCGCGACACCTATGAAGTGGAGTCCTCGGACGGGATGGTCGTTCTGCGAGGCAATACAGGGGTGGCTCAGGCATCCGCCTTCTATCACTACCTGAAGGACGTCTGCCATGCGCACGTTTCGTGGAACGGGGATAATTTTTCCCTGTCACCATCCCCGCCTCCGGTTCCCGCGAAGATCCGCGTGGTTTCACCGGTGGTGCATCGGATGGCCTACAACTATTGCACCCATGGATACACCATGGCGTTTTGGGACAAGGCCAGGTGGGACCGGGAATTGGATTGGCTGGCGCTCCACGGCATCAACCGCATCCTGGTGACAGAGGGGCAGGAAGCGGTGTGGCAAAGGACATTCACGCGCTTCGGCTACAGTGCTGAGGAGGTCCGGCTCTGGCTCTGCTCGCCGGCGCACCAGCCGTGGCAGTTCATGCAAAACATGGAGGGATTCATGCCGCCGCCGCAGTCGCTCATCGAGGCACGTGCGGATCTGGGGCGGCACATTGTTAGTCGGTGCAGGGAACTCGGCATCGAGCCGATCCTCCAGGGCTACTACGGGATGTTGCCCTCGGATTTTTTGAAAAAACATCCGGCGGCTCGCGTGTTCCCGCAGGGCACGTGGGCCGCCGGTTGCCGGCGGCCGGACATGCTCGATCCGGGAGATCCGATGTATGCGGAAATCGCGAAGACCTTCATGGAGGAACAGCGCGGGATCTATGGCGCGGTATCCTATCTGGCGGCGGATCCGTTTCATGAAGGCGGCACCTCCAAGGGCATGGACCGCGGCACGGTTTACAAACAGATCCAGGACGTGATGCTGGAGTTCGACCCGTCGATCACCCTCGTCAAGCAGTGCTGGCAAACTTCTAACAAGGAAATGTTCGACGCGGGCAGGAAGGACCATTCGCTGGCTTTGGACCTGAACTGCGACTACCGGCCGTTTTGGAAGAAAGCGAAAGCCTATGACGGCACGCCGTGGGCGTGGTGTTTCCTTTTCAATTTCGGCGGGAATCTGGCGCTGGAAGGAAACCCGGTGAAGCTCGCGGCGGATTTCGGCTCCGCCCTAACGGACCCGGGCCGCGGCAAGCTGGAAGGAACCGCACTGGTGCCGGAAGGCTCGCAAACCAACCCCATGATGTATGAGCTCATGACGGAGATGTCCATGCGCGGCGCTCCGGCGGATGTCCCGGCGTGGGTCAATCAATACCTGCACGCCCGCTACGGCGCTCGCGACCCATCCGCGGAGGCTGCATGGAAGCAGATCCTGGCAACCGCCTACTCCACCCCTCCCGCGGAGGGTCCGGTGAACTCGGTTCTAACGGCAAGGCCGCGTTTGGATGCAGGATTACGCGGGCGCACCTGGTCGCCGGGATCGAAGACCGGGTATGACAATCGTGAATTGGCAAAAGCCTGGAAACTCCTCTTGAATGCCGCGCCCGCGCTCGGCGGCAAAGACACTTACCGGTATGATCTGGCGGATGTTTCCCGCCAGACGCTGACGAACCACTCGCGGGCGATCTTTGAACAGATCCTGAAAGCGGTCGCCGACAAGGATCCCGTGGCCTTCAGTCACGGGAAGGAGAGTTTGTTAGGAATCATCACGGATCTCGAAGAACTCTGCGCCAGCAGGCCGGATTGGCTGATGGGCAGCTGGGTCGCGGACGCACGCAAATGGGGCCGAACCCCGGAGGAGATTTCCTACATGGATGAAGTCTCACGGGTCATCCTCACTTCGTGGGTTGCCAATCCGCAAACCGATCTCGCGGACTATGCGAACCGCGAGTGGAGCGGCTTGCTGGGGGAATACTATTTTCCCCGGTGGAAAATGTTCCTGGATGGAGTGGGGGAAGCCCTCGAGTCGGGACGGGATTTCGACCAGAAAGCGTTTGAGAAAAAGCGCGGCGAAATGGAGGTGAAGTGGATCCGTTCCGGGAAGCTAACAATGCCCGAGCGGGCTTCCGGTGATACCGTCGGAATTTCGCGCAAGCTCTTGCAGAAATATGGAGCTGAGATCACGGCGCTCGATCCGCTGCCACTTGTGAAGTTGGAAGGACCGCGATGGGATAAGAATAGTTTCCGCTACGGCAGTCCGGCCCGCCTCGCCATCCCGGTGTCGGCTGAAACAAGGGCGGATAGTGAAATCTCTGTTGAGTTTGTTTATAAATCAGGGGCCAACGCTCTCCAGATCGATGCGGTTTCATTGGAACTCGATGGAGAGAAATTCTCGGATGATGTCCACGAGGGATGGACGGGGCTTGAGACCAAAAGTAACCGATTCGTGCTATCCCTGCCATCCGGACGGTCGTTCAAGGATGCGGTTCTCGTCGCACGCGTTAGATCCGTGGGTGGGATCGATTCCAACGGCGAAATTCACATTTCCGGCAAATAGTCCGGGCTGGGGATTTTCAATTCGATTCCTGCACCCGCACCTTGGAGCGGGCGCTCTCGGGGGTGGTTTTCCACGACTCGAGTTTTCCCTGCCGGATCACGCCTTCCACCACGGTGTTGCCGCTTGCGAACAGCCGGAATTTCGCGTTCCAGTCCTTCGGCCACGCGGGGACGAGCAAGATGCTTCCGTTAGGTCCCTGCTGGATGATCATTTCCTGAAGCGTGTTCATCATGTTGCCGGGGCCGTCGAAATCCGGACACCAATCGTGCGGCGAGCCGAGATAGCCGGGAAAGCGCATGAAGGTTCCCGGGCGATCGCTTCGTTTCATGCGGTTCTCCGCCCGCAGCACCACGTCCTGCTTCGCCTCATCCGCCAGGCCCAGCCGGGCGGCGATGACACCTGTCTGATACCAACAGACGTGGCCGGGATTGGGCATTTGCTTCCATGCCTCCACCGCCTCGGCGATGGGATGCTCGTCCCTTCCCAGTCCATAGACGCGGAAGGGGAATACACCATAGAGATCGGGTGACTCATAGTTGCTGCGCTTCTTGTCATACACGGCGGCATTGTCCGGCAGGGTGACGCCATTGACCTGACGCTTGGGAAGGGCGGGCAATTGTGAGGCGATGCGTTGCCAATAGGCACGGTCGGCGGGAGAAGCATCCTTTTCCGGAAGATCTAGCAGCCAGGACGTGACGGCGTGAAGACCAGCCACCGATGGCATGTCATCCGCGACGCCGGTCCAATAGGTTTCCACCGCGTGGGTCGGTTCCACGCGGATTTTACCATCGATTTTCTTGAAGCGCGTGTCGTAGAATCTCAGTGCCTCGTTGGACCACGGGATGAGGGTATCACGGAGAAATCCGGCGTCCTGTGTATGTTCGTAGTAGTCCTGCATGAGAACCGAGAGTTCCAGTGCCTGCTGCCAGATGTTAGAAGTGTAGGACTCGGAGTATTCGCTGGCTCCCCAGCCGAAATCTCCCATCCCGGGAAGACCGGCGAGATTCACGGTTTCCTGGAAATAGACACCTTCCGCACCATAGTATTTCTTGGCGCGCGCGGCGAAGAGATCGGCCTTCGAAGCGTAGAAATCTATGAATTTGCGCACGGGTTCGTGCCACCCCTGCGCGAGCAGCGGCAGATAGATGAAGCGGACGTTCTGCCACCAATAGCTGCATCCATAGAAACGGTAGTCCGGCGTGTGCGGGAAGGTCGCCGGGTTCGTGGCATAGAACGCGATGGAGGGATCCACCGTGAAGATGCCACCCTGGAAGTGCGCGGGAGTTTCGCCTCGGACCTGCATCGCCGTGAGCATCTTCGCGAGAACGTAGGCTCGCGTGACGGGTGAGGGGTTTTCGGCCTCCGGCGCTTTCCATGACATCACTTCCTTCCCGTCCAGATAAATCCTAACAAATCCACCGATGCTGGAAACGACGCATGCGACATGATGCCATTCTCCTTCCTTCCACGCCGCGGTCGTTTGGAGGGTCTGGTTGCCAAAGATGAATCGAAGTCCTTGGTGGGTATCGAAAAGCATCCCGTCTGTTCCACCCGGAGTGATGCTGTCGAAGATCCTGCCTTCCTGCGGCCCGGGCGCGATCCAAGCGGCCACGGTGAAATCTTTTGCTGTTAGGTCCACGGTTTCGGCGAGTGACAAATCCGCGGCCTCCTGTCCGCCGGTGACCGGGGATGCCGCGAGCTTCGCAATTTCCTCCGCTGGAAGCGCGGACGGGGTGGTAACCAACCCGGTGATTTTCCCCGGTAACCGATTGGCTCCGGTCTGGTCCCTGCCAAATTTCAAGGCATGCTTGATCTGCGGGATGATCGGCTTGGAAGGCTCCTCCACGAACAACCAGCTCCGCCGCCAGTAATCCTCCCACCAGCGGGTGGTTCTCTCGCGGGATTCCGCAGGCGGCCGGCTGCTTGTGAGGGTTTTCACAACCTGCTTTTCCCATTCGCCTTCGGTTTGAGTCTGCGAGACATTGACCGCCGCGCGGAGATCGAAATTCACGAGCGGAGCTGTGGACGAGAGGACGTTGCCCGGTTTTCCGGCCATCCGTTGCCCGGCGAGCAGCACTCCCGACGTCCGGTTTTCCAATGGATCACGGAATTTGCCTGTTAGCGATCCCAGGCCCTGGGCCTCGTAGTGCGCGGGAAGCGAGGAATAGGCATTGCGGTGGAACCATAACAGCCCCTTTTCATGGGGCCTGATCACGTCGGCCGATTCCCAGCCCTGGACCCCGTTCTTCAGGCCGGTGCGGTAGTTCCAGGTGGAAGCGAGTTCGTCGCCCGCGAGTTCACGTTTCTGCAGACGCCAGTTTTCGAGAGTCACGGTCATGTTCCGGGGAATCCCGCTGGTGCCGGTTAGATTCAGGACATCCAGATCGCTGTCGATCCACATCTGCAGCTTGAGTTCCTTGCCAGGGGCACCTGCGGAGATCTCCACGCGCGCGCCCCGCAGGACCAGGTGCTGTTGGAATGGCTCATCCTTGCCAAACGGGCTTGGGTCGAAAGCGATGTCCAGCTTGCCGAGTTTCAGCAGGCGGTGAAGTTCACTAACCGCATCGTTGTGGGACAGGCATACCTTCAGATTGCCGCCGGGCTCCACCCATACGGTTGCGCCGGTCCGGCCGTTTCCCAGTGGCATGTTGTCCGCCTCGCCGGTGCCGTGGCTGGTCCAGACCACATCCTGACGGGCGGTTTCTGCCAGAGGGTCCCAGTCATCGGCTTTGGCGAGGGTCGCCAGGCAAGCGGGAAGCAACAGGAGAAATTTCAGGGTCGTGGGCAAACGCATCATGATCACTCGGCTTCCCTCGGCACGTTCTTATTCCTTCTCCTTCTTCTCCGCCACTTGAGGAGGACGCTCGAAAAAGCGGATGACTTTCACGGGCTGGGTCTTGTTTTCACCATCCGCATTGTATGCCACGAGGTTGATCCGTGTGTCCGGTGTGTAGGTCGTCGCCGTGTCGGCAATCGGGAAAATCTTGGCATCCACCGCCGCGGCGATGCGATAGGCGAGGATGCCTTGTTCGCTGCGCTGGAGGGGGACAACACGGAACCCACCCGGGGCGATTTCGAAAACCGGATCCTTGCCGTTCACCACCCGGATGGGCACCGAGCTGAGGTTGACGTAGCGGGCGCTGTCTTGGGGAAAACTTGTGAGGCTGTTGTCGAAGAACCTCGCCTTGGGATCCGTTTCCCAGGATTTTTTGGAGGTATTGCGCGTCAGCATGATGGTCATGTCCGCATGCAATTCGGGGATTGGCAGGGAGGCGTAGAGACCCTTCTCATCCCCCGTCTCGCCCCGATAGAGGTTGAGAGTGCTTTCACCTTTATACACCACATAGCCGGTGGCGGCGTTGAGTCCGAGAGAGACTTCCTTGAATGCCTTCTCCTTTTCAGATCGATCGCGCAGGAAGACCTTTGATGGAGGATAATCGCTGGCAGGGGTTTCTTGGAGAGTCCGCTTCTCCGTGGTGACGTCAAAGTGCGGTTGCGGGGGATCTCCGACAGCGAGCAGGGAAATCCGGATGGGGGCGGCAAGCAGTGGCTTGTCCTGCTCCGGTGAAGCCGTTTTGTTCTGCGCCTTGAGAAGGGCAGTGGAGATGACAAGGATGGTAATAGCCGAAAGCGGGAATTTCATATGACCGGTGAAAAGTTTAGATTTCCGATGGAGAGAGCCAGCGGAAATTTTCCACAACGAAGCGCCGGCCAAACTTCCGGTTGATGGGCAGAAGGGCGGAATTGACCGTGGCGGAGAAATCCTGACCCGCTCCGGCACCCACGAGTGCAGGCTCCGCGGGGTTGTTGCCATCGCTGTCCGAGGCTCCGTCGATGGGTTTGGTATTGATGTAGTCCGGCACCCGCTGGATGACTGCCTCACACCAAGCGCGGGCGGTGATATTACCGTTGGAATCCCTCACATCGCCATAAGCGCGGACGACGAAGGTGTCTCCACGGCTGGTGAGATTTTGTCCCACCGTCTGGAGGACGTCCGCCTGGGTCAGGTAGCCCGGGGCTCCGAAGTTCTTGTAAGGGTAGAAGGCCTTCCAATCCGGCTCAATGTCACCTTCTCCCGAGGTGTTCGCGCCGCCGGAGTTGCTGGAGGTTAGATCCTGCGTCTTCTGAAGGGAGGAATTGATTCCCGACATTTCAATGGCCGCCTGCAGAGGACCGCACATCGAGGGATCCGACATGTTATTGGTGGTGGCGGTCGCCAGACGGCGGTTCACGAAGTCGGCCATACCCAGGAAAGGGCCACGGGCTTTGACGACCCGGACCATGTTTTCAGCAAGCGTGCCTATTTCAGCTTGGGAGAGCTTGCGGGCACCATTCCAAGTGCCGTTGCTGGTGGTGGCGGTTGGCTCTTCGGCGGACATCGGGAAAAGCAGGCGGGAGAAAGCTCCTTCAATCGTCCCGCCATCCACCGTGGGGCGGCTGATGTTGTTCAGCGTGGAGAACAAGGCGCGCCATGCTTCGACGCTGGTAGAGTTCACGTTGAACGCGCCGTTGTTGCCGAGGAAATAGGCGGCGCTGTCAAAGCTGCTTTTGCCGGTGAGCACGGCCTTCTGGGCGATCGCGTCCTGCATGTTGAAGGGCTCCAGGCGTGAATTTGGCAGCGGTTGCTTCGGATTCCATGATGCGGAGCTTGAGTTATAGGGCATCGTGGAAAGGAAATAGCGGTCCCAGAGAGCCTGGTTGACCTGATAGCTCATGTCATAGACGAGGGTTTGGTCTCCCTGGTTCTGGATCAAGTCGTCCCACACCGCCGGGCGCTCGTTAGGCCTCGATAAGTTAGGGCCCCAGGCGTCTTTCTTCGCGTTGTAGTATTTGAGATTCACCGTGCCATCACGAGCCGAGCGGGGTTCGGCGATGGAATTGCCAATCACGTAGGATGGCTGCCAACTGTGGATTCCAAGTTGGGCATGCTGGAAGGAGGCGAGCGAGAAAACCGGCGATCCTTGGCGGGGCAGGTCGAACATCGCGAAGGCCGGTGCTGCTGAAAACACGCTTGGAGCCGAGAGTGGCGAGCCATGGGACTTTCCTTCACGGTACGGTGCGTCCATGCGCGGATCGTTGAGGCGCGGCATGGACCACGGCAGCATGTATCCTCCTGGGGCATACTTCGTCCAACCGTTGTAGTAGCTGAATGGATCACGGAAAACCATGCTGGAGCGGACGTTGAAGTTGCCCATCACGGGGCTGTTATAATAGAACTCTCCGGCGGTGCTGCCGGAATGCTTGTTCACGGATGCTTGTTCGTCGCTCTCATCCAGCCAGCGCAGGCGGGTTTCCAACGCCCACAGGCGGGGAGGGAAACGATTGGGGTTGCCGAGATAGTTCTGGAATCCCTCACCGCCATTGACGGCATTCATCGCGTTCCCGAAGAGATACCACCACTGGCCCTTTGTGGTTCCACTCTGGCTGATATGGATGAGCTGCAGGGTTTCTGCGGAAGTGGAATTGAGGGTGCTGAGGCTCACCGTCGCGGCGGTGGTTTTGACACGCTTCAGGAACATCGTCGGAGGGCTGCCATAGGCTTGGTTCACTCCACCAGTGAAAGTATAGTCGGGTTTGGCGGCGAGGGCGGCGGCGGTGACCGAGGCCGCGACCTGTACGTTGGAATCAAAGTAGAAGTTGTTGGTGCCACCGGGGATATTGGCGCTGAGAACATTCGCCGCCATGTTGGTCGGTGTGAATTTCACGGCATTGCCGCCGATTTTGGCACCGGTGGAGGCCGAGATGTCGGGCGAGAATACAACCGCTTCGCCGGGCGCGAGATCCACGGGTGCCAAGGTAAAATAGATGATCTTGTTTCCGGTCATGCCGGGAAAAATCGAACCGTCCGAGAAGCCCTCGACCTTCGGAGGGGTTGTTCCCGGCCCAACCGCTAGATTGTCCACGACGGGCAACGGGCTGCCGACAAAGTAGCGCTGCCCCTTCAGGGTCACGTTGTAGGGGTTCCAGAGAGTGACACGGGGATAGAGGTGCGCGCGCACGCTGCGGCCGGTCCGCGGCGGAGCGACTGTGGTGTCGAGGCTGAAGTCGAAGGCCAGTCTGAAGTCCGCGATGACCGGCTGGATCGACTGGTTGCTCGAGGTAATGTCCGGCAGGGGAGAAGTGAGGTTGTAGAAATTCGAGCCATTTGTGCTGCCCGTGCGTGTTGTGACATACTGCGGGGTATCCATCCGCGTATCGAGCATGCCACCTGTGACCTTGTCCTTGAGACGATACCAGTTGCGAAGCTGTGCGAAGGTCGGACCGGTCTTGGAATAGTTGACCGGTGTGAGAATTTTCTGGTCGGCTGTCATGCCGGAGCCGCGGACACTGGCGAAAGCCGGGATATCAGTCGTGGCTTCAAGAGCCGCGGTCATGTCCTTCTGCAAGCCGCCCATCACCACATCGGTGAGCAGACCCTTCGAATGGGTGGAGATGTCGTGGAAATTCTTTGTCGGGGCATCTTTCGAGCCGGTCTCCACGGTGAGGGTCTTCAGGCTGATGAGCTTGGCGCGTTCCTGACCGGTTTGTTTGTGCAGGTCGGTGTATGGGGTTGTCGTGCCGGCCTTGACGTCGGTGAAATCAGGGCCGGCGGCTCCAGCCAGGCGATACACGCCTCCATCCGTGGGCTTGGTGGCGTTGGGCTGCTTGTTGTCATAAGGTGACGCAACGTCGATCCGTGCTTTTTGGGATTCGTCCCCGACCCAATAGGCGTAACCGCCGGCCTTTTTACCTTGGCCGACCTTCACGTATGGGGCGGCGACGATGCCGGAATCGGAAACCGCCGTGTCGCTTCCGAGCGCACCATTTCCTACCAGCTTGATGTTCTTGGAGTCCTCCGGATCCACTTCATCGGGAGAGGCAGGCTCTCCGCTGACCAGCCAGGAGAGAAGGAGTTGCTCTTTCCAAGCACCATTGGTCAATGAGGACTCGGTGTTCCGCAAATCCGCCAGATATTTGCCATCCTTGTAACCGGAAACCATCGGCTTGGGATTGTCTCCTTTCGTCGTCGTGCTCCAGACTCCGGTCCATTTGGAGTTCCGGGTCGCGCCCGTGATTTCTGCTGATGCCGTGACGCGCTGGTCCGGACCGACGCTGTCCTGAAGTTCCCCGATCGCCAGCATCAGTGCGAGGCGGGCATTGGCTCTGGCTTCCGCAGTTTTCTGGGTTCCGCTCGTCGAACGAAGTGAAACCGACGAGAGGGTGAGTAGTCCCACCGCCACGACGACGAGCAGGATCATGAGCAGAAGGGTGGCGATGAGTGCGAAGCCTTGTGATCGGGGGGCTCGGGCGGCTTTTCCGGTTGTTTTCATGGGATAGGCGGGATTTCCGATTTTATTTTGGAGAAAATAGCATTTTGGTGACCGGCTCGGACCGGAAGTGGAGTAACACCAAATATCCGAGTCGTTTTCTGGTTCAAAAGTGCCGTTTAGTAGTTATTAGCTCGTGATAAATTTTTGAATGGACGATAGCATGATTTGTTCCAGAAGAAGAAAAACACCGTTACGATTTCGTTGACGGCTGGGATGCGAGGAGCGGTGGGTTGGCGAAGCTATTGAGAATCACCCGGTCCTGTAGTTATTTTGTCGGTACCGTTTTTTTCAAGGAAAGCGGGAAATTGATGTCGTGGGAAATTTTGCCGCAAGGGAGAGCGGCGGAACTGAAAGGCGGCAAGGTCGTGAGTTGGGAAATCGAAGGTGGGTGGATGGGTTTGGAAAAGACGCTCAGATTTTCGCGAGGGCGGGGAACTCGACGTGCTCGACGATTTCTCCGGCCAGATTTTTCATGACGATGAGCAGGGATGAAGGACTGGCTTGGCCTTCGATCCAAGTTGCGGCATCGGTTTTCGGGCCACCACCCACCAATTGGGCGTAAGGAAATTCGGCCGTTGCAGGAAGCCATGCAGAACTGTGGGTGTGACCGGAGATGACGACCTGGGTTTTCCACGCGGCCAGGGAGTCGTGCCAAACGGCGCGGCTGGCACGGCTGAAGGAGTCGTAGCTGCCGCTCCCGTAATCGGCGGACGAAACATCAGCCTCCTCCGTCCAGCGCAAGGGAATGTGACAGAAGACGATGCGATACGGCGCGTCCCGGAATTCCGGGCGGGCGATGGTTTCCTTCAGCCATTCCGCCTGCTGGCGGCGCAGGATGTCGAAGGCGACCCGGCCTCCAAAGCTCGGATGTGAATCAGGTTTGTCTTCGCCAGTGTGGAGGCAGATTACCGCGAGCGGCCCGTTGCGGAAGGCGTAATACGGACGCCCTTCCGGAGTGGCGACCATCTCCGGAACCTTGAACGCCCATTTCCCCCTGACGTCATGATTTCCCCAGACCAGAAACAAGGGGCGTTCCGTGCTAACATCCTGCCCGGCGGGCTGGAGAAGCGTCGGGATGAGCCAGGCTTCGTCGTCCCAGTTGTTGCAGGTATCTCCATTCCAAAGCAGGAAATCCGCGGGCGGGGTGACTGCATGAAGTTTGCGAATCGTTTCTTCGTTCTGGTGAGTGTCGTTCCAGACGACGAACGAACTGCTGGAAGCTGCCGGATCGAGAGTGCGGAATTTTTTCCAAGGGCTGGCCTCGTGGTCCTTGCCATCGGCGGATTCAGTGATCGCGCGGATCTGATAGGTAGTGCCCGGTTGCATGCCATCCAGCCTGACGCGGAGAATTTCATCTCCTTGGGGGACGAAACCAAAATGATCGGCGCCCGCCACTCCGCTGCCACCCGAATCGTTTTTCCATTCCACCTTGCCGCGGGAGAGCTTGGATACGGCCCAAACCACCTCGACGCCGTCATGGCGGGGTGCCATGAGAACCGCCGGGGTTCTCATCAGCGGACCCGGCGAGGTTGGAACTTCGGAGACGACGGTATTCCCGGCTTGCTGCGCCGAAGCGACACGGCCGACTCCGGCGACCAGGCCGCCAGCCACCGTGCCGATGAATCCGCGGCGTTTTACCAAAGGGGATGAATTGCCGGAAACGTGGGAATTCATGAGGTTCTTTTTTTTGCAAAGGTTCCTGAAGGTGGGGCGTATCATGCCTTCACACGGAGTTATCTCGTGCTAAATACAGCTATTTCAGCAGATGGGAACTACAAAAGCTTGTTCGGATGAAATTATTGGGATTTTCAACCGCTTCGTGAACTCCAGCCGGCACCGCCGTGGCCAACTGGAGCGGAACCGGATCAAACCGACCCACCTCACCATTTCCATCACCTCACGCTCCAACACCAAAAGCAGCCAGAGCTTCCGTCTCGTTGCGCTGACTTTAGCTTTCTGTTCACACGCCCTTGCCAAGGACGTGTCGGTCGCTGACTTCGGTCTGCATGCCGATGGGATTCAGAATGCGACGCCCTACGTGCGGCAGGCGTTGGAGTCGCTTCGCGAGACCGGCGGCACCGTGAAGTTTCCCAAGGGCGTCTATCATTTCGGCATCGATGGCACCGAGATTTCAAAAACCTACGTTTCCAACAATCAGGATGACTTCCCGAAATGGGCGGCGATGCCAATGCAGGGGATGAAGCAGGTGACCGTCGATGGCGGTGGCTCGTTGTTTCTGTTTCACCACCGCATGACTGTCTTCAAATTGGACGGCTGTGAAAACGTGACACTGAAGAATCTGGCGATCGACTATGTGCGTCCGTTGCACAGCGACTCGACCATCGAGGAAATCCGCGAGAATGATTTCACGCTGAGCTTTCAGCCGGACATCACCTACACCATCAGTCCGGAGGGCGCGTTCCGTTTCATGGTCGATGGAGCCGAAGTGTTGGATTGGTCGGTCTATTGTTTCGACGGTAAAACCCACCGCTCGAAATACCAATGCGCGGAGCAATTCGGCGGCGTGCTGTCCAAGCGCAATGCGACCCAGCTCGCGCCGGGCAAAGTCCGCTTCACCGGGAAAATCAACCCGATCCTTGAAACGGGCGATCGCCTCACGTCCCGCCATAACAACCGCAACGACGTGGCGATTTTCATCCACAAAAGCAAGGACACGACATTGGAGAACGTGACCATCCATCACGCCGCTGCGATGGGCGTGGTCGGTCAGCGCAGTGAAAATATCACGCTCAAAAATTTCAGGATGACGCCGCGTGAAGGCAGCGGGCGCATCAGCACCGCCATCGCGGATGCCACCCATTTCTCCGGTTGCAAAGGTTTGATCGATGTGTCTAGCAGCTTCTTCGAGGGCATGATGGATGATGCGATCAACGTCCATGGCACGTCATTGAAAATCGATGCGTTGGAAAACCCGCGCACGATGGTGTGCCGCTTCATGGAGGGACAATCGAAGGGGTTTGAGATCGCAGGCCCCGGCGATGAAATCCGTTTCATCGACAACGAGACATTGCTGCAGTTTGGTGAGTCATTCGCCAAGGTGGAGAAAGCCCAATTGCTCGATGAATACCGCGTGCGCATCCAGTTTGCCGCGGACATTCCGTCCGGTGTTAGAGTCGGCCATGCCATCGAAAATGTGACGTGGACTCCGGAGGTACATTTTCACGATAACACCGTGCGCCACAACCGCGCGCGCGGCATGCTCTTCAATACGCCGCGCCGATGTGTGGTGGAGGACAACTTCGTGCGCACCGAAGGAAGCGCCATCCTCATCGCGGGCGACGCGAACGGCTGGTATGAATCCGGTGCGGTGGGTGAGTTCGGCCCGACCATCATCCGTAACAACACGTTTGAGGACTGCCTGACGAACATGTTCCAGTTTTGCCGGGCGATCATCAGTATCGCTCCGGAAATCAAAAAGTTGCCCGACGATGGTCCGCGTTACCATCGCAACATCCAGATCACCGGCAACACCTTCAAAGTGTTCGATGCGCCTCTGGTGTATGCATGCTCGGTGGACCGCTTGGAGATTTCCAACAACCGCTTCGAGCGCACGAACACGTTCAAAGAGTGGCACCCGAACCGGCATGCGTTCGCGTTCAACGGCTGCCGTAACGTGAAGCTTTCCGGCAATCAAGTGACCGGCAAGCTCGTTGCTGCCGATGTGTTCACCGAGCACATGCAGCCAGCCGACACGACCATCGCGCCCGGCGATTCGTTCGGGCCCTGAATGGGCAACGAGGCCACATCACAGCGATCCGGGTAACTCGACCTTGCCCGCCGATGGCAACATGATGGGCTGCTATCTATCGACGGTTTGAAAGCCGTTTACCGAGTCTAATAGAATTCGCTCAGGCTGCTAACCCAAGCCCGGAAGGGAGGCAAAGGCGGCGACCTCTTCCTCCGTCGTGGCGAAGTTGGCAACAAGTCTGGCCAGAACCTCATCGCCCGAGATCTTGCCCAGAAGATCGACGGGCACGGGCCATTCGTGGAAACCGGCACCCTGATGCTTCCATTCCGCGGCGAGCGTGGCGGGAACAATAACAAAGACCTCGTTCGCATGGGTGTCCCAGGCGAGGCGGCATTGACTGGAGCGTTTCACCGCACCGGCGAGGCTTGCCGCCATCGCGTTGGCATGGGAGGCGAGCTTCAGCCAGAGATCATTCTGCAAATAGGCCTCGAACTGCGCGGCAATGAAGCGGGTCTTGGAAAACAATTGGGCGGCCCGCTTCCGGATATAGGGAAGGTCCTTCGCATCGTCCGGATTGAAGAACACCAGCGCCTCGGCGCACCAGCAGCCGTTCTTGGTTCCGCCGAAGGAGACAATGTCCACGCCTTGCTTCCAAGTCATCTCCGCCGGGGTGACGCCGAGGGACACAAGGGCGTTGGCAAAGCGAGCGCCGTCCATATGGAGCGGCAGGTTTCGTTCCCGGCCGACGGCGCCGACGGCGGCAATCTCATCCAACTGATAGATCGTGCCCACCTCGGTGGCTTGGGTGATGGAAACGGCCATAGGTTGACCGGCGTGGATGAAGTCGGGGCGGAAGCCCTTGAGTTCCCGCGTCAGCTCTGATAGGTTTATTTTGCCTGCCGCGCCCTCCACCGTCTGGAGGCGGGCGCCGCCGGTGAAATATTCGGGTGCGCCGCACTCGTCCTTCACCATGTGCGCCTCGCGATGGCAGAAGGACACGCCGCCGGGGCGGTTCACGGCGGCGAGCGCCAGGGAGTTGGCGGCCGTGCCGGTTCCTACGAAATACACGGCGACCTCGCGTTCGAAGATTTCGCAAAAGCGCCGTTCGATCCTGCGGTCCAGTTCGCTGGTGCCATAGGCGGCCGCGAGGCCGGGAGCGTGCCTGGCGAGATTCTCAGTGATGGCGGGATGGACGCCAGCCCAGTTGTCGGAAGTAAAGTTCATGGAGTGTTAGGGTGGCGGCCGACGGGACGGCAAAGGACGAAAAGGGGACCCATCAGTGCCTGTGCGCTGAGGTTGTCTTGAGCAGTCCTCAACATGAAAGCTGCCCGCCTAACGGAATGCGGCGGGCGGCGAGTCGTGGCGGATCCACCCATACGAGATCCGGCTTCATGGCGGATTGGTTCTCGTAAGCGGAATCTCCCTTCTCGATGACGAGCTCGTTTTTCGCGGGGTCGATGGAGATGAAGGTGAAGGGTGGGTGGTTCCCATCGTAGTAGGTGGTATTGCCTCCGAGGGGCATGCCGAAGGTGGCACTGGTGAGGGTGATGTGATGGACTCCGTGGCGGATCGCGACCTGCTCGTCATGATCGTGGCCGCAAAACACGGCGGCGACCTGCACGCGGCCGCGGCTGGCATTGTGGGAATCGATGACTTGGTTGAGGTCTTCCCAGTTGCCATCGTGGCTGCCGACGCCGGAGGGCTGGTGTTGGAAAATGATGATGGGTTTCTCCGTGGAGGCTAGATCCTTGGCGAGCCAGACGAGTTGTTCCTCGTCGATGCAGCTCACTCGCGCGAGATGACCGGGGCCACCCTTGCGGTGGATGGGATACCAGTTGCCCTTGTCATAAGGGATGATCTTTCCAGCGTTATCGATGTAGTTGTTCCTGTCGAGGACGATAAAGTGGAGCGGGCCGGCATCGAAGGAGTAGTAACGGTTGGAAATTTTCCAAGCACTGAGGAGGTCGGCCTTGGCTTGGAAATCACAGTCGTGGTTGCCGATGACATGGTGCTTCGCGCCGGGGAAACGCTCCCATTCAGTTAGGAAACCGCGGCAGGCATCAAGACCGCCCTTGGCACAGCAGAAATCGCCGCACTGGATGATGAAATCCGGATTACGGGCGATCGCGGCGTCGATGAATTTGCGGAGGCGCGGCTGCTGGTCATTGCCGTGGGTGCCGTGGTGCACGTCGGTAATGAAGCCGAAGGTAAGCGAAGCCGCGGGGCTGTTTTCCTCCGCCCCGCGGGCGGTGTCCAACATGGCGAGCGAGGCAAGGCCCAGAAAGGAGCGGCGGGAGTGCATGGCGCGGAAAGGCGGCGGGTTGGATGCGGAACAGAGCGGGCAAAATCGCCATCAGCGGCAGGCAGGCGATGCACACCCGCTGGCCGGGCACGGCTGGAGTTCTAACGAATCAGCCGATGATACCCAGCGGCTTTGTGGTTTTCCAATTTCCGCGGGTGAAGTCCGGGAAGGCCTGGGGCGCACCGTCCTCCGCGACGGATTTCTCGCTCAGCGGTCCGACGGCGGACCACAGGCAGCCCTCGTAAACGTTTTGGTCCAGCGGTTCTCCCTTGCGCAAGCACTCGATGATCCGGAAGAGCATGAGGTAGTCCATGCCGCCGTGGCCGCCCATCTCCTTGGAGAGATCGCCCATGCGTTTGTAGAGCGGGTGCTCGTATTTCGCGGCGATTTCCTCCCAAGCCTCGTCCTCGGCCCAGCCTTTGTCGTGGCTCTGGGTCAGTCCCTCGACCGACATCCGGTTAGGGAAGCCGGCCAACACTCCGT
>NZ_JBDSCX010000032.1:0-26427 GCF_039920825.1 Luteolibacter sp. | reverse complement strand
GAACGGTCGACATCGGCACCAACGTCTTCGGCCTCGCGGATGTCTCCATCAACAACCTCGGCGGACTCGCAGCTGGCAGCTACACGCTCATCACCTCCGCCGGAATCACCGGCACGGTCGATCCCGCGAACGCCACCGGCCTCATCGCCCCCGGATTCAATGGCACGCTCTCCATCAGCGGAAACGATCTCGTGCTCACCGTCACTGCCGCCAGCCCCTACCTAGCATGGGCCGCCACCTTCCCCACGCTCACGAACACCGCCTTCGGCTTCGATTTCGACAACGACGGCATCGCCACAGGACTCGAGTGGATCCTCGGCGGAAATCCCACCATCGCGGATACCGCCTCCATCCTGCCCACCATGACCGGCAGCGCGGCCTCCGGCATCACGCTCAACTTCAAGCGTGAGGAGGACTCCATCGGCGTGGCGGATTTGGTCGTCGAATACGGCACCACCCTCGCGGGGTTCCCGGGCAGCGTCGTCATCGGAGTCACCAGCTCCGGTCCGGACGGGAACGGCGTGACCGTCAGCGTGAACACCGTACCGGATCCTGACCAAGTCACCGTCACCATCCCGGCCTCGAACGCCTCGGGCGGCAAGCTCTTCGCCCGACTTCGCGCAATCCTTCCCTAACCGGCCGGATCGCCGACCGCAGGATTCAACGATGCCGCGCGCGAACTTGGCTGGGACCTCACCACCCTCAGGCCACACTGATAGGAGGCGACTGCCCCAAGGGCGTCAAACTCGACAAAAGGCGATGAATCCTTATGAAGAATGTCTTCGCCGGCTTGGCGAACTCGGCAAATGGTTCATCAGGATCGCCGCATCAACTGCCGTTGCCATGATGGCTTCAATGCCGATTTAATTTTGGCGGAGTTCCTGAGTCGCCGGCTGGCGCGGCTTCCGACATCACGCTGAACTTCCTGCGCGAGGAGGACTCCATCCTCCCATTTTTGCTTTTGCAGATTCCTTGAATCTCAACTTTCGGGAATTGAACCTGGTGGCAGTAGGTGGGCTCGAACCACCGACCAAGGGCTTATGAGTCCCCTACTCTACCACTGAGCTATACTGCCTAAGTTCTTACGGGGCGGATGCCCCGTAAGGTGGCGAGTTGGTTACCGCCCAACCGCCGGATTGTCCACCGGAATTTTAAAAATGCTTTAACCTTTCCGCCCATGCCGAGCGAGGGCCTGCCCAGTCGGCGACTTCCTGTTCTTCCGGATCTGCGACGGAGGCCCCTCAGCCACAAGGTTTCCGCCGTGGATTCCCCCACCCGGCCCGAGCTCGATGACCCAGTCCGCAGCGGCGATCACGTCAAGATGGTGCTCCACGACGAGCACGCTGTGGCCCGCATCGCGGAGACGGAGAAACGCCGTCAGCAATTTCTCCACATCGCCGAAATGCAGCCCGGTCGTGGGCTCATCAAATAGATACAGCGTGTGCGGTGCCTGCGGTTTCGCCAATTCCACCGCCAGCTTTAGCCTCTGCGCCTCACCGCCGGAAAGGGTGTTCGCCGGCTGGCCGAGCTGCAAATAGCCGAGTCCGAGATCCTCCAACGTCTCCAAAATTCGATGAATCTTGGGAATCGGCCGGAAAAAGTCCCTCGCCTCACTCACGGAAAGCCCCAGCACGTCCGCGATGGATTTTCCTTTATAAGTCACTTCCCGCGTCTCGCGATTGAACCGCCGACCGTTGCACGCCGGACACGGCACCCAAGCGTCCGGTAAAAAGTGCATTTCGATTTTCAATCGCCCGTTTCCCTGACACCGCTCGCAGCGTCCGCCCGCAGCGTTGAAACTGAAACGGCTTGGCCCGTAACCACGCTGTTTGGAGAGCTTCAGCTTCGTGAAAAGATCGCGCACCAGATCGAACAACCCCGTAAATGTCGCCGGATTCGACCGTGGACTGCGTCCGATCGGCGATTGGTCCGCGACCACGCATTTCTCGATCAACTCCAATCCCTCGATCCGGTCGTGCTTTCCCGGAGCCTCGCCCGAGCCGTTGAAATGCCGCGCCAGTGCCCGGCGCAGGATGTCGTCCGCCAGCGTCGATTTCCCGCTGCCGCTCGGTCCGGTAAGACTGACCAATCGCCCTAGCGGAATCGCGACGTCCAGATTCTTCAAATTGTGTTCTCTCGCCCCGCGGATCACCAAGCTCCCCTGCCCCGATCCTTCGAGCCGATTCACGGCAAATGGCGCGATTTCCCCGCGCAACCATTGACCGGTCGGCGAAACGATTTCCCCCGGAATCCCCGCCGCCAACAATTCGCCGCCCGCCGCTCCCGCACCCGGGCCGATGTCGATCAGCCAATCCGCCGCCCGGATGATCTCCTCGTCATGCTCTACCACCACCACCGTATTTCCCAAATCCCGCAATCGTGTTAGAGCCCCGATCAGTCTCCCCGTGTCCGCCGCGTGCAAGCCGATGCTCGGTTCGTCCAAAACGTAAATCACCCCGGAAAGCCCCGCTCCCAACTGCGTCGCCAAACGGATCCGCTGCGCCTCGCCGCCGGAAAGCGTCCCACTCGTCCGTTGCAAAGTCAGATAGCCCAGTCCGACTTCCTCGAGAAATGCCAGCCGTGTCCGCACGTCGTTCGCCAGCCGCTTGCAAACCTCCGCCTTCGCCGGATCAAAAGTGATCCCCTCGATCCACCGCATCGCCTCGGACACTCCAAGCTCACAAAAATCCTGAATCCCCAGCCATCGAGAAGAAGTTGATGGTTGAGAGTTGCGAGTTGATAGCGAAGAATCATTCTCCGCATTTCTCATACTCCCCTTCTCTTCCTCCGCGTCCCTTTGCGACCTCTGCGCCTTTGCGGTTCCCTCTTCCCTCCCGCCTTCGATTTTCACCGCCAGCCACTCCGGCTTCAGCCGCCGCCCGAGACAAACCCCACAAGCACGGTGCGCCATGAACTTCGCCAGCTTCCGCCGCGTGATTTCCGACTTCGCCTCGCGGTAGCGTTTCAGCGTCTTCTCCGCGTCCTCACCTTCGCCTAACAACGACGGATCACAAAACATCTCCGTCCCCAATCCCTCGCAAGCCTCACAAGCCCCGAGGTGCGAGTTGAAGGAAAAATGCTTCGGCGAAAGCTCTTCCACCACAAATCCCGTCCGCGGATTTCGATACGACGTCTGAAATGCCATGTCCCGCCAGGCATCCTTGCCCGGCTCCTGGATCGCCGCCCGCGCCTCCGAGCCGCATAGCCGTAGCGCCGTTTCCACCGAGTCCGCCAGCCGCGATTCCACACCGGGCCGGATGACAAAGCGGTCCACCACGATCTCAACCGCCACAGGCGACTCCGGCCATTTCGCCGCAGCCTCTTCGATTTCCAACACCTCGCCATCCAGCCGGATGCGGATGTAGCCCTGCCGCTGGAGATCACCTAACAATCTCGTCGGTTCGCCCAGTTCTTCCTTCGGCAGCGCGGCTAACAAAACCACCTTCGTCCCCTCCTCCAGCGCCGCCAGCACGTTGACGATATCGGCCGAACTCATCCGCTCCAACCGCTCGCCCGTCACCGGATCGTGCGGAATCCCCGCCGCCGCCCACAGCACCCGCAGGTAGTCGTAAATTTCCGTCGCCGTCGCCACTGTCGATCGCGGGTTCAGCCCCCCGCCCCGCTGCTCGATCGCGATCGCCGGGCTCAGCCCCTCAATCGAATCCACATCTGGCTTCTCCAACTGATCCAGAAACTGCCGCGCATATACCGACAGCGATTCCACATACCGCCGCTGCCCCTCGGCATACAGCGTGTGAAATGCCAGCGACGATTTCCCCGATCCGCTAGGCCCGGTGATCACCACGAGTTTCCCCCGCGGGATATCCACGTCGATGTTCTTCAGGTTGTGCTGCCGTGCGCCACGGATCCGGATCGCGTCCACTCCCGCAGCACAATCCCCCGCAACCGAACTTCCAAGCAATTATCGCGCCCTTGCCACCCGGAAATGATAAAAGCGCCCCGCATGTCGTCAGCCACCGGCGGCGGAAATCGCCTCTGACACCGATTTCACGCCGAGCGGGACTTTATCACCCACCGGAGCATCGACGGAAGTCTTGGGCCAAGTGGCGGGATCCGAGTATTGACCGTCGTCCTTGTAGAGCTTCTGCAGCCGCGTGATTTCGGCTTTCAAATCCTCGAAACATTTCCGTACTTCCGGCTTGTTAGCCTCCTGCTTGTCGTAAAGCAGGTTCTGCTGCTCGGTGGGATCCTTCGTGAGATCAAACATCTCGTAAGCGTCCTTTGCCCAATAGTAAATCAGCTTGTGGGTGGCAGTGCGGACGCCATAGTGGGCGGCGGTGTTGTGGTCGCCGGGGCTGTGGTAGTAGCGGTAATAGAAGGATTTCGGCCAATCCGCGGGCTTCTCGCCATGCAACAGCGGCACCAGGCTGCGGCCCTGCATGAAATCGGGAATCGGCAGTCCGGCGAGATCGAGAAACGTGGGAGCCAGATCGAGATTGGAGACGAATTGATCCGGCGTGACCCCGGCCTTGATTCCCGGCCCTTTTACGATCAGCGGGACATTCAATCCGGGCTCATACATGAACCGCTTGTCGTAAAGTCCCAAGTCCCCCATGAACCAGCCGTTGTCGGCGGAATAGATCACGATCGTATTTTCCGATAGACCGGACTCGTCGAGGAAATCGAGCACCTTGCCGACATTGTCATCCACGCCTTGAACGCAGGCGAGATAGTCGCGCATGTAGCGCTGGTATTTCCAACGGACGAGGTCGTCACCGGTGAGGGTTTCCCCATCGATCTCCAGTCGCATCGGCTTGATGCCTCCCCATTCGGCAAGGGATTTTCCTTTCAAATCCGCAGGCGGGGCGAGCTTGAGATCATTATTGGTTAGATCCCGCGCGACGGTCTGCTGGTTTTCCGGAAGGGCGGCGGGACGCGTCCGGTAATCGTCTCGCAGGGTGTCCGGCTCCGGGATCACCTTGTCCTTGAACAACGCCTTGTTCCGCTCGTCCGGAATCCACGGCCGGTGCGGCGCTTTCTGATGGAGCATCAGAAAAAACGGCTTGTCCTTCGGCCGCGTTTTCAGGAACTCGATGCCGAGATCCCCCGTGATGTCGGTGCAATGGCCCTTGATGGTGAGCCGATGCCCGGGAACAAGGAACTTCGGATCGATGTAATCCCCCTGCCCGGGTAGCACGGCCCAGCGGTCGAAGCCCTCGGGATCGCTGCCAAGGTGCCATTTCCCGATCATCCCCGTGTAGTAGCCTCCAGCCTGCAGGTGCTTGGCCACCGTATCGCGGGCACCCTCGAAGCGGTTGAAAACCGGTACCCCGTTGAGATGGGAATACTGCCCCGTCAGCAAGGTCGCGCGGCTCGGGGTGCAGATCGAGTTGGTCACGAACGAATGCGTGAACCGCGAACCCTCCGCAGCCAGACGATCGATGTTCGGAGTTCTATTTACCTTCGAACCGTAAGCGGAAATGGCGTGTTCCGCGTGGTCGTCCGAGTAGAGGAAAAGGATATTCGGGCGCTCGGCGGCAACGGCCGCCACCGCGGCAGCCAGCCACAGACAAAAGATGGGGATCAATTTCATGTTAGGAATTTCCACGTCGATATTCTTCAAAATCAAGCCGCCTACGCCAATCTTCCAAGCACCATCTCGTCAGCGGGCAGGTTCACCGGAAGGACCATCGATTTCGCGACCGAGCGGAATAGGTGGCCCGAAATCAGGCGTGCCGTCGCTTTTCCAAGAAATCTTCTGGGCTCGCGGCGAGCGAAAGGATCCGCAGCTCTGGTTAGCCTTCGGGTTCGCATGATAGACGATCCAGTCTTCCTTACCGTCGGGCGATTTGAAGAAGCCGCAGTGCCCGGTCGAGTAAGCTTGCGCCTCGGGCAGCGTCGAGAGCATCGGTTCGGGGGACTTCTTCCATGACGCTGGATCCAGCAGGTTGCTGTCGTTAGAAGCGGTGAGCATGCCGAGTGCGTAATGGTCGGTCCAACAGCCGCTCGCGGAGTAAATCAGGAAAAGCTTGTCGCCGTGCACGAGCATTTCCGGACCTTCGTTCACATCGATATGCCTGGGATCGCCAGGCATCTTCTCCGGGTCGGTATCGCCCACCGTTTCCCATGGCAGGGTCGGAGTGGAAACGAGCACGCGTTTTCCCGAGATCGTCCACGGGTCGCTCATCAGCGCGATGTAGATGTTCTGCTTCCCGTTCTTCTCACCGTCCCAGCCGGACCAGATCGTGTAGAGTTGACCACGGTTTTCGAAGACTGAGCCATCGATGGCCCAATGATCGTCCGGCGACGTGAGTTTTCCCTTCATCGTCCAGTTGCCCTGTTGCGGATCGGGCGAGGCATTTTCCAACACCCACACGCGATGGGATTCGTTTTTGCCGGCGTCCGCCGAAACGTAAATATACCACTTGTCCCGGATGAAATGCAGTTCGGGTGCCCAGACGCCTTGCGAATACGACCCCTTCTTCGGCGGCTGCCAAACCGATTTCGCCTCGGCATCTTTCAATCCCGCAAGCGTCTTCGTTTTGAAAATATCGATCCTATTCTCGATGCTGCGGATGTAGAAATAATCGCCGTTATGAGTGATGATCCAAGGATCCGCGCCTGTGGGGCGGAGCGGATTTGTAAACGGAGTGGCATTCGAAAAGGACGCGGGCGCTATCAGTAAGGCCGTCAGCAAGCAGCAGCGGTTGGCAAAAATGGGCATATTCATCGGGTTGTTCTCTTTGGCGAATGACTGCGAGGCGTAAAGAGCGGACTACGGCAGCAACTGGAGCCGAAGGGTGGAGGTCGAATGAGGTTGGATCTTTGCAACAATCTCCGACGATTCAGCGCGATCAATGCCGTCGATCTTCAGCTTCACGTTGTCGCGGGAAACCTCCGCTGATCCATCGGAGACTTGCACCTTCGCTTGGGCTGATAGAGAAATACGAAACTCGATTTCCTTATCTCGGTCGTTGCGGAGAATCCACTCCATCGAATCATCCGCACAAGCGATTTCGAGCGAACCGGTGTTGTCGGAAGCCCGCAGACGGCGCGGGCCGAGCTCTTCGGCCACCCCGAAATTCCTTGAGCCGAAGCCATCGGGGATCCGCGTTCCACCGTCCTTCTCGTTAGAGAGAAATTGTTTCCCTCCAACGATCAGACTGGAGATCTGGCCGTTCTCGCCAGTGGTGAGTTCGTACCGCGGAGTTTCCACCTTGTGGGTGGCGGGCAGCAGTTGGAATGCGACTTTGCCCGGTGGCAGCAAGTCGGTGCGGAACGGTGCGACGGGAAGCCCGCTGCGGTTGGCGAGGTTTCCGGAGGGAGTGGCACCCCAGGCGTAGCGAACCGTTTCCGGCATTGGGATGTCCGCGTTTTCCAGGAGCGCCGCAGTTCCTTCAATCGTCGCTTTGGCGTAGCGGAAATCACCATCCATCCCCGCGATGGCGAATCCAACAGGTGCTTTTCCTCCGACAGTGGTCAGGCCGTCGCTGCTTTTGAACGCAACCCGTAGTTTATTGCCTTGGACGCTGACGACATCCGGGACCGGGCCGCTCGCAACGATCTTGCTGCTGTTAGTCTCGCGCCGGGCAAGCAGCGCGAGCCGCCGGCCGATCTCCTGTTTGTCCACCGGATGCAGGTCGTGGCCGTCGGTGGTGTCGAAGGTCGTGGCGAGCCACGCGTTTTTCGTTTTCACGCACGCCGCGGCCTGGGCTTCGCGCAGCCAACTGAAATCGTAACCGTCCCATTTGCCATCGAAGACCGGGAGCTGGACGATGAAAAACGGCAGGTCGGGCTGTTGCCATTTCGCGCGCCATTGTTCCATCAGGTTTGCGAGAAGCGTGGCGTAAACCGTGGGATGCCCGGCGTTCGCCTCACCCTGATACCAGGTGACGCCTTTGATCCGCAGCGCTGTTAGCGGCGAAATCATTCCGTTGAACAAAGCTCCTGACGGAATGCCGAACATCGAACCGCTGATCTGTTCCTTCGGGATTGGGGGCAGCGAGTCCGCCGGAGTCCATGCCTCGATCGCCGTGCCGCCGAACGAGCTGTTGATGATGCCTAGCGGCACCTTTGCCAGCGCCGGGTCCTTTTTCAACTGCAGCGCGAAGAACCAAGCGACAGCGGAAAAATCACCCGAGTCCTCAGAGGAGAACGCCTGCCATTTCGCGTCGCATTTTTTCTGCGGTTCAGGAGCTCCTGCCCGCGGGATGGTGAGGATACGGATGTCGGGATGAGCGGCGGCTTCGACCATCGCCTCTTTTCCACCGATCGCCTCGCGCACTCCCATTTGCATGTTAGACTGACCGGAGCAGACCCACACGTCACCGATGAGCACATCGTCGAGCGTCGCCGCTTCCTCGCCGTCCACCGCCTTCAGCACGTGCGGGCCGCCGAACCTCATGGCGGGAAATTCCGCGCTCCAAGAGCCGTCGGCCGCGACAGCCGCCGTTTTCCCGGTGGCGTCGAGAGACACCTTGATTTCATGTCCCGGAGTTCCTTTGCCGCTCAACCGGATGGGCACAGTTCGCTGGATCACCATGCCCGGCGAGAACACAGGATCGAATTCCACAGCCGCACCAAGCGGAAGCGTGACGAAAGACAGGAAAATGGAGGGGATGAAGGAGCGCATGGCTGTTAGTCGGCTTGGGCGGAAACGGGTGTCTGGATACAGGACTCCGGGCGGTTTTCTTGCTGCAATTTGGCAGACGCCGCCCCGTTTTCGTGATTTCCAAAGCCCTCCGCCATCGCTAGACAGCTTCCGCGCGGGCATCCGCGAAACCCGAAATCCTCTCATGTCCCGATTTTTCCGCGCCATCGTGTGGCTTGCCATTTCCCTCTTGGGAGCCTCCGCCGTCGGCATCGCCGCCTTCCAACGCGACGAACCGGTCAACGCGCTCTGGCTTGTCGTCGCCGGCGTCTGTACCTTCGCCGTCTCCTACCGGTTTTATTCCGCCTGGCTGATGGCCAAGGTTCTCACCATCGACGACAACCGCGCTCCGGCCGCCGTCACCTGCAGCGATGGCAAGGATTTCGTTCCCACGCCGAAATGGGTCGTCTTCGGGCATCACTTCGCCGCCATCGCCGGCCCCGGGCCGCTCGTCGGCCCCGTGCTTGCCGCACAATTCGGCTACCTCCCTGGCACATTGTGGATTCTCATCGGAGCCACCCTCGGCGGCGGCGTGCATGATTCCATCATCCTTTTCGCCTCGATGCGCCGCAACGGGAAATCCCTCGGCCAGATGCTCAAGGAGGAACTCAATCCGTTCATCGGCCTCATCGCCATGATCAGCTTGTTAGCCATCATGACGATTTTGTTAGCGGTGCTCGGACTGGTCGTCGTCAAGGCGCTGGCCGAAAGCCCGTGGGGCCTTTTCACCATCGCCGCCACCATCCCGCTCGCCTTTATCATGGGCGTCATGATCAAGAGCGGAAAAGTCAGCGTCACCGCAGCCTCTGTGTTCGGCGTCGCTGGACTCTGCGCCGCAGTCTATGGAGGGAAATTGCTATCTCCGGCCCTGACCGCAGCGCTCACCCTCACTCCCACGGAGCTTGCCTGGGCCATCATGATCTACGGATTTGCCGCCAGCGTCCTGCCGGTCTGGATGCTGTTAGCACCGCGTGACTACCTCAGCACTTTCATGAAACTCGGCACTGTCGCCGTGCTCGGGATTTTCATCGTCATTCTCCACCCGCCGCTGCACATGCCCGCCGTCACCCCGTTCGTCAGCGGCGGCGGCTTCGTCGTGCCCGGGCCGGTTTTTCCCTTTGTCTGCATTACCATCGCCTGCGGGGCCATCAGCGGTTTCCACTCGCTCATCGCATCGGGAACCACGCCGAAATTGTTAGCGCGCGAGAAGGACATCCGCCTCATCGGCTACGGCGCGATGGTCGTGGAAATGCTCGTCGCCCTCATGGCCATCATCGCCGCCTGTGCCCTCCAACCCGGCGAGTATTTCGCCATCAACTCACCCGTCGATCCCAACAACGCCGCCGCCGTCACCGCGCAGATCGCCACCATCAACTCCTACGGCCCGGCCTACGCCATCAGCGAGGCCCATATGCAACAGCTCGCCTCCGACCTCGGCGAGCCCCACATGATCGGCAAGGTCGGCGGTGCGCCCACCTTCGCCGTCTGCATGGCCCACATGTTCGCCAAGGTCATCCCCGGAAAAGCCGCGCTCTCGCTCTGGTATCACTTCGCCATCATGTTCGAGGCGCTGTTCATCCTCACTACACTTGATGCCGGCACCCGCGTCGGCCGCTTCATCCTCCAGGATTTATTAGGTAATATTTCCCCGAGACTCGGCAACACCCATTCCTGGGCCGGCAACATCCTCGCCACCGGCCTGCTCGTCGGCGCGTGGGGATTCTTCCTCTATCAGGGCGCGCTCGATCCCGCCGGCATCGCCAAAAGCCTATGGCCCATCTTCGGTATTTCCAACCAGCTCCTCTCCGTCATCGCGTTCTGCCTCGGCACCGTCGTCCTCATCAAGATGGGAAAAACCCGCTACTGCTGGGTCACCGTCATCCCGATGATTTTTCTAACCGTGGTCACCTTCACCGCCGGCTACATGAAACTCTTCTCCGCCAACGCCGCCGGATTCATCCCCTCCATCCACGCATTGGAAGGCAAAATCGCAGGCGGCCTCCAAGGCCCCGCACTCGCCGCAGCAAAGACCTCCCTCCTCAACGCCCGCATCGACGTCGCCATCACCGCCACCTTCCTGCTCTTCGTCGCCATCATCGTGCTCGGCACCGCCCGCGAGTGCTGGCTCCTGCTTTCCAAGCGCAAAGCCACCGTCCTCCGCGAAAGCGAATACATCCCCCACTCCGTCAGCGACGCCCACGTCCTGCCCACCAGCATTCTCTAGCCGGAGCGCGGACATTCATTCCGCTCTGCTGGAACTTTATTCCGCTCTTCAAGCGCCCCTACAACACGGTCTGGCTCTGGCTAAAAAAATTCAAAGGAGTGCTGCGGGTGCCGCGACCCAGTCACTCAAAAAAAGACCCCGCGGCATCCGACTCATTCCGTAAGGAACTCGGCAATCGGCTTGAAGCCTGGAAAATCCCACCGGCAGCAAAGTGAAGATCTGGGTCACGGACGAAGCGCGCTTCGGCCTGCATACCGAAATGCGGCGGCTGTGGAGCATCAGGGGGACAGCGGCCGGTCGTCACGCGACAGATCAAATACGAGTGGGATTATCTCTACGGCTCACTCGATGTGGTTGGCGGGCAGGCTCATTTCTGCCAGTTTCCCTCGATCAATCAGGAATGGGACCATGCCTATCTGAAGGATCTAACCATGATCGACGGGTAAGCGGTGCATGTGCTCATCCGCGACCAGGCCGGTTTCCACCTGCGCGACGGCGATACGCGGCTGCCTTCGCGAGTGAGGATCATCGACCTGACGCCCTACAGTCCCGAACTCAACCCGTGCGAGCAACTTTGGGACATCGTGAAGGACGATATTGGCAACCGGGTTTTCGAAACCATTGAGGCCTTGCGGGAAGTTTGCTGCCCACATTGCCGCGCTACTGGGACGATTCGGCGGCAGTGCTGAAATTGATCGGCCGGGAGTGGATGCTGTCTCAAGCAAACTCTACGCCGAAAACTCAGGTGTCACTTTAATTTGAAGGTTTGGTATCAGTCATATTCCCCGTCATCCTGCGCCACTCGTCTCCCAGTCCCCACCGCTCCATCTGGAACTGAACCGGCGGCACCTTATAAACCGACAAAAACTCCCGGCGGAAATTGTTCTGACAGGAAAATCCCAAATCCGCCGCCACCTCCTCCGGGGCCCTGCCCCCTATCAGTTTCCTCCGCGCGACCACCATCCTCTCCCGCCGCGTCCATTCCTTCGGCGGCAGCCCGATGTCACGGACAAAGATCCGGTAAACATATCGCTCGGAAATATCGAGTTCCGCGCACATCTCACCAATCCGGTAGCCGCACCTCAGCGCCAGCCGCTGGAGACAAACCCGCTCGCCCATCCCGGCCAAAAGGATGCACCAGTTCTGCTCCCGACGGATGATTCTCACTACCCGAATTTTCTGACAGAATCGTGAGATCCTAGCAAGCCGTTTAAGCTTATCGACAACCCGCTTGCGGAACTCGTTCTTTCTCCAACCTATCAGATGCTCGTAAATTCCTCATCGACGCCTCTGATATTCCGGAATCCCTAACCTTGGTTCCGAATTTGAATCCTCCCGCCTCTTGATGTTGGGAAACCGTTCTGTTGTTTTCTTATCGATTGGATGTGCGGTGCTGGTCATTCCAGCCTCCTCGATCCCCCCGATGGCGACTGGCCGGCTAAATTGACGACTACGATCATGCCATTTCCCTCCCGTTCAAACCATCTGTCACAGTGAAAGCCTGCCCATCATCCTCCCATGGCGAAATTCATCGTCAAATCCCGCGGACCGCTCTGGTTTTCCTTGTGATCTTGTTTTCCCGAATGCCGGTTTCAGCCCACGAAGGTGACGGAACCGGTGGTGAAGATGCCAGGAAAAGGGCCAAAATCGTCTACTATCAGGAAAAACCGGCGAAGGAAATTGAGTTTCCGCCCTTACCTCAGCCGCGGAATTTGAAGCCTTCCGAATATGCCGGCAAGATCGCCGATGCAGCGAAGCCTACGCTCCTGCCCGATCCCTCCCAAGCGCTGGACGAAGCCCTCGCCGGGAGCACCCGTCTCGGCACACCCATCACCCCCCGTACGCCCGAGTGTTTTCCCGCGGAACAGCGTGATTTGTTCTGGCAGATGGACAAGGTCGCGGGACTCGATGGAAAATTGGTTCCCATCGACTTCGATGTGAACCGCGACGGCCATATCTCCAATCTCCCGCCCAACGTCAAACGGCAGGACCAAGTCGATTCGGAACGCGACGCGATCCGCGGACGCAACACCTGGGTGTTATGGGGCGGCGGCAACGAGGTCTTCTGGAACTGGCTCCAGCAGGAAGGTTATGGCACACACGATTTCCTGATTCTGTTAGATTCGCGCCAGCGCGACCGCCGCTTCACCAACGACGGTCTCATCAATCAACCCGGCATGAGGGGCATGACGATCAACGACGATCCATCGAAGCGGATCCTCGGATTGTATCTCGACCTCCCGGGGGATCCGACGGAAAAAGAGAAAAATCCCATCCTGATGCGTCCGCCGCCGGCACCGGCCTCACCGACAGCGTCCGGCCCCAATGGCGGATACGGTGAACCTGGGAATTATGATTATGCCGCTCCACTGAAGGACAACAAAGAGTTTTACGACGCGCAGAGCAGGAAACTACCTGAGCCCGTGGATATTCCCACACCTCCTCCCGGCCACGACGACCGGCTTTTCAAGGCAGGTGACGAGGAACTATATAAATACATCCTCGGCAAACTGCCGCAGGACGGCGTGGACCCGAAAATTTACGGTTACCCAAGCGGCATCGTGGGGCTGCGCCTGTATCCGAACCCGGACTTCTTCGGAAGCACCGACGCAGCCGCCCTCGCGCGACGCTACTGGAAGAACCGGGTGGAGGACAACCATGACCGCTTCTACACGGATCCTGCCGTAAATGCGGACCGGCGGCTGGTGAGACCCTTCCGCGTGAGCATGTCTTGCGGCTTTTGCCATGTCGGCCCGCACCCGCTCAATCCGCCTGCCGACCCCAACCATCCGGAATGGGAGAACCTTTCCAACATCATTGGCAACCAATACTGGCGTCCCCAAAAGGCGATCGGCCACCTGCTTCCGCGCAACAACTTCATTCATCACTTCGTCGGCAGCCAACAACCCGGCACCATCGACACCTCCCAAGTCGCAAGTGACCAGATCAATAATTCCAATACCATCAACGCGGTGTTCGATGTTCCCGCGCGGCTTGCGTGGGCGGAAAATCTACCCTTGGAAAATCAAAGCGCCGGGAACTTGAGATTGCCCACCGTGCGCTTTCCTGACGGCAAGACATCGCGTGCCGTGCCGCGGGTTCTGATAGACGGCTCCGACTCAATCGGCGCGTTCGGAGCGCTCGCGCGGGTCTACCTGAACATCGGCACTTATTACGAGCAGTGGGAAAAGACGAACAACATCTTCATCGGTTTCAGCAAGCAGCGTCCTTTCAGCTTGGAAACCTGCCAGAGGAACTCCGTCTACTGGGTGACCAACGAGAAATACCGGGCCGGTTATCTGCGCGATTTCTTCACGATGAAGCAACAGATGCCGGTGACGCCCAAACCACCGGATTCGCAAGCCGCCAAGGAAGATCCGGTCCCTCCCCCGGTGGCCGCCCCGGGAACAAAGTCGTCTAGCGAGCCCCTTCCGCCGCACAATTCCACAGGCCCTATGAAATTGCGGACTGCCGCCCATGGTGCCGGGGGCACGACCGACTGGTTCGGGAGCTTCAAATATGGAGGCGTGGAAGTGCCGGGGCACGATCGCGAACAGCGGCTCGCCGGGCGCAAAGTATGGTTGTTTAACTGTGCGATCTGCCATTCCAGCAAACAGCCTGCCGGATTCGCGCTGAACTTTTCGCAGGACTGGGAAAAAGAACCCGTTCCAAAAGCGGATGAGGCAGCGATTTACACTCTGCCCATGAGCTTCGCGGACTGGGACAAGTTCCGGGCAAGTCCGGCGATGAAGGACTATCGGAGGCGCCTCATCGATTTGGTGTCGAAGCAGGCGAACGATGTCAGCTTCGATGAAAAAGCCGACCCCGCCCTAGCAGACCATCCGTTCTGGAAGGACAATTATCTCTCCACGGACATCCGAATTCCTGTAACCCTGGTGGGTACCAATGCGGCCCGCGCACTGGGTACCAATGGAGTGAGCGGGCACATGTGGGCCGACTTTACCTCGGACACTTACAAGGCACTTCGCAGCGTGGGAACGGTTCGCTATTACAATCCCTATTCACCCAAAAGCCTGGACTTCTACGGGAACAACGCGGACTTCCCCGCTCCCGCCGGAGGTGTGGGCTATTATCGGCCCGCATCACACATCAGCTTGTGGGCTACAGCCCCCTTCCTGCACAACAACACGCTGGGCTTGTTCAACAACGACCCAAGCGTGCACGGGCGCCTCGCAGCCTTCGATGATGGCATCCGGAAACTACTGAACCAGAAGGACCGCGCGAAGCACTCGATGGCAGGGGGGCCACCCGCACCCTATGGCGCGGTGCGAATCGGCGACCTGCGTCCAGAAGCGAATCTGGCGGCCAGAAAGGACCCGGGCTTCATCTATCGGATTCCGAGGGAAACCCAGGTGCAAATCGGACCCTCCTTCATCCGGCCGCTGGTGGCGGGCGTGGCGGGAGAGGTCGTAACGCAATTTCTCAGTATTTGGCTGTGGGTTCTGCTGGCCGTCGCAGGCGTGCTGATCGCCTGGCACACGCGGGCCCGCCATGCAGGTTTCGTCCTGCTGGCCGACTCGATCCTCATCGGCGTGTTGCTTTTGTTGAGTGGGACGGGCGGAACAGGAAGGGGCGCGATGGTGATCCCCGTACTTATCATGGCCCTGAGCAACGTGTTGGAACTGTCCCACAAAGGATGGTGGATCCTGGTAATCGGGCTTGGCCTGCTCGGCGGGTGGTTCCTGACCTTGAAGCCGCAGACGGAAAAGCGCGGTCCGAAGAATATTCTTATCGCCGTCGGAATCACGCTGGTTTTGTTGTGGTTCCTCACTCTCATCTTCGGCGGGGGAACCGCCGCAGGATATCTTACCCGGGTCGCGCTGTGGCTGCGAATGGCAGGATTCTTTGCCTGGATCCCGCTGGGCATCCTCGCGGCCTGCGTGGCCTCCCGCGTCTACATTCGCTATGGCGGGGATGGTATCGCGAGGTTCATCCACACCGGGATCGTCATCGGGATCATCATGGTTGGCTTCATCGCCCATCAATTCATTAACGGCAGACTGGTGGTTGACGGCCAAATCACAGGAGTGGAGGTCGGGCCAATCCCCCCAGGCACGCCTGTGAATTTCCTCATGAACCTGAATCCCGATTCACCGAACCTGCCCAAGGCGGTCGTCTCGATGTTCTACGGCATCACACGCATCAAGAAGGAAAACCTTGAAGGGGAAGGCGCTTGGAAGGCCTTTAGCGATGAAGCGGGCGAGGCGCTCATGTCCGCCAGCAAGTGCCCCGACTACGTGCTCGATCGCGGACACTGGTTCGGCGAGGGCCTTTCCATAGATGACAAGGAAAACCTGATCGCCTTCCTGCAGACGCTCTAACTGAAAGCACGCGATGCCCCCCGCCCTCTATCTACTCCGATTAACCCCCCCAGGCTCCCCCACTATCCCCGGTCCGGAGTCACGTCCACGCCATGAACCACGACCCACCAGATCTCTCCCCGTCTGAGGCCACAGGCGATCCTGTCGCCAAGATGCTTCAGGACGCGAGAACGCTGAGAACCAGCACTTTCGATTTCATCATCATCGGCTCCGGGGCAGGTGGCGGCCCCCTCGCCTGCCGCTTGGCAAAAGCCGGAAAGCGGGTGCTGCTGCTGGAAGCTGGCAGCGACCCGGCAAAGGCAAAGTCCATTGACTATCCAAATGCCGCCGTCGGCGAGATTCATGATTCTCCCGGCTACCATGCCGCCGCGACCGAGGACCAGGAAATGAGCTGGCAGCATTCCGGAAGACATTACCCAGGCCCACGGCAGCAAGCAGATTCCAAATATGCGCCGTTTTCCTGGCACATGAACCCGGTCGGCGCTCCTAACCCGGAGCGGTGCATTCAGCGCGATCCGGATGGCACCGGCGGGATCTTCTATCCGCGCAGTGCGGGCCTCGGCGGCTGCACCGGCCACCATGCCATGATCGTCATCCGGCCGAACGACCGCGACTGGGATCACATCGCCGACCTAACGGGAGATCCGAGCTGGCGGGGAGAGACGATGAACAATTACTTCGCGAAGTTCGAGAACTGCCTCTACGCGGATGAGTATCGCGGCTTCCTAGCTAAGATTTTGGGGCCAATTTCGCAGGGATGGCAGGCAATCGCGCGTTTCGTTGACCCGGAGTCAGTGGAAAACAAGGGCGGCCACGGCGGAGCGGACGGATGGCAGCCCACCAGCTTCATTTCGCCCGAGCTCATCAAGCGGTTCGCCCGTGAGGACAAGCCCTTCATCAAAGTACTGATGGCGGCCTTCGTGGTGGGACTGAAAACCAATCGATTGGTGGCCATTGGCAAACGGTTCCTCGCCCAGTTCGGCGTTGTACAGCCTTTTGATCCAAACGACACCCGCACGCGGGCGGATTCCGCGGAAGGGGTTTTCCTGATTCCCACGGCTTTTGCATCCGGCAAGCTGAAGGATATCGACGGACGCCCGCTTGCCGGCATGCGTTCCGGTGTGCGCGAATTCATCCTCCGCACCAAAAGAGAATTTCCCGAACAACTGGTGGTGGAAGAGCGCGTGCATGTCTTGCGCATCCTGTTCGAACAAACCGGTTGCGCACCGAGGGCGATCGGCGTCCGGTTTGTGAAAGGAGACCATCTCTATCAGGCCAGTCCTCTGTTCGATGACAACAACCCCATGGAGGGTCCTTTCGAGTATTTTACGAAGGGAGAAGTCATCGTCTCCGGTGGCTCTTTCAACACCCCGCAATTGCTCATGCTCAGCGGCATCGGGGACTGCACTCAATTGAATCCCCTGGGTCTGCAGCTCATGGGAGCGAACAATATCCCGTTAGACCCCCTTTCGCCGCGGGTGATCGATCTGAAAGGCGTGGGAAGGAATCTGCAGGACCGCTACGAGGTGGGTGTCATCAGTGAGATGAAGGAGGACTTCGAGGCGCTGCTAAGCTCCAACCTCAGCTTCACGCCTGGCGACGCGGGCGATGGCGGGCGGACGGAATGGCAGGACAAGAAATCCGGTCTCTACGCGGGCAACGGAGGCACCGTGGCCGTGGTCCGGAGATCGTCCGTTGCCGACGGCCCGGAACCGGATCTGTTGACCTTCGGCGTTCCCGCGGCGTTCCGAGGCTACTACTGGCGCTGGTCCAAGGAACTATTGCGGCCGGTGATGAGACCTTATCAGCAGAATGGGCCGGACGGTCAGGCGGCGCAACGCAACCTGTGGACATGGGTGGTCCTGAAAGCCTACACCCGCAACAACGGCGGCACCGTCCGGTTGCGGTCCGCTTCGCCTTTTGATACCCCCGCCATTTGTTTTAATTCCTTCGACGCCAATGGAGCTGACTCCCCTGTGGGTTGGGAGAAAGACGTGGTGGCCATCATGGAAGCAGTGGCCGAGATGCGGGCCATCAACCGCAAGGCCAACGAATTCGACAAGAATCTGTTCATCAACGAAATCCAGCCCGGAGACGCTCGCCCGGACAGTAATAACATCAACTCGCCCTTGGGTAAATGGATCCGGAACGAAGCTTGGGGTCACCATGCTTGCGGAACCTGCCGGATCGGTGCGGACCCTTGGTGTAACAACATCGGGAACCTGCTGGACGAGGGAGCCGTGCTCGACAGTCATTTCAAGGTGCATGGGGTGTACGGTCTGCGCGTGGTGGACGCCTCGGTATTTCCGAAGATCCCCGGCTATTTCATCCTCGCTCCGGTCTTCATGGTCAGTGAGAAGGCGGCGGACACCATTCTGGAGGCTCAAAAGACCTCCTTCTATCCGCCAGCCTTCGAGAAGGCCGAGGCAAAGGCAATCGAGACACGCCGCAAAAAGGCATTCCCGCGAAAGGTGCCAGTGCCAGCCGGCGACAAACTGCCGTCGGATACGGTCGGCCTCGCCCTGTCCGGCGGAGGCATCCGCAGCGCCACCTTCGCGCTGGGCCTTCTCCAAGCCTTGGCCGGGAAGAACAAGCTACGCGAAATCGATTTTCTCTCCACCGTCTCGGGAGGCGGCTTCACCGGCAGTTTCCTCGGCAGGCTGTTCATGCGCGAGATCATCACCCAGGCGTCCGATCCTTGCACGCGCGTCCAGGACATTTTGAAAGACACGAATTCCCCCTCGCTGTGGTGGCTTCGTGCGCAGGCAAACTACCTCTTCGCCAGCGGCACCGATGATGCAAAACAACATCTCGCCGTTTTCTTCCGCAACATCTTTACGGTGCACCTTGTCATCGGCGCGCTGTTGTTCGGGATCTTTGGAGCGTTAGCAGGCACTCCTTACCTTCTTAAATTACTGGGAAGCCTGCATGACTTCGGTGTCTCCGGTTCCCCATTCTGGCGTTGTGTGGCCGATCTGCCGGGCCAGGAGCTCTTCGACAAGGCGGGTCGGATTTTGGCTAACCCGCCCCACATTAAAGAAATCCCCTTGTCCACCTGGTATTGGCTGCCGTTGGTGGCAATGGGTCTAGGCGTTCTACCCGCCACGCTGGCATTTTGGCTCGCCCCAAAGATGGGTGCTTATCGGTCACATCCTTTCTTCGCGCTCCTCGCTTGGGCTATCCTTGCCGGCGGTGCCGGTTTATCGATCGCCCTCATTTCACCCGCGTGGCGCTGGGGCCCTCTCGCGGTCATCGCGGTGCTGGGACTCGCTTGGCTCTGGCAGGAGATAGCACGCTGGGGCATGCCCCTCGGGAGGTCAGATCCCCGTGATGTCGGCTTGATTGTTAGAAACCGTTTAACTCGCAGTCTTGGCGACGCGCAGCTGATCTTCCTGGTTCTGCTCGCTTGGGTAATTCTCGACACCGTCGCCCATCTCGTCGCGGAAAAGAACGTGACGTTGGCGATGAGTGCCGTGATGGCCATCGTCGCACCGCTGTTGCCTTGGTTCAACAAAATCGCGGGTGCCATCTCCCGCTTGCTGCCGCAACAGGAAAAGAAGTCTTCGCTCCCGGCCTTTGCACGCATGGCCGGACCCGTCCTTGCCCTCCTTCTGGTCTTCGTGGTGGACGTGCTTGCGCACGAGTTATACCAGGGATCCCACGCCTCGTGGTGGAGTTGTCTTGCGGTCCTCACAGCCCTGGCCTTTTCAGCCGCCATAGGAAGGGCCTTTGACTTCCTGAACCTAACCTCGCTTGCCGCTTCCTACGGGGCGCGCATCACGCGGACTTTCCAAGGTGCGTCGAATCCGGCGCGCATCCATCCGACCGCGACCGTGTCCAAGGACATCCAAGTGGCTCATCCGCAGGACGACATCCATCTCCACAATTATCACCCCGAGCTCTCGGGAGGGCCGCTTCACTTGATCAATGTTTGCCTCAACGAAACGGTGGACCAAGCATCCCAGCGCCAGTTGCGCGACACGAAGGGTTTGCCCATGAGCGTCGGCCCCGCGGGGGTCGCGGTTGGCAGACGGTTTTTCGGCCTCTGGTCCCGCCTGGACGGATTGCCCGGGTGGATGGCACGCCGGCGCAAACGGGAGGGACTCGAAGGCGGTGCGCTGGAAAACCAGCCCGTCGGACTCGCAGCACTACCCGCCTCGCCCAACCCGAATGACTTCCATCCACTTGCCAGCACGAAGAGCAAGGTGGCTGCCGTCGAGAGTCTCACCTTGGGAGAATGGACGGCGCTTTCCGGAGCGGCCTACTCCACTGGCTTGGGCCGCGGCAACAATCTGCCGATGGCCCTCTTCATGGGATTGGTGAACTTCCGCTTAGGGCGCTGGTGGGACTCGGGCATTCTCTACCAGGAACGGCCTGGCCGCTATCCCCTGAACCTGTGGCGCAAGCTCCAGCGCCTCCCGATCTCGCTCTTCCGCATGCAGAGCCTCTTGCTTTCCGAATGGAAGGCGCGCTTCGACGGGCCAAACCGCTGGCACTGGTATCTGAGTGACGGCGGCCACTTCGAGGTCACCGGCGCGTATGAACTTATTCGCCGACGCGTCCCATTCATCATCATCAGCGACGCCGGGGAAGACTCCACCTATGAACTGGAGGATCTCGCCGTGCTCACGCGGCAGGTGCGCGAAGACTTCGGCGCGGAGATCGAGTGGATGGATGCGGTCGAGGCGAACGCCTTATTGGTGCCACCTCCCGGTCAGTCGCTTGCATGGCCCTACTCTTGGATGGTTCCCGGAAGCCTTGGTTCCATCCGCGATATCAAACGTGACACCATCACTCACGCGGCGTTGGCCCGCATCATCTATCGCAAGGAATCGGATGGCTGTTGCAAGGAACCCAATAGCTATCGCTCGGAACCCGATGGTTTGCTGCTGTTGCTGAAGCCAAGCCTTACCGGCGATGAGTCCCAAGATATCGCCCAATTCGCCAAGCGCTTCGAAAACTTCCCCCAGCAGCCCACGCTCGACCAGGTTTTCGATGATGCCCAATGGGAAAGCTATCGCGGTCTTGGACAGCACATCGGTAACACAGTGTTCCGTTGAATCATCTCCTGCCTTCCACCCAGCCAGACTCCAGCACATGAAAATCAACCGCTCAACCCTCCACTCCATCCGGTTCGCCCTGCTGTTGGCTGCTGCTGCCACCGCTCTTCCGGCGGCCGCCTCCGACCATGCGGATCCGATGAACCTCCTAAACCCCTTCGAGATCCAGGCCGATCCGGAGGCGAACATCACCGACCTCCACGCCTTCATCGTTGACAAGGATTGGAAGCTCATCAACCGCGCACCCGATGCCACCGCAGGCGACAACCTCATCCTGAGTCTCTGTGTGCGCCGCGCGATCTCCGAACAAGAGCGGGGCAAACCTAAGGGTCCCGGCGACTCCACCAAACTCAGGCCGGGGGAGTACACCTATCGAATCCACCTGGATTTCAATCCGCCCGTCCGTATTTTCAATTGGAAGACTTTCGAAAGCACCAAGGAAGGGCTCAAGGGGGACCCGCCGGCACTGGCGGCCTACTTGGCAAAAACGAATGATGACCGTGCCGCGCAGTTCCGTTACGGTGGCATTATCGAGAGGCCGGGTGATATCGCGGAAGAAGCGGGCTTGGAGTTCAGGATCGAATATGTCCCCGGCCAGGAAATGCCGGGGACCGACGACGTCAAGCTGGTGCATCAGATACTCACCGGAAAATGGACCGGGAACAGGTCCATGAACGTGATCAAGCCGGACGCTACTCCAGCGGAAGGCCAGATCAGCACCTGCACCGGTATCTTCGATGATCCGTTCATCTTCCCGCGCTTTTTCCGGCGCAATGTCATTGGCATCGTCACCGCCATCCCCTTGGACCGCCTGCCGTCTCTTCCGGAGTCTCCGCACGCGGAACGCCCGCTCATCCTGTGGGCTACCACCCACGATGCAAAAAACCGGCAGATCGACCATGTGGGGCGCTCCTTGCGGACGCAGTTGCCCCGCTTCGGCTACCTGAACACCGTCGCACCCGCCAGCCAGCGTACCATGATCCAGCGGGTCCACAAGAACCCCACGCTCGTGGAGGATTCCTTTGCCACGCTCGTGGGTCCGCTGTTCGCGCACCGCCATTATGACGAGGTTCCGGACGTGATGATCTACAATCTGAACGCTCCTGCAAAATTCCCCAATGGCCGCGCTTTGGAGGACGATGTCGCGGCCCTTCTCGCGGAAGGCGGTGAAACGCTCCTGTATGAGTTGTCCTTTGCCGAGTCCGAGCAATTTCCCCGTGCCACCGAGAACGACAAACCCTTCCTCTCCCATTTTCCATTCTTGGCTCCCCGCTGGACGAATACCCAGATCAAGAACGCGGCCCGCGGCGCGATCCTCACTCTATCCAACGGCGAGGTCCACCCTGTTCCTTTCGGGGCACTCGCGGAGGTGACGACACCCCTCGCCTTCAAGCCCGCCACCCAGACGAAGCTGTGGATTCTCGGTCTCCTGACTATCGCCACGCTCGCCGGTGGATCCGCCTTCCTGCTGTGGCTGGGCTTCCATCTTGGCCGCCACCGCGGGCTTTCCCAGGCCGGAAAGCCGGACGATGAGGGACAGGGACTCGGTCAGGATGAGGAATTAGAGGAAGGCTCATGCTTCAAGGATGTGCATTCCCACGTCATTGATCGGGGAAACTGCCGTCCCTATCTCGGCAACGAGCTTCCCCGCAACGAAGTCTCCTTTTGGAAAGTCGCGTCCGGAATTCTTCCTTGGGGGAAGCCATCGTTGCTCAATAGCGCGATACGGCGTACATTAAAATCCCGGAAGGACCTCCGCTGGGGTTCCGATGGCAACGGCATCACCCGACTGATCCATCCCAACGGTATCTGCCTCTCAGGCGAATGGATCATCGACCCGAATGTGAATACCCGTCACACGGGTTGGTTCGAGAAAGGCCGCACGGGACTCATCGTCGCTCGTTTGTCACCCGCGCGGGCAGAAACCCGACGCGGCCATTGGCGGTCCCATGGCCTCACCGCTAAAATCTATCCGACCACCGATCGTAGCGATGCGTCCGTCCGTAAATCGGCCAGTTTCTTCACGCAGGAAGATCTCGGCGGCACCCGGGAGGATTTCATCAATGACATGGTCTTCATCAATGCTCCGGATCTCCACGCCTGGCGACGCGGCAAAGGGTTCTTCAGCCTTTTGCTCACCGGCATCTTCTTCGCGCGCATCAATGTGAACGCCACGATCCGCCAGCTTCACGAGATCGCGGAGCTCCACCATCCCGGCACCCCTCCCATCGCCCATCCCCGCTGCCCCACCTTCATGCGCCTCAAGGTGATGGGCAATCACCGCACGCACGGCGAGTCGCTGGATGTGCGGGACGAGATCCTCGATCACATTTATCCCAAGCCCGATTCCGGGAAGACGCCGGGTCTCGTGTTCTCCATTGAGGTCTCCGATCATGATCAGGAGCCTCCCTCGCCAGGAGTGCTCGCTGCGCTCATCAAGCGTGATATTCCCGAAGGCAGTTGGGTGACGATCGGCAGGATCGTCTTCGATGAGGCTGCTTGCGGGCTTAATGGCGACCGCGTCATTCACTTCCATCATCCACGCTGGCGGGAAGACTTCAACAACCCGAAGTCGGAATCCGAGGTGAAATGAGTTCCCCACAATTCCCGCCAAATTCCTGTCCTCTACCCATGAACACGCTGCTCAAAAAAGTATTCCCCACGCTCTTGCTGGCGGGCTTGTCGCCCGCCTGCAAAACCACCTGTCTCCCACCCGGCCCCCTTCATGCCGATATCGTCAAGGAGCTGGACAACCCATCAATTTGGAAAGATCCCATCCTCGCTAGCACGCCCATCATCGATGTGCATGTGCATACTTTCAACGCGCGCTATCTTCCGCTGCGCGGTGTCATCGAGGGGAAACGCGATGCGGGTCCGCCTGTCACCTGGCTCATTTCAGACCGCTGTTCCGCGGTGATCGCAGCCGACCTTTGCTCCCGCACCGTACTCGCGCCATACGGCGGTCACTCCTTCGCGCGATCCATGGAGATGAGCACCAATGGCAAGGGCGACTTCAGCATCGCCTGCGCGGTTTTCTCAAGCCTGATCAACAAAGGAATCCAGAAGGGGGTCTGGACTTCAGGCATGAGTTCGAAGGCACAGCTCGCAGCCTTGGACAAAATGGCGGAGGAAGATTTGAACCTCTCCGAACGTCTGGCGGTCCGCGCCACAGGCCGCATGATGGGCATGGAGGAACACATGGACAACGCCGACCAGATGGACGGAGTGAAAACCATCCTCCGATATCTCTGGACCCTCACCCAGAGCGACGCCAGCCTTATCGATCTCTATCGAAATCTCCACGAGGGAACGCAACACGCGGGCGACATCAAGATCGTCTCCCACATGATGGACCTCGCCCCGGTCTATAACCAGAAGCCGGATGGCGTCAATTTGATCGACTTCGAGAAAGAACAGATTCCACGGACCCGAGCCTTCACACAGCAGCACACGCAGGGCGCCACCTATTTCGTGGCCTACAATCCCTACCGCGACTATTGGAACGGTGGCAAACCGGGTGACGCGCTCAGGATCGTGAAGGAAGCGGTTCTGAAGAAAGGCGCCTCAGGCGTGAAAGTCTATCCGCCGTCGGGTTATCGCCCCGCCCCCGCCCCAGCCGGATCGGAACCGCTCGCCAAATTTCCTTCCGAACGCCCGACTCCCTTCTTCACTCGTTTCCCGGGCAAACAATGGGACGCGCGATACGGCCCGCTTGGCAAAGATGCCGACGAAAAACTTTACGCCGAATTGGATGCCCTGCTGTCTTGGTGCGAAACGAACCGTGTTCCCGTTTTCACCCACTGCGGGCATGGAGAACTGGAAGCACGGAAGGGATATGGCCTCGCCCATGCAAATCCGGTCTTCTGGCGCGGAGCTCTGCAACGTCATCCGGATCTCAGGCTCTGTCTGGGCCATGCCGGCGGCGGAGACTTCTGGTACGGCTGCGGCAAGCTATCCTCATGGGGCCGCGAGGTGTTCGAACTATGCGCCACCTATCCCAATGTCTATTGCGAAGTCACCAGCGGCACTGAAGTGCTGGACAAGCACAGGCGCGCCTATTTCGTCGAAAAAGTTTCCGGCCTCATCGCCGAATCCCAGGACAAGTCGAAGTTCGCCCACGATTTCAGCAAGAAATTGCTTTATGGAACAGACTGGCCGCAACCCGACGCGGGAGACCCGAAGGCAGTCCTCCAAGGCGTGCAACTCTGCTTTCTCCATCCAAAGCTCCATTGCTATTACGCCGACTATTTTCACCGGAATGCAGAAGCATATCTGGGAAGAAAACTATAACTCCGCATGGATTGTGCCCTTGCATGCGGAAGCCCTTCCCAAATGCTTCAAAACGACATTCATGACCACTAATCCTATTCTTACCGCCACAACCTGGAAGGAAACCATCCCTCCGGGCGAAGGCGAAGAGTTCCGGGCATTGGAGCTGGAAATCCAACGGCGGCAAACTCAATTCGCCGAACGGCCCGGCGAGCCGCTGCTCGGATTCCACACCAAATTTTGCGTGCTGCCAGATCTTCCACCGCACGCACGCCAGGGAGACTTTCGGGAGCAAAAGGCATACCCTGCGGTAGTGCGCTTTTCCAACGGCGAACACATGCGCAGGCCCGACGGAAGTCTCAGCCGCGAGGCATCTCCATCAAACTCATTGGAGTTCCTAGCCCGAAATTGCTGACCGGCCTCGGCGAAACGGATGCCGTCACCCAGGATTTTCTCGCCACAATCCACTCGGTTTCCGCCGGAGTCCGCATGAAAGCATTCGATCTCACCATTTATCGAAGTCGAGGAGCTTCGAATCCCGCGTTGTGATCTGGAAACTCCGGAAGCGGTCAAGCTAACCGCCGCCGTGGAGCGGCTTTCGTTTACGCCATGGCACGACGGAAAATCACCGGCCATTGGGCAACATCATACGGCCGCGAAGAATGGCTTACGGAGGCAGTTCGACTTTCCGACATCATGACCCGGAGCCGACAAGTTTACCTCTCGATATTCCTCCTCCCGAATAACTTGAGACCTCCAATTGCATTACCCCGAATCGGGGCTTTTTGAATCGTGGAATGAGCCGGTCCCCGGAATTCGGGCCAAGGGTTAAGCTATGATTGTGGTGTGTGGGTGCGGACTGTAAACCGAACCAAACACACACGAAATGAAAGGCAAACGCAGAAGACACGACCCCGAATT
>NZ_JBDSCX010000031.1:0-17274 GCF_039920825.1 Luteolibacter sp. | reverse complement strand
TCGGCCACCCATGCGTGTTGCAGCACTCACGGGTTCCGCGAGGGACGTTGAACTAACCATTGCGGTCTGCCCAGCGCCGGTTGCTGAATGACTTCATACCGTCAGGATATACGCAGATGGAAAGATGGGATATTTGCGCCGCGGCCCAATGCCCGACCTATTTAAAAATCCAGTTCTTCATCCCTCTTCATCTGCGTGCATCCTGTTCATCTGCGGTTGAAAATTTCTAACTATTGCCACCCATGCCATTCCTCCACCCTGACACGACCGATCATTCCCGCCTCGGCGGTAAAGGCGCTGCTTTGGCGCGGCTCGGCCAGCTCGGCTTCGACATCCCGGAATGGTTCGCGGTTCCGTCCGACGCAGCATGGACCCGCGAGGAGCTTCCTCGTGCCGTCGATGCCTTGGGAACCGGACCGTTCGCCGTCCGATCTTCGGGTGCTACGGAAGACGGCGCCGGGCATTCTTTTGCGGGCCAGTTTACCAGCTATCTCGACGTCCCGGCCGCCGATGTCGCCCGCAGAATCGCGGACGTCAGGGGCTCCGCGAAAAGCGATGCTGCCCTAACATATTGCCGCGAGCACGGCCTGCCCGCTCCGGAAAAACCGGCCGTCCTCGTCCAGCGGATGATCGACGCCCGCTGCGCCGGTGTTGCCTTCAGCGCGGATCCCGTCAGCGGCAGGCGCGGCGTGATCGTCCTCTCCGCCGTGGCCGGTACCGGCGAAAAACTCGTCTCCGGTGAAGTCGATGGGGAAACCTGGAGGATCGATCGGAACGATGAAATCGAGGTTCAGCCTGACGAAGCCCAGCTCTCTGCCATCGAAGCTCTTGAGATCGCCGCGCTCGCCCGCCGATGCGAAGTCGCCTGCTCCCGACCCCAGGACATCGAGTGGGCGATCGACCGTTCCGGAAAACTCTGGCTGCTCCAGTCCCGCCCGATCACCACCCTCGCTCTAACATGCGATCCCGGCGACACCCTCCGCGTCTGGGACAACAGCAATATTGCCGAAAGCTATGGCGGCGTCACCACTCCGCTGACTTTTTCCTTTGCCCGCAGGATTTACGAATCCGCCTACCGGGAGTTTTGCAAACTCATGTCCGTGCCGCACGACCGCATCGAGCGATCCGACGATGTGTTTCCTCAAATGTTAGGTCTGATCCGCGGCCGGGTTTACTACAACCTCGTGAGTTGGTATCGGGTGCTTGCGCTGCTTCCCGGCTTTCAACTGAACCGCGGATTCATGGAGCAGATGATGGGGGTTCGCGAACCCTTGCCTGACGAGATTGTCCGGACCATCGTTGCGGAAAACAAAGGCAGCCGTTTCGCCGACGGACTGGCCCTCGTCCTCACCGGCTTCGGTCTGATTCGCCAGCTAACGGGACTGCGCAAGCAAATCGCCCGTTTCCAGATCCGCCTCGATACCGCGCTCGCCGCCCCACCGGTGCCGATTCCGCGGATGAGTGGCGAGGAACTTGTCGCCCACTACCGCGATCTCGAACGCCAGCTCCTCAAAAAATGGGACGCTCCGCTGGTCAACGACTTCTTCGCGATGATCTTCTACGGCGTGCTCCGTAGCTTGTGCGTGAAATGGTTAGGCGACAGCAGTGGAACCTTGCAAAACGAACTCCTGTTCGACGGTGGAGACATCATCAGCGCCGAGCCGCCCCGGCGCATCGTGAAAATGGCAGCCCTCGCCGCCGCCCATCCGGAGCTTTCCGAGATCCTTGCCAATCCGGAAATTGATCCTCGCAAAAAACTCGCGGCTCTCGCGCATGCTCCCGAACTTGCCGCCGAATTTGAAAAGTATCTCACCGACTTCGGCGACCGTTGCCTGGAGGAACTCAAACTCGAAAGCCCCACCGTCCGCGACGATCCTGCCAGCCTGCTACTTTCCATCGGCGCGATGGCGGGTCGTCCCGTTGCAGCATCCGTGATTCCAACAGAAATCACGAAGGACCACACGCGCCAGCTCGGTCCGTTCAAGCGATTCATTTTCCGCTACGTACTCCGCCAGACTCGCGAACGCGTTTGCTCGCGTGAGAATCTCCGCTTCGAGCGCACCCGCCTTTTCGGCCGAGTCCGGGCGATCCTCCGAACCCTCGGGCAACGTCTCGCGGCCGATAGTTTGTTAGCTGATGCCGCCGATGTGTTCTACCTTGAGATTGGCGAGGTGCTCGCCGTCTGGGAAGCCACCGGCACCACCGCCGACCTCGGTTCCCTGGCGAAACAACGTCGTGCGGAATTCACCGGCTACGAAGCGACCGAAGCGCCACCGGATCGTTTCGAAACTCGCGGCCCTGCGAGCCGTTACGATCGATTTGAAAACACCCGCCCGCCGGTGACCACCGAATCCTCACTGATCGGAACCGGAGCCTGTCCCGGCCGTGTTACCGGCCGCGTCCGGGTGGTGATCGATCCGCGCGGTGCCCGATTGGAGCCCGGCGAAATCCTAGTCGCCCGCCAGACCGATCCCGGCTGGGTCGTGCTTTTCCCGACCGCCGCCGGCTTGTTAGTCGAACGCGGCAGCCTGCTTTCCCACTCGGCCATTGTTTCCCGCGAACTGCGCCTGCCCTGCATCGTTTCTCTCCCCGGCATCACCAGCACCCTCAAGACCGGAGATCTGATAGAAATGGATGGAGCCGCCGGGACGGTCCGGATTCTTGAACCCTGAAACCGGAATCCAGAGTCCGCGATGGCAGACCATGATCCAGCCAGCGAAGCCCTGACAGGCAGCAGGATAGGGGAAAATGGAGGACTATTTCTTCTCCAAGAGCGACTGCACTTTCTCTGTGACTTTGTCCAAATCATTCCTGCTCTGGAACGCGACGGTGCCTTTCTGATCAATCACCACGTATAGCCAGTGTTGCACTCCAAACTCCTTGCTCATGGCTCCTTCCACCGGCTCGATCGCGATCGGCAATTTGAAATCGGGATAATCTTTCGCTAGAATTTCCACCACTTCCTCTTTTGGCCAGGCACCGTGCACCACGATGATTTCCAGTTCTTTTTCGGGATGTTCCTCGCGAAATTTCTGAAGTGGCGGCAATGTATTTGAGAAAAAGTTCAGAGGCCGGTCCAAACCCACGAACGAAATAATCCTCACCTTGCCGGGTTGGATTTCGGTTAGTGGATCGGAGTGAAGCCAGTCCTGCGCCTTCAGGGGAGGAGCAGGCTTGCCTACCAGATCCACCAGTTTTTCCAATTTCCCGACCACCGGCACTTCGGGAATTTTTAACACCAAATCATTCCTGCCCGTTCGCGTACGGATGTTCTTAATTCGGCCAGATCCCCTGATCATCACGTCGTCAGCGGCCGTGACATTCAACCACCCCTCGACCAAGCCGTGGAGTTCAAACTTCCCATCCTTGTCGGTCGAGACTTCCGCGCCGTCTGGCTGTAAATAACCTGAAGCTCCCACCTTGGCGCTTGGAATCGGGTTCCCTTTAAAGTCCAGCACGATTCCAGCCACTGAGGAAATCGCCTTGGGGAGTATGATCGTTTCCACGGTCGCTGCCTTGCCTGCTTCGAGATCGGCCTGTGCCCTATCTTCTCCATAGCCATCTTTGGATGCTTGGAATCCAACCAGTTTTCCAGGTTCTAGCTGAGTTGCGTTATAGCGCCCATCCACATCCGTGCGGAATTTAGAAGGAGCTCCCTGCAGCTTGCGACCAAAGCACCGGATTAAAACACCTTCGAGTGGGCTGCCGTCCTGATCCACGACGCGCCCGGAAGCTGTCGCAAATCCGTTTGTTTTCAACTCCAGCCTCGCATCCTGAGATAGCGGATATTTCACGCCGCTTGCCGATACCATATCCCCGAGCACCGCTAACAATTCGGCATTTTCTGTCCCAACAGGGCAGTTGAATGAAAACCGTCCTTCTTTGTCGGTTGTCACAGTTTGGGGGGCGCTCATGCGATCGGGTGGATCAAAGCAAGTAACAGTGGCTCCGGCGACGGGTTCTCCGGATGGATTCAAAACCACTCCGCTGATGTTCGTATTTCGTGGAATGACGAAGTCGGCAGAATATTCCTCGCCCGCTTTCACCTGCAGCGTTGATTCGAGTTCGGAGCGATCGGCTGCCTCTGTCGTGTAGCCCTCCGGGAGCATCCCTGCGAGGTAGACCTTTCTTTTGCCTGGTGGAACTCGTTTTCTGAAAATCCCGTTGTCGTCGGTTTTTGTTGACCAGCTTGATAGGGACGAACGCACCCCGGGTGTTATGATGCCCACGATGAGGTCACTTACGGGTTCGCCCGTATCTCCGAGAGTCACCTTGCCGGAGACCCATCCGCCCTTTTCCAATGTGATGGAAAGACCTTCCTTTTGCTCGCTTGGCGCAAGCGAGAGATCGACCGGATTCATCGTCCAGCCCTCCTTGAGTTCATCGTTGAGAACCACGCTGAGGGTGTATTCGCTGGGGAGGAGTCGCTGTAGATGATAGATTCCATCATCGTCGGTGACAGTTTCCGCCCAAGATCCACCGTGTTTATAGCGATTCTGTTCCAGGATTTGGACCTCAGCGCCGGCAACTGGCGTGCCGTCCGGAAGTCTCACGACTCCAGAGACGGTGGCGGCGGGCTGAAGTTCGATTTCAATTTCGGGACTTGCGGGTTCAAGCTTGAATTGAAGTCCGTAGTCATGCCGACCTGGAATTTGCGCATATCTTGGGTCTCCGTGATCCACGTAGAAACTACCCGGAGGCAAACCTTTGATCGCACACCTGCCCCCGGAGTCCGTAACCGCATTCCAAAAGCCTTCAGGAAGAGTCGGAACTTGCCCTGAGAAATGCTCGTTGTCATCTGCCTTGGATGCGCTGTAGCTTGGATTCTGCACGCTTTCCACTTGCAGTCTCATACCGGAAACGGGTTTGCCTTCGTTATTTTGAACATGGAGTCGGAGAGCCAAGCCTTCACTGATGTTCAGAATGATCCTTGAGTTTATTTGTGTCGCTCCACTCGATGTGGCTCCGAAGCCTGCGTGGGGATGACGAGCGAATAGGCTCACGGTCGCATGCCTCGCACCAAGAAACTCAGAGCGGATTTCGACCTCTCCCACGTCATTTGTTTTTCCCGCAAGCCGGATCTTCTCCAGCGCGTCGCCATCGATTTGCGAAAACACCTCCATGTAAACTTCGGCACCCGAAACAGGAATATTCTCCTTGGTATTAACCTGGCAGATGAATGTGCCACCCGTGAGATTTTCCGTATTTCGCTCCTTGGTGACTTTCCCTGAAACGCTTGGAGGGGCGGGCGGCTGGGTCAGCCCTACCGCCGCCAAAGCCATCAACAGCGCCACCGACGCGGCGACTGCCAAGCCGCTGCGTTTCCCCGTGAATCGCCCAATGGCTGTCATCCGCTGACGCAAATCTCCATGGCTTTCCACCACGCTGACCACCCCGGAAAACACAACCCTCGGCTTCGCGCCCGGGTCTAGCAATCGCAACAACATCTCACCGTAGTCAGTCACCTGCGCCGCACCCGCCCGCCGCAGAACCCAGTCATCCGTCGCCCGCTCACTTTCGAGCCGGGTCCGGTGAAACGCCCACCAAACGAAGGGATTGAACCAATGGACCGCCTGAAGCAGCGCGAGTGCGAAATTCACCAGAAGATCCCGGCGTTTCCAATGTCCCAGCTCATGGAGGAGCACTAACCGAAGCTCGGATTCCGACAGACGATCCAGCACGGCTGGAGGCATCAGGATCCGCGGCCAGAGCAACCCGAACAGCGCCGGTGCATCCACCGCTTCGGTGACCTGGACGCTCGGAAGCCTCTTCCAGCCAAACTGTCGGCCAATGGCTTCAAGGCCGGTTTCCATGTCGCCCGTTTTAGGGTGGGACCGCATCAGCCGACGCACCCGCCTTTGGAAACTCCAGGTCATGGTGGTTCCAACACACAGCAATCCGATGACTCCAGCTATCCAAACGCCGGCGACAATATCCCACACGGTGGGGGACACCGCAGGAGGTTTTCCAGTCCGCGGCTTCTCATTTGTTAGGATCGGAAGACTTTCCGTCGCTGAAACCGGGAGAGTCGAGGTGGATAATGTTGGAAGTGAAATTTCATCGTTAGATTCTGGCACGGGAATCCGCGCTTCCCTCACCTCGGCCTCCGTTGAGGATTGCGGTAAATGCAACACCCGTTGCCAGGACAACGAACTCGCCGGCAGGACCGGCATCAGCAGTCGCGCCGCAACCAGCAGCCACACCGCGTGACGCCATCCCACCGGCATCCGATGGCCGACCAGCTTGATTACCGTAACTATCGCCAATGCCAGAACGGCAGCATCCCGCGACGCCAGCCAAATTGTCTCCATCCAGCCGTTCATGATTTGCCCCCTTTCTCGGGAAGAAGACCCCGCAAAGCCTCGATCTCTTCCTCGCTGAGCGGGCGCTTGCTTTCCATCAGGTGTGCCAGCATCGGCACCAGAGAGCCTCGTCGGATCCTGTCCAGAAACGAATCTGTTTCCGCCGCCACCGCCGTTTCACGGCTGACTTCCGGGTGATAGAGGAATCGAATTCCGTCCGCTTCGGTTCGCAAGACGGACTTGGCCACCAGCCTGGCCAGAAGCGTTTTCACCGTCTGCGGTTTCCAGCTTTGCGCTTCGCCCAGTTCATTCGTGACGTGCTGCGCCGTTACCGGTGGTCCGGCCCAAACAACTTCCATCACTTTCCATTCCGACTCAGAAATCCTAGGCACCTCAGGCATGACTACGTTTGTAGATGAAAAAGACTACGGTTGTAAACACATTTATGCTGCGTGTCCTAAAATGGGGAAGCCGCCGATTTTCCGCTGGTGCTTTTTTGGACCTCGAATCGACGACACAGGACGCCGATCACTCTGCCGTGCATCGTCTCGCTGCCCGGCATCACCACCACGTTGAAAACCGGCGACCTTGTGGAAATGGACGGAGCTGCCGGGACTGTTAGTATTCTTGAATCCTGACGGAAATCATTTTTCCACAGGGCCGAATTCGATGCTGGCCCGCACCGGATAGTGGTCGGAAGGATAGATGCCATCCACGTTTGTCCGGATGATTTCGGCATCCACCAGTCGGGTTCCTGCCGGGACGAAAATGTAGTCGATCTTCGCGGTGTCACGCGCTCCGGTGAATTGGGACATGGTGCCGGATTCCGCAGCCGGAACCGCGGGGTTCAATTCTCGCCAGGTATCTATCGGATGAAACGGGCTGGCTTTGACCTTTTCGATCGCCGGGTTGTCCTCGGCCGCATTGAAATCGCCGGTGATGATGAAGGGCGTTCCGGGTGTTCGCGCGGCCACGTGTTCGAGGATCAGTCCGACACCTTTTTCCCTGGCTTCCTGTGATTCGTGATCGAGGTGGGTGTTGTAAACATAGATGACCCGGCTGGTAGCTTGGTCCTGCAATTCCGCCCAAGTGCAAATGCGGGTGACGCGGTTTTTCCATGTGCGTGAATTCGGGATTTCCGGAGTGTCGGAGAGCCAGAATGTTCCTGACTCCAGAACCTTGAAACGTTCTTTTCTAACGAGAATCGCGGCGTATTCACCCTTGGTTTTGCCGTCCTCGCGACCCACGCCGATTTCCTCGTACCCGGGCACCCGCTCCGCCACATCGTCGAGCATGGAACGGAATGCCTCCTGCACACCGATGACATCCGCCTTGGCATCGCGGATCACCTGTCCCACCTGATCGCGGCGGGCGGTCCAGGTCCTGGCTTCAGTGTCCCCCGGGTTGATATAGCGAAGATTAAATGTTAGGGCACGGACCGCGAGTGCGCTTTCCCCCGCATGGAGCAAAGTGGGAAGCATCAGGGCGGCGGTGAGAATCAGAATGCGGCGGGTCATTGGTTTTGTGAAAAGTCAGGGTTGGGCGGACGAATACGGAGCCGTTCCTGCCAATCATTCGATTTTAAGGCGTCGCCCAATCCGCCGGCTTTTGTCGGTCATTGGATTCCCCTGCGTCATTTTGCGCCAACTTGTGATAGCAAACCCGGCGGGGAATTCGTAGATGGCGGCACATGATTCGTGACTTGCTCGGAAGTTTCCGCCGGTGGTTGTTGGTGTTCGTTTGGATTGCTGTCGCCGCGGGAATCGCCGACGGCCACTCGATGAAACAGGTGCGGGCGGAAATCACTGCGGAAAACGGCGGTTGGCACGGCTCGGTGTGGCTGGAAGCGTGGGCGCTCTATCCGGAGGATGGCCCGAGAGTTCCGCCGGGCACGCCGGGTGCTCCACAAACCGCCGGAGAAAAATGGATCTCCACGCTCAGCGCCGCCGATCACCAGACGATGCGCGATACCGCCTCGATGTTTCTCGATGAAACCTTCGTCCTGACTCTCGGAGGAAAGAAACTGCAGGCGGTATTCGATTTCCCGGATTACACGGTGGATTTCCCGAAGCTGAAGGAAAACGACGATAGCAACGCGCTGGTGAGAATCGACATGAGCGGGAAATTTGAGGAAAGCGCGACCGGGCCGTTAGAACTGGCGTGGATGGATGACGAGGACGAGCCATTGGCCCTGCAGGTGATCATTCCGCGGAAAGATGGGAAACCGCAGGTGAAACTCCTGAGGCTCACACCGAGGGCGAAACCGGTGGAACTGATGAAGATCGGTGCTAACGGCGAGATCAAGGCGGGAGAAGGAACCTCTCTCACGGAATGGATCGCCCACGGCTTCACTCATATTCTTCCGTTAGGACTCGATCATATCTGCTTTATCCTCGGTCTGTTCTTTCTCCAGCCGAAGGTGAAACCGCTGCTCTGGCAGACGAGCGCGTTCACGCTCGCTCACTCCATTACGCTGGCGATGGTGGTGCTCGGAGCTTTCACAGCTCCCTCCAAGGTGGTCGAACCGATGATCGCCCTGAGCATCGCCTATGTCGGTCTTGAAAATCTCTGGGTGAAGGAACTCAAGCCCTGGCGCGTCGGGCTCGTGTTCGGTCTCGGCCTGCTCCACGGGATGGGATTCGGCTCGGTGATGAAGGAACTGGATTTGCCTGAAGGCGAGGTCATCAAGCCATTGATCGGATTCAACCTTGGTGTGGAGCTCGGGCAAGTCACCGTCTTGGCCGCTGCTTTTGCTGCGACATTCTGGCTTCTGAAAAAGCCCACGTTCGGGATCGTGCGAAAAATCGCCAGCGGGATGATTGGCGCGGTAGGGCTCTACTGGACGGTCGAGCGGATCTGGGGCTGAAAGCTTGCCCGGACGGCGCAATCCCTAACAGAATGACGCGTGAGCCGCTCCGAGATCCAACACCGCGCCGACTTCTCGGCGATCCGCTATGCGCAGTGTTGGGAGGATTCACGGTTGTTGGTATGCGCCTTGAAGCCGGCGGGCCGTCACTGCCTGAGCATCGGATCGGCCGGGGATAACAGTTTTGCGTTGCTGGCGGCGGGCGCGGCTTCGGTAACGGCGGTGGAAATGAACTCCGCGCAAATCGCGTGCATCGAACTACGGCGCGCGGCGTATTTGACGCTGAATCACGGAGAGTTTCTCGAAATGTTAGGTTCGCGGCCTTCCTCGGGACGATTGAAACTGTATCGCGCCTGCCGGAAGAAATTGACGGCTGATGTGCGGGACTTTTGGGACGCGATGCCGGAAGAGGTTGAAAATGGAATTGGCTCGGCGGGGAAATTCGAACGCTACTTCGCGACCTTCCGCAGGGTGGTTTTGCCGCTGGCGCATTCGAGGAAACGGGTGCTCGATTTGCTGGTTGCCAGATCGCCGCAGGAGCGCGAGCGGTTTTACAACGAGGTCTGGGACAACCGGTGCTGGCGCTGGATTTTCCAACTGTTCTTCTCCCGGACGGTGATGGGTGCGCTCGGGCGTGATCCGCAGTTTTTCAAATATGTCGAAGGCTCGGTCGCCGATCGGATCCTGGAGCGCACTCGACACGCTTTGGTCGAGCTCGATCCTGCGGAGAATCCCTATCTTCATTGGATTCTAACCAGCACCCATGGCGAGGTGCTGCCGGAGGCATTGGAGGAAAAGAATTTCGATCTCATCCGGAATGGGTTGTTGGCCGGAAAATTCGAAGTGGTGCCGGATTCCTTGGAAGGATGGCTCGACGAAATTCATGATCGACGCCGCTACGATGCCTTCAATCTCAGCGACATTTTCGAATACATGAGTGCCGAAAACACGCGTGATCTGTTGGAAAGAATCATCGCCGGAGCGAATCCCGGCGCGCGCCTCGCTTACTGGAACATGCTGGCTCCGCGGTCGCGGCCCGAGTCGCTGGCGGATCGGTTGAAATCGTGCGGTGCCGAAGCGGATGCTTTATTCGCGGAAGACCGGGCGTTTTTCTACAGCCGTTTTGTAGTCGAGGAGGTCGTCGGTTGAATTCCGGGGAATGGTTGGCGGTTGCGGGCGTGTTGGCGGGATTGTTCCTCGGTCTGCCGTTGATCCGATTGTTAGCCCGGAGGATCGGAGCGTCGCCCGAAGTGGCGAGGAAATCCATCCATGTCGCGATGGGGCTTTCATGCGCGGCATTTCCGTGGGTGTTCGAAAGGGCACTTCCGGTGTGGACGCTCGCCGCCATCGCGACGGTGCCGCTGGGGTTGATCCGGATTTTTCCCGCGTTGAGAAACGGAGTGGGCTCGGCGTTGCACGGGATCGAGCGGCCGTCGTATGGCGAGGTGCTTTTCGCCCCGGCGGTCGCGGCGGTGTTCTCCCTGGCAAAGGGCGATGCTTATCTCTATCTGATTCCGGTGCTCATTCTAACGATCGCCGACGCGGCGGGCGCGCTGGTCGGCACGCGCTGGGGCAAGCGCCGCTACGGCTCCGGCGAGGGATTCAAGACGGTCGAAGGCTCGATTTTCTTCTGTCTCACCGCGTTCCTCTGCGGATTCCTGCCGCTTTACCTTGGCTGCCGGGTAGATGTCATGCACGCGCTGTGGATTGGGTTGATTCTAGGAATCCTCGCAATGATGGCGGAGGGGATTTCAGACCGCGGATTCGACAATCTGGTGCTCCCGGTCGGCTGCTTTTTCATGTTGCAGAAATTGCTGCCGCTGGAAATCCCATCGCTGGCCGGACGTTTTGTGGTGCTCGGGCTATTGCTGGTTCTCGTGTTGGTCGGATCGCGATGGTCCACGTTGAGCGGCGGTGCGTTGTTAGGCAGCGTGTTGCTCGGCTACGGTTGCGCGGTCATCGCGGACTGGCGGTTCGCGCTGCCGCCGGTGGCGGTCTTCGTTTGTCATGTGGTGACGACGCGGAAGCATTGTTTGACGGGGAAATTCGACCATCGGCTCGATGCGGTGCTGTCGCATACCATCGCCTGCCTGCCGTGGGTGATCGCTACGGAGTTCGGATTGGTTCCCATTTCCGTGGCGCTCGCCGGAGTTTCCTTCGCGATGGGTGCGCAGCTCTCGATCCTCGACACCGCGACGAGGACATGGATGCCGCATCTCGTGGCGACGCCGGTTCGCTCGGTGGCGAAGGGATTTCTCGTGGCGTCATTGCCCGGTCTTGTCTGGCTATGGCCGGAGTCGGTGCGGTTGTTAGTTCCGGTGGCGGTTGCGCTGGCCTTCATGTGGGCGGTGACTTTGCTTTTTCAGAAAATCCATTCAAACTACAGCGGGCATGTGACGGGGCTTTGGATCATCAAGGGGCTTCTTGCGCTTGCCGCTTCAACACCCGCCTTCTTCCTCTTATGAAATCATTCAAAGTACATGTTTGCGAGGGATCCGGTGAGGACGAGTCCGATGCGCGAGTGGAATTGGAATGTGTTCCGACTGTCTCAGTCGGAAGCTTGGAAGACCCGGCTGAGACAGCCGGGACACATTCGGTCGTCGCCTCTGCAGCGCTGTGGTGGCGTGACACGTCGCTTCTTGACGGTAGCCGGATCGGGACGATCGGGGACTTCGTGGCGGATGAAGCGGAGTCTGCGAAATGGTTGCTAGACAGTGCCTGCAACCTCCTCCGCGAGCAAGGTTGCAAGATCGCGGTGGGGCCGATGAACGGCAACACCTGGCGGCGGCACCGGTTCGTGGTGGAAAGCAACGGGCGCGGGCCGTTTCTGCTGGAGCCGCGCAACCCGGCGGAATATCCGGGATGGTGGGAAATGGCGGGGTTTTCCGTTCTTTCGCGTTACTCGTCGTCGGTGATGCCGCTGGATGGAACGGACGCGATTTCACCGGCGGTGAAGGATCGGCTGGAACGGTCGGGAGTGATTGTTCGGAAGTTGGATCCGGCGGAATTTGAAGAAGAGTGGAAGCGGATCTACACCGTCAGCCTGAAGAGCTTCGCTAACAATTTCCTCTACACTCCGCTTGAAGAGGATGGATTTCTAGATGCCTATCGAAAAGTCCGTGACCGGATTGATCCCGACTTCGTGAGAATCGCCGAACGCGATGGCGAGCCTTGTGGATTTGTGTTTGGTATCCCCGATCTGGAAGCGGTGGCCCGCGGTGAAAAACCCGCGCTCATCGTGAAAACGCTGGCGGTCGATCCCGCCGCGCGTTGTGCCGGACTTGGCAGCTTGCTGGTGGACGAACTCCATCGCAGCGGTCGGGACAAAGGTTACACGGAGGCCATTCACGCGCTCCAGCACGAGACGAACACGTCGTTGAAAATCACCGGGCGTCACCATGGCGAAGCGTTCCGGCGTTACGCGCTTTTTTCCAAACCGCTATGAATCTCGTTTCGTTGTTAGCGGAGAAGGCGCAGTTGCATCCGGAGCGACTCGCGCTGGTGGACAACTGGCGGGGAAAGGATCGCGTTGTTTCGTATGGAGATCTGGCGCGCAAGGTGGCGGCTGGCGCGGGACTGCTGCAGGAATCGGGATTGAAGCGCGGACAGGTGGTGCTGGTGTTCCAACCGGTTTCCATCGAGCTGTATGAATTTTTACTGGCTGCATTCCACGCGGGATTGAGGGTGATGTTGGCCGATCCAACCGCGGGGCGGAATTTTCTATCACTTTGCTGCCGTCGGTTGATGCCCGACGCGTTTTTCGGTTCATGGAGAGCGCATTGCCTGCGTCTCACTGTGCCGGAAATGCGCCGGATCAGGATTTCGATTTGTGCGGGATGGTTTCCCGGAGCATGGAGCTGGAGAACAGATTCCGCCGAGGTTCCGTTAGTTGATGTGGCTGATGACGAACCGGCGCTCGTCACGTTCACCAGCGGCAGCACGGGCGTGCCGAAAGCGGCGGTGAGGAGCCATGGTTTTTTGCTGGCACAGCATGAGGCGTTGTCGAAGGCGCTGGATTTCGAAGACGGGGAGGTGGATCTCATCACGCTGCCGGTGTTCGTGCTGGCGAATCTGGCGTCGGGTCTAACCAGCGTGCTGGCGGCGACGGATCTAGCGAAACCGGGCTCACCGAACGTCGCGGCGATCAAGGCGCAGTGCGAAAAATACAACGTCACCCGCTGTGCCGCGTCGCCCGCGTTTTTTGAGAGATTCCTTGCCTCGGCCGACGGACTTCCGAGTCTGGATAAGCTCTATACAGGTGGCGCGCCAGTGTTTCCCGATCTGTTACGGCGTCTTCGCGAAGCCCTGCCTAACGCTTGTATCCATTCGGTTTACGGTTCCACGGAAGCGGAGCCCATCGCGCATTTTTCCGCAGTCCAAGCCAGCGAGGAAACCGACTTGCTGACCCGGCGGGGCGGGGGACTTTGCTCGGGCGTGCCGGTCCCGGAAATCGAACTGCGGATCATCGCGGACCGATGGGGCACACCGCTCGGTGCGGTTGATATGGATTTTTTATCAGCTGGAGAGGCCGGTGAAATCATCGTCAGCGGCGGGCATGTGATGCGGGGATATCTTGATGGTCTCGGTGACGAAGAAACAAAAATCCGAGATGGAGAAAAGGTGTTGCATCGGACCGGGGACGCGGGCTGGATCGATTCACGAGGCCGCGTCTGGTTGCTCGGTCGTTGCGCGGAGAAGCTACCGGCATTTCCCGCAGATGAGGGATTGCCGGCCGATTCTCTGCGTTATCCGTTCGCGATCGAATGCGCGCTGCGGGAAATTTTCCCTGAAAGCCGGATGGCGGCGATGGAATGGCAGAACCAACGCGCGTTGATTGTCGGAAGAACATGCGGGGCGACTGAAGCGGCATCGATCGAGAAGCACGCCAAGGATTTCGGAATCACGCGGGTGATCTTCCTCGGCGCGCTTCCGCTGGACCGCCGCCACAACGCGAAGATCGACTATCCGGCGCTGCGCGAAATCCTGCGAAACGAAAAACCCCGCGCGGATTGAAGTCCGGGCGAGGTTTTTGTGGTCGGAGAAAATGGGTCAGGCGAGGACTTCTCTGTGGAAGGCGTGCCAGTCGTCGAGGTTGTTCAGGTTGATGGCGTCGAGGATTCTTCCTTCGTCGGGGATGCCGTTCGCACCGAGGATCGCGGTACGGACATCGTCGGCGTGATTGTATCCGGTGATGGAAGCGTTGAGCTTCGCGACGGCATCGGCATCGAGCGAACCGCCGGATTGGGCGAGTACCCAGGCTTCGAATTCGGGATAAGTCGGCTTGCTGTCGGCGATGAAGCTTTCAAAAGCGGCCTTGTCGAGCCCGAGGCCGGCGAGGACCATGCCGTCGTAGCCGTGGCCGCAGGAGGGATAATCCGGGTGGAGTTTTCCAGCGGCACCGAGCGATGCCTTGAGCCAGAGCCGTGGCAGGTGGAGGACGCCGAGCGGACCGGCGGTGCCGGAACTGATCATGGGAATGATATTGGACATGGTTTCAGAGGGGTTCGAGTTGATGGCGGCCGCTCCGGGAAAAATCCGGAACATCGGTCGTCCTTCATTCATCTGATAGCCGGTCGCGATTGCAACCTCTCGTTTTCTCCGGGATCGAAAATCCTGAAATTTTTCTCGTTTCATCCGGTCCGGTTCCGTTTCAAATCACCCGCGCCGCACGGTTTGCGGAAATTTCACCCAACTCATCTCTACCGCCATGTGGAAAGGCCGCTTCTCCAAAGATACTTCGTCACTCGTTCAACAGTTCGGCGAATCCATTTCGTATGACTGGCGCTTGTTTCCGCACGATATCGCGGGGTCAATCGCGCATGCCCGCGCCCAGTTGAAGGTCGGCCTACTCACGGCTGAGGAGTTTTCCCAAATCGAAAACGGTCTGATGGAAATCCTCGGCGACATCGAAGCCGGGAAATTCGAGTTCAAGACCTCGCTCGAGGACATCCACATGAACATCGAGGCCGAACTCACGAAACGCATCGGTGCCGCGGGCGCGAAACTCCACACCGCCCGTTCGCGCAACGACCAGGTCGCCACCGACACCCGCCTCTACACCCGCACCGAGATCGACGGCCTGCTCGCCGCCATCACCGGCCTGCAAAAAGCCCTGCTCGATCGCGCGGAAAAATACGCCGCCACCGTCATCCCCGGCTACACCCACCTTCAGCGCGGCCAACCGGTCACCGCCGGCCATCATTTCCTCGCCTATGTCGAAATGCTCGAGCGCGACAAATCCCGCCTTGCCGACGCCCGCAAGCGCCTCAACATCTCCCCGCTCGGCTCCGGCGCGCTCGCCGGATCGACGATCAATCTCGACCGCCACGCGATCGCGGAAGAGCTCGGGTTCGATGGGGTGACTCACAATTCGATGGATGCCATCGCCGACCGCGACTACATCGCCGAAGTGCTGTTCGTCATTTCGCTCTGCGGCGTCCATCTCTCGCGCCTCAGCGAGGACCTCATCCTGTGGTGCACCGCCGAGTTCGCGTTCGCCTCTCTATCCGACGCGCACACCACCGGCTCCTCACTGATGCCGCAGAAGAAGAATCCGGACGTCTGCGAACTCACCCGTGGCAAGACAGGTCGCCTCGTCGGAAATCTGATGAATCTGTTAGTCGCCGTCAAAGGCCTGCCGCTCACCTACAACCGCGACCTCCAGGAAGACAAACCGCCGCTGTTCGACTCCGTGGACACCCTGAACCTCATCCTCGCCGTCAACACCGAGATGATTTCCGCGATGGAACTCCGCGAGGAAAACTGCAAGGCCGCCGCCTCCGATCCGATGCTGTTAGCCACCGACCTCGCCGACTACCTGGTTAAAAAGGGCGTGCCTTTCCGCCATGCGCACGAACTCGTCGGCAAAGCCGTCGCCCAAGCCATCGCCACCAAGACGCCGCTCGACCAGCTCGACCTTCCAGCCATCGACCCGGCCTACGGGTCGGATGCGAAGGATGTTTTCTCCCTTGAAACAGCCCTCGCCGCCCGAACGAATCCGGGCGCGCCTTCCATCGCCAACGTCACTGCGGAGATTGCCCGCTGGAAGGCCGCCTTGACCTGACCAAGGTGATCGGTCACTTTACATGCAAATGACAGCATCAGGCGAATTAGATCTAAAACAGCGTCTCGCGCAGCTCTCGGAGAAGGAGCGGCTCGCCATGTCCGCTTATTTGCTCCGGCTCAAGCATCAGTCGAAGAGCGGGCGGAGATCACTTTCCAAGATCATGAAGGAAATGGATTCCGGGAAAAAAACCAGGCTCTCCGACCTCGCCACGAATCTCGGACATGGCTGATGTCTCATCCTACGAGCCGGTCCTTTCGGCCAAGGCCTCGGCGTTCCTCGTCGGACTTTCGAAGCCCAAGCAACGGCTGCTGATCGGCTTGCTTTTCCAGCTCGCGGACCATCCCAATCAAATCGGAGATTATTCGGAGCCGGACGACACCGGGCGTGAGATTCAGTTTCTTTTGCTCCGTGATCTCCTGATCGCATTCTGGCCCGACCACGCAGTTAGGGAATTGAGGATCGTTGAGATTCAAGAGGTTTGATTCTCGAATGAAAAATGGCCAGGACTGCCGCAGGCTTCTCCACATCGATCCCGTCTACGGCTCAGACGTTTGTTCTCCTCGTTCGGTTTTTTCGGTCGCGTTGGCGATATAGTCTTCAAGACCTTGTTTCCATTGAGTCCAATTCCGCGCGGTTTTCGAAAACTGCTCCAAACTATCCAGTGAAGCATTGAGTGCGATACACTCCTTCAAAATAGGCATGGCTACTTTATCATTCACGTAAGAAAAGCGATTCCGGATGATACCACGAATATAGTAGAGCCGTTTGAGTTCGGGATTTTCCTTGTCGAGGCGGCTCATCTTGCAAATGCCTCCCACCTTGCTCCAGGCTTTTTCCGCCGATTCAGAAGTGAGCTTCCCATCTTCCCATTCGAAGTATCGTTCCGTCGCGATCTTGATAGCTGAAAGAATCTCTGAGAGGCTGTCTTAAAAACATCTGATTCCCAACTTTTAATCTGTACTAATCCGGTCATGTATTGGAGAAGCTTGCCATGCCAAGTTATCCTAGCAGCCTGACCGACGCCGAATGGGAAATCCTCC
>NZ_JBDSCX010000030.1:0-10598 GCF_039920825.1 Luteolibacter sp. | reverse complement strand
GCGCCGAACTCTCCCTGCCTGCCAACCTAGCCGCCTGTGTCCTCCACCTTCAAACCCAGATCACCCAACATGCCGAATCCAACACCGCATGAAGAAAAAACTTGAATGACTACATGCCTGTTCATCTGTGGTTAGTTTTTTGAATTCAGAATTTCTGTCTTCTGCGGACCGGTGACCCGGTAGCGGATACCGGCCCAGACGATTTCCCGGCCGCAAGCAGAGCTGAGGATGATGACCAAATGTAGAAAATTGATCACCGGATCGAGCCACCAGCTTCCCCTAACTGCCTCGTCGAGCGTGTCGGCCTCGCCATGATGAAAACGATCCTCCAGATAGCCTCGCCGGACGCGGGTCCGGGCAACGTTGAGAGCGATGGCGACGCCGAACGGAACGAGCATCAGCAGATTTCCCTGAACAAGGCGCGCCGAACATGCTAGAAAACTCGCCAGATAAAACAGCGGAACCATCAGCGCCATCCACCACAGCGATTTGTGGCCGACGCGCAGTTGAAAATACTGGCGGCGGCCGAATTCGAAAAACGAAGCCCAACTAAAATCGACTGGCGACGGCGCGGCGACGGACCTAACGTATTTCATCCGCTTTCCCGACTCCCGCGCGATGGCGCTGAGTCGCACGTCGTCGTTGATGCTGCCCACGAGATTTTCCGGCACTTTCAATTCCTCAAACACCTCGCGGGTCATCGCCATCGAACCGCCCCACAGGCAAATTCGCCACGCGGGACCGATCAGCGGCTCGATGGCGGTGCCCATCAGCGCGATGATCCGGTTAGGAAGCGATTGGTTGGCGGGAATCATCCAACGGTAGCCGGTGGTGAAGTCGGCCTGGCCGAGATTGAGCGGCAACGCGAGGCAGGAGAGCCAGTTCTTGAAGCCGTAGAGATCGCCGTCGGCGAAGGCGATGATCTGATCCGAGCTGTCGAGTTCCTTGAATGCGGCGAGCTGGTTGTGGACTTTCTGGCCGGTGTGCTCGGCCATTCCGGCGACGATCAGGCGTGCACGGGTGAACGAGGATTCAGCGAGACGGTTCCGGATCGCGGCGTGGACCGGATCAGCTTCCGATTCGGTGGTGAAAATGACGTGATATTCCGGATAGTCCTGGCTGAGGACGAAATCCATAAAGCGGTCGAAATTTCCCGAAACTCCCTTCACCGCGATGACGAGGGCGACACGTTTCGTTTTCTTCACCTCCACACCACCGTCGATCCAGCGCTGGTGGGCATTGAAGAGACGGCGCGCCTTGCGGGTCTTGATCAGGCCGGACGCGGAGTGGAGCACCCAATACCAAGTGAGCAGTTCGAGCAACGCTTGTGCGATGGGAGTCATCCGTTAGTCTATTTACGATCGGTAACCGCCGTTCCCGAGAGAGAGTCGTGCCAAGCCCGGTTCCCATAGACGAAGAATGCCGCGAGAAATCCAATGTAGAGCGGTATGGCTGATAGGACTTTAGCGGTATTGCGGCCCAACACCTGCCCGAACGTCAACCGCCTGCCGGTCGCAGAGCGGACTGAAATATCCATCATTTTTTTACCAAATGTCCCGCGCCACGGAGACAGCTCACCAACGATGCAATAGAGAATCCAGATTCCAAGAGTGCCGGCGTCAATCAGCAGTTTGGCCTTGAGGGAAGCCGCCACCGCGTCAGGACGAGCAAAGAAATCAGCGATCGGACTAACACCGAAAAAAGCCTGCGAGATGAAATACAGTCCGAACTGGATGGGAATCACGTCGATCATGTAGGCAATCGCCCGCTTGAAATTGTTGGCGGGACGATAATTGAGGTAACGCATCGGGCGGGATGATGGGATGGGCGAAGCTCGGAATTGTTTGCCCGGAAAAGACCAAACCACCCCATGCCACGCGGGGATTGCAGGAGTTATGGGAATCCGGATCAAGGATCAATTTGAGCAGGTGCGGCGCCCGCGTGAGAAAACGCGTTCCCGTTATCCTCCTTGTGCGGGCAGCGGGGAGCGGTTAATTCATCGCCATGGATTTTGAAACATTAAGCCTGTGGGCGGACGAGGAACTGAAGGCGCTGGTGAAAGTCCTCCCTGCGGACATTCAGGATGCGGCGAAAACGGTGGCGGTTTCCTTTGAGGAAAAGCCCGGCCAGGGCGCTTACGACGATCAACTCGACGGCGACGAGCTTGGCCTGTTCGAAGGTCCATCGGCGATGGACGAGGCCGGTCCAGACGAACTCCCGCGCATCCGACTTTTCCTAACCAACCTGTGGGAATGGGTCGGTGAGGAAGAGCATGATTTCCGTGACGAAGTCGGCACCACATTCCTCCACGAACTCGGCCACTACCTCGGATGGGATGAGGATGAAGTCGCCGATCGAGGATTGGAATAAGCGGGAAGATTTCTACTTCCACGCTAGCGGAAATCAGGATATTTCAAGACAACTCTCAAATTCAAAACCATGGACATTCTCGGATTCATCAAAGGCGAGCTTCTCGAAATCATCGAATTCAACGACGACTCGCGCGACACGCTCGCATGGCGTTTCCCCGATGACGACAAAGCGATCAAGAACGGCGCACAGCTTATCGTCCGTGAAAGCCAGGCCGCGCAGTTCGTCTATCTCGGCCAATACGGCGACTGCTTCGGCCCTGGAAAACACTCGCTCGTCACCGATAACATCCCGGTCCTCAACAAGCTGAAAGGCTGGAAATATGGTTTCGAATCCCCCTTCAAGGCGGATGTCTATTTTGTCACCACCCGCCTTTTCACGGGCAACAAATGGGGCACCGCCAACCCGATCATGATGCGCGACAAGGACTTCGGCATCGTGCGCCTGCGGTCCTTCGGCACCTTCGATTTCAAAATCACCGACCCGCCGGTTTTCCTTAAGGAAGTCGCCGGAACCGACCAACATTTCCGCCTCGATGAATTCGCCGACACGATGCGCTCGCGGATCGTCAGCGTTTTCAGCGATGCCCTCGCCTCCTGCGGCGTGCCCGCGCTCGACGTGGCGGCCCGTTACACGGAACTCGGCGACGCGCTCTTGCCGCTGATCAACCCTCAGGTCACCGCGAAATACGGCATCGAGATCACCAGCTTCCTCGTTGAAAACGTTTCCGTTCCTCCTGAAGTGGAGGCCGCCATCGACAAGCGTTCGAGCATGGGCGCGATTGGAAATCTCAACGACTACGTGAAATTCCAAATGGCCGAATCGATGACCAAGGGCGGCGATGGCGGAGGCGGATCTCCAGCAGCCGCAGCCGGCCAAATGGCGATGGGCTTCGGCATGGCGCAGGAAATGATGAAATCCATGCAAGCCCAGCCAGCTCCCGGTGCAACCGCAGCCACTCCACCTGCCGGAGTTCCAGAACTTCTCAGCCCGGCGGATGCCGCGCAGATTCTCGGTGTCCCCGAGGCCGACGTCATCGCCTCGCTTGATGCGGGTGATTTGAAGGGCAAGAAAATCGGTTCCACCTACCGGATCACGCGCGCCGCGCTCGAGAGATTTCTCTCCGAGTAACCAACGCCATGGCAGAAATCAGCGCGCTGCGGAAACATCCCTGCCCGGAATGCGGCGGGGATGCGGAGTGGGATGCGGCCAAGAAGGCCTTAGCCTGCCCGTATTGTGGAACCGTCCTGCCGTGGACTGATGGGGAAAACGCCATGGGAGCGGTGATCGTCGAGCATGATCTCGAGGCCGCGCTCATTTCCATTCCTCCTGAAGATCGCGGGCTCAAAGCGGAGAAAAAATCCGTCAAATGCGAGAGCTGTCAGGCCATCAGCATCTTCGACGCCGACCGCGCGGCGCAGCGTTGTGATTTCTGCGGCTCGCCCTCGATCGTCCCGGTGGACAGCCTAACCGACGTGATCACGCCGGAGAGCCTGCTGCCCGCCGTGGTCGCCGCCACCCAGGTCCGCGACCAGCTCCGCACCTGGTATGGCAGCCGCTGGTGGGCACCTAACAAACTCAAACGGGCCGCGCTCACGGACACGCTGCACGGCATCTATCTGCCTTACTGGACTTTCGACGCCCACGTCGACGCGCAATGGACCGCAGAGTCCGGCTACCATTACTACGAGACGGAAACCTACCGCGACTCGGAGGGGAAAACGCAGACGCGACAGGTCCAGAAAACCCGCTGGGAAGACAGCGCCGGGCAATTGTCCCATTTCTTCGACGACGACGCCGTCCCCGGAACCGTCGGCGTGCACACCGCCCTGCTTCGCAAGGTCGAACCGTTTCCCACCCTCACCGACCTCAAGCCCTACGAACCGGCGTTCGTCCGCGGCTGGACGGTCGAGCGCTATCAGGTGGATCTTCGCCAAGCTTCGCAAATCAGCAAGCTGCAGATGGACACCACCATCTATCAACTTTGTTCCCGCGACGTCCCCGGCGACACCCAGCGAAATCTGCAAGTCGAGTCCGACTATCAGGGCCGCACGTTCAAACACATCCTCGTCCCTGTCTGGCTCGCGACCTACACCTACGGCTCAAAATCCTTTCAAGTAGTCGTCAACGGCTACACCGGAAAGATGGCCGGCGAACATCCGCTAAGCTGGATCAAAATCACTTTCGCAATCCTAGGAGTGCTGCTGGTGATTTTCATCATCGTGATGCTCAATCAGCGATAGAATTGGCACTGCCCCGGGCGTCGTAAGTCATCACCGAGAGATGACGAATCTGCCACATGAAGTTGGCGGACTTTCTGCTACGGAACTGTTCTCTCCGCTAGGGATAGCGTGTGAATTTCCACCGCCTTTCCAGACTTCAAAGATGAACGGATATTTGAAAGCCGCCTTGGTTTGGTTTTGCGCGGCAGGATCGCTCATGGCCACGCCTCCGCCGGAATACTATTCAGCAGCGGCAGGACAAAGCGGCGGAGTGCTCAAACAGACTCTGCACGGGATCGTTGCGAACCACACGGTGATCCCTTACTCCAACCTGATCGCACCCATCTCCAACGTCTGGCGCGACCCGGCGAACTCCTCGAACATCCTGTTGATTTACTCCAACTCGTCCGTGCCGGCCAGTACGAGTTGGAATCGCGAACATCTCTGGCCGCGTTCACGCGGAAACTCGGATCAACTGGGGCCGGATGACAGCGATCTGTTCCACGTCGTTCCTTCCGACATTTCGGTGAACGCGGAAAGGGCCAGCCTTTACTTCGATGAAAGCGATCCCGGCGATCCGGCCTACTTGCTGCCCGCCCATCCGCTGGCGCCGCAAACCAGCCGCGATTCCAACTCCTGGCAGCCTCCGCCACAGGAGCGTGGCGACATCGCCCGGGCGCTATTCTACATGGATGTCCGCTATGACGGCCAGGAACCGCTGACCACGGATTTCGAACTCGTATCCTACACGCCGACAGGCTCGCAGATGGGACGGCTCAACACCCTGCTTCTCTGGAATGAACAGGATCCGCCGGATGATGCCGAACGAGCGCGCAATGATCTCATCTATTCGACCTATCAGCACAATCGCAATCCATTCATCGACCATCCGGAATGGGTCGCGGAGATCTGGGGAATCGGTACCCCCGGCGGCGGCGGGACACGTCCCATCGCCCGCGCCGCGGTGGTTTCCTCGTCGGCGGTCGAATCACCATTGACTAACGGAACCCTCCTCATCTCGCTCAATCAATTCGCCGGAGCGGGCGGCTTGACCGTCAGCTTCGCGATGACTGGAACCGCTTCCCCTGCCGAATTCACCTTGAGCGGCGCGGGGGTAACTTACGATCCCGCAACCGGATTGGGCAGCGTGATGATTCCGGAAAACTTCGCCAGCGTGTTGGTCACGCTTTCTCCGGCGAATGATGCCTCCGACGAATCCGCGGAAACCGCCATCGCCACATTGATCGAAGGCGCGAGCTATTCCGTCGTGCCGGATGCCTCGTCAAAGGCCACCATTACCATCTCCGACGCGCCGACTCTTCCCGCCTCCTGGAATTTCAATTCCGGTGTTCCGTATGCCAATCCTCTTCTATCAAACACGGGTGCCGGGACGATTTCCTTTTCCGGATGGCACGGGACGATCAACTCATTCGGCGGCAGCTCGGGCACCGCGCTGGCCCTCGTCGGAAACGCGGGAAACGGTTCGTGGATCGATATCAAACTTTCGATGGCGGGTTACACCGGACTGGATCTATCATTTTTCACCCGCGGCACGGCTTCTGGATATGACGTGGGAACCTGGTCAGCCAGTGTGGATGGAGTCAGTTTCACGACCGTGGCGGGTGTGAATACCGCCACCCGGGACACCAACTTCAGTCAAAAACAGGTCAGCTTCGCCTCCTTTCCACAACTAACCAATGCCGCTCAGGTAACGCTGCGCTACACGCTTTCCGGCGCGACCAGCAGCACCGCCAACAATCGAATCGACGAGCTAACAGCAACCGCGACGCCGATCGTGACCGGCGACACCTTGCGCACCGTTTCAATCACGGCGGTGGATGCGACTTCCAATGAAGCGACGCTCGATGGCGGCACCTACGCCGTTCAACTCAATGGATTCGCTCCGGCGGGCGGACTGGAAGTCGTTCTGTTCTTCGGCACCGGCTCGGCCACTCCACCGGGATTTCCGGGCGCGGATTACACGCTGGGCGGACTGACGGGCTACGACTCCGTCACACGGCGGGGAACCGTCTTTTTCCCGGAAGGACAGGGCACGGCACTGGTGACCGTCACTCCACTGGCAGATTCGGAAATCGAAGGAGCGGAAACAGCCATCGCCACGGTGGAATCCTCCGCGGCCTATCTGGTGGGCACTGGAAACTCTGCCATCGTCACCATCATTTCGCCCCTGCCGAACGATGCCTTCGCCAGTGCCTTGATACTCACCGGCTCCCCGGCAATCGCCACTGGATCCAATGTTGGAGCGACCCGCGAAACAAACGAGCCATGGCACCATCCGTCTGGACAAACCGGCGGGCGCTCCGTCTGGTGGAAATGGACGGCGCCAGCGGATGGAGTGGTGGAGGTTTCCACTCAAGGCAGCAACTTCGACACTTTGTTGGGAATCTACACCGGTTCCTCCGTGAGCAGTCTCACACAGCTTGGCGCCGACGACGACGGCGGAGTCAACCTAACAAGCCGGCTGGCCGTTCGCGTGATCCAGGGCGTCACCTATTCCATCGCCGTGGACGGATTCGGACAATCCGCCGGGCAGATCGCGCTGTCACTGATCCACTCTCCCATTCCCACGGTCAGTCTCACGGCGCTCCAAAGCCAGGCGAAGGAGCGGGGCAACGTCGCGGGTTCCGTGAAATTCACCCTTTCAAACAGCAGCCCGCTTCCCATCTCTCTCGGATTCGCCCTCGGCGGAACAGCGGTCGCCGGCACCGACTACACCACGACTTCGGGCAGCTATTCGATTCTCACGATTCCCACGAACCAAACGTCGGCGATTCTGAGCATTGTGCCGGCTACGGATTCCAATCCGATCGAACAAACCGAAACCGTTACCGTGACCATCGTGGGTGGCACCGGCTATCAGATGGAGCCCGCACCTTTGAACGGTGTGGCCTTGTCCATTGAAGACGATTCTCCCTACTCCGCCGCGTGGCTTGCCAACCATCCAGGACTCACTCAGGAAAGCGCCGGACTGTTAGCGGATTTCGATCACGACGGCGTTCCGACTTTGCTGGAATATCTGTCGGATCACGATCCCATCGTCTCCGACGGAACGCCACTCCTGAAAATGACGTTGGAGCCATTCATCGATCCGGCGGATGCGCTCGAAAAAACATTCGCGGCGATCCGTTGCATCCGGCGTCTCGATGCCGCGGGAATTCCTTTCGTTCTCGAAGGGAGTGATTCGCTTCTGCCCGGTTCATGGGAACCTCGCGGGGTCTTCGTCTCCGCAACCCCCATGGCAGGAACCGAGACCGAGGAACTGCTTTTCCGAAGTCCGCTGCCCGTCGATACTTCCGTGAAATCCTTCTTCCGGCTGCGCGTGACGTCACCTTGATTCTTCGATCTCCCGCCCCACCTTGCGGATCGCTGCCGGATAGAGGCGATGTTCGATCACCTGGATCCGCGCATGCAAAACTTCCGCCGTGTCGTCAGATAGAATCGGCACGCTTTCCTGGAGAATGATCGGTCCGGTATCCATGCCATCATCCACGAAATGCACCGTACAGCCCGCCTCTTTTTCACCGGCGTCGAGTGCTTGTTTCCATGACTCCAGTCCGGGATAAGCCGGCAGCAGCGCGGGGTGGATGTTCAGGATCCGGTTGGGAAACGCGTCGAGCAGCGGTCGTTTCACCAGCCTCAGAAATCCAGCGAGGCATACCAGTTCGACTCCCGCTTGCTTCAAGCGAAGCGCCGTTTCCGCCTGCACTTCCTCGGGGAATTTCGTCTTGAATCCACCGCAGTCGATCACCCCGGTTTCGATGCCGTGCTTCTTCGCCCGTTCGAGGATGAACGCATCCGGATTGTCCGACAGCACGAGTCCGATCCTCGCGTCGAGGGTTCCGTCCGCGATCGCATCGATGATCGCCTGCATGTTTGATCCGGAACCTGAACCGAGAACGCCGAGCACCATGCGCTTGGTTTATGCCACCCACCCGTGCTGCCAAGCGCAAAAGAGTTTTGAGAGTCTTGAGTTGAGAGACCGAAAAGCTCCTCTTCACTCTCAACTCTCAACCATAAACTCTCAACTTCCCCCGACTTGGCGCTTGGAAACCCCGTATTCAACCGCTATCCAAACGCCCATGCACGACGCCCGCATCGACGCCCTCGCCCGCCAGTTGGTCCGTTATTCCACTTCATTGAAAAAGGGCGAGAAAGTCCTCATCGACCTCCACGACGTCCCCGACTCCATCGGCCTCGCGCTCATCCGCGAAGTTCGGGCGAAAGGTGCGTTTCCCTTCATCCGGATTCACCAAAGCCGCATCACCCGCGAGATGATGAAGGGTGCGGAAGACGCCCAATATGAAATCATCGCCAAGCACCTGCTCGCCGAGATGAAGGACATGGACGCCTACATTGCGATCCGCGGCGGCAACAACATCGCCGAAAATTCCGATGTCCCCGCCGACAGCATGCGCCTCGCGATGAAACACATGCGCCCGGTCCTCGACCACCGCGTCAAGAAGACCAAGTGGTGCGTCCTGCGCTGGCCGTCCTCGTCCATGGCGCAACAAGCAGGGATGAGCACCGAGGCATTTGAAAAATTCTACTTTGACGTCTGCCTGCTCGACTACAAGGCGCTCGTCCCGTCGATGAACGCCCTTAAGAAGCTGATGGACAAGACCGAGAGCGTCCACATCAACGGCCCCGGCACCGATCTGCGTTTCTCGATCAAAGGAATCAACTCCATCGTCTGCGGAGGAAACTACAACATCCCCGATGGCGAGGTCTTCACTGCTCCGGTTAGAGACTCCGTGGAAGGTGTCATTTCCTACAACGCGCCGACGATCTATCAGGGGATCCCGTTCGATTCCATCCTCCTCGAATTCTCCAAAGGAAAAATCATCAAGGCCGAAGCCGGAGCAAAAACGAAACAGCTCAACAAGATCCTCGATAGTGATGACGGCGCGCGCTACATCGGCGAGTTCGCCCTCGGCTTCCATCCGAGCATTCGCGAACCGATGCGCGACATCCTATTCGACGAGAAAATCGCCGGTTCGTTCCATTTCACTCCCGGCCAAGCCTACGACGAAGCCGACAACGGCAACCGCTCGCAAGTCCATTGGGACATGGTCAACATCCAGCGCAAGGACTGGGGCGGCGGCGAAATCTGGTTCGACGGCAAGCTCATCCGCAAGGACGGTGTCTTCTTGGCGAAGTCGCTGGAGAAATTGAATGGTTAGGAAACGTGGTGGCGGTTTTCAACCACCATGCCTCTCCATCCGGTGTCAAACAGAGTCGGAAAACCTGAACGTCGGACGATGTTTCGGCTGATCCCACGGATCAAAGAAGGCACACGTCCGATCTAACGAGTGGCTGAAAATGCCCCTTTGTGGCGGAAGAAGGAGGAGAGCCTGCTGGGTAAGATTGCGTCTCGACACGTCAATTCAGGCACGAACGCATCCATAGATGCGAGGATCTTGTCTTGAATGATCTGAATCAATCGGAATTCAGAAAAGTTGTAAGTCGTTTACAATGAAGGTGGGCCCGGTGGGGTTTGAACCCACGACCAAAGGATTATGAGTCCCCTGCTCTAACCGCTGAGCTACAGGCCCGGTCGACGGGGGCGACTATGTCACGCGAAGTCGCGACGGCAAGCGCCATCATCTGAGTCAGGAGATTCGCGATACCCGCATGCGCTCAGCTGTCACCAGTGCTTGGAAATTCGTGTAGTCCTGCTCGCGGGTCGAGGAGAGCAGGCGGAACGAGTAGCGTCTCCACAGTTCCATTTCCTCCAGTGCGTTTCTCATCCGGAGGGCGATGACATCCGCGCTGTCGGTGCCGCGTCCGGACAGTCGTTGGTAAAGTTCCTCTTCGCTGGGAGGCATGACAAAAAGATCCACCAAGGCGCGCTGGATATCGGGCTCGGGACAGGTGCGGACCTGATCGGCACCTTGGACGTCGATGTCCATGACGACGTCGATGCCGGCCTTGAGATGGCTGATGACTTCGGATTTGAGGGAGCCATAGAGGTTGCCATGGACCACC
>NZ_JBDSCX010000029.1:0-144937 GCF_039920825.1 Luteolibacter sp. | reverse complement strand
CTCAATTCGCCGATGACGGTTTGAACGTTGTGCCCGCGGTTGCGGCTGGTGATTTCCTTGATCCGCTCCTTGAAGCGGTGGTGCGCCTTTTCCGTCCACGCGAGCTTGGCCCGGTTGTTCAATCGGTTTACATCGTGCCCATGCTGGGCACACACAAGCCGGCGCATCCGACGGCGATAAGCCACCTTGTTGAATTCGGGCTTCCCGCGCGCCGCCGGATGGCCTAAGACGTTCGGCGTCGCTACGCGCAGTCTCATGAACATCGAACCGCAAGTATTATGACAAACGAAAATATGACGATTCCGCCAGATGACCTCCAACGCAATCTCACGGTTGCGCGACCGAACGACGACCAGAACTTGCCGCACATCGGACTGGCCGGAGATACCTATACCATTCTACTAACGGGCGAGAACACGGCCGGTCAGTACTGCCTTATTGATATGCTGGTTTCGCCCGGTGGTGGTCCGCCCCCCCATCGGCACGCTTTTGAGGAGATGTTTACTATCCTTGATGGCGAGATCGAAGTCACGTTCCGCGGCGAGCAATCGGTGTTGCGAGCAGGCGAGACAGCCAACATACCGGCCGACGCACCGCACAGTTTTCGCAACAAGACCGAACGACCGGCGCGGCTGCTCTGCATGTGCTCGCCGGCTGGACAGGAGGCGTATTTCATGGCAGTCGGCATTCCGCTTTCGAGCCGGATTACTCCGTGCCCCAAGCTTGACGAGGCCGCCCAAGCCGCGCTCAAAGCCAAAGCCGAAGCCCTCGCCGCACAATACCGAACTGAGTTTCTGCATCCTTAACGTCAATGATCGCGCCGTCTAACACATCACGGGAGCCAACCAGCGTTGGCGCTGGCAGTTCCGCTGCGCGGTTCACGTCACGCGTCGCCGGTGGCTCAGTTCTTGGTCGTTCGGCAGAAACATAATACCCACCATGAACACTGATACTGAAGCCTTGGTTGATAGAATCGCACGACTTGAGAACCAATCGAGACGACTTCGACGAGCTGTGTTTTTGATTTGGCCAGCAGTTTGGATCGTTTCCGTATTCCTGATTTTCACGACCACCAAGCTCGATGCCGGTGCAATCCATCCGTTTCTGAACTGGCTGGGGGTGGTGATATTTGGACTCGGGGTCGCGGCGGTCGCAGTCTTGTCCTTGCTCTTTGTGATCAAGGCCGCCTCAGACTATCGAAACCGGAGAGATCACTTCACGCTGAATCCCGGCAGTAAGAAGCACTAAATTTGCCGAACAATTCGCGGCTGGGAACCGGCCATAAGCACCTCAATCACATGATCATTCTCCATTCAATTGCTGGCCGGTTCCAGCGCTATTGACGTTCGGCAGAAATTGAAGACCCTGAAAACCCTTGCGGAATCGAGAACCCCCGCCACCCCCATCCCGCTCCTTGCCACCGCCATGGATGAAAAGCCCGAGAAAAAATCAAGGCGCAGCGAGATTATCCTGAGCTTCTTCGTCCTCCTCCCAGTCCTTTACGTCCTGAGCTTCGCGCCCATAGTCACCTTGGTGGGAACGAGGTATCCGATCAACGGGGACACCATCCATCGGATCTACGATCCCGTCATCTGGCTGCACGGGCACACGTTTCTCCAAAGACCGCTCAAAGCCTACGCGGGACTTTGGGCGCAAACCAATGCCGAATCGATATGGGTAGGCCCCGCGGCAACTCCATTGTGGTAACTACAACCTCCACCCCGCGTTCAACGCTCGCCCTCGCGGCGGCGCGTGCTCTTAGACGGCGGAAATAGAAGAACTCAATGTTTGTCGCGATCATCATCATCCCATTCCTGGCAGCACTGTTGTGGCTCCTATCGATTAGGCCTTATTGCCGCCGGAATGGAAAAGGCTTCACTCCCGGCGCGGCCATAGGAGTGACATTTTGGGTGGATTGGCAGGAAGCAGGAGAGATTGCAAAGACGAAGGGCGACGACGGAATGATTCTGGTTTGCCGCTTTGTCTTTTGGCTCCACATCATCGGCTTCTGCATTTTGGCCCTCGCTGTCCTGCTGCCACTCTTCCAAAATTAACTCGCCGAACAGGATGCTGCGTTAATTTTAACGACTGATCCCGCCGCCGTTTCAATCCGTCATGCGCCTTCCACACTCAACCCGCAGTCGAGACTGGCAACCGCTAGCCGCCGGACGTTCGGCAAAATGAAATTGAAAATACACCTCACAAGATCGGCTGCATTGTGGTGCGGGTGGGCATTGCTTGTCCTCGGATTGCTCGTGGCATCGGTTTCAATTTGGAGCCGCATCCGAACCCGAGATTCATTACTGGACGCGGAAGCAATGGCAGACCGGCTTCGGGCTAACGGAGCCATCGTGGAGAACTACTATAAAGTGCTCGGAAAGGGGTATCATTCCTCATCCCGGACTCCCGTCGGGATTACCTCCTATGTGGTCGCGGGAATTCTGGTTGCGGCAGGAGGGATTCTCATTTTGAAAGCGCCATCTGCTCCAGAGAATCCACTCTGAGTTCCATGGCGCGGGGAGAAGAGAGCTGAACAGGAGTTCGCGGAAAAAGCAGAGGAGCGAAAGGAAAGAGTTTGGCAACGGCGTTCTCCACGCATCCGCCTCGTGGACGAGACGTCCACGCCCCTTATGGGCTTGCATCGGAAACGAGCGGTCCGTTTCCAGGGCTGTCGTGGGAAGGAAGGATCGAGCAAACCTGTGTTAGTCCGGATCGATGGATTTTTCGGTCGTGGCGTCGATGTTGGCGAATTGTGAGGTAAGGAGGTTCTGGACATCCTCCGACGTTGGCGCGGCGAGGACTTCGCTGGCGACACGCTGCCAATCCGCAACCGTTAATTGGCGGATGGCATGGCGGACACCGTCCACAAGAAACGGATTCATGCTCAATTCCCTAACTCCCATCCCGACTAGCAGGCAGGCGACCATCGGATCGCCGGCGGCCTCACCACAGACGGACAAAGCCACGCCCTGTTTGCGGGTGGTCTGGACGATCTGGTCCATCGCCTTTAATACCGATGGATGGAGAAGCGATTGAACCGCCGAGTGACCTTGCGTGCCGCGGTCCATGGCCAGAATGGAATGGGCGAGGTCGTTGGTGCCGACGCACGCAAAATCCGAGAGGGCCAGAATGCCCGGCAGATCAAACACGGCGGCAGGCGTCTCGATCATGGCGCCTATCAGGGGACGGATGCCAGGTTCGGTCTGGATCAGTTCGTCCACCAGGCTTCTCGCCGCCGTCATGTCGGCCACGCCCATGACCATGGGAAACATGAGTTTCACATTTCCCCGGCGGGCGGCCCGGAGGATCGCGAGGATCTGGATGCGGAACAGTTTTTTTTCTGCCAGGGAATAGGCCAGCCCGCGCATTCCCGCGCGCATGGCCGGATCGTTAGTCATGCGGATGAAACGCGGGATCTTGTCGCCACCGAGGTCCATCGTGCGGATGACGACCGGCATGGGATGAAACAAGGCGGCCACCTCGGTATAGGCCGCGGCTTGGGATTCTAAATCCGGTGCGAGATCCGCATCGAGAAACAGAAATTCGGACCGGAACAAACCGATGCCCTCCAAACCGTGCTCCATGACCATCCGCGCCTCGTCCGGGCGGCCGATATTTCCGTGCAGCCGGATTTCCACGCCATCTTTGGTGACGCAACCCGTGACCGGGTCTTTCGTGGCGGGACTGCGTGCCGTGGCGGATTTCCCCTTGTGGGCGAAGCGTGCCGATTGCGATAGGGTGGGGGCCACGGTGACCGTTCCCATGTCGGCATCCACCAGCAAACGGTCGCCGGAGGCGAGCAGCGTCGCGGCGTCCTGGATGTCGCAAATCGCAGGAATCCGCCTGACGCGGGCCAGGATCGCGACATGCGATGCCGGCCCGGTCTTTTCGGTGACGATGCCGACGACGTTGACATGATCCATCTGCAACGCGTCTGATAGAAGCAGATCCTCCGCGACCACGATCGATCCGGGTGGGAGACATGCCAACCGGTGTGGCACGGCGGTCCCGGACCGTTTGAGATTTCCTAACACCTGGTGGCCGATATCACGGACGTCGGCGGCGCGCTGCCGCATGAATTCCTGCTTCAGCTCCTGAAGTCGGGTGACCATGTCGTGGATTTCCGCATCCACCGCGTGCTCGGCCCGGAGTAGTTCTTCCGTCACGCGCCGTTTGCATTTCCGCGAGAACGACGGGTCGCCAAGAAGGGTCAGATGCACGTCGAGCAGGGCGCATTCGTCGTGGCCGCCGTCGCGTTCAAACTGGTCCCGGATCTTGTGCAAATCGCGGATGGATGCCGCCACGGCCTGGTCGAAGCGGTTTGCCTCGGACTCGGCATCCTCGCGTTTGATGTTCGGATTTCCAAGTGTGGCTTCGTTTTCCGGTAGGTGGATCACGGCCACACCGTCGGCCAATCCGGAGGAGATTCCGCGGCCTTTCAGGGTGGTTCCCACCAATCGGGTGAAGGCGCGGAGATGCTGCATTTCTTCTTCCTTCGTCGTGAGAGAGACCTCCATCTGTCTCGATTGAGCACCCTGTCTGCCCATCAGTTGTACAAAAAGCAACATGGCCGCCACCTCAATCGCCGCATTCGCAACCTCCACGCGGGAATGTTCCGGCGACTGCCAGAGGAACTCAAAAGAGACTCTCACCACCGGCAGCAGAATGGCCATCGAGTAGGCCAGACTTTTTCGATTCATCCATGCCGCGAGGCTGATGGGCAGCACATAGACGAGCGGAAAGCGGATCTCTTTTCCCGTGGCAAAGTCCACAAGCAAAGTCGTCAAGGCGAGGCTTACGCAGATCAAGGATGCGTTCGCCCTGATGAACTGCTTCAAAGACCGGGGTGCGATAGTCATGGATGCCGTCCTTCCGACTGTAAAACGAGAGAGTGCCGGGTTTTCGTCTTTAAATTCGAGTGCCGGTGTCAGCGGGCCCGCAGCCATCGGATGAACGCATGCGGGGAGACCTTATTGTCGCACTCGCGCCCGAAGACGGGACGAGGGGACTCGAAGATCCCCGCGTCTCATGGCCGGATGAACACTGCCCTAAAGCTCTATGTTCAAGCAGGTGATGTCCGGCCTACGCTGTGATGACTGTTGCCCATCCCTTGCCGCCGCGACCGCCCCGTTAACCCGATCCACCGTCTCTGGGAATTTGTTCCGGAAAAACCGCCAGCATGCTTGCATCCGCCACCGTTAGTCATCACTTTGTGAATGCTAGAGAGAGAAATGTCCCGTCGTTTCGGGCTCTGGAAATTTCCTCGACCTCCCTGGCAGCCACCCCCGATCAAGAACCACCGAATCATCCATCCTATTCTCATTTCCCACTGCATAATCCGATGAAACCAACCCTTAATTTCACCACCTGCCTCGCGCTCGCCGCGCTGGCCAGTCCCGGCCTGCGCGCTCAGGAAGAACCCAGCCCGGAAATCGCCGGACTGCAACAGGCCGCGGCGGACTTCGTCATCGCCTATAACAACAAGGACGCGGGTGCCATCGCCGCTCTGTTCACCGAGAACGGCGAGATGACCAACCTCACCGCGGACGAATCCACCACCGGTCGCGCCGACATCAAGACGCACTACGAGGAAGTTTTCGCGGAAAAAGATGTGCCCGAAGCCGCCGTGGAAGTGGCCTCCGTCCGCCTCGTCGCGCCGAACGTGGCGATCGAGGACGGCACCGTCCATCTGGATCCTCCGGGTGATGACACACCGGTGCGTTCCACCGCCTACACCGCCGTTCTAACTAAGAACGCCAGCGGCGTCTGGCAGATCGCCAGTACCCGCAATCTCAAGGACGTCACCGATGCCGGCGGCAATCTGGCCGACCTCGCCGACGATCTCAAGGGCGACTGGACCTGCCAGCGCGACGGCATGCGCATGGACTTCGCCTTCGGCTGGGACAACACCGGGAAATACCTGGTCGGTCAGATGCTCACCACCTCCGACGACGCCGAGCCGCAGACGACCTCCATCCGCATCGGCTGGGACGGGGCGCGCAAGACCATTTCCTGGTGGACCTTCGACAGCGCCGGCGGATTTGCCAAAGGCGATTGGACGGCGGACGACGACGGCTGGATCCTCCGCAATGAAGGCACCAGCTCCACCGGCGAGTTCACCAGCGCGAACGGCCACCTCACCATCGAGGGCAAGGATGCCATGATATGGACCTCCAAGGACCGCATCGTGGACGGGGAGAAAATCCCCAACGTTGAAATGCGCATTGTCCGTCAGGCCCCCGAGCCGGAGCTGGAACCCGCCGCCTCTTCAAACGAACCTAGCGAACCCGCTGACCAATAAATCCTTAAAATTCGTGATCCCATGAAACCATTCAACACATTTCTATCCGTCCTTCTCGGACTCTCCATCATCTCGGCCGACGCCGAAGGGCGCGGCGATGGCAAACGCAGTGGCGGAGGAGGCGGCGGCGGTGGACGTTCGTCAGCCCCCAGCCGTAGCAGCTCCAGTGCGAGCCGCAGCCCGATGACCGGCTCTAAAGTCCAACGGCCGTCACCCCAGCCTGCGGCCAAGCCGGCGACGAGACCCAGCCAGCCTGCTTCCAAACCCGCCGCACGCCCCGCACCTCAACCGGCCCAGCGCCCGGCGCCCAAGCCCGAACGGCCGACCACCCGTCCGGCACCCGCGCCGGATCGGAACCCCGGCGGCGGTGGCGGTGCGGGAAACCGTCCCGGTAATGGCGGAGGCGGCGACAACCGTCCCGGCAATGGGGGTGGCGACAATCGCCCCGGCGGCGGTGGTGCGGGCACCCGTCCCGACAACAAGCTGCCGGACAACCGTCCCGGCAATGGTGGCGGCGACAACCGCCCCGGCGGCGGTGGTGCCGGAGCCCGTCCTGACAACAAGCTGCCGGACAACCGTCCCGGTAATGGTGGTGGCGATAACCGCCCCGGAGGAAACGGCAATGGCGGAAACGGCATCCGTCCTGGAGGGAACGGCAATGACAATCGCCCCGGTAATGGTGGCGATAACCGTCCCGGCGGAAATAACAACGGCAACGGCATCCGCCCCGGCGGAAACGGTGGCGGCACCGACAACCGGCCGAACATCAATCGCCCTAACAACAATCGCCCTTCGACGATGCCGGGCATGGTGACCTATCCGAACCGCCCCGGAAACAATAACAACCGGGGGAATGGAAATGGTAACGGCAACAATATCAACAGCGGCAATACCTACGTCAAAAACGTCAACAACAACCGCAAGAACACCTATCTGAACCGCCCGTCCCAACTGCCGGCGCGGGATCGCGATTGGGATAACAACCGATGGGGTGGCAACCGCGGCGTCTGGGGAAACAACAACAATGTGAACATCAAGGTTGATAACCATTTCCGCAACAGCAACAACTACTCCTACCGCCCGAACTACTGGGGCGCACGGCCGTGGTGGGGTGCGGGTTCCTGCCACAGTTGGCATCACGGCCACTGGAACTACGGCTATAACAACCGTTACTATCACAACCATTACTACTACAACGACGGCAATTTCGCTTCCGGCTTCATGTGGGGCATCGCGGCGTGGAGTCTGGGCAACATGATTTACGACATGGGCTATCAGTCCTATCGGAATCCCTATCCGGCGCCTCCGGTCCAATCGAGCGTCTCGAAAACGACGATCAACTACAACCAGCCTGTTTCAGTGACCGCCGCCGCGAATCCTCCGGGAGACGAGGCCGCCACCACGCTCGCGGAAACGAAGTCGGCGGATGCGACCGAAGCGTCGCGCGCCGCATTCAAAACGGGCGACTACGTGGCCGCATTGAAATCGGCTGATGAGGCGATCGCCTACACCCCGGGAGATGTCACGCTGCACGAATACCGCGCCTTGGTGCTTTTCGCCCTCGGCCGCTACTCGGATGCCGCGGGAGTGCTCAATCCGGTGCTCGCTTCCGGTCCCGGCTGGGGCTGGGACACGATGGTCGGTTTCTACGGCTCGGCCACCACCTACAGCGACCAGCTCCGCAAGTTGGAAAACTATGTGAAGGGCAAGCCGGATGCCGCCGACGCGCGTTTCCTGCTAGGCTATCACTATCTGGTCAGCGGTCACATGGAGGATGCCTACGAGCAATTCGCCAAGGCCTCCACCCTTCAACCCGCGGATTCCGTTTCCCGCCAGCTGCGCGATCTTACCAAGAGTTCGCTGCCTGATAACGGGGATGACGCCACGCCCGAAGCACCGGAACCACCCGCGCCCGCCCCCATTCCCAGCGAGAAACTCGTTGGGACCTGGGTCAGTGATCGCGGCGAGGCGGGCAAGGTGACATTCACCATGGCGGAAAGCGGCGACTACACCTGGAGCTACATCAACGGCGGCGACTCCAAGCTGATGAAGGGGACCTACGGCCTCGACGACAAGGGACTTCTGGTTCTCAGCTCGGACGATTCGCAGATGGTCTCGGCCGTCACCCTCGACGGTGACAGCAAGATGAAATTCGTGCTCGTGGGCGCCCCTGACGGTGATCCCGGCCTCGACTTCACCAAAGGCTGAAACAACGATTGATTCCCTGTGCCGGAGCGGATCTTTATCCGCTCCGGCACTTTCCTTTTACTACCGGGCGGCTTTTCATCATGATCGCTGCGGAAACACCCACCACTATCATTCATGAAACACTATCATTTTTCCCCCATCGCCTGCGCTGCGATGATCTCCACCGCTTTCGCCCAAGCTCCCGCCACCTTCGAGCAAGGCGTCACACTGAAAGCCTCCGACCTCCTGCCCGCCGCCTCGCTGCATGGCCCGTCCTACCGGGTGCGCGATCTGGTGGTGACGGACGGGTACATGGCGCATTTCCAAATCGACAGCGACTTCGGCACCTTCGAGGCCATCGGCGTACCTCAGGCGAAGCGCCGGATGGTGGAAGCGGAAGCCATCCGCACGCTGGTGGAAACGAGCAAGGGCGACCTCTTCGCGGAAGGCCTGAAGCGTTCTATCGAACAGCCGATCGACGCCGTGAAAAACATCGTCAAAAACCCGGTGGAATCGGTGAAGGAAGCGCCGAAGACCGTGGTCCATTTCTTTACGAAAGCCGGTTCCGCCATCGGGCGGGCTGCGGGAAAGATTTCTGATAGAGCAAGGAGCGATGAACCGGAGCCTTCCGCAGCGGAGGTCGGCAGCAGCATCGGCAACGCGGCGAAAAACGCCGCCGGTTTCGACAAGGCGAAACTGGCCACCGCCAAACAGTTAGGCGTGGATCCCTATTCCGACAACGCCCGCCTCCAGGATGAAATGGACAAGGTCACCTGGGCATTCTTCGCCGGCGGACTGCCGCTGCGCGTGGGAGCCGCTGTCGCTTCCGCAGGCGTGGCCGTGGCGGCCACGAACATGGTCGGAGTGCCGGAAGACACTTACTCGCTCACCCAGGCCGAGATGGCCCTCCGCGACGGTCGCTCGCTCGCCGCGATGCAAATCACGGACGAGGACATCAAGACATTCCAACTTTACGGACCGCTGAGCACTACCCGCCGCCATCTCATCACGCTTTCGCTGGAAGCCTTGCCGAAGGTGATCGGAAGGGGACGCATCATCCAACAGGCAAACGCCTGTGAAACACCCGAGCAGGCGGATTTCCTGATCGCCGCACTCGCCATCCTCGTGGAACGCCAGCGCTCGGGTGCCGCCGATTATGTCTCGCTCGAAGTGCTCGGCCGGCTGCCCGGTGCGATGAATGCCAAAGGTGAACTGGAAGTGCCCGCACCCGTCGACTACGTGACGTGGACCGAGCAAGTCGCCGGTTTCACCCAGCGCGACGACCTAGGCACCCCACCGAAAGTGCTGGTTCACACCGGGACTCTCTCCGCGGCCGCCGCCGCCGGACTGACGGCTTCCGGCTGGAAGAAAATCACCGTTGCCTATCCCTCACGTTGAAATTCCTCTCCATGCATCGCCCGACATCTCTCGCCTTCCTATTCTCCGCCCTGCTGCTGGCGTCCTGTTCCGCTCCGATTTCCTATCAGAAAATTCCCTGTAAAACCCCGACTGGTGACTATGCCGCCGCTCCGCTATCAGATGCCCTGCGCGAGCTGGAAGCCTCCAAGGCCGAGCATGATCCCATCGCGGCGAGCGGCCATCTGTTTGAAAGCGCCCGCCTCGCCGGGAAAAAGGCACTCGCCGGTGAACCGGGGGCTCTGGCTCTTTACAATCAGGCCGTTGGATTGTTAGTCGAGCGGCTTGATGACGCAAAATCCCTGCCATGGGGCCGCAGCATGAGCATCGGCTCGGGCGCGGCAAGCTACACCCTGCGCGGCAAGCTGGAACCCGGCGCGCCCTCGGTGGAGCGCCGGTTTGTGAACGTGGAAGGCCTGAAATTTCACGGTATTTATTCCGAAGTGTGTGCCACACGACCCGGCATCGGCGCACCGCTCATCGCCATTTCACCGGAAAACAAGTACTTCCGCCGCACTTACGAATCCCCGCAAGTTCACGAGGCGCTCACTGCGGTGCTTCGCTTCGACACGGAAAGATCCGCCACCCTCGAACTCCATGATCCGCTGAACCAGGACCGGATCTCCATTGCCGGCCGCGATCCCGTACTTGCGGCGGATTTCAGCGCACCGATCTCGATGGTCCTGTCCGTCGCCCGTCCCGACAAGCTCGGTCTCGTCCGCCTGCTAAATCCACAAAAATATTCAGCCACGGCGCGCCTGATGATGCTTCAGACATATGACAAGAACCGCATCCCCGTGCTCTTCGTCCACGGTCTCGATTCCACTCCCGCCACTTGGACGCGGATGTATAACAGCCTGATGCAGGACCCCGTGATCCGGAAGAAGTATCAATTCTGGTTCTTCAGCTATCCCAGCGGCTATCCCTATCCCTACTCGGCATCGCTGCTCCGGAAGGAACTCGATGGAGTGAACCGTCTCTATCCAAATCACAAGAAGATGGTCATCATCGGCCACAGCATGGGCGGCATGATCAGCCGCCTGATGGTCACCGATGCGGGAGACCAAATCTGGCGCGATATGTTCGGAAAACCTCCTGCGGAAACCAAAATCTACGGATCCAGCCGCCAGCTCATGGAGGACGCCCTCGTCTTCCACCAGCGCAAGGAAATCGATACAGCCATCTTCATTTCCGCTCCCCACCGCGGCTCGGAACTTTCCAACCATTTCATCGGCCGCATGTTCTCCCGTCTCGTCCACATCCCCACATTCCTCACGGACGCGCGGAACGCCTTCGCTTCCGTAATGACCGCTGACGCCGCCTCACTCCAGCTCGACCGCGCGCCGAACAGCGTGGACACGCTTTCACCTAACAATCGATTCGTCCGCGAGGTGAACAAGCTGCCGATCGCCCCCGGTGTCACCTATCACTCGATCATGGGTGACCGCGGCAAGGGCGACACGCCGAATTCCAGCGACGGAGTGGTGCCCTACTGGAGTTCCCACCTTGACGGTGCGGCCTCGGAGAAAATCGTTCCATCGGGCCACAGCGCCCATGAGAATCCCAAAGGGATCGCGGAAGTCCGCCGTATTCTCGACGCCACCGCAAACTGAACCGGAACATGTTCTCCAAATTCCTCCGCAGTGCCGGTAGATTCCTGGTTTGTCTGATAGGTGTAGTGGTCATCCTGTGGGCGATGGGAGCCCTGTGGTTTGATCTTCCGCTGGATCCGTTGTTTCGGAAAATCGTCGCGGTGTTGTTCTTCGCCGTCGCCGTGTTTTTCTGGTGCTTCGGGAAGGGACGAATCCGGCTGGCCGCACCCGCGCTCACCGTTTTGGTGGCCGTCTGGTGGTTCACCTTGAAACCTTCTAACACACGTGACTGGATTTCCGATGTCGGCGAAACGGCGTGGGCGGACCTCAACGGTGACGAGATTACGTTCCATAACGTCCGGAACTTCGACTATCGCACGGAAGCGGATTACACCCCGCACTGGGACACCCGCACGGTGCGCCTTTCCAAAATCACCGGCGTCGACATGGCGATCAACTACTGGGGATCGCCTTACATGGCCCATCCCATCGTCAGTTTCCAGTTCTCTGACGCGCCACCGTTGTGTTTCTCCATCGAGACCCGCAAGGAAAAGGGCGAAAGCTACTCGGCGATCGGCGGAATCTACCGACAGTATGAACTGATCTACGTCGTCGCGGACGAGCGCGATGTCATCCGCGTCCGGACGAACTACCGCAAGGGTGAGGACATCTATCTCTATCGAATGAAACTCAGTGCCAAACAGGCGCGCGGGCGGTTCATGGATTATGTGAAATCGCTGAACGAGTTGAAAGACAAAGCGAAATGGTACAACGCGGTGACGGACAACTGCACTACCAGCATCCGCACCCAGCAGGACAAGAAGAAACGCAGGCCTTGGGACTGGCGGATCCTCGTCAATGGCTTCGGCGACGAGATGCTTTATGAAAACGGCTCTATCGAAACAGGGGGATTGCCATTTCCCGAACTGAAGAAGCGTTCCTTGATCAACGAGGCGGCCAAGGCTGCCGACGCCGCCCCTGATTTCACCCGCTTGATCCGCCTGAACGTCCCGTCGTTTTCCGATCCCACGCTGGCCCGATGATTTTTATTCGTTAGCCAATCACTCCCATGATCGACCAATTGCTCGCCAAAATTTTCTTCAACCAGTGGATGGTGTTCCTCCTCGTCACTGTGATACTTTTCCTAATCGCCGAACTGGGCTATCGCTTAGGGCTTAACTATCGGGAAAAGAATACATATATCGCGGTATGCAAGTCCTGAATTCCTAATAATCCATGAATTCCACCTCCTCACCAAACCCCATCCCCACACTCCGCTGGGGGATTCTCAGCACGGCCCGTATCATCCGCCGGAACTGGCCCGGCATGCGGGACAGCGGCGCGGGCACTCTGGTCGCACTGGCCAGCCGGGACGCGGCGAAGGCGGAGCGTTTCATCGATGAAATGCAGGCCATCGCACCATGGCCGGTGAGGCCGGTCGCGCATGGCTCTTATGAATCCCTGCTGGAATCCGCGGACGTGGATGCCGTTTACATTCCTTTGCCGACAGGCGTCCGCAAGGAATGGGTGATGCGGGCCGCAGCCGCGGGGAAACACGTGCTTTGCGAAAAGCCCTGTGCGGTGAATGCCGCCGACTTGAAGGAAATGATCGACTGCTGTGAGAAACACGGCGTCATGTTCATGGACGGCGTGATGTTCATGCACGATCCGCGGTTTGTCCGGCTGCGCGAAATTCTCGATGATGGTGAAACAGTCGGACCGCTGAAACGCATCACTTCCTCGTTCAGTTTCCGCGCCGGTGAGGATTTCGCTCTAACTGACATTCGGGGTGCCTCAGGGTTGGAACCCACCGGCTGCCTCGGCGACCTCGGGTGGTATTGCCTGCGCGCCTCGCTGTGGGCGATGAACTGGCGGATGCCGACACGAGTTTCGGGACGGATACTGGACTCGGTCACGAATCCGGACAGTGCCACGGCGATCATGGGATTTTCCGCAGAGCTGGATTTCCCCGATGGCGTCACCGCTGCGTTCTACTGCTCGTTTCTATCACCCGACCAGAAATGGCTTTCGATCAGCGGAACGAAAGGGAATCTGCGCGTCCCGGATTTCGTCAGCCCCGCCCCCGGAAACGACACAGACTGGGAAATTAATTACCACCGCGTGGAGAGATCGGGTGAGGCTGGAATGAACAACGAAGCCCGGATGTTCGCCTGTTTCGCCGAGACGGTGTGCGCTGGAGCTCCAGATCGGAGTTGGGCGGAGATTTCCTTAAAAACCCAGATCTTGCTGGATGCCTGCGAGCTTTCGGCCAAACTGGGACGTCCGGTAACGATTGAAGAATCGACCTTTGAAATCCGATGAAATCCCTCATTGCACCGCTCGTTTTCCTGCTGCTGGCCACCCCATCACCAGCGAAAAAAGTGGTCGTCGCCTACGTGCCTAACTGGATCGATCTGGAGCGGTTTTCGAAAACCATCAACTACTCCAAGCTCACCCATATCAACATCGCATTCGAGAATCCCGTGGATGCCACGGGCAAGCTCTCGTTCAACAAACAGGACGACGCTATCATCGCCAGGGCCCATGCGAAAAACGTCAAGGTGCTCGTCTCCCTCGGCGGTGGTTCAGCATCGGGCGACGAGGAAATGAAGGCCCGCTACTTCGACCTGCTGGGTGAGAAGAAGCGCGCCGCATTCGTGAACAGCATCGCGGCTTATGTCATCCGTCATGGATTCGACGGTGTGGACGTGGATCTCGAAGGCCCGTCGATCAATGAGGATTACGGCAGTTTCATTCGCGCACTTTCGAATGTTCTGAAGCCGAGCGGGAAGCTTCTAACGGCCGCGCTTTCCCAAGGCTACGGCGGAAACAAGGTGCCGGCGTCCGTTTTCAAACAATACGATTTACTCAACATCATGGCCTACGACGCCACGGGCAACTGGGACCCGAGCAATCCCGGCCAGCACTCGTCGCTGGCTTATGCGAAAAGCAACGTCACCTACTGGCTCGGCAGGGGGCTTCCGAAATCGAAAGTGGTGCTCGGAGTTCCTTTTTACGGCTACGGATTCGGCGATGCCTACCGCGCTGATGACGGCTATTCCTACGCGGAAATCGTCGCGGCTTATCCGGGAGCAGAAAACCTGGACCAAGTGGGAAGCACGATCTGGTATAACGGAATTCCCACGATCCAAGCCAAGACGCAGTATGTCATCGACCGCAATCTGGCGGGCGTGATGATCTGGTCGCTCGATAACGACGCGCCTGGCGCCAAGTCATTGCTGAATGCGATCGATCGCACGCTGCATTGAAATAATTTCAGTGCGCCTGCAAGGCTGCGCTCGGGGCATCGCAAGATCCGGCGGTGGCCATTTCCTCGGATTTGAGCGCGGCGATTCTGCTAGGTCGGATGTGGGAGCGCTCGTTGAGGAAGGTCAGCAGGTGATTGCGGATTTCCAGATAACGGGGATCCGCCATGACTTCGGCACGGACGCGCGGGCGGGCGAAGGGGATGGTGAGGATATCGCCGACCTCGGCTTCCGGACCATCGGTCATCATCACGACGCGGTCGGATAGAAAGATCGCCTCGTCCACGTCGTGGGTGACCATCAGCGTGGTCAGCTTGTTCCTCCGCCACAGGTCCAGCAGGACTTCCTGAAGCTCCATCTTGGTGAGGGAGTCGAGCATGCCGAAGGGTTCGTCGAGTAGCAGCATCTTCGGCTGGAGGGCGAAGGCGCGGGCGATGCCGACACGCTGGCGCATGCCTTGGGAGAGATCTCCGGGAAACTTGTGCATCGCATTGCCGAGACCGACGACCGAGAGATAGTATTCGGCGAGTTCGCGGCGCTCCTTCTTCGAGGCGGTGAAATACACCTGATTGACCCCGAGCATGACGTTTTCAAACGCGGTCATCCACGGCAGCAGGCAAGGGGACTGGAAGACGACACCGCGGTCCGGGCCGGCTTCGTTGGTTTCCCTGCCGGCGAGGATCATCGCGCCATCGGTGGCGTCCGTTAGGCCGGCGACCATCGAGAGCACGGTGGATTTCCCGCAACCGGAGTGGCCGATGAGGGTGATGAACTCTCCGGCGGCGAAGTTGAGGGTGAAGTCCTTGACAATGACGGCCGGACCTTTCGCCGTTGGGTAAGCCTTGGAGAGCTTGAAGAGTTCGAGAACGGGAGCGTGGGCGTTGGTCATGAGACTTCGATTTTAAGTTCTTCGCGCTGGAGTTGGGAACGCCTGCGGGGTTCGGGGCGGTCGAAAATGGAAGTATGCCGTTTGATGGCGAGGTCTTCGGGAAGGATGTCGGGAGCGGCGAGTTTCTTGGTGACGGTGGCACCGCTGTCCTTTTTCGCACCGATGAGGGTATTGATAAGCTGGAGTTTGAGGTCCTTGAATTCGGCGGTCTTCAGCACGTCGTTGCGCATGCGCGGGCGGGGGATGCTAACGGAAATCTCCGGGCCGAGGGTGGCGCCCTCACGACCGGGGAGCAGCGGGATGACGCGGTCGGCCACCAGAAGGGCTTCGTCGGGATCGTTGGTGATCCAGATGACCGTGGTGCGGTTCTTGTGCCAGATGTCGGCGATCTCGTCCTGCAACGTGGCGCGGGTCAACGCATCAAGGGCTGATAGAGGCTCGTCGAGCAAGAGGATGCGGGGATTGGCGGCCAGGGTGCGTGCGACGGAAACGCGCTGGCGCATGCCGCCGGAAAGCTCCTTGGGATATTTGCCCGAGGCGGGTGTGAGTTTCACCATGTCCACATACTTGGCGGTGTATTCCTTGCGCTCCTGAACGGACATCGCAGGGAACAACTGGTCCACGGCAAGACGCACGTTCTCGGTGACGGTAAGCCATGGCAGCAGCGAATAGTTTTGGAAAACGATGCCGCGCTCCGGGCCGGGGCCGTCGATGGTTTTTCCATCCATCATCGCCTGGCCCGCAGTGGGTTTGAGCAGGCCTGCGATGAGATTGATAAGCGTGCTCTTGCCCGAGCCGGAGTAGCCGATGATGGAGACGAAATCGCCTTCGGCCACGGTGAGGTTCACATCGCGCAGGATGGTCGCCAGTTCGTGGGCGCGGCCGAAGGTTTTCGAGACGTTTGAAAGTTCAAGAATAGGTCTCATAAGTCGGATAGGTCGGATATTATCAAGCCGAACGGAAACGGCCTTCAATGAGACTCATGGCGCGGTCGAGGATGTAGCCGATGACGCCGATGGTGAGGATCGAGAGGATGATGTGGGCGTAGCTGTTGGCATTGTATTGCTGCCAGAGGAAGCCGCCGACACCCGGTTTGCCGATGAGCATTTCCACCGCGACAATGACCAGCCATGCGATTCCCAACGAAAGCCGGAATCCGGTGAACATGTAGGGCAGGGCCGAGGGAATAAGGATCTTGAAGAGAGTCTTCATCTTCGAAAGTTTGAGGACTTTCGCGACGTTCAGGTAGTCCTGAGGCACAGCCCTAACACCCACGGCCGTGTTCAGGACGGTGGGCCACATCGCACAGATGGCGATGGTGAAAAGCGCAGCGGCATCGGACGTGCCGAAAGTCGTGCGACCGCTGGCATCGGCGATTTTCAGTCCGCTGAAAAGAACCATGCCGAGTGGCAGCCAGGCGAGCGGTGAAACGGGCCGCAGGATCTGGATGATGGGATCGAAGGCGCGGGTGAAATTTTTCGAAAGTCCGAGGAAGAAACCGATCGGAGTGCCGAGGATGAGGGCGATGGCATAGCCTTGTGCGACAAGTTTCAGAGAGAGCCACGCGAAGCGGAGGATGCCCTGGTCGAGTTCGCCACGTTTGGCGAACGGCTCCACGATATAGGGCTTGCTGGCGGTCCATGTTTCGGTGGGCGAGGGGAGGTTCTTCGAAAGTCCGAAGCGTTCGGTCTTGGTGACTTTATCACCCCAGTCGTCAACGGAAACCGTGGTTTTGCCATGACCGGCGATGGCAGCCCAACCGCCGAGGCAGATGAGAAGCGCAATGGCGGGAAGCAGAATGGCGTCAAGCTTGAGTTGATAGAAGAATTTCATGGGAAAACGGGGATTGCTTGAAAATGGGGGCGGACCGTTCATGCGGTCCGCCCCGTGATTCGCGCGGAATCAATTCCGCGCTCCAATTGGATTATCCTTTGAGTGTCTTGACGGAGAAGGAGGCGGCATAGGCCTCCATGTCGCCCTTCGGATCGAAGACGGAGCCATCAAACAAGGTTTCCTTGGCATCGCTCGCGCCACCGTGGGTGTAGCCGATTTCCTTCATTGCTTCCTCGTAGATATCCGCGCGCATGACCTGCTTGGCGACGCCTTCATAGTCCGGCGCTCCATCGGTGAAGCCCCAGCGGCGGAGCTGGGTGATCCACCATTTGCCATACTTCAATTGCGGATAGTTGCAGTTGCGGTCGCTGAAGATCATATAGTTTGGATCGCGGAATTTGCGGCCGTCACCCATATCATATTTGCCTTGGAGGCGTGGAAGCAGGGCTTCCGGCGGGCAGTTGATGTAGGTCGGAGCACTGACAATTTTCGCCTGTTCGACGCGGTTGTCCATGACGTCGAGCCAGACACTCGCCTCGTGAAGTGCCTTAAGAACTGCTTTGACGGTTTTCGGATTCTTGGCGGCAAACTCCTCGGTGAAAGCGCAGACTTTTTCCGGATGATCCTTCCAGATGTCCTGGGTATTGATGGCGGTGAAGCCGATCTCATCCTTGATGGTTTTGGCATTCCATGGTTCGCCCACACAGAAGCCATCCATTTTTCCGGCCTGCATGTTAGCCACCATCTGCGGCGGCGGGATGGTGATGAGTGAGATGTCGGCACCGCCACCTGCGGCGTCGCCCGGATTGATGCCACCGGCAGCAAGCCAGTAGCGGATCCACATGGCGTGGGTGCCCGGCGGGAAGGTCATGGCGAAAGACATCGGAGTGCCGGCGGCTTTCGCGGCATCGACCAGCGGCTTGAGAGCCTTGGGATCGGCGGCGACCTTGCCCTTGAGCGAGTTGGAAAGACTGATGGACTGCCCGTTCCGGTTGAGCATCCAAGGCGCGATCATTGGCTTCTTCGGAGCGCCGCCGAGACCCATGGTGGAGGCGATGGGCATGCCGAGCAGCATGTGTGTCGCCTGAATGTCGCCGTTGGAAAGCGAGTCGCGGATCGCGGCCCAGCTTGCTCCCTTGGTGACGGTGGAGTTGATGCCGTATTTCTTGAAGAGACCCTTTTCATGGGCGATGACGATGGGCGAGCAGTCTGTTAGCGCGATGATGCCGAAGTTGACGTTCGGTGATTCAGGCGTTTCGCTGGCTGTCTGCGCTCCCACCCAACCGGCGGGAAGGCCCGTGGCGAGGAGTCCGAGGGCGGTGGTCTTGGCGGAGTCGGAAAGGAATTTCCGGCGTGATAGTGATTGTGTTGGTTCCATGGTCGATAGGAGGTTTCGTCCTTTTACAGAGCGGCATGGGTGCCAAATCGGATGATATGGAATTAACGGCAGAGATGTAATTTCATCGTAAGGATGAGATCGACTCATGCGCCGCTGGAACAAAGCGTGGCGGCATGGAAAAGATCTTCCCGATAGATCCGCGAAAGCGATCCGGCGGTGACATCAGGCAGAATGCCGATGCTGCGCAGTCCGGCGAGAACCCATGAGGCCTTCTCAACAGTGGGACAGTTTACCGAATCGCCGTGGAATACATGGAAAGAGGTGGAACTCGTTGTTCCGATGCCGGTGTTGAAATGGCCGGCCAGACTATTTCTTAGCACCTCCTCGGAAGCACCGGTGTATTCCTTCATGGCAAGGATCGAAATCATCTCATTCTGAAATCCCTGTTCCTGGCACATCTTGCAGGCATCCAAAAGGGCGGCGGCCAATGCGATGGATTCATCCTTCCTCTCGCGCAGGAACCGGCCCGATACAAGCAGCACTTTTTCCGGATGACCGTGTGAAAGGTCGGACGAAACAGCGGGACTCCATCCAGTGCCTGCTAGAATGGACTCGGAATTCCAAGGCTCACCGACACAGTAGCCATCGATATGTCCCGCCTTGAGATGGCGCGGCATGAGCGGGGGAGGCAGGAAAATGATCTCCACATCCGCAGGGGACGACAGTCCGTGACGCCGAAGCCATTGATAGAGTAAAATATGGTGGGATGAAAAGCGATGCGTGGCCGCCATCGTGAATGGCCGGTCCTTCTTCCAGGATTGGGTGAGATAGGAATGAAGGCCTTCACCCTTGCCGATCTCGGAGGGTTTCAAATCACTCGAAAGCGTGATCGCATTCCCGTGCAGATTCAGGATCAGCGGCACCGCCACGTCACAGCGCAACTCGCTGAATCCCATTCCGAGCGCGAAGGCGATTCCGGCGATCGACTGTGCGGCGTCGAGATCACCGTAGAACATCTTGTCCCTAACACTTGCCCAGCCGAGTTCGCGGGAGAGCACGACATTTAGTCCGTAGCGCTCGAAAATCCCCAACTCCTTGGCTACGGCGATGGGAGCGCAATCACTCAAAGGAACGAATCCGAGACGTATTTGGGATTGATTGCCTCGCCGCTGTCCTTGTTCGCTCATCGATCATCCAATAAGCGCGTGGAGTGCCAAAGGTGACAATTTGGCACAAGCACTGCTCATCAAGAATCAACTTTCAATGAGAGTGATTCATTATGGATTGGGTTCCGGATTTGAGACAGCTGAGGGCGTTTGTCGCCGTGGTGGAGGAGGGTAGTTTTACACTGGCCGCCCGCAGAATTTTTGTCACGCAGTCGGCGGTAAGTCATTCGCTCAGAACACTTGAAGAGCAACTTTCGTGCCGCCTTCTGGATCGTACGGGAAAACGCGTGGCGGTCACCGCCGAAGGCGAGCTGCTTCTCAGGAGATGCAAGCGGGTGATTTTCGAACTCGAACAAGCGAGCCGCGATCTCGACGGACTGCGCCGCTGGGGGCAAACCCGCATCCGAATCGGCGCGCCCCACAGCCTTTGTCATTTTTTAATTCCTTCGGTGCTTCGCGAGTTCCGCGACTGCTTTCCACGATGTGAACCCGTGATCGAAGCGGGTGACACGACGGTTTTACTCGACCGGCTCGCCGGCGCGGATCTCGATCTGGTGGTCGGACTGAAGCCTCGTGGAAAAGGTGACGAGGGCTATCGTCCGATGTTCAAGGACCGCCTCGCATTCGTCGTCTCACCGTTTCATCCGTGGGCAGTGGACAGTTCGCGAGTCGTTGATACGATCAACGACCATCAATTCATCATCTATGCCAAAGCGACCGAGACTCATCGGTTGATTGAGGAATGGATCGAACAAAAGGGCGGACGTGGCAAGAAGCCACTTGTTCTGGGAGATATGCAGGCGATCAAGGAAATGGCCAAGCTCGGCATCGGGGTTGGAATTGTCGCGCCATGGGTAGCCTCACGCGAGATTGAGGATGGCAGCCTGAAAGTCGTGAACATCGACGAGCCTGGTATCGAACGCGAGTGGGGTGTCTTCCATTCGCCGAAGCGCGAACCCAGCTTGGTCGAAGAGGCATTCATCGGCCTGTGTGAAATGGCATTTGCCGCGATGCCCACCGTCCTAACGGAATAAGAACGGGCCGTTCCGGAATTCCGAAACGACCCGCCCCTTTGCAACAACTGACGACCAACCGTCAGAATGTATAGTTCAACTCAACCGTGATCCGCTCGGTTGTAGGAACCGCGGCACCCGCGCCACCACCGGTGTAGGCGTCGCCTTCGGATTCGAAGTGAGCGAACGTGGCGATTGCCGTGAAGTTGTCGTCAAACTTCTTGGTGAGCACCGAATCGAATTCCCATCCATATCCAGTGGAGATGGTGTTGTCTCCGAACGCGTGGACGAAGTTCGCCCATTTGATGCCGCAGAAGATCGGCACAGTGTAGCCTGCGTAGAGGTCGGTCAATCCGTTCTGGGCTCCTGAGATCCGGCCACCATCGGTGCCGTCAGCGAGACCGTTGAAGGCGTGAACCGTCGCAAGCGGAGTTTTGAATCCCTGTCCAAGATTTTCCAGTCCGAGGACGACGGTTTGTTTGCCGAAGGTCTTCGTCGCGGTGACATGGGTGTAGTAGGCATCATCGTCGGCAAGCAGTCCGGCCTGGTCCTGATAGGCCACTTCGCCATACAGCGCGATGCCGCCGAGGGTCCCCTTGGCGCTGAGGCCGAAGGTGTTGTTGTCCCAGCCGGGAAGCTCGTCGAAGTTCATCAGATAGACATAGCCGCCTAGCGTCACGCCTTCGATACCGGTATAGGAAGCATTGAACAGATTGACGTTGGCATCGACATATTCAAAATTCTTGGCGGTGGCTTCCGATCCGAAAATCCGGTTCACCTGGCTGATGTAGGCATAGTTGAGAGTCAGCTTGTCGATGGAGGTATTCGCGAGCGAAATCGAGTCGAACGTCTGCTCATTCTGGCGCCAACCCGCGTTTCCAATGAATGCGGCATTGTCATAAATGATACGCTGACGGCCGGCCTTGGCGGTCGTGTCGAATCCGGTGTATTGAAGATAGCCTTGATTGAGTTCGTTGGTTTCCGGATCAGCGATGACGGAATCATTCGGATTGAATGGATCTGCCCCGACGGCCCCGCCGTTGTAGTGATCGACGATTGCCTGGCTGAACTCTCCTTCGATCAAGGCGCTGAAGCCGTTCCATGATTGCGTTTTTAAGCCTACCCGTTCGCGGGTGGTGAAAGCATTGGACTGGTCGAAGCCATCGATATCGGCGAATTCGTAGCGGGCGCGGATATCAATGACAGGCTTGATCCAAGGTTCGGGCTTGGGTGCGATGGTGGTTTCGAGGTCAGGACTTCCCGCGTGGAGAAGGCTGGCGGTTGATAGAAACAAGGCGATTTTTGCTTTCATGGTGATGTGTGTTGAATCGGAGCTCTGTGCTGCTCGCTGATGCAAAACAAAGCGTGTCGCTTGCCAGATATGCCAAACCAACCACCTTCAGGGTGAAGTGTGTTCCATTTCCGCATGAGGGCCAGTCATGGCCGCGGCACCCTCGCTATCACGGCTTGCCCGCTTGGATGAAATCCACGAGATCGGTCCTGCACTTGATAAGGTCCGGTGGATTCAGATAAAACATGTGGCCGCCGTCGAAGAAAGTGCTGGAAATATTCTTCCGGACATCCTCGGGCAGATTGAGCATGTGCCTCACCGAAAAGGCCACCCCGGCGGGAGGTGTCGCGAGGTCCGTGCGGCCCCCCATCACCAGCACCCGCAGATGCGGATTGTCCCGCATCGCACTCGCGAGGCGGTCGCTGAGATTGACGATTTCGTTGTTGGCGTTCCATTGCCATGGCTGGACTTTTCCTGTTAGGATCTCATACGGCTGGTCCTCCTTATATCCAAGATCGCGCCCGAGATAGTCGAGCATGGCGGTGGAGAACGCACCGTAGGCAAGGGAGTAGGAGGGATCGTAATCGGGGAAGGCACCCGCTTTATCGGTCGTACCCCAAGCCACGCGCCCGTCAAAGCGGCCGATGACCTTGCCTTCCTTTCTCAGCAACTCGGCCCGGAAAAATGTCGAATCGAGCCGGAGATCGTGCGCCAACCAGGTGTCCGCATCGATCCCGGTCAAACCGGCCAATTTCGCGGCGACCTTCGTCCGGGTGGCATCATCCAGATCGACGCCCTTGAGCAGTGCGGCGGCGTAGTCACCAAATGCGAAATCTGTGCTTTCCTTGATCAGCTTGTCCCGGTCGCCTTGGATTTTCTTGTGGAAATACGCCACACCAGTGAGCGACGGCAGGTAAACAATATACGCGAGGTCGTTTCCTTGAGCGGGTTGCAGGGTTGCGAAATCGAGGAGCGAGGATAGCAGAACTACGCCGTTCAGGCTCATACCGTAGCGGGACTGCAAATGACTGGAAAGCCCGGCCACCCGGATGCCACCGTAGGATTCGCCCAAGATATATTTCGGCGAAGCCCACCGGTCGTGCTCACTGATCCAGCGGCGGATGAAATCACCGACCGATTCGATGTCGCCATCCACGCCGTGAAAGTCTCCGGGCTTGGCGTCCTTTTCCGCGCGGCTGTAACCGGTCGATACGGGATCCACAAAAACGAGATCGCACACGTCGAGGATGCTCAACGGGTTCTCCGCGACCCGAGCCGGAGGGAAGGGGGCTTGGGTGCCGTCACCGGGCAGCTTCAGGATTTTCGGACCCAAGACACCGATGTGAAGCCAAACCGCGGAAGAGCCGGGACCTCCGTTGAAGGCGAACATCACGGGACGGGTTGAAACATCCTTGGTGTCCGTGCGTTCGTAGCTCACGTGGAAAATCGAGGCCCGGGCCTTGCCGTCGTCCTGCTTGAGCTGGAGCTTGCCGGTGGTGACTTTGTAAGGGATCTTTTTCCCGTCAATCGTAACGCTCGATTCCCGAACCACGGATGCCACGACAACCGGCGGCGTTTCCTTGGGTGCTTCTTCGGCTGGCTTTTCCGGCTCGGCGGCACCGAGGAAGAGCGTATTGAAACCGATAAAGACAGGGACCAAAAATCGTCGCATGGGGCGGATCGTATGGAGCGAATTCGGCTTTGTCGATGGCTGGCGAGTGATCTCGCAATGGAAAATCGAAGCACGGATTTCTACTCGCCCCGCATCGCCTCGATCTTTGACCATTTCCACCAATTCCGGTCGGCCAAAACCTCGCCTGACTTCCTAAACTCAAAACCAGCGCAATACCTCTTCCAGTCGCCCGATTTCGAAGCGGATTTTGCGAGCAGGATGCCTTCCTGAGTTCGACGTTTACCTATTGCCAAGACCAACCATAATCCGCATACCCATCGTTTGTTTTAAATAATCGCTTCCAGCAAAATTTAGCCACCAAACAAAACATTGAGACGTTTGTTTGAATCAAAACTCTTGAGGCGAGGAAAATGTTCGCAGCGCCACGCTCCACATCTTACGCAATCAAGTAGCTATCGTCATTCAAGTCGCCCATATGCAACGGTTGAGCCCGCCGCAGGTCGAAAATATCCGCTTTCAATTCTCCACAATAAAAGGTTGTAACAAGTTGATCTTCAATTGAATCAGCAATCGATTTTAAAGAAGAAAAATGTCGTTGTGGAGCTGCATAATGGTTTTGCGGGAGAGCGCCTGGTCCAAGTCACTCCATGCGAATTTAAATTGCCCTCCATGCCTTGGGTAAGCTTGCCGAACACTTATTGCAACCCTCGGTAAGTGGTGTTTCACGGACAGATTCCAAAGGAGTCCGCGCGAGTAATAGACCCGCCAACTCATCAGCCGTCGTCTAAAATTCGAGACATCCCAATCGGAATAATAGCCGTGGAGTTGATCCTTGTATTTGACCGGGACATTGAGCTCATTCCGCATGAACGTGATATCCCGTTAAATCGCTTTGCGTTGTGCCCAGAGCTGCTCGGCCAGCTTCGAGCAATTCGAATAGCTTTACTGCGGAGGGCTGAAGGAATCTCGTAGATCCGGAAAATCGCCGCGTCTTGCCAACACGATGCGACAAATCCGACATCAACTCCGCAACATCCTCTGAATCCGGTTCATCGCGCGCCATTTTGCGGGAAACCAAGGCGATTTCTCCAGATTGGCCAAGGCTTATCACTTGTTACAATATATGTAATGCGGAATCGCAAAGGGTATCGAAATTTGTTGACGGGTTTTGCTTGATCCCCGCGTTTTTCGTGGTATTTCACGGGTGTCGAAAGCGTTCTTTCAGGTCCGCTCTTAGACTCCGCCGCTGGGAGCCTTCTACCTCCCAGCGGCATTTTTTGTTTTGACGGTCTGGCTCGGTTCGGGCATTCCTTTTCTAACGCAAGTTGCGTTGTCCGTTGTAGAAGACGGGCGGGATGTACAAGTCCCGAAAATGAACCTGAAAGCATGCAATCAGACCTGACAGGCCCCACGGCCATCGTTGATATCCGCGTTTCCTGCGGTCGCCACCTTGGCAATCCGGAGTGATCGAAGCGTCTGGAATTCTGCGTCCCAGCGGTTCCCGGCTTGCCTCGGTGGTCAAGCTGCCTGCTTTCCTCAAACTTTCCGCCGGGGGGCGGATAGTCCCCGCCCGCACCGTTTCTGTCAGTTTCGGCGGGCGTGGGATTCCCCTTTCTCCTTGGGTCACGCTTCGCGCCCATGTGAGCAACAACGCAGCGAGCAAAACACCCGTGACGGCGCCTCAGCGTCCTGAGTGAAACTCCAACTGGGGCACTAACCAAAAAAACAAAGCATGATTGCACAATTCGAAATTCAAGCTCTTAAGCTAGGCCTCGGTAAAAATAAGACCGGGGCTGAAATCACCCTTGCGGACAATGCACGCCCTCAGTGCCTGGTCCCTTTTTCGTATTACATCGGAGACGTTCCAGCGTTTGAGGCGAAAAACGGAAAGGTCCTCGCGGATCTCAAGTTCAAGCTCGTGACGATTGGAATCACTTCGATGTCTGCATCGACGGTCGGCAATTCCATCAAGCTCGAAGGCGATTTTGCCTTGGCTTTTGATAAGGGTGCGAACGTCCCGAAATAAGCCAGCATGGTAAACGGCCTGTCATATCACCTTCTTAAGGTCCAGTTTCAGCTCTACGTCACGTTGACGTTCGGTGGGAACTGGAACGACAAGAAGTCACGTAACAAGACCGAAAGGATCTATTCGTGGCTTCGATTCGTTTACGGGCATCATTGCGATGAACGTACCTTAGAGGGGAAAATCTTCGTCATAGCTGAGGAGCTGGGCGAATTGAACGACAGGTATCACGTCCACCTCTTGCTCGGTTCCCTCCCCAAGACACCAACAAAGGGCGATTGCTTCGCCATGGCGCATTTGTGGAAGGAATCGCTCAAGGGTGGATTCGCTGTTATAAGACCCTATAACCCTTCATTGCGTGGGGTTGGTTATGTTCTCAAGAGTCTGGATCTGGTTGACCTTCGCTCGATTTCTTCGGAGTCGTCCAAGGCACGGGTTCAGACCCTTGCGGGCGTTCATGTCGGCTGCAATACCACTTTCGCGGGCGCTAACGCCTATGAAGTCGGGAAGATCGGCCTGCAATATGAACAGGGTTTGGACGTTACGATCTCGCTCGGGCTGCAAGCGTTGTTGCAGTCAGGGGCCAATTCCCGTCGAGGTTCGGAAAGGTCGAGAGGCTTTTTCGTTAGGCGGTCGAAGAGAAGGCGCGCGCACACTGGTGAAAAACGGGCGAAGTTGTAGCCATACGATTTCTTAAGTTTCATGACAGGGGCCGGGGTGGCCTGTGCTGCATGAGGTTCCGGGGATGTTCGTCCCGCTAGTGAAAGATAGCTCTCAGGGATCCAAGTGCCGTTTGGTTTGGGTCCCGCTGAGGGGGTAGCGCGGGCCGCGAAGCGGCTGCGCTACCCCCTCGGGCGGGCTACTTGAAGAATACTTATGTCCAGATCACTCCTCTAACGAATCAAACCACTCACCAGCCATGGGCAAGCTTCACGATCTCTATCAAAACTTTTTCGGTTCCATCGAATGTCGGGGCTGTGGCGACCAATTGGCGGGCCGTCATATTCACGAGTTTCTGCCGGATGGCTCGGCGATCTGCATCAAGTGTTGGGCTAACGGCGTTGTTGGTTCTGCTTTCGAGGGGGATTTACTCGCGGAAGAATCCGAGGAATTGGAGGAATTGGGGTTCGCCAATCTGGAGGATTACATGAACGGGACGGAAGACGGTTCCAATTGCGTCGAGTGTGGGGCTTTCATGGTAGAGGCAAGCGGCGTTTGTCCTGTTTGTCAGGCGACCAAATCTGTCGATGATGCGGGTGATGGTGCAAAGCCGATCGATTGTCACGTTTGCGGCGATGAGCTTACTGCATTCGAGATCGAGACTCTTTCGTCTGTCGGGTATGCTTGCTGCGCGGAATGCGATCCCCGCGAAGATTACGAGCCTGAAGACGAGGAAAGGCACTGGTAAAAAACTTCCCCTCGTGCCACTTAGTAAGTCAACGCGCTCCTGTGTGGGCGGTCCAAACAAGCACGGTGCGAGGGGTCTAACTTTCAGAAACTACGAAAAATGGATTGGTTAATGTTCACGGCGGCGTTTTGGTCAACGGTTGCACTCTGGTTAGTGCCTCGCGGTTGTGCCGCTGTCTGGAGTGCCATCAAAGCGGTTTCTAGCTGATTTCTGGGGGGCAAAAGACCCCCCGAAACTCCATGTGCGGTCCCCTCGCCTTGGTGCAAATAAAATGGGGAATTTAGAAAGCAAAAAATATGAAAAACATGCTGAATAAGCGTTCCGCCCTCATTCCAATGGTTAGCCTTCTCGGCGCATCCGCTTTGGGCGCGTTCGCCGATGGTAGTGCGGGCGCAACCGCTGTTACCAGTGCCGTTTCCGGTCTTGCTGCGGACGCTGGAACGGGTGTTGGTGCGGGCATCCTGATTGGTGTCGTCGTGTTCGGTGCCCGCGTCGTGTGGCGTGCGGTCAAGAGCATGGCTCACTAATCGAGCTGGCTGCGCCCGTGGTTCGCTGCGGGCGCAGCTTTTACCTTTCGGAATTATGACAGACAATGAGCTTCTAACGTCCTTGGTCGAGCTGGCCGGATATCTGCGGGAAATAGGTTCTGTGTTGGCTGGGTGCCTGCTGGCCTGTGCCTTCGTCTTTGGTTTCGATAAGCTGTTGCCCTGCGTTCTCATGGTCGCGGGCTTTTCTTTTTTTTCTGGTTCGTCTTACGCCGGGAATCTCCCTCAGCCTGTCGGCACTTCGATTCAATACAAGCATCAGAGCGCAAGCGGTTCCATCACCTACAGTCGTCCGCTGATCATCCATAACAGTTCCGGGAAAACCGTTAAAATGCTGAAAGGCGGTGTCACGTATTTTATCAACAACACCGCGGTTCAAACCTTTCCCTCGGATGGCATTGGATTTTGGTCGGGACTGTCGTCAACCTCGGGAGCCGTTGGCGGCTTCGGGACATTGCCGAATATCACCGGCATCACTTATGAAATCCTCGGCACGACTCCCTTGATTACGGGATCGATCACCTGTGAGGGTTTTGATTTCCCGTGGCAAGTGACCTACACGCAACCGCCTTTCGTGATGGATCACCCGTTTGCGCCGGCACAATATGAAATTGACGGTTCGGGAATCGGTCTGGTGACGGACCCGGATAGGCCGCTAGCAGATTTTGACGGTGACGGAATACCTGACCAGACAGACTGGGACGATGACAACGACGGGATTGCGGATTCTAACGATCCTGTTCCCCATAGTCCCCCCGCCCATGACGGGTATGTTCCGATTCCGGATTTGCCGATAGACCCAAACCATGACGACGACGGCGACGGATTCCCGGACAAGTTCGACCCGTCCCCAAACAATCCCTCGCTTCCCGGTGGGACGTATCACCCGCCTGATCCTGATCCTGATCCTGATCCTGATCCTGATCCTGATCCTGATCCTGATCCCGGCACGGGCGGCGGTGTGACTAATAATATCGGCACGCAAAACAACGACAATCGGACGACGAACAACAACACGACGAACAACAATTCTACGACCAATAATAGTTCGACTACTAACAACACTAATACTTTCGGCGTCGGCGGTCCGGGCATGTCTGTGGGGCCTGTATCGACTCCCGGCCAGCAGGGGCCGACTGGCACGGCCATTCCCTCGGCTCCAGTTGGTTCCGATACCATCGGCACGCAAGCGCAGGGACTCGTGGAAACGTTGGACGCCAAGCTTTCCCTGTTTAACCCGTATGACGAACTGCATACGGGCGGCGGTGTGGATTTCAGTTCCTTTGTCGTCCAGCTTCCCGGTCGGACTGTCACGGTCAACCTGCCGCTTGATAACGAGGCCTTGCCTTGGTTTCGCGGGGCCTGTCTCTTCGCGCTGTACTGGCAATATTCGATGTTCATCCTACGAACCCTGAAAGTCTGAAATTATGGAACAAATGTGGAGTTGGTTCGCGGGCACGTTTGGCCCTGTTTTGCGGGAATTGTTCGCGGACCTGATCGGCACGGTTGTTAGCTGGTTCTCGGCGGTTTGGACGCTTTTGTTATCGGTCGTAGTGGTGATTTGGAGCGTTGTTGCCTTTATTCTTTGGGGTATTGTAAAGATTAAGGTTCTCATATTGAGCATGCCGCTTGCGGCTCTTTCCCCCATAAAACCTGCGGCAAGCATGATTCATTTTTATGTTTTCATCAATCGCTTCGCCCCGTTGGATGAGGCTTTTGCGGGCGTTGGTATTTGTTTCAGTGTTTGGCTAACGGTGACTTTGATTCGGTGGATCAAGGGCTTCATCCCCTTCATTTCAAACTAATGATTTCGTTAGTTACTGGCACGCTGCGGAGTGGCAAAACCCTTTACACGGTCGGGCGGATTGTTGATCACTTGGCCAAGGGCGGGATTCTTTATACGAATATTGACCTTGAACCTGAAATCATTGCCAAGGTGATTCGGAAGCGCTTCCGGCGCATCATGCAGCCCGATCAAATCCGTTTTGTCGATTTGGCCGGGGATAAGTCCTGGCATCAGCGGATAGACGTTTGGGGCGTGCCCGGCGAGCATATCCTTGCCTGCTTCGATGAGATCCACTTGTTTTTCAATGCTCGGGATTGGATGAAAACGCAGGCGCTCCATGCCGACATGCTTTCGTTCATTTCGCAGTCGGGAAAAGCGGGCATCGATATCATATTTATTGCGCAAGTCGCTTCGACGTTGGAAGCGCAGTTTCGGAAACAGTGCGAGTGGGAGTTCATCTGCAGAAACATGCGGGACGTTAGAATCCCCATCCTTGGCACGTTGCCAATCAATCGGATGCTTTTGATTCAAAAGCACAACCAATCTGAAGCGGTGGTTGATAGGGGTTTGGTCCGCTATGATCGCGGGCTTTTCGGTTGTTACAAAACGTTGTCGTTTCTCGATACTCAAATGCGGGAGGCTGAGAAAAACACTCCCCGCGTCGGGTTCCGCAAACTCAAGCGTGCGCCGTTGATCTCCAAGCAGGGATTGGCGTCCCTCTTGGTAACTTTGTTAGGCGCGTTGATTTATTGGAAAATTCACAAATGAGACTCTTTCTGACATTGTTGGTCATTCTTGGATTGCTCGCGTTCTTCGCCCGTTCTTGTTCGGATCGTCTGACGGGTGGCCCGTCGATTAGGAAATCCGAAACGGTAAAGCCACAAGCGGGGCCGTCGTCTCCCGTTGCGGTTAGTAATGGCGTCGTAGCTGTCCCCGGTGCCGTTCCTCCCCCTGCTGTGGTTCCGGGGTTTCCCCCGGTCGAGGCTGCACCTGCCGTGCCTCTCGTTCCAGTTCCTCCTGTGATTCCTCCCCTGGTGGTGATCGCCTCCGGCATTTACGAATTCAAGCATCGGGAACCGCCCGAGTTTAGTTCCATGCCTGCCCTGCAATCGCTCGGTGCGCAAGTGATCAGCGATAAGGCGACTCGATGCGTTTTCGTTCGTGCTCCGCAGGATGCTCTTGGAATGATTCTGTCCTTCCTTGAGTCGATTGACTTGGTAGGGGGTAGCTGTGCTGTCCAGACATGGGCTGTCTATGTCGATCGCTCGGCAACCAAGGGCTTCGATCTGGTCGCGGCTCTGAATGCCGTTGTCCCGTCTGTGGCGGGCGTTTCGCTCGGGAATGGCGCGTTTACCATGAATGCCACCTCGGGCGATATCGCGGCGGCTCTCAACGTGATTGCGGACGGTTCTAGCGTGGAAGTGTTGCAACGTCCACATGTGAGGCTCGCGCATGGTGTCATTTCCCGTATCGAGTCCACGCAAGAGGTTCCCATTCCTCAAACCACGTTGTCTAACGGAATCGCCCAAACCTCCATTGAATATCGCAAGGTCGGGTTGCAATTGCAGGTAACCCCGTATTTCATGAGCAACAATCAGGTGCGGTTGGAAGTCCAGCAAACCAACGGGCTGATCGGCAACACGGTGGAAATCGAAGGAAATCAGATTCCTGTTATTCAGTCTCAGAGCGTGCAAACCACTGCCGAAATGACCGTAGGGCAAACGATCGTCCTCGGCGGTGTTAGCACGCAACGATCCAAGGTTGTGCGGGGGCTTCTCCGGCATGTCACGGAAATCACGGAGGGCGCTTTGTATGTCATCCTGTCTACGTATGAGGACATTCCAAAGGCGGTCCCTGTCGGTTCTCCATTGGTTGAGGCTCCGGACGGCTTCCCGGTTCCTCTAACAACGCCTCGGCAGAACCCAGCGGATTGGATCGACGGCCAGCTATTGCCCGTGAAGGGCTGGCAAGAGGAAGAGCGGCATTTCATCCGTTCGCACGGTTACAAGTAATCTAACACTACGCGATCGCGTGGTCTAACATCCTCTAACGGTTCTTGTGTTTCATCATATGAATCATATGATGCTCATGTAATCGAATTACCGATTGCCGGGTGTAGAAGCCCGCAAGACCTGAAAGCAAAATGACATACTTAGTCCCGACTGTCGGGCAGCTCACGGCGTGGGTTGCAAAACCGAATGAATCCGTTGAACGAGGAACTCTCTATCTTGAAGCTGAACGGTTGAATATCGTTGTTCAGGATTGCCGTGTGGATTTCATCCAACTGAAATCAGACAATGAAGGCGTAAGGGTGATTCTTCGCGGCCTGACAGGCTTCCCCTTCACGGTTTATATATCGGACGTGGTTCCCGGCCTGTTCTTTGATCCCTTCGATGACGAAAGTTTTCCAATCTCTAACGAAGAGGGTGCGCTGTGAAATTGTCCCCTTTAATGGCAGATATTTCGAAGCTGGTTCCCTTGGCTCTCGATGAAATGGTCGGGGATATTCGGGCAGCTTCGAAACTTGGAGAGTTTGACGCTCTCAACGCGGTTTTCAAACAGCTCTGGAAGTTGCAGGATGAGTTGACGCGTCTCGAATCTTTCGTGGAAAGGGCTGAGGCTTGAACGATCATCCAAAGCAATACCTCGTTCATGTGCCGGAGTCGGATCGTGAGGCCGTGGCTGGGTTTCTGGCGCTCTTTCCCGGTGTAACGCCGGGAAAGATCATGTTGGCTCTGATATTCGATTCAAAGCTGCTCCAGGTTCGGAATGCGTTGGCGAAACGTAGCCGGCTAAAAGGAGGTTCGGATGAAAAGGAAAAGTAAGGGCGCATTCATGCGCTGGTGGATGTCGGCCTATGTCGATTCGTTCAATCCCGGCGAGTGGAAACGCACGACGCAAGACACTTTTGGATTCTTCGAAACTGGCGGGCAAACCGAATTTGATTTCTGAGCTATCATGAAAAAGCATGAGTCGGCCGACAAGCCCCCCGTTCCTAGTGACTGCAGGGCGCGCAAGGAAAGCTACCGTGACAGACGAAAGGCTGAGGGCCTGATTCAAGTCTCGGCGTGGATTCCGGCAGGGTGCGTGCCTGACTTCTACATCATTGCGGCTCGGCTCCGGGATGATCGGTCGCTAGGATTCGGGCCGCTTCGAGATGTTCCCACAGGTCAACTCCGAAAATACTGCTAGACTAACCGTATTCAGGCGTGCTAGAACCCGCCATGACGGATAGCACCAAACTCACAATTATTGCGGTCGGCACTTCGCTTACTGGCCTTCTTGCTTTGATTGCCCTTTTGGGAATGTTTTTGTTTTGGACTGTAATGTTTGCCGCTCTTAGCGGCCTTTTTGGCGAAAAATCATCGTCATCAGCATCAAGTGGTTCTTCATGGTCGTCGCCCTCTGGAACTTTCGCCCCGGCGTCTTCGATGTCTGGAAATCAAGGCCAGTCTCTAGGGGTTCCAACATCTGCGGCGGACATGTCCAGGGAGGCCGAGGAAATTCGTCGGCAGCTTAATCAGAAAGCGCACAAATGAAGGTCCACCTTTCTTCATCTTCTCCCCGCACCGCAGGTCAGAAACCCAAAGGGCGGAGGTGACAAGCCCCCGGTATTCCCGGGCTTGGCATCCTCTGACCAGACTGATTGTAAAACGGTCGGACCGGGGCGAGAAGTCAGGGCGCGTGACAAAATGGGCGGAATGGTTCGCGGATCGCAGGAGAATTGATCCCCTGCCCTTTCGGGTTGCTCGTGGCAGTTTACCCCATTTTGGCGCGTGAACTGCCGCCACGGGCTCGCCGAGAGCGAAGGACTGGTCTTTGAGCCGCAGGCGATCCTTTGAATGAACCTAAAAAACCGTAGGCGATTCTCAAAGAAAGACACTTGGCCATGCGGCCATGAGCTTCGGAGGACTGGGAAACGGCTTTCAGAGTCTTCCCTTCATCGAAACCCGACGATTCCGCAGGAATCCGAAGCACGACGTAAACAAATCTTCTCGAAGGAAAACCCCGATCAGCGACACGAATTTACTCCGGTATTTCCGGTGGAAATTCTGCGCCGGGGTTTGTCCTGCGAGTCTTCTTTCCCGGAAGGGGCTTCTTCGGAAATGCAATGAACTACGCGATAATTAGCTTCTCTGTGGCGTTAGAAATCGGTTAAAGTTTGGCGAATGAAGGAACGAAAAAGCACGGATAAGGAACTGAGATTGTTGGCTGCTTGGAATTTGTTCCTCGAAAAGGAAAACGGTTGTATTCCTTCGACTTTGGCGGCTCTGACCCTGCGGATGACGACGAGCGGTGTTTACAATGCAGCACAGCGTGGGTATCTCGTTTTTTTCCAAGTGGGTCGTGATCGCTGGTATGGGATGAAGTCCGTTTTGCAGTATAAGCATTCGGTCAGTCGTCGGTTCCCCTCGAATCGGGTTCAGCCTGCAAAAAAACCGCAGAATTTTTTCCCTGACTTGGAAGCTGAAAACTGATGAAATTTTCCCGCTGCAGTCCGTTTCTGCTAGCGGAAACTTCGCGATTTTGCTCCAGGTTTCCCCTTCCCCGCTCAAAATAGTCTCCTGCGTAACTCGTTGATTTTTAGACTATATGTAATGCGGAGTCTAAAGGTAGTGGGTCAGTTTGAAAATCTCCCCTATGGACAGGACTTGGCCCAACTGAGGACTGAGTCTTTGGTTTGTGGCGAGGCCGTGACGGGCGTTGCTCTGATCCGCTTCCATCTTGCAGGGAGATATTGTTGCTGCTTGAGTCGTCCGCATGCTCCGGAAGGTCCTCGTATTGTTGTTGATTGTCGGTTTGGGATTTCTGGCGCTCCGTTTTCTCCCGAAGTCTCTGGCGGAACGCCTAGGAAAACTGATCGGCCACAAGTCGACCGAATCGGCTGAAAAGCCCGTTCCTCAACCCGCTCCCGAACCTGTTTCCGCTTCGGCGGCGGTCAAGGCGGATTTCCCTTCGGCATTTCCCCCTCCTCCGGAAGCCGGCAAGACTCCTTCCCATCCGAAGTGGGACCCAGCCAAAGAAAAGCTTCCGCCGGGCATGTCGGGTGGAAAATAGGAAAAACTCCCCTGCCTGCCAAATCCCCGTGTTTGCATCCCAAGCGGACGCATCTGAAAAACCCACGAGAATTAAGCCGCTAAAAGGCGAAAAACGGGCGCAAAAAAATCAGATGCCTGACTAGACTCTTGGACGGAACTGTTCGGCCCGGCTCCTACTGGACAGCTTTGAGGCCGAGTAACCCCTTCTCATTTTGCGAGTTTTGCGCGTCTTTACGGCTGAAAATCACCCAATGATTCTGGCACCAGTCTTTTAGGTTTTCCGTGCTTGGAATTCGATCAATGTCCGGTGATTTTCGCCACCGTAGCAGCGTCCACATTGAACGTTTCCGTGCCGAACGGCTTCGGAGTTTCACCTTCGGCGACTTGATATTGGTAGACTTTGAGCGGCTCGACACCAGCGGCTTCAGCTCTCAAATAAACGCGGATCGTCAGGGCTTCCTTGCCGGTCCCGCCTTCGAGTTTTTTGATGGAATATTGGATTTCGTTCGGGCCGTCCAAGGCACCACCGATCACCACCTCCGCGTCCTTCATGTTGACGAAGCGATGCTGGCTGATCTTGTTGATCTGAACCTTCACTTCGCGCCCGGGGCCGAAGACGTAAACCTTGGCGACGTATTTGGCGGGATGCGCGGCGAGCGGCGTTGGCGGAACCTGACCGGAGGGCTGGGCTTCGGGAGTTTCCTTGAGGTATTTGATATCTCCTGCGGCCAGTTCCTTTTTGACCTCGGGAAGCCCGACGAGATTGACGAAATCGGCACGGTCGTAGAGCCAGCCGCCACTGCCTTTGATGAATGACAGGACGAGAAGGTTGTCGGACGGCTCGGCCACCCCGAAATTGACCTTGCCGTAATAGGATACCTTGGCGGTTGCGCCGTTCTGTTTGGCTTCGAGGAACTTAAGTCCCTGAAGGGCCGGCGGTGCCGCGGGAAGATTGAAAACGGTTGCGGGAAACGGCTGTTTTTCCGAGATGATGCGGTTCTTGATTTCCATCTTGCGATGCTCCGCCGTGACGCGTTGCCACAGGGCCGCATCGTGCCGGATCATCGATTCCCGCCAGGCGTTGTAGGTGGTTTCGAGCGACGGACGCAGATTCTCCTGAGCGACTGCTAGAGAGGCCGCAAGCAGGAAAAATGCAAAAATTAGTCGATTCATCGGCGAAACGATTGGACAAGATGGCCCTTCCCACAACAAACAAATTGCAGGCCGATTCGTTTGAGCGCGGCAGGGATTCAGCTATGAGCAGTATTTTGCAGAAAGTGGCGCCGATCGGCGAGGCGCGCGATCGGGAGATTTTGAAAGACGCGGCGACCTACGTTTACGAACAACGTCCGGAAGGCGACGTGCTCGCGCATTTGTTTTTTCCGGAGAAGCAGACGACCGAGCCACGCCCGGTCATTTTGTTTTTCCACGGCGGTTTCTGGGATTCACCCACGCCGACTCAGTTTGTTCCCCACTGCCTGCATTTCGCGGGACGCGGTGCGGTGGCGGTGGCCGCGGAAACCCGGACATTGGCAAGACACGGCACCGGTCCGTTGGAAGCCATCGAGGATGCCAGGGATCTGATCCGCTGGCTTCGCCACAACGCCGACACTTTCAATCTGGATCCTAACAAGATCACTGTCGGTGGTGCCGGAGGCGGTGCCTTCCTCGCCTTGTTGGCAACGATGCCGAAGGCGAAGGATCTGCCACCGGTGGACGGTTTCGATTGCTTTCCACAGGCGTTGGTGTTGTTCAGCACACTGATCAACACCGCGACCAAAGGCGCGGCGGCGGATCGGTTTCCCGATTTCAAAACCGCCAAGCGCCTCAGCCCTACGAATCTCATCCGCCGCAAGTTGCCGCCGATGCTGTTCTTCCACGGAAAGGCCGATCGGATCACGCCGTTCGAGGAGGTCGAGAAATTCCGCCGCCGCATGCGTTGGCGTGGGAATTCTTGCGAGATCATCGATTTCGTCCGGGCGGACCACAGCTTTTTCAATTTCAACGTCAGCCACAAGAACTTCGAGCAGACCATCGCGACGGCCGATAAATTTCTCGTGGACCGCGGATTGCTGCCTCCCGACGTGAGCAGTGATATTGACTGATCCACAGGCACTCGCCTAAAATTGTTAGGTATTGGAATGGAGGAACTTTCCTCGCTTCCGGAGCCCGATCAGGCATAATTCCTGCTTGGCAGTCCGCGCGGCCTGTCGTTTATTCCGCCGCCCTTTCCAGACTGAAATCCTGGTCTGGATTTTCCCGACTTTCCGATGAATCCGTTCTACCACTCCAGCACCCCTCTCGTCCCCGGTTCGTTGCACCGGCTTTCCCAAGAACACGACAACTGCGGCATGGGTGCCATCGCCCATTTGAAGGGTGAACGGAGTTTCAAAGTGCTCGATTACGCGCTGACTTCCGTCTGCTGCATGACCCACCGCGGAGCCGTCGATGCGGACATGAAAACTGGCGACGGCTCGGGTGTCCTGACGCAGATCCCCTACCCGTTGTTTCGCAAGGCGGCGGCGAAGCTCGGGCACACAGTTGAAAATGATGCGGATCTCGCGGTCGCGGTATTCTTTTTTCCGAGCGCGGAAAGCACCGCAAAAATCAAGGCCATCGCCAGCGAAGTGACGGCGAAGCGTGGCATTCCGCAAATCGGCTGGCGCGACGTGCCGGTGGATATGGATGCCTTGGGAAAAATCGCCCTCGCCTCCCTTCCGAAGATCGAGCACCTGCTGATGACGCGTCCCGACGGAATGGAGTCCGAGCAATTCGAGCGGATGCTCTATCTCTGCCGTCGCGAAATCGAACATCGCACCAAGGAAATCCAGGGCTTCTACATGCCGACGTTTTCCAGCCGCCTGATTTCCTACAAGGCCCTCGCCATGCCGGCGGCGCTGCGCGCGTTCTATCTGGACTTCGCTGATCCCGACTATCAGGTCGCCATCGCGCTCTATCATCAACGGTTCTCGACCAACACCTTCCCCGCCTGGCCGCTCGGCCAGCCGTTCCGGATGATGTGCCACAACGGCGAAATCAACACCGTCGAAGGCAATCGCAACTGGATGACCTCGCGTGAGGAATTCTTCGCCTCGCCCGTCTGGGGCGATGACATCGAGCTGGTGAAAAACCTGATCCGCCACGGCGAGTCGGACTCCGCATCGCTCGACCATGCGCTGGAGTTGCTCATTCTATCAGGCCGCTCGCCGGAGCACGCGATGTGCATGCTGGTTCCGCCGGCCTATCGGAACGATGCGGACATTTCTGACGAACTCCGCGCGTTCTATCAATTCATCCGCTCGTTCTCCGAGCCATGGGACGGCCCGGCGGGCCTCGTTTTCACCGATGGCACCAAGCTCTGCGCCTCACTCGACCGCAACGGCCTGCGCCCTTCCCGTTATAAAATCACCGAGGACGGGATCCTCTACATCGGCTCGGAAGCAGGGGCGGTGATCCTCGACGACGCAACCATCATCCGCAAAGGGCGGCTCGGGCCCGGCCAGATGATTTCCGCGAATACCGCGACCGGAGAGTTTAAATACGACAAGGAAATCAAGGACGAGCTTTCCAAACAAAAGCCCTACCGCCGCTGGATCGACGAGCAGCAGTTGGAGCTCCGCAAATTCGTTTCTCCCGACGCCCACATTCCGGAAATCGATTTCGCACCGCTCGAGCTTTCGCGCCAGCAAGTCACCCATGGGATTTCGTTAGAGGAACTCGACATGGTTTTCCCGCCGATGCTCAAGGGAGCTCAGGAAGCCGTTTTCTCGATGGGTGACGATATCCCGCTGGCGGTTTTGTCGAACCAGCCGCGCCTGCTTTACACCTATTTCAAGCAGCTTTTCGCCCAGGTGACCAACCCGCCGATCGACCCGATCCGCGAGTGGGCCGTTATGTCGCTCGGGGCCGGACTCGGCTCGGAGCGGAATCTGTTGGATGAGACACCGGAGCATTGCAACACCGTCAGTCTCGACAGCGCGATCCTCTTCGAGCACCAGTTGGAGAAAATCAAGCACCTCGACGAGCAGGGCTTCCCCTCGTTCGTTCTCGACTGCACCTGGCCCGCCGCCAGCGGTGCCGCCGGGATGAAGGCTCGCCTCGACGAACTCTGCGCCGAGGTCGAAAACAACATCCTCGCCGACCGGAACATCCTCATCCTCTCCGACCGCGCCACCTCGGCCGAACGCATCCCGATCCCGATGCTGCTCGCCATCGGCACGATCCACCACCACCTCACCCGCATTCGCAAGCGGATGCGGGCCTCCATCGTCGTGGAATCCGGCGAGGTCCGCGACGTCCATCAGATCGCCTGCTGCTTCGGTTTCGGAGCCACCGCCATCTGTCCCTATCTCGGCTACGCGTCCGTCCGCCAGCTCGTCGCCGCCGATGCGGGCAAGGGCAAACTCGACATCACCGCGCAGAAGGCGATGACGAATTACCGCAAGGCGCTCGAAAAAGGCATTCTCAAGATCATGTCGAAAATGGGCATCTCGGTGCTCAATTCCTACCAAGGTGCCCAGACCTTCGAGGCCATCGGCGTGGGTCGTGATGTCGTCGATTTCTCGTTTACCGGCGTCCCCTCGAAAATCGGCGGAGTCGGCTTTATCGAAATCGCGGAAGAGTCCATCATTCGTCATAAATCAGCATTTGAAACAGTTGTTCCAGAGAGTAGGATTCTCGACCTTGGCGACCCTGGCTACAACCGCTACCGCAAGGCTGGTGAGCGCCACGTTTACACCACGGAAGTCATCAAAAATTTCCACACCTACGTGAAATCCGGCAAAGCCGAGGATTACGAGGAATATGTGCGTGTCGCATTGGAAACCAATCCTGTAGCTATTAAAGATCTGATCGAATTCGTGCCTGCGGCAAGCGGTCCGATTCCGATCGAAGAAGTCGAGCCGATGGAGGCGATTCGCAAGCGTTTCACCACCGCCGCGATGTCGCTGGGAGCACTTTCTCCCGAGGCCCACGAGACGCTCGCCATCGCCATGAACCGCATCGGCGGCAAGTCAGACTCCGGCGAGGGCGGCGAGGATCCGGTGCGTTACAAGCCGTATCCAAATGGCGATTTTGCCCGTTCTTACATCAAGCAGGTGGCGTCCGGTCGCTTCGGAGTTTCAGCCTACTACTTGGTCAATGCCGACGAGTTGGAAATTAAAATGGCGCAGGGAGCCAAGCCCGGCGAGGGTGGTCAGCTTCCCGGCCACAAGGTGAATGCGCTCATCGCCCGGTTGCGGAACACCCAGCCCGGCGTGCAGCTCATTTCCCCGCCGCCGCACCACGACATTTACTCGATCGAGGACTTGGCCCAGCTCATTCACGACCTGAAGGAAGTGAATCCACGGGCACGGATCACCGTGAAACTCGTCTCCGAATCCGGTGTCGGCACGGTGGCCTCCGGTTGCGCCAAGGCCTCCGCCGACAACATCCTCATTTCCGGCCACGACGGCGGCACCGGGGCATCCCCCCTTTCCTCCACCAAACACGCAGGCTCGCCGTGGGAACTCGGCCTCGCCGAAGCCCAGCAAACATTGCTCATCAACAATCTCCGCGACCGCGTCGTTCTTCGCACCGACGGCGGCATCCGCAATGGACGCGATGTGGTCATCGCCGCCATCCTCGGAGCCGAGCAATTCAACTTCGGCACCACTGCCATGATCGCCATGGGCTGCGTTTACGTCCGCAAATGTCACTTGAACACCTGCCCGGTCGGCATCGCCACCACCGATCCGAAATTCCGCGCAAAATTCAAAGGCACGCCGGAAATGGTGATCAACTATTTCACCGCCGTCGCCGAGGAAGCCCGCCGTTACATGGCGAAAATCGGCGTCCGCACGCTGAACGAACTCATCGGCCGCCCGGAATTCCTCAAGCAGCGCCACATCCCGGACCACCCGAAGGCAAACACGCTCGACCTCTCCGCCTTACTCAAGGATGTCGTCCCCACCCTCGCCAACCATTCCGGAAAACCCGCCGATTCCATTTCCCGGATCTGCGCGAAGGAGCGTAATGACGGCCTCACCAAGCCCGAGCTCGACCTTCAAATCGTTGCTGATCTGGTTGCCAAGATCACCGGTTCGCCCTGCCCGGATTTTGCCGAATATGGCGCGAACTCCGTCCCGCCCGAGATCTTGGACGCGATCAAATTACTGCCAGATCGTCCGCCCATCGCGCTCGAATACGACGTCATCAACACCAACCGCAACATCGGCACCCGTCTCTCCGGGCGCATCGCAGAGATCCACGGTGACCGCAAGCTTGCGCCCGGTTCCATCCACATTACCTGCCGTGGCAGCGCCGGACAATCGTTTGGCACCTTCCTCGTGGCCGGCGTGAAATTGGAACTCATCGGCGAGGCGAACGACTACGTAGGCAAGGGCATGGCCGCCGGAGAAATCGTCATCCGCGTTTCTCCCGAAGCGAAATTTGAAGCCGCCACCAACACGATCTGCGGCAATACCTGCCTCTACGGCGCCACCGGCGGCTCGCTCTTCGCCACGGGCCGCGCGGGCGAGCGTTTCGCCGTTAGAAACTCAGGAGCCACCACCGTCGTCGAAGGAGTCGGCGACCACGGCTGCGAATACATGACCAACGGCAGCGTCGCCATTCTCGGCAAGACCGGGAAAAACTTTGGCGCGGGCATGTCCGGCGGCACGGCCTACGTTTATGACGTGGATGGGAAATTCTACTCGCGCGTGAACTCGGAAATGGTCGTTGCTCTGCCCGTTAGGCGCCCGCAGGATATTTCCGAGATTCGGAAGCTCATCGAACTCCATCTCGAAAAAACCGGCAGCAAGCAGGCGGAAAAACTCCTGTCCAACTGGGAGGAAACCACCCGCAAGCTCGTCCGCGTCATCGCCAAGGAACGCGCCGAACTCGAAGCCGCCGAAGAGAAACACGAAGCGGCTTCCACTCCTGTTGGGGCGCAATAGCAGGACATTCCGGATTCATCGTTTGGCGAACGAATCCAGCAATTCCTGTGCTTCAAACTTCGGTGTGGAACAGCTTCTTGCCGTGCAGAAAAATGCGGCCGCTTTTCCGATCTCCGGATAGATGGAATCGCCACCTCCAGCCACCCACTCGATGACCTTATAGGACGAGGGGTGCTTCTGTGCCGCTTCGAAAAGGAACCGCGCCGCGGGATCATTCCTTTTCCCGACGATGGCAATGTGAATTGGCTCACCAGCCAGTTCCTCATCCGCCAGCAGTAATCCCCCGGTGAACGAATAGATGGAATCCGCCACTTCATCGGTCGCGAGGTAGCGCATCGCGTGTTTCGCGGCCGTTGCGAATTGTTCATCACCGGTTGTTTTACCTAACAAATTCAGCCAACGCGCGGTCTGGATGTTCTCATCCCGATCCGTGACCGGCGGCGGTGCGTCGTCGAATGCCACGCCTGCCAGAAATCCCGCACCACGGGACTCCTCACGTTTGAATTTTCCAATGGCGAAATTCGCACAAGCGGCCGATCGATCCAGCCATTGCCTGTCCGCCGTCGCCTGATAGATCGCCAGCATCGCCCGTCCCATGTAAACCTGATCCGCGAGGAACGGCCCGTGAGAGTCCTTGGCATCATGTGAGAATCCGCCTCCGGCGAGCGACCTGTTTGCGATGATCCATTGCGCGGCTTTCTCCGCATTTTCGAGATACGATGTCTTCGCCGTGGTTTGATAAAGCGTCACCAGCGTGTTGATCGCCATACCGTTCTCGCGCGAGTAAATGTGGTTGTCCACCCGCGGCATCCCGATGGCGCGGCGCTCCTTGTCGGATTTTCCGAAGTATTCCGCCGAATGCTCGCCGCGCACTACATCGGCATCCTGGCTGGTGTAATACGCTCCTTCCGGCGAACGCAGGAAATCGTTCAAGTAGCCGGCGACCTTTTCCGCCGCCACCATGTCGGCGGGGCGCTTCCACGCCTGATAGGAAAGCGCGTAAGCCCGCGCGATCTCGGTCTGATACTCCATGATTTTCTCGAAATGCGGATGCACCCAATCGCCGTCGGTCGAATATTGATAGACTCCTCCCCACTCAGGGTCGATCAATCCGGTTCCCGCAGTCAGCGTGTCTTCCGCCATTTTCCTCGTCGTCGCATAGCCCTCCTGATCGAAACGGATACAATACTCGATATTCCCCCACGGCACGAATTTACTATCAGTCCCCCATCCCTTGGCGGATTTGTCATAATGGTTGCGAAGCTTATCCAACAGCTTTGCTTTTTGTTCCGCAGTCAACACTCCGTCAGTCGAAGCCTTGCCTGAGCTGGGAAGATTTATTCCCTGCTGGCCGTTCGCATCGGCAAGGAAATCGAGGAATTCCTTTTTCGTCTGAAAACCGCTGGCGATGGCGCGTTCCTTCATGGTCACCGGATCGAGAACCACCAATGCGGGCCAGCCATAATCCTCATAGCGCCGGGCTAGATCCGGACGCGAATCTGAGTCGATTTTCACGCTGATGAACCCGTCGCGCAACGCGGCCCGCACTTCGGGATCCGAGTAGGTTTTCGCATCCATCACATGGCACCAGTGGCACCACACCGCTTCCAGATCGAGAAATACCAGCTTCTTCCCTGCCTGCGCGTCCGGGAACGTGGCGGCGTCGAAATTCCGCCATGCGATCCCCTCGCCTGCGAACGCGACGGCGCAGGACATCCCGATCCACGGTAACATGAACTTCATCATGAATTATTTATCGCATGCCGCGGTCGAGTCCGCAGCGAATTCCCGCGTTCATTCCGCAATAGATCTATTTCATCCCATCGAGCTCCGCCAGAAATCAAGACGCTCCCTGATGCGTTTTTCCATCCCCTGGTCGCCCGGCTGATAGTAGATCTTCCCCTCCGGCAGATAGGCCTGCGGAATGTAGGCGCCCTCGTAATCGTGGGCATACAGGTATTTCATCGACTCCTCGGATTCACCCGATGCCGCGGCAAGTTTCTTGCGGGTGTTCGTCCGCAAGTGCACCGGCACGGCAAGCGTTCTGCCGCTCTCGACATCGTTCATCGCCTTGCCCAGCGCGGCATAGGCCGTATTGGATTTCGGAGCCGTCGCCAGATAGACCGTCGCGTGGGCCAGCGGAATCCGACCTTCCGGCATCCCAACGAATTCGAAAGCGTGATGGGCGTCGAGCGCCACCCGCAGCGCGTTGGAGTCCGCCAGACCGATGTCTTCCGATGCGGAAATCACCAACCGCCGCGAGATGAACCTCGGATCCTCTCCAGCGTGCAGCATTTTCGCCAACCAATAGAGCGCGGCATCCGGATCCGACCCGCGGATCGATTTGATGAACGCGGAAATCGTGTCGTGGTGCGCATCGCCGTGGGAATCGTAAACCACCGCCTTGCGCTGGATTGATTCCTCCGCGACTGCCAGTGTCAGGTGGACGGAGCCATCGGCGGAGGGTGTGGTTAGCACGGCAAGTTCGAGCGCGCTCAGCGCCTTCCTAACATCACCGTCCGATTTCTCCGAAAGATGCCGAAGCGCTTCCGGATCGGCGGTCACCTGGTGTTTGCCCAATCCCCGTTCGTCGTCTGTCAGTGCGCGTTCGAGGACTCCGATGATGTCCTCCACCGGCACCGGCTCCAGTTGGAAAATCTGCGATCGCGAGACGAGTGGAGAGTTGACGTGAAAGTAAGGATTGTGCGTCGTCGCTCCGATGAACCGGACGACGCCCCGCTCGATGTGCGGCAGCAGCACGTCCTGCTGGGCTTTGTTGAAACGGTGGATCTCGTCGATGAAAAGAATCGTCGTTTCACCCCGAAGGTCACGCCAGGTCCTCGCTTGATCGATCTTCGCGCGGATTTCCGCCACGTTCGATTCCACACCGTTCAGCGACTCGAAGCGCGAACCCGTCGTCCGAGCAATCACGCTGGCCAAGGTGGTTTTCCCGGTTCCCGGCGGACCGTAGAAAATCAGCGAAGTGAATCGGTCGGATTCGATCGCTCGCCGTAACAGTTTCCCTTCCGCTAGAATGTGTTGCTGTCCCGCTACTTCATCCAGCGAGCGCGGCCGCATGCGCGCGGCCAGCGGTTCGGCAGGGTTCGGTTTGCCCGGCAAGGCGGCGGGAGTGGTAAAAAGGTCGGACACGATGGAGGCTGGCGAAGATTCGCCGCAGACAGGCGATCATTCCAGCGGATATTGCTACCCTTGAAATACGGGTATCGAATTTTCGTTCAATTTAAATCCTACCTTTCAGCCTTATGGCCGTTTTTGGGACCAGTTGGCCGGAATCGCCCCCTCAAAATCCTTCCAATGTCCTGATTTTCAGGCAACTTGATCTCGTTCTGAGGCGCTTCGGCGACTTAGAACTCAAAGCCGCAAACCTGGCCAACATTGTTCGTTCTTGATCTCCGGGGGGAAGTCAACCGAACCAGCCAAAGCAAAGTGGCTCTGAAAAAGACGCGAGTTGTGAGATCCGGGGGGATATCTCAGCTCGCGTTTTTCTTTTGTCCGTAATGAGCGTGTCCCTAAGTCCCACCCTTCTTGTGGTTGAAATCCCCACAAAACCTGCGCGTATCGGGGCGGATGAAATTCGTCACGATCTTCTGCCTGCTCATTTGCGCACCGTCACTCCTCTTCGCCGATGAGGTCACGGCAAAACGCGAGGGCAAACAGATGGTCATCCGTTCGGGAGAAAAGGAGATTCTGCGCTATCAGGCGGAGCCCGGTGATTTACCGAGACCGGAAATTTCTCAAAAATTTATCCGCGGAGGCTACATCCAATCCATTCACACTCCTGCGGGAAAACTCGTCACCGACGATTTCCCAGCGGACCACCTGCACCACCACGGTGTCTGGAGTCCGTGGACGAAAACCGAATTCGAAGGCCGCCATCCGGATTTCTGGAACATGGGCGACGGAACGGGATCGGTGGAATTCGTCGCGCTGAATGATGTTTGGCAAAAAGATGGCAAGGCAGGCTTCACGGCGCGTCATCAATTTATCGATCTCAGTGCGACACCTCCCAAGGTTGTCTTGTTGGAAACTTGGGAGGTCGGAGTTTCAACTACTGGCGAAACCCACGTCATCGATTTCACCTCGACCCAGAGCTGCGCCACCCCTTCCCCGCTCAAGCTGCCGGAGTATCACTACGGCGGCTTCGGCTTCCGCGGAAACGCGGCATGGAACGGCCCGGCAAACTGCGAATTTCTATCCGCATCCGGTCTGACCGACCGGGTGAAACTCAACACCTCACGCGAGAGATGGTGCTGGGTCGGCGGCAAGGTCGATGGTGAAACGTGCGGCGTCACCATCCTTTGCCACCCTGCGAATTTCCGTTTCCCTCAACCGGTGAGAGCGAATCCCGACCAACCGTTTTTCTGCTTCGCCCCGCAGCAACTTGGTGAAATGGAGATTGTTCCCGGAGAAAAATACGTCGCCCGCTACCGCCTCGTCGTTGCGGATGGAAAGCCGGACGCCAAAGCCGCCGAGACTTGGTGGCAGGAGTATGCGAAGGTTCGTTAGAATTTTCGCAACACCGTGTCCGAGCACAAGCGCTCTTCCGTATTCGGGTGATCCAGCGTGTAGTGCAGCCCGCGGGATTCCTTGCGGCGGGTGGCGCACTCGACGATGAGGCCGGCGACAGCCACCAGGTTGCGGAGTTCCAGGATGTCAGCATTGACGCGGTGGCCCCAGTAAAACTCGCGGACTTCCTTTTTCAAATTCCGCAAGCGTGCCGTCGCCCGGCGCAGGCGGTTGTCGGTGCGGACGATGGAGACATAGTCCCACATCAGGCGGCGGATCTCGTCCCAGTTGTGATAGATGACGACGAGCTCGTCCGGCTCGGCGGTGTCGCCGTGTTCCCATGGCGGGATGGGCGGTGGTTCCGGGACAAACTTGCCGGGCGGATAGAGTTTCATCATTTCCTCCAGCGCGCGGCGGGCGATGACATTGCCTTCGAGCAATGAGTTCGATGCAAGACGGTTCGCGCCGTGAAGGCCGGTGCAGCCCACTTCGCCCACGGCGAAAAGTCCGCGCAGCGTGGTCTTGCCGTTCACATCGGTCAGAACGCCGCCGCATTGATAGTGCGCGGCGGGAACGACGGGGATCGGCTGAGTTTCGCAGTCGAGGCCGAATTTCAGCAATGTCTGATAGATGTAGGGAAAACGCTCCTTCATGAAGCCCTTCGGCTTATGAGTGACGTCCAGATAGACGCAAGTCGCGCCGGTGCGTTTGATTTCCCGGTCGATGGCGCGGGCGACGATGTCGCGGGGAGCCAGGGAACCACGCGGGTCGATTTTCTTCGTGAAATCCTCGCCCTTTGCGTTTATCAAAATGCCACCCTCGCCACGCACCGCCTCACTGACGAGAAACGAACGCGCCTCGGGTCCGATCGCGCCGGGGTTGTAGAAACAGGTTGGATGAAACTGGATGAACTCCATGTTGGCAATGGACGCGCCAGCCCGCCAGCCGAGCGCCACGCCGTCGCCGGTCGCGGAATCGGGGTTGGTCGTGTAGAGATAGACTTTTCCACAACCGCCGGCCGCGAGGATGACCCGATCAGAGCGGAAAACTGATACTTCGTTCGTCTTGGTATTGAGCACGTAGGCCCCGAGCACGCGGTCGTCGATAGCCGCACCGAGTTTCGCGGTGGTGATGAGATCGATGACGAAATGGTGTTCCAGCAGCGTCAGATTCGGCGTCTTGCGTGCTGTTTCGATCAGTGCCCGGGCGACTTCGCGCCCCGTCGTGTCGCGGGCATGGAGGATCCGCCGATGCGAGTGGCCGCCTTCCTTGCCTAACTGGAAATGCCCGCCTTCTTTGTCGAAAGAGACGCCGTAGTCCACCAGATCCTCGATCGCTGCCGCGCCCTCGCCGATGATCGTCCGCACGGCGGCCTCTTTGCACAACCCGGCACCGGCATCGAGTGTGTCGGCGACGTGGAGTTCTTCCGAATCGCCGGGATCGCGCCATTCTTCGGGCAGCACCGAAGCAATTCCACCTTGGGCCCAAGCCGTGTTCGATTCGTAGGCCTCGCCTTTCGTGACCACGATCACCGAGCCATGTTTCGCTGCCCGCAAGGCAAATGAAAGTCCGGCAATACCAGCGCCGATCACCAGGAAATCTGCTGTCATGTGGTCGCAGCATGAACCGGGATTTCCTGCGGAAAAGGCAAAATTGTCACTTACCCGACTTGACCCCGCCGCCGCCGCAAGCCACCCCTCCCGCATGAGCTTTTTCATCACGGGAACGGACACGGGAGTCGGCAAAACCTACGTCACGCGCCTGATTTTGGAGACCCTGCGGAACGAGGGCCAGGACGCCGTCGGCTACAAGCCAATCTCCTGTGGGGATCGCGAGGATGCAGCCGTCCTGTCCGCCGCATCCGGCGGGATCGATATCGATGAAATCAACCCCGTTTATCTCAACACGCCGGTCGCTCCCTACGTCGCCTGCATGTTGGAAAACCGAACGGTGAATCCCTTCGACTTGTTAGCCGGATTTCAGCACCTCGCCTCGCAACACGCGACGGTTCTCGTCGAAGGCGTCGGCGGCTGGGAAGTGCCGATCGCCCCCAATTACCGGGTGTCCGATCTCGCCGCGGATCTAAAATTACCCGTGATCCTCGTCGCTGGAAACAAGCTCGGCGCGCTCAACCACATCATCCTCACCGTCGAGGCGATCCGCGCCAAGGGCCTCACCTGCGCCGGAATCATTCTCAACCAATTGGAGGATGAAATGGACACCGCCATGATTACCAACAAGGGCGTCGTCGAGGACCTCACCGGCGTCCCTCTCCTCGATCATCTCATTCACGGTCAGGATTTCCTCGATGTGGATGCGTTTCTCCGGCTTCTGGGTTGATCCAGCTTCGAAGGCACGATTTCCACCGCTTGCGAAAGCCCGGGGATTCACCTACGTAACTGGAAATCATGATTCGTCGCGTCCTCATTCTCACCTCACTGCTCGTCTCCTCGGTGTTCTCGGCGGAAAAGCCGAACGTCATCATCATCCTCGCCGATGACATGGGCTTCTCCGATCTGGGTTGCTACGGCAGTGAAATCGCCACGCCGAACCTCGACGCTCTAGCCGCCGGTGGCGTGAAGTTTTCCCAGTTCTACAACTCCGCCCGCTGTTGTCCGACCCGCGCCTCGCTACTCACGGGACAGCACCCCCACCAGACCGGTATCGGCCACATGACCGAGGAGCCTGACGAAAAATATCCTGCCGGCCGCCCTCCCGCCTATCAGGGTTATCTCAACCACGACTGCGCGACCATCGCCGAGGTTTTGAAACCCGCTGGATACGCCACGTTGATGGCGGGCAAATGGCACCTCGGTCAGGACACCGAGGATCTCCGCCCCTTGCAGCGCGGTTTCGAAAAATACTACGGCATTCTATCAGGTGCGACCAACTACTTCAAACCCGGCGGCAAACGCGGCATCACCTCCGGCAACGACCCTGTGCCCAATCCGGAAAGCACCACCGACCGCCCCTATTACACCACCGACGCCTTCACCGACCACGCTATCAGTTTCATCGGCGAAACCGAAAAACCGTTCTTCCTCTACCTCGCCTACAACGCCCCGCACTGGCCGCTTCAGGCACCGGAGGACGTCATCGCCAAATATCGAGGGAAATACAAAATCGGTTGGGACGCGCTGCGCAAGCAACGCTATGAAAAGCAACTCCAGCTTGGCCTCATTGACAAGAAATGGCCGCTCTCGCCGCGCGATCCGGAGATTCTCGCGTGGGATTCCCTGTCACCCGAGAAGCAGGATGAAATGGACCTGCGCATGGCCATCTACGCAGCGATGGTGGACAAGCTCGACCAGAACGTCGGCAAGCTCGTTTCCTATATGAAGGAGAAAAACCGCTTCGACAACACACTCATCCTCTTTCTATCAGACAACGGCGCGTGCGGCGAAAACGGCATTCTAGGAAATCCCGGAGTGAAGGACATCGCCACACGCAACGCCTCGTGGAACGTCTCTTACGGCACCGCGTGGGCGAATGCCTCCGACACCCCGTTCCGCCTCTACAAACATTTCGCTCATGAGGGCGGCACCTCAGCCCCCTTCTTTGCAAGTTGGCCCGCCGGGATCAAGAAACGCGATGGCTGGATCAACACGCCCGGCCAGATCATCGACATCATGCCCACCCTGCTCGACGTGACCGGAGCCAAATACCCGGAAAACAAACCACCGCTGCCCGGCATTTCCCTCAAGCCCGCCCTCGATGGCGGCACGCTCTCCCGCAGCAAGCCGATGTTCATGGAGCACGAAAGCAACGCCTTCGTCCGCGATGGCGATTGGAAACTCGTCGGTCGCAAAGTCGCCCCACCCGGCGGCGTGAAACCAGACCGCTGGGAACTCTACAACCTCGCCGAAGACCGCACCGAATTGAAAGACCTCTCAGGACAAATGCCGGAGAAAGTCGAAGCGCTTTCCAGCCAATGGAATGAATGGGCGAAAGCCAGCCACGTCTATCCGAAGTAACGGCGGGAGAAAAACGCGGAAGCCCCACCAACCAGTCGCGGCGGGTCCCGTTCCAACATTCCTCACCTGACCCTAACTGCGGTAAGTCGAGGAAGTGTTGAGGAGAAACAAGCAGAATTTAGTATAAGACCGTCTTGGTGGTGGTCCGTTCGACCTTGGATGCGTACCGCTTTATCTTCGACGTGTTCCGGTCACCCTTGGGTGGGTATCGCTTTGCCTTGGACGTGTTCCGGTCACCCTTGGACGGGTACCCCTTTGCCTTGGACGCGTTTCGGTCGCCCTTGGGCGGGTATCGCTTTACCTAGGATGTGTTCCGGTGGCCCTTGGGTGGCTACCGCATTGCCTTGGATGTGCTCCGGTCATCCTTGGACGTATGGGGATGAGTTATTTCCGAATGGAGAAAGCCAGCGGGAAAACATTTCCGCGGCTGGGCGGTTGGCTGGCTCCGGGGGGGGAGGTCCCGGAGCCCACCAGCCTGATTTTGCTGTCATTTGTCGTGCCAGCGAAATAGTCCTACCCCACCCGCGGCCTCCGCGACATTACGTGATCGCGGGTTTCTCCTTCAGCTTTTCCATGCCAGCCAAAAATTTCCACGTCCGCCAAGCCGCCGTCTCCGCCCTCCGCGCCTGGGCCAAGGGCCATGATTATGCGGAGACCCTGATCGAACGCCACGCCCAGCGCCGGAAACTTTCCTCCGCGGACCGCGGGCTGTTGCAGGCGATCCTTTTCGGCGTCCTGCGGCACCGGAGATTGTTAGATCACTGGATCGGCAAGCTGCGCGATGGCAAGCTGGACCCGGAAACTCGCGACATCCTGCGCGTCGGGCTGTGCCAATTGCTGATCCTCGGCCTGCCGGACCACGCCGCGGTGAATGAAACGGTGGAGGCCGGCAAAGCCAGCGTCCGCAGCCTGATCAACGCGGTGCTGCGCCGTGCTACGCTTTCGCGCAAGCGGTTGCTTGAGGAAACCGGCGATCTGCCGCAGCCGGTCGCGCATTCGCATCCGGACTGGCTTTATAACAGATGGCGGCAGGCCTTCGGGACTCGCAATGCGATTTCCATGATGGAGTGGAACAATCTTCCGGCAGTGACGTTTTTCCGTGTGAATCCCCTCGCCCCGGCGCAGGAATCGCTGCCGGGAAAAGCGGTGGAGGGAGCGGCGGGTTTCTATCAATTGGAAGGTTCGCTGCCATCGGCGCTGCTCGCTTCGGGCTCGGTTTACATCCAGGACCCGGCGACGCGCCACTCGGTGGAGCTGCTGGATCCGCAGCCGGGCGAGCGGATTCTGGATGCTTGCGCCGCTCCGGGCGGGAAGGCATTTCTCATCGCCGCAGCGCTGGGATCCGCCGAAGGACTGGTCTGCACGGATTCTAACGAAAAGCGTCTGCCACGGCTGGAGGAAAACCTCGAACGCCTGCACGCGTGCAAGGCGAGCGTCTCCGTCCACGATTGGACCAAGCCCGCGCCGACGGAATGGCACAACAGTTTCGACGGCATCCTGCTCGACGTGCCGTGCTCGAACACCGGGGTGATCCGCCGCCGGGTGGATGTGCGGTGGAGATTGCAGGCTCCGGACATCGAGAAAATCACGATCACCCAGCGCAAGATTCTGGAAAATGCGCTCGCCTGTCTCAAGCCCGGCGGACGCATCGTTTACTCGACCTGCTCGATCGAGCACGCTGAAAACCTCGGGCTGGTCGAAGCGTTTCTCGCCGATCACCCGGAACTCGAACTCCGCGGCACCCGCGATGCCCTGCCATTCCGCGACGCGACCGACGGAGCCTTCGCAGCGCGGATCGAGCGGAAATCCACAATTCCCGCTGGCTAGGTCGGTTCCCACGACCTAGAAAACGCCCATGAAATCCTGCCTCGGCATCCTGCTCGTCTTTTTCACCTTCGTCGCCGTAGTCGGCGGCGGGGCGCTGATCTGGTATCTGAGCAACACCGCCGAATTTTCGAGGAAGGACGCAGCCCCCGCAGCAGCGCCGGGGGCCAGTTCATCCGCGATTCCGAAGGCTAAAGTCGCAGTTCCTCCTGCGGCTCCGAAAGCGACGCTGCCCGCTCCATCGGCTCCGCCCAAGGCGCATCCGGTTCGTTAGACGAGTCGGGAAAAACACCCGCGCAGGCCGGTCCGCCATTTTTCCAGGAACGCGAGGTTTCTCGCGGTTTTCGAGGCGGCTTCGACATCGGGATCTTGAGCGCTTTCGTAGGTGGGAAATGCCGCGCATTCGTTTGCGATCGATGTTTCCACCTTGGCGATCGTCCGCTCCACCGCCTCGCGGCAGAGTTGCGTTTCGCCTTCGAGCATGGCGCGGACGAGCGCGGATTTTGCCTCGTCGCGTTTGCGAATGACGGTCTCCGCTTGTTGGGTGACGGCACCGACCTCCGAGAATAAATCCATCAACGCGGTGTCGATGATGCCGCGGACGTCGCCGGGAGTGCCGCGAAGTTCCAGCCAATGTTTCAGACGTCGCGACGGGCTGGAAACGATTGCGAAAGCCTCCCGCAACGTGGCGAATTCCCCTTCCCCGCCACCCGCATCGGGGTGGACCTGTTTGCCGGCCTCGCGGTAGGCGTCACGCACGATTTCATCGGAAATCACCAGGCGGGATTCGAGTCCAAGAATATGAAAAGCATCGGTCACAGGTGGAAGAAACTGGTCACGGATCTTCATCGCGGTAAAGCTCCGAGCACCTGCCATGTCAGCCTCGCGAAAAATCGGACTCTTCGGCGGCACTTTCGATCCCGTGCATCTCGGGCACATCCATCTCGCGACCTTAGCGAAGGACTCCCTCCAACTCGACGAAGTCCGCTTCCTGCCCTGCAAAATTTCCCCTCACAAGACCGGCAGCGCGCCCGCCAGCGGCGAGGACCGATGCGAAATGTTGCGCCTCGCCACCGCCGGCCTGTCGTGGGCCGTCGTCGATGATTTCGAACTCACCACGACCGGCCCGTCCTTCTCGTATCTCACCGCCGAGGCGATGGCGGAGAAATTTCCCGCCGCCCGTTTGTTCTGGATCATGGGCGGCGACCAGTGGGACGCGCTCCCCCGGTGGAAAAATCCCGAACGACTGGCAGCTTGTGTCGAGTTCATCGTCCTCGCCCGCGGCGAGAACCCGGCTCCGCGCGATGGCTACCGGCTCCATGTCGTCCAAGGGCAACATCCGGCATCGGCGACGGTTATCCGCGAGGCTGTTTCAAAAAAACTAACTGATATCTCCAATCTTGATCCGGCTGTGGAAAAGTGGATCACGGAAAAACGGCTCTATCAGCCATGACGGAGTCAGTCGATGATCCGGCGCATCGGGATCATGTTGGAATATTCGAAGCCGCGCTTTTTGAAGAACTCCTGTGACTCCGCGCTGATCCGGTCGGTTAGCAACGTGATGCGTTTGAACTGCTTCTTCTTCGCGAACTCCACGACGTAATCGACGAGCATCGTTCCATAGCCCTGTCCGCGGTGATCGGGGTGAATCACCACGTCCTCCATCAGGATCACGAAGCCGCCGCGCGCGGTGGAAATCGTGAACAACAGATTCACCATCCCGAAGATCTGGTCGTCATTCCGCACGATGAAAATCCGCCCGCGGCTCGGTTGTTCGAGAATGAGTTGCAAGCCGCGCTCCTGCAGCGCCCGGTCCGGAGTGAAATCACCGGAAACGTCCAAAAGATTCATCACCAGTTCCGTCAGGGCCGGCAAATCCTCAATCGTGGCGGGCTCCACACGGGGACGGTCATCCCCCGCTTTTTTCATGGCTGAGTCCGGCACGGTGTTCACGGCGGGAATCTTGGCACGAATTTGGAATCCCGAAACGAAATTTTCCCCGCGCCCGGAAATTAATCCTCCGGGCATTGATGTTCCAATAGATCCGGACGGTTCGCCCGCGTCCGAGCCAATGCCTGGGCCTCTTTCCATGCCGAGATTTTTCCGTGATGCCCGGAAACCAGCACCTCCGGCACCGCCCTCCCGCGGAAATCGATCGGCCGCGTGTAGGCAGGAGCTTCCAACAGATTTGGATCGGAAAATGACTCGTCCACCGGTGACCGTTCGTCGCCGAGTGCCCCCGGCAGAAGGCGAATCACCGCATCGCACAACACCGCCGCCGCCAGCGCGCCGTTGGTTAGAACATAGTCGCCGATGGAAATTTCCTCATCCACCAGCGCCTCGACCACCCGGTGATCCACGCCTTCATAGTGGCCGCAGAGGATCAGCAAATGCTCCGCGGTGGAAAGTTCCCGCACCACCGCCTGTTTCAGCGGCCTGCCCTGCGGCGTCATCAGAATGACGCGTGTGTTTGGGCCGCGCAACGCTTCGACCGCCGCGAATAACGGACCCGGCTGGAGCACCATCCCCTGCCCTCCGCCGCACGGTGAATCATCGACCCGCCGGTGCTTGTCCTCGGACCAATCCCTGAGTTGATGACCGTTCACTTCCACCAGCCCCGCCGCACGGGCGCGCTGGATGATCGAGTCGCTCAACGGAGCCAGCGCCACCTCGGGAAACAACGTCACAATATCAATCCGCATGGCCGACGCTAGCCGCCCGATTTCACAAGCTCAATCCTGCAAAAGGAGGGTTCGACTGTGACCAACCTGTTTGGAAATTGCGGGTCGATCTCCGAGACCGGGGCGGCCATCCCGCAGTTCGCGTCAATCCGCAATAGACGAGTACCGTTCCGGACGGGTCGGCCACAGTCCGACCCTCCATATTCCCATCGCCAGCCCGCAGCCGGGCGATTAGGTTCCGTTCATCGGCCGGGCCATGAACAAACACCACAAGCTCATCATCGCCTGGTTCATCATTTCCGGCCTCATTGTCTTCACGGCAGTCCGGCAAATCCAGGTCGCTGCCGCCAGCAATGTCCAGGCGCACAAACCCCTTCCGCCGCCGGCGAAAACCCGCCACGCGATCCGGCCTCCCATCCTGCCGTCGAACGGTGATCCCGTGGCCGACTATGTGGCGCGGTGTGAGAAGGGAATGACAGATAGGGAAATTGGGTGGATTCTTGAGGATTTTAGAAATTCAGGGCTTGATCAGTTCGCTTTCAGTGAACGAAGCACTGACGATGAACTATTGGCCTATCGAGTCGCCCAAAACGGCTGGTATCGTGAAGCGCTGATTGATGGCCTCCGCCTCAATCGCGAGCAATCAAAAGAGGTCATGCAGAAACAGCGAGAACAATTTGAGAAGCTCAAAGCCGCTTTCAAGCGAAACCGGGCAGAAGACGGAACAGGGATTCGACCATCATTTGCCACTTCCCGCTTCGACCTGATACTTTCTCCCTTCTGGCTGATGGGTGCTGAAGAGTATGAAATCCCTGACTATTCGACGTTCATGCCTTGGGACCTTTGTTCACTGACTCCCCAACAGGAGCAAATCACTTGGAAAAAAGAATACCTGGCGGAGGAAGAGTCCGATACGGCGGTTACCTTTCCAGTTCATCCGCGATTCAAAAACGCCCATCCTGTCGATCAAAGTAGCGGCATTTTCGAGACGTGGCAGATCGCAGACGCCGTGTTCCCTTTTCTCAAATCACAGACCTTCAAGCCGAAGGAAACTAATGCTGATGTTTCCGGACAGGTCATGCTTGAGAACCTGCGGCTTATTCATCCGTCCCAATTCAAAATCATTCTCATGATTGCCCCAAATTTAGCCCGAGAACTCCAAAGTGCGCTCGATAGCGGTTCTCACTGACAGCAGAAGAGATAGCAATTTCCCTTTCCCCCTATTTGCCGACCTGCTGGATCGCGGCACGGAGGCGGTCCAACAGGACGCGGGTCTCAGGAGTGATGCGGTCTAACCAAAGGAGGACGGCATCGTCATCCACCATCGTGGGGATGGTGGCGCGGGTGACGCGGTGGTTGGGAAGAAAGCGGCGGGCCTCGTCAGCGGTGGCGAGGTGGAAGAGGCCGGCGTAGAACCATGGTTTTGGATCGTCCAGCGGATCGCGGACCTGGCACATGGCGCGGGCGATTTCGCAGGATGGAACGAGACGGCCGTCTTCGAGCGAATCCAGATAGTCCATCCAGTCCTGGGCGCTGTTGTTGAGATTGTTGTGAACGATCCAGGTGCGGTTCACCAATTCCGCCCACTCGACGGGATCCAGGTCATCGATGGGGCGGCGGGCCATGGTTATTCTTCCTTGAGCCAGTCGCCATCGGTGAGGCGCTGGGATTCGTCGGTTAGACCGAGCCACTCCCAAACCCATGCGGTGATTGGCTGGCTGTTCTGCTGCATCACGGTGGCGGCGACGCGGCGATATTCGCTGCCTTCGATTTCCCCTGCGGAAAGGCCTTCGAAGATATCGAGCGCGGCAAGGAGTTCGGAGTCCACGGAATACGCCTCGCCGTGGATTTCATCCCCTGTCTCGTCGAGAACGAGGCCGGGATACCAGTCGATCCGATAGAGCCGCCCGCTGACGGTGCCGCTGGAAATGAAGTCCGCCCCGGCCATGCGGAAATGATTGGATCCGCCACGGCGCAGGGTGCCGTAAACGAAAACGATCTGGGGGGACGGCTGGGGCATGTCGAGGGTTACTTGTCGGGGCGGTAGCCGATTTCGTTGTCGAGAACCTGCCGGAGGTCATCAAGACCGAGTTCACTCTCGGCGGAAATCGGAATGATGTCGATCTTCGGAAAGCGCTCCTTGAAAATTCCCAGATTCTCGGCAGCGCCCTCAAGGTCCATTTTATTGGCGATGATCTTCCACGGGAACCGGGCGAGTTCGTCGTCGTATTCCTTGATCTCGCGGCGGAGGATTTCCAGATCGGAAATCGGGTCACGGCCTTCGCTGCCTGCCATGTCGATGACGAAGAGCAGCACGCGGCAGCGGGTGATGTGGCGGAGGAATTCGTGACCGAGCCCGCGGTTTTCATGAGCTCCTTCGATGAGTCCCGGGATGTCGGCGATGGTGCACCGGCGGTAACCGGGAAACTCGACGACGCCGACGACCGGCTGGAGCGTGGTGAACGGATAGGACGCGACCTTGGGCTTGGCGTGGGAGAGCTTGCCGATGAGCGTGGATTTCCCGGCATTTGGAAATCCAACGAGTCCGGCATCGGCGATGCGGCGTAGTTCCAAATAGAAAACGGAGACCTCGCCGGGCGTGCCGAGCGTGTGCTCGACGGGCGTGCGGTTGGTGGCGGTTTTGAAATTCCAGTTGCCTTTGCCGGGATCGCCGCCTTTGCAGAGGACGAATTCCTGGCCGACTTCGGTGAGGTCGGCGATCGGTTCGAGGTCGATGCCTTCCGCGCTGCGTTCGAATTCGACGGCTTCCTGGACGGTGACGGCATTGCTGCGGAAAACGACGGTGCCGGGAGGAACCTTGCCGATGACGGTTTTGCCGCTTTTACCGGTCTTGCGGCCACCCGCGCCGTTTTTGCCGTCCTCGGCGATGAGCTTGGGGTCGTAGTGATACGCGCGGAGGTTGTCCACGGAGTTGTCCACCACAAGAACGATGTCGCCGCCCGCGCCACCGTCGCCGCCGTCGGGGCCACCGCGGGGGACGAATTTTTCACGCTTCCAGGAAACAACGCCATTTCCGCCGTCGCCGGCCTTTCCGAAAATGCGGATGTGATCGATAAACATGGGCGCAGAGTGCCAGCGGAAGGACGCGGGTCAACGGCAATGGTGAAAGTTGGGCTTTTTGCCACCCTAGCCAAAGAACGGCAAAGAGATGCCGCGATCACGGAGAAGCGGATTTTTCTTCCGGGATCGTGACGATGTGGTTCACTCCGGGCATGCAATCACGCATCGCAGCACTCACGATGATGGTCGTCCTGGCCTTGGCTCCGGCCGGTTTCGCCGGGGGGAAAAAGGAGCACAAGGCGTCGATCACATTCCACATGGAAACGGCGGCGACCGACAATCCGAAGATGACTTTCACCCAGATGGCGAACGGGAAAATGCGCACTTTTCTGCGCTCGCCGGAGATCAGCATCAATGACGTCGCATCTTTCGTCCCCTTTCCCTCCGATGTGGGAGATGGCTACGGGTTGGTTTTGACGCTCAAGGGCGGTGCGGTGACCCGTTTGGCGGCGATCACCAACAATAACGCAGGGAGCTGGATGATCGTCCAAGTGAACGGCCGGGTGGTGGACGGGGTGATGATCGATAAGGAAGTCAGCGACGGGCGGATGGTGATTTGGAAAGGGGTGACATTGGCAGACGTCACGCTACTGGACTCGGAGTTGCCGCGCACCGGCCAGGAAGGAAAAAAGAAAAAATAACCAATTTGCGATGATCCGATTCATTTTTCTCGCCCTCATGATGGCTGGCCTGCTCCGCGCCGAGCCCATCGACCTTCGTCTCCCGACAGAAAACCAGCATTTGTTCAGCGGAGAACCTGAGCAGTTCTTCATGTATGTGGACCTGAATTTCGAAGGACACGTCAACAGGGCTTGGGAAGGCGGCTCGTTTGGATTTGTCCGGGAGGCGAGGCGCATCAACGGAGATGTGGTGATGACGAGATTCCATGAAGGCATCGATATCGCGCCGATGAAACGGGATAACTCGGGAAATCCGATGGATCTCGTTTCCAGCATCGCGGCAGGCCGGGTGGTCCACATCAGCCCGGTCGCAGGCCAAAGCAACTATGGAAAATACATCGTCGTCGAGCATTCGTGGGAAGGCTCGCAAGTCGTTTCGCTTTACGCCCATCTCGCGGAAATTTTGGTCAAGCCGGGAGATGCTGTAAGTCCGGGAACGGTTCTCGGCCGGATGGGATTCACCGGAGTCGGAATCGATAAAACACGCGCCCATTGCCACGTCGAACTCGGAATGGTGATGAGCACCCGCTACGACGACTGGCACAAGAAGAACGGCGGTGGAACGAACTTTCACGGGATTTACAACGGCATGAATATCACCGGCTGCGAGGTTTCGCGGTTTTTCCTCGAGCAAAAGGCAAACCCGGATCTGCAGTTCAGCCAGTTCATCACCGCGACACCGGCTTATTTCAAAGTCGCAGTCCCCGCGGCCGGCACGCCGGATTTCGTAACCCGTTATCCATGGATCGCCCGGGGAACACCGGACAGTTCGACGAAATCCTGGGAGATCAGCTTCACCGCGACCGGGCTGCCGGTCACTTTCGCGCCAAGCCCGCGTGAGGTCGTCGCCCCTACCATCGTCTCAATCCGGCCGGCGACGGTTCCCCACCGCTACCTGACCCGCGGGTTGGTGAGTGGCGATGGCACCCACGCCACTCTGAGCAATTCAGGCAAACAACTGGTGGCACTGCTCACCAACGATTTTCCTGCAGCACCGACTCCAGCACATCCTCCGCACCCATGAGTATCCTTGAAAAAATCACTTCGCTCGGCCTAACATTGCCCGCCGTTCCCCTTCCTGTCGCCGCCTACGTGAACTGCGTCCGCAGCGGCAACCTGCTGTTTCTATCAGGCGGTCTCCCGATCGACGGCGACAAAAAAGTCATCGGCAAGGTGCCGACGGACGTGTCCATCGACGAGGCGAAGGAAGGCGCGCGAATGATCGTGCTGAACCGCCTGGCGGTGATCCAGGATGAGATTGGCTCGCTCGACAAGGTGAAGCAAATCGTCGCCTTGAATGGTTTCGTAAATTCCGAACCTGACTTTTTCGGCCATCCGCAAGTGATCAACGGCGCATCCGAGCTGCTGGTCGAAATTTTCGGCGACAAGGGGAAACATTCACGCACCGCACTGGGTGCCGCGGCGCTTCCTTTGAACGTGGCGGTCGAGATCAATCTGATCGTGGAAGTGGAAGGTTGAGACACAGCACTCCATGGCCAAAAAGACGATTCGTTTCAGGATTTTTGAAAATCCGGATTCCGCCAGCGCCCAAGTCGCCGCCGAGATGGCGCTGTTGATCCGCGAGCGCGCCACTCTCGGTCGCAACGCCGTGATTGGCTTCTCGACGGGCAAGACCCCGCTTCCGTTGTTCGAGGAACTCATCTATCTCTATCGGGAAGAGGGGCTTTCCTTCAGAAATGTCATCAGTTTCAATCTCGACGAATACCTCGGATTGAAAACCGACCACCCGGCGAATATCCGCAACTTCATGCAGCGGAATCTCTTCGATCACATCGACATCCCGCAGGGAAACATCCACTTCCTCCGCGGCGAACTTTCTAGCGGAAAAATCAAGGCGCATTGCGTCGCCTACGAAAAGGAAATCACCGATGCCGGTGGCATTGATTTCCAGATCCTCGGCATCGGACGCAACGGCCACATAGGCTTCAACGAACCGGGGACGCCAATGAACTCCCGCACCTCCCGGGTCATCTTGGGAGATACGACCCGTGAGGACGCGGTTCCTGATTTCGGCGCAATCGAAAACGTCCCTATCCACGCCGTGACCATGGGCTGCGGCACCATCCTCGAGGCCCGCAAGATCATACTCATGGCCTGGGGGCTCAAAAAGTCCCGCGTCGTCCGGCGGGCGATCATCGGTCCAGTCACCCCGAAAGTGACGGCATCCTATCTGAAGACGCATCCCGCCGCGCAGGTGTTTCTTGATCAAGCCGCCGCTTCCGTTCTAGCACAGGACTAACCGATCGAGCGGACAAAAAAAGGCCCGTCATCCGGAGATGACGGGCCGTTAGGAGAAATTAAAATCGTTCAGCTGCAGCATCCGCCACCACCGTGGCCGCCGCAGCAACCGCCGCCCTTGTCCTCGAGATCTTCGGCGGTCGGGACGCGGCCGTTTTCGATCGTGCTGCCGACATACTTGCCAATTTCCTTCTGGAGGTTTTCCAGTTCGCGCTGCGCGGAGAGGAAATCACGCGCGATTTCGTTTTCGAAAAGAGCGTCGCGGGCGCTTTCGAACTGGCGGATTTCTGCGGCACCCAGCTCGATGCCGGCGTGTTGCTTGTGGTGAAGCTCCTCGCCGCGTTCATGGACGCTTTGGTATTGAAGGCGGGCGGCGTCGTCACTCAGGAAACGTTCGACATCGCCTTGGAGCTTGAGAAACAAAGGATCTGAAGCGATCTGGGCGCAAAGCTCCTTGGTTTTCGTAATCACGGCGGAGTCTTCAGCGACAAGTGACATGGTTGGTTCAGCGACAGCGGACATGTCCCGTCAATAACGTCGTAAAACCGGACTGGCAACGGGCATTTACAGGAAATTTCCATACCCGCTAGGGAACAAAAGCGTGACAGGAAGCGCCCGGCTGACTTTCGTCGTGGCACGCGCATGGCCATCGACCCACTTAAAGACGGCATCCGCTCGAATGTGCGGATCGATTTCTACGGCAACGTCCACAAGCGGCTGAAGGGCACCGACGCCGACAAACGCTATGCCATGGAGGTGCTAGTGCTCAAGGTGCTGGAAGAGCGCGGCTGCCCTTATGTGCCGCGGCTGTTGGAGGAGCATCCGGAGGAATTGTATTTCGTTTCCACCAACTGCGGGAAGCCCGCCACGCAGATTTCTAAGGAAAAATCGGACAAGCTCTTCGCCAAACTGGAGCGCGAATACGGGATCCGCCACCTTGATGCCGAGCCACGCAACATCACTTACAACGATAAGGCCGGGCACTTCTGCATCATCGATTTCGAGCTGGCGGAAATCCTGCCACCACCGCCCGGACTCGAGTTACCGGACAATTGAACCCGCCGCTTTCTCCCCACAAACCCAAACCCATCCGTGACCGAAGCCGCGATCCTTCATTGGGCAGCCCTCACCCACAGCGGTTCGCGGAAACCGCGCAATGACGATTCGCTGATCGCCTTCGCCTCCGGTCCTGACGGCGCCGAAATCCTCGCGGAAACCGGTAGCCATCCGTTGGCCAGTCATGACCTCGTGTTCGCAGTCTCCGATGGCATGGGTGGTGGAAATGCCGGTGACATCGCCTCGTCCACCATTCTCCAGCAGATGACGGAAATCATCCCGGAGACATTCAAGGCGGCCGCCTCCGGATTTTTCCCCGATTCCCTCAGCCACCTCGGTGACGCGATTCGCTCGGTCCACGAAAAGATCAACGCCGCCGCGCACGGTTGCGCCGACAAATCCGGCATGGCCGCCACTCTCGCCCTTGCTTGGTTCACTCCGGAAAATCTCTATCTCACCAATATCGGCGACTCACGGATCTACCGGTCCCGTGAAGGAGTTTTGGAGCAACTCAGCCGTGACCATTCCTACGCCTGGGCCCAGTGGAAACGAGGCGAAATCACCGAACTGCAATACCGATCTCACCCTCGCAGGGCCGCTCTTTACGAAGTCGTGGGTGGCGGTCATGCACGGGTCAATCCCCACTTTGCGGCCATCGCCTACGAGCCCGGCGACCGCTTCCTCGTGTGCTCGGACGGACTCATCGACGGGCTGTCGGAGAGACACCTTTCCAATGCCCTCGCCGCAGACGGAAAAGACCCGGCATCCATCGCTGTAACTCTCTTAAAACGCGCTATCGACAACTCCGGAATCGACGATACAAGCCTCATCGTCATCGCGATTTCCGCTCTTTCCGGAGCAGTCGATCATGACTGACGAAAACCACCTTGGCTTGGCACGCATGATGCTGATTCATGAGTGTCAGTCAATCCTTGGCGGCTGTGGGTGACCCCTTAACTCCAAGGATTTCTGAGAATAATTACGTAATCACTGAAAACCAACCATTATCATGGCCAAATACAAATTGGAATACATCTGGCTCGACGGCTACACCCCCGTGCCAAACCTCCGCGGAAAAACCCAGATCAAAGAATTCGCCAGTTTTCCAACGCTTGAAGAGCTCCCTCTCTGGGGCTTCGACGGCAGCTCCACCCAGCAAGCCGAAGGCAAGAGCTCGGATTGCGTGCTCAAGCCGGTCGCGATTTACCCAGACACCACCCGTAAGAACGGTGCGATCGTCATGTGCGAGGTCATGATGCCCGACGGCACCACCCCTCACCCATCCAATGGCCGTGCCACGATCCTCGACGATCCCGGCGCATGGTTCGGTTTCGAGCAGGAATACTTCCTCTATCAGGACGGACGTCCTCTCGGTTTCCCGGTCGATGGTTTCCCGAAAATCGGTCAAGGCCCGTATTACTGCGGCGTCGGCTACAAGTTCATGGGCGACATCGCCCGCCAGATCGTCGAGGAGCACCTCGACCTCTGCCTCGACGCTGGCATCAACCACGAAGGTATCAACGCCGAAGTGGCGAAGGGCCAGTGGGAATTCCAAATCTTCGGCAAAGGCTCCAAGAGGGCCGCTGACGAAATGTGGGTCGCCCGCTACCTCCTCAACCGCGTTTGCGAAAAATACGGCATCGACGTCGAATACCACTGCAAACCACTCGGTGATACCGACTGGAACGGCTCCGGCATGCACGCGAACTTCTCGACCACGATCCTTCGTGAAAAAGGCGGCAAGGCCTATTTCGAAGCACTCATGGCCGCCTTCGCCGACAACGTCGAAGAACACATCGCCGTTTACGGACCCGACAACCACATGCGCCTCACCGGCCTTCACGAAACCCAGGCGATCGACAAGTTTTCCTATGGTGTCGCTGACCGCGGCGCTTCGATCCGCGTCCCGCACAGCTTCGTCAAGGGCGACAAGTATCAAGGTTACCTCGAAGACCGCCGTCCGAACTCCCAAGGTGATCCCTATCAGATCGCTTCGCGGATCCTTAAGACGATCTCGCTGGTTCCCGCTCCTTGAGCCTGAGTTGAATCATTGATTCCATCGAGCCGCCTTCCCTATCGGGGAGGCGGTTTTTCTGTATACAGGTCCTGTGGTGGATTTGGAAAAATTCAAGCTTCCCCCGCTCAATGTCCGCCATTTTACTCGGTCCATGCCTGAGAAAATCACTCTTAAACCCAAGGTCCAGCTCGGCGTCGTCACGACGCATTTCAAATTCGTCGGCGGCATCGTTCCCGATGAGAACGGCAAGTTTCCCCGCGATGCGGACGGCACGTTGCGGGTGCTCAAGGAGATGAAGATCCTGTGTGAGGTTTCTCCGGTGAAAATGAGCATCGTGCAGATCCCATTCTTCGCCTCCGCCAATGAGGACGAGGTCACCGAGATGATCGACGGGCTCAAGTCAATGGATCTGGAAGTGCATTTCATCATCATGGTCGGCGGTGCGAATCCGATGAACCCGACGGACGAAGATGCCGTAGTCTCGCAACTCGTGAAGAGCCTCAAGGCCGCGATCAAACACGGCATCCGCCACGTTTCCTCGACTTCGATCGAGGAATGGATGAGCGCGGATGTCGCCCGCGAAGGAGCCGCCTTCGATGCTGCCATCGAGCAGAATGTGAAAGTCCACATGCGTGTCTATCAGGAAGCGGGTGTCGAGGGATCCTGCATCGAGAACTGGCACATCGAGTTCCTGCGTCCCGGCGAGTTCAAGACCTTCACCAACGTCGATCGCGGTTGGTCGTTCGTGAAGGCCGCTAACAAGGCGCTCGGGAAAAAGTTCTTCAAACTCCTCGTCGATGCCGCGCATTGTGGCGACTCCGGCCTGACCATCGCGGAAAACCAGGCGTTGATCACGAAAATCGCGGAAGCCGGTGAATTCGGCGTCTTCCACGCTTCGGCCAAAACCACACGCGGCTGTCTTTCCACGGACGATGGTTGGATCAGCGCGTTGATGACCGCCGCCGCCAAGACCGGCGAGCTGAAACACATCTTCGTAGAGGTCTTCGATCACACGGACCCGGCGCTCGAACTGGTGCGGAAGCTGGATTCTGGCCATGGCATTGATACCCGTGACGGACGCAGCTACACGCAGGTCACCGCTGACGGCCTTGGCGACATTGCCCGCCGCCTCAACAATCTGGCGGCACGCGGATTTCTCAAAGCCTGATCTGCCCATGGAAACGATCCACGGCGAACCTTCCTACCATCTCGGCACACCCGAGATGGATCTCTATATCACCGCGCGCGGCGGGCAAATGTCACCGGTGTTTTTTCATCTAACTGGTCGCGACATTTCCCCGTATTCGCTAGCACCGTGGGTGCCCGCGGAATATCCGGAAATCCCGCCGCTGCTCTCGGTCCTGCGCGGCGATTTCCTGTGCTTCCCCTTCGGCGGCCAGACGAACGGTCCTCCGCATGGCGAGACGGCGAACTGTGAGTGGACGCGGGTGGATTCTGATAGCCGTTCCTTGCGATTCCGGATGGAGACCGAGGACACGGGAGCCACGGTCGTGAAAACGATCGCCACGCGGGAAGGCCAGCATGCGATTTATTTCGAATATGAAATCTCCGGTGCGGATGGGGATTTCAGTTACGGAAATCATCCGATCATCGATTTTTCCGGACTCGCTGAACGCGCCGGACGGGTGACCACGAGTGCCTTTCACTGGGCCTCGGTGTTTCCCGGTCAGTTCTCGGACCCGTCCGCCGGAGAAACCCAGGCGCTGGCGGAAGGAGCGGTCTTCACGGATTTGCGTGAAGTGAAACTCGCCGCAGAAGGAACCACCGACCTAACACGCTATCCCGATCGCGCCGGAAACGAAGACCTCGTGATGATGGCATATGGGCCCGCCACCGACGAGCAGCCGTTCGCCTGGTCGGCGGCCTTGCTTGACCGATACGTGTGGTTTTCCCTGAAGAATCCGGCGGATTTTCCGGGAACCATTTTGTGGATTTCCAATGCCGGGCGCACCGCGCCACCGTGGAATGGCCGCCACGTCGGGCGGATGGGGATTGAGGACGTTTGCTCGCATTTCAGCGACGGCGTGGACAAGTCCCGGCTGGATTTACTGGGGAAACAGGGAGTAGCGACGACCCGTAAATTTCGAAAGGATCAGCCCGTCACGTTGCGGAGCATCCACGCGGTGGCGGCGGTGCCTGATGGTTTCGGAGCGGTCATCAAGATCGTTCCCCAAGGCGGAAAAGCGGTCGCCGTCACTGGGGAATCCGGCGTTGAAATCATCGTTCCGCTGGAATGGGGATTTGTCGCCTGACCGTTCAACACCGGCATTTTCACTGCAATTTCCACCGATCACTCCCGTATTCTTCCGACCCGATATCCCATGAGCATCCCATGAGCATCCCTCTAACTACTGACGACCTGTCCTCCACATCGACGAATCTCAAAGCCCTCATCGACGGCCATCTCGAGGACACCGGCGGGCTTCTCCGGCTTTCACCTACATGGGTCCCCCGCTCTTTCCTGCAACCCGGTCTGCGGATCAAGCTGCATCCGAACGCTCCTGCCATCGATGCTTCCAAGAATTCGTAATCTTCGCTCTCAACCCTCAACCCTCAACCATAAACCCTCAACTTCTGTCATGAAACTTCACAACGCCATGTGGCCCGGTCTTGTCGGCAAGGAAGCCGGCACCGACCATCCTCCGATCTCCCTTGAACACATGCTCGAACTCACCGCCGCCGCCGAGGTGAACGGTCGCAAGTTCGATGGCATCGACTATTTCCTCTTCCACCCGCACACCGATCCGGATGCGTCGGAATCCGACATCCGGAAAATCGCCGATCTCATCGCCGGTCACGGTCTGAAAGTCGGTTCTCTCGTCGCGCCAATCTGGCCAGGCACAGTAGGAGATGCCGCCATGGGTGATGCCGAGGCCCGCGCGAAATTCGTGCTCGCCGTCGAGAAAGCCTGCCGCATCGCAAAGATCTTCAACGAACACGGTGTCCGCGAATACGGCGTGATCCGCATCGATTCCGCCAGCTCCGTCACCGACTGGGCGAAGGACCCCGCCGGCAACACCCAAAAAATCGCCGAGACTTTCCGCGAAGCCGGAAAGGTCGCCGAACAACATGGCGAACGTCTCGCCGCCGAAGGTGAAATCTGTTGGGGCGGGATGCATTCGTGGAAGGCCATGCTCGACACGCTCGAAGCCACCGGCATGCCGAACACCGTCGGCTTCCAAGCCGACCTCGCCCACACCTATCTCTATCTGATGGGCTACAACGCGCCCGAAGCCGCACTGCTCAGGGAAGGCTACAGCGAAGATGAATTCTGGGCCGCCTACAAGACGATGACCGATGCCCTTCGCCCTTGGACCATCGATTTCCACGTCGCCCAAAACGACGGCTCCGTGCACGGCACCGGCTCCCACGACAAAACCGGGCGCCATTGCCAAGCCAACGACCCCAACGGCAAACTCGACATCGCCAAGTGCTCCACCTTCTGGCTCAAGGACGCCGCCGCCCGTGGCATCAAGCACATCTGCTGGGATGGCTGCATGTTCCCCAACGAAGTGCTCGAAAAAGCGGAAACCTGGGAACACATCCTCAAGGCCATGGTCGAAGTCGAGGAAGCACTTTGAGACTGCCCCACCCCTTCACAACCCGCCACCCAGCCCTATGGGTTGGCGGGTCGTATCTATCAGTTACTTGAATTAACGAGTCCCCGCGAGTCGTGACCATCCACTTTTCCCACTCCAATACCTAAACTTCAGGATCCTATCGCCATGGCTGCTTCTCCTTCCATTCTCCCGGATAAACTGCACGAGTATCCCCAACACGATGTCATCGATGGAGGATCGGCTTCGATTCTCGATGACTGCCTCAATCAGAACAACGGCGTGCTGCAGCTTCTGCACCGCTATGCCGGCCGCACGTTTTGCACGCCTGGAAAGCGCCTTCGCCTGGATGAGAAATCCTACTACCCGGACTACATGGGAGGCACCGGTCTCGATGAAGTCTGGATGTGCTGCACCGTGCCCATCGTGACAGGCGTCATCGATACCCGCACGGGAAAGGCCCCCTTTCGCGAAGGAGAAGCACATGTGCTCACGCCCGGCGGGCAAGTCATCTCACTTCAGGATTTGATTGAGACCAATCCGGAAGCTGTTATGGGAGAGAAAGTCACCGCTTTTGCGAAATCCTTGTTCGGCAAGGCCACCTGGCCGATCGTGTCCAAGAAGTTCGACAACCTGAACCCCATTCCCCACCATCTTCACTGGGCGAAGTGGGAAGTTTACGACATCAATTCCTTCGACAATCCTGGAGTCAGTCCGTCGCATTATCACACCACGGCTATGGGCCTTTATTCGTTCGTGACGAAGGACCAGTTCCTCGCCTGCATGAAGAGTTGGGGGCAAGGCGATTACAACGGAGTGCGGCACTTGTCCCCGCACACAATGATGCAACTGGATAACGGCTTCGTGATGCCGAATGGCGTTCTTCACTCGCCCACGAACCTCTGCACCCACGAGTTGCATGTGACGATGGACGAGCATTTCCTTGCCGAGGACCTGACTCTGGATGGACGGATCGGAGCTGCCGATGCGTTTTACGCCTGCCGGGAACAGGACTATCCGAAGGACAAGCACGAAGACTGGGAATACCTGGTGGATACCTTCGACTTCAAAGCGAATCAGGATCCGGACTTCGTGGCGAAGAATTCGCGCCCTGCCATCACCGCCGAAGAATTTGCCGGTGAGGGAGTGGACGCAAAGTGGATTGTTTACGGTGATTTTCTCGGCGATCAGAAGGCCTCCATTCTCCGCCTCACCCTTGCGCCGGGCGCCAAGACCCATTTTCACCCGGAGAGCCCCACGTTGTTCCACACCAACCGCGGACGCGGCCGGGTGGGAAAGCTCCAAGTGCAATATTATCAGGACATGAAGCTTGGCGAAATCTATCCCGAGATCGGATTCATTACCCAGGCTGCCTTGAACCGCGGCAGCGTGGAAATCGAAAACATCGGCACCGAACCGCTCGTCCTGACCTTCGACTTCCCCCAACACGCGCATTCTCAAACACCCTGTTCTCCTTCATAACTCATCCAATATCATGAAAAAACCAATCCGCATCGGCCTCATCGGCTATGGCTTCATGGGTCGCACCCATTCGAACGCTTATTCGCAACTCTCTCATTTCTTCGACACCGACCACTACCCCGTCCGCCAGGCCGTCTGCGGCCGCGACAAGGAGAAGGTCGCCGCGTTCGCGGAAAAATGGGGCTATGCTTCCTACGAAACCGATTGGCGGGAACTCGTGAAACGCGAGGATATCGACGCCATCGACATCTGCACGCCTAACGATTCCCACGCCGAGATCGCCCTTGCCTGTATCGCCAACGGCAAGATGATTCTTTGCGAAAAGCCCCTCGCGCTTAATGGCGAACAGGGTGAGAAAATGGTCGAGGCTGTCGAGAAGTCCGGTCTGCCGAACCTCGTCTGGTATAACTACCGTTTCCTCCCCGCCGTCACGCTCGCGAAGAACATCGTCGATGCCGGCGAACTCGGACGCATCTTCCACTACCGTGCGAATTTCCTCCAGGACTGGACCATTTCCGAAGAACTCCCGCAGGGTGGCGCCGGTCTCTGGCGCCTCGATGCGGCGGCGGCAGGTTCCGGAGTGACCGGCGACTTGCTAGCCCATTGCATCGACACTGCCCGCTGGATCAATGGCGACATCGTTTCCGTTAGTGCTATGACCGAGACCTTCATCAAGGAGCGTGTCCACACCGCCACGGGTGAGAAGCAGGCCGTCACCATCGACGATGCCTGCGCCTTCCTCGCCCGCTTTGAAAACGGCTCGCTCGCCATCTTCGAATCAACCCGCTACGCCCGCGGCCACAAGGCGCTCTACACCTTCGAGATCAACGGTGAGAAAAAGTCCCTCGCGTGGGATCTTCACGACCTGAACTACCTTTCTTACTTCGACCACGGCGTCCCCGGCGACCGCCGCGGCTGGACCGACATCCACGCCACCGACGGCGACCATCCGTATTCCGGAAATTGGTGGGTCCCCGGTCTTTGCCTCGGCTACGAGCATTCGTTCACTCACGAGCTAGCCGAGTTCTTCAAGTCGCTCGATGATCCGAGCGCCGAAAAACGCTACCCGGATTTCCGCCACGCGCTGGGCACCCAGTACGTCTGCGACGCCGTTTTGGAATCCGCCCGCACCAAGCAATGGGTGGACGTGAAAAAGGCATAAGATCCGACTGAGGCGGTTGTTCCGTTTTGTCGGAACAACCGCTTACAGCTTCAGAAAATTCTCCAGCAACCGCTTGCCGTCCTGCGTGAGGATCGACTCGGGGTGGAACTGGACGCCGTGGACGGGATACTCCTTGTGTTGAAGTCCCATAATCTCACCTTCCTCGGTCCACGCGGTGATTTCCAAGCAATCGGGGAGTGTTTCCCGTTTCACGATCAACGAATGGTAGCGGGTGGCCTCGAAGGGATCTGGCATTCCGGCAAAAACACTCTTGCCTGAATGATGGATTGGCGAGGTCTTGCCGTGCATCAGTCTATCAGCACGCACCACGTCGCCACCGTAGACTTGGCCGATGGACTGATGCCCGAGGCAAACACCGAGGATCGGAGTCGTCGCGCCGAGTTTTTCGATCAGCTCGCAGGAGATCCCCGCTTCCGTCGGAGTGCACGGACCCGGTGAAATGCAAATGCGTTCCGGCTTGAGCGCTTTCACGTCGTCCACTGTCAGTACGTCGTTGCGGAAAATTTTCATCTCCGCCCCCAGCTCGCCGAAGTATTGGACGAGGTTGTAGGTGAAGGAGTCGTAGTTGTCTAAAATGAGGAGCATCGGAAAAGTTGCTGGTTTTCAGTGTTCAGTTTTCAGGACCGAGTGTGCGTGCTAGGGCGATGGCACTCAGCAGCGCCTTCGCCTTGTTGACGGTTTCCACATATTCGTAGGTGGGATCGGAATCCGCAACCACTCCCGCGCCGGCTTGCACGTAGGCCTTGCCGTTTTTGAGGAGACAGGTCCGCAGCGTGATGCAGGAGTCGTGAGAGCCGTCGAAGCCGAAATACCCGACCGCTCCGGCATACGCGCAGCGCTTGTTCTTCTCCAGCGAGTTGATGATCTGCATCGCCCGGATCTTCGGTGCGCCACTGACGGTTCCTGCGGGAAACGTCGCACGCAGCACGTCGTAGGCACTGTGAGAAGGATCGAGCTCGCCTGAGACATTGGAAACGATGTGCATCACATGACTGTAGCGCTCGACGATCATGAAATCATCCACGCTCACCTTACCGTGTTTGGCAATACGGCCCACGTCGTTGCGCGCGAGATCCACTAACATGAGATGCTCCGCGCATTCCTTCGGGTCCTTCATCAAACCCTCCGCCAAAGCATCATCCTCTTCCGGAGTCTTCCCGCGTGGGCGCGTTCCGGCGATCGGACGAATGTCGATGCGTCCCTTGATCGAACGCACGTGCACTTCCGGCGAGCTGCCCACCAATGCGAAATCCCCAAGCTCCAGGATGAACATGTAAGGCGAAGGATTCACCAACCGCAGCGCCCGATAGAGATCCACCGGCGGCCGGTCGAAATCCGTCTCGAACCTTTGGCTCGGCACGAATTGGAAAATATCGCCCGCCTTGATGAACTCTTTCCCTGCCAAAACGATCGCCTCGTATTCCTCCTGCGTCGTATTGCTCTGCGCCACCGCCGGCTCGATTTTCATCAGCCCGTTCAGCGCCGACACATGGAATGGCCGGTTCAAAATTTCCACGATCGCCGCGATTCGTCCCCGCGCCGCCGCATATGCTTCCTCAATCGAGGGAAACTCATCGATGAACGCATTCGCGATCACCTGAAGCCGACGCAAACGATGGTCGAAAACCAACAAAGTATCCGCCAGCATGAACATCGCATCCGGAATGCCCAAAACGTCCGGAGGCGGGGGCCCTAGCGTCGGCTCGAACTGCCGCACCGCGTCATACGAAAGATACCCCACCATCCCGCCGGAAAACTGCGGCAGCGCCCCGTGAGTCACCGGCTTGTAGGCCGCCATCTCCCGCTCCAGCGCCGCCAGCACATCGTCCTCGGCGGTGAATGTGCGCACCTTCGAACCTTCGCGAATCGTGATTTCCTTGTCCCGCGCCTCGAAAACCAAACGCGGTCCGCTGCCCACGATCGACCAACGCCCGCCTTTTTCCGAACTCTCCGCACTCTCCAGGAGGAACGAATGGCGATTATCCCGCAATTTCAAATAGGCGGACAACGGGGTCTCGAAATCAGCGGCGAGCTGGGTGTAAACAGGCACGACATTGCCCTGCTTCGCCAGCCCGACGAAGACTTCCAACGATGGTTCAACCGGTATGGAACTCACAACGCGGGGAAGAATGGCCGGGAAATCCGAGAGGGCAAGCCCGGAGCACTGACTCATTCCAGAGCCGGTATCTTGAAATGCGGCGTATCCGATTTTCCGCCGGTTCCCCCTTGAAACCGGCGACAATGGGGGCTAACAATCGCCAGCAACTCTAACATTCATTCCCTTTGAAATTCCCGATTCACCCTCATCTGCCCTGGCGTTTTTGTTTGCTCCTGATCTTCTTCACAGTCGTCACCGGAAGCGGATGGTCGCAAACCACCTCTCCGACAGAAATTTCAGCAGTCCACCGAGAGGTCACGGCAGTTGTTGGAATTACTCCGCCGCCGATCCTCTATTTCAAAGCGGGTAACCCAAGTGAACTCAGCAACTTCGGCGGATCCGTGGCGATCTCGGACGATACTCTCGTCATCGGAGCACCGGGGGAAAGCGGTGCCGGAGGAAACTCATCGGGAGCCGCATATGTCTATGTCCGCAGTGGCGACAGTTGGGTTCAGCAAGCCTACCTCAAGGCCTCGAACGCGGGGCCCGGTGATCGTTTCGGATCCAGTGTCGCCATTTCCGGCAACACGCTGGTGGTGGGGGCGCCTGACGAGGACGGAGACAGCCCCTATCCCGCCGTCCAACTGGCATACGGTGCCGCCTATGTCTTCGTAAGAAGCGGTTCGGTGTGGAGCCAGCAGGCTTACCTCCGCGCATCCAATGCCGATCAATACGACGAGTTCGGAGCATCGGTAGCAATCTCCGGCGATGACATCGTGATCGGAGCCCCATATGCGAATGGCAGCGGTTTCCTCGAAAATCCGCCTTTCAACGTGGATGACTTCGGAGCGGGTGCGGCTTACGTATTCACCCGAAACGATAGCAACTTCTGGGTGCAGCAAGCCAGTCTCAAAGCCGCCGTCCCGGTGAATTCGGGATATTACACGAGCATGGGACGCTCGGTGGCCATCTCGGGCGACACCTTGGTATCAGGGGGCTATGTCTTCGTGAGATCGGAAACGAGCTGGAACCTGCAGGCGAATCTGAAACCCGTGACTTCCGAACCGGATGATGGTTTCGGGGCCTCCGTATCGATCTCGGGTGAAACCATCGTGGTCGGAGCTCCCAACGAGGATGGCGAGAATAATGAGTTCAACCAATACTCGCAAGCGGGAGCCGCCCATGTGTTCGAGCGAACCGGGGCGACGTGGTCACCGACCGCGCATTTGAGGGCGTTCAATCAGAAAGGACATCATCAATTCGGCAGTTCCGTGGCGATTTACAACAATACCATCGTCGTGGGTGCACCGGATGAATGGGGCAGCGGCAAGGGCCTCAACCCGGTTTCCGACGAGGAGGCGAACTATGCGGGTGCCGCCTACGCGTTCCGCAGAAAGAACAACGCCTGGAACCTCCTCTCCTATCTGAAAGCCTCCAACACCGGTGATTACGACTACTTCGGAACCGGGGTCGCCATTTCCGGAGACAGCATCGTCCTCGGCGCACCGGAGGAAGATGGCGGTGGCAAGGGACTGAATCCGTCTTTCAATGAACAGATCCACAAAGCCGGAGCCGCATATCTGTTTGCGATCCCGAAGCTGCGCCAGTTGATCCTGACACCCGAAATTTCGGTAGTCAGCCCGAAAGGCAGACCGGTCGAAGATAATATCACTGTGAGCATGGGCCGAGCCGTTTTCAGGAAAGGCTCGCTCACGAAAACTTTCCGGATCTGGAACACTGGCAATATCCCGCTGAACTTGGCGGGAATCCGAAAGAGCGGCCCGCATGCGTCGGAGTTTCACATTGTGGACTACAAATATATCTCCGATTACAAAGAACCGCTCGCACCCGGAGCATCGCTTCCGGTGGAAATCACTTTCTGGCCGAAAGCCAAAGGCATCCGGAAGGCGACTTTCCGGATCTCCTCCAACGATGCCGACGAATCCTCTTTCGAGCTCAAAGTTAGCGGCATCGGCGTGAAAACGCTGCTCCCCGCGCAACCATTTCAAGGCACAACCCGCGCCCGATAGATAATTCGTTCGCGCCGTTGTAGGGCTAAATGTCTCTCTTGCATCTCAAGAATACCTCGGAATCAACCGGCGGTTACCCTTGCTCGATCGGAACAGCGATCGCCTCGCACACCTGCCTCCAGCCGGGGAAGTTCCATTTGTTGGGGAAGCCGGCGCATTGGTCGGGTTTGACGGGATGGATGCGGCAGGAGTTGCCGTCGAGCATGATACACTCGTGATTTTCCTTCTCGATCAGCGAGAGTCCCTGACGATTCGTCCGCAGGCGGGTGAATTGGTCGAGAAAGTCCTGCTCGGCCAGATCGAGAAACGCGGCGATCCGCGGGATTTCCTCGTCTTCAAGCCGCACATCGCCGGGCCATTTGCAGCAGGCGGTGCAACGTTGACAGACGTAGTAGACATCGGGCTGGAGGATGGTCTCGCGGTTTCCCGGACTGCCGTGGTTTTTCGGCGAATTAACCATTGAGCTGACGATAGTAGTAGTCCACGCGGCTTTGGAACCAACGCCATTTCGAGCCGGGGCGGCCGTTGTCCATGAGAAAATGCGGGCAGTCTTTGTTAGGTGGATGCTTGCCACGGCGCGGCCAATGGTAGTGCGGGACGACGTTTGCCAGCGGGATGTTGTTCCGCTTCATGAGCACGGCGGTGAGCATGGCGGTGTGCTCGATGGTGCGGGAGCGGTTGTTGCCGCGGTTCTCACACATTTCGATGCCGATCGACATGTGGTTTCCCGGGCCGTCGAAATCCGCATGGATGCCCTGTTCCGATGTAGGCATATGTTGGATGGCGATCCGGTCCTCCACGGTGAAATGCCAGATGAGGTAGCCAGGCCGCTGGCCGGTCCGCAGCGCGCCGTGTTTCAATGCCTCCGAATGTTTCTCCGCGCCCGCCGTGTAGTTCTGGGTGCTATGAATCGTGATGTAGCGCGGCGTCATCGACCGCGCCGAGCGCCGCCCGTAGGTCCCCTTCCGCACCATGTCCACTTTGAGGTTCACCTGACGCAGCATGGCGGACGTGGACATGCGGCCATTGCCGGAAAGGGTGACGAGTTCCGGCTTGCTGGCGGCTTGCGGTTGGTAGGTTTGATACCGGTCCCGACCACCTCCGGGCGGACCGATCGGGCTGCACTGGAGGGAGGCGAAAACCAGAATCACCGAGGGGATGATTCGAAAAATTGATTTCACGTCTGTTTTTTTACCACGTGCGAATTAGTTCGGAAACCTAAATTTCCTCGGCAGATCCTAACCAGTGGCCACTCGGGGTTGACCTTGGCTCGCCGGGTGTTGTTCATTCGCTCACGCATGTCCTCTGCCCGCTCCGGATCCAAAACGCTCGTCATGACGCCCCACGCGGCATTGGAGCGATATTTCGGATTTACGGGATTCCTTGATGGCCAGGAGGAAGTGATCCGGGAAATCACCTCCGGCCGCGATGGACTGGTGGTGATGCCGACGGGCGGTGGGAAATCGCTGTGTTTCCAGATTCCGGCGCTGTGTTTCCCCGGAGTGACCTTGGTCATTTCACCGTTGATCGCGCTGATGAAAGACCAGGTGGACGCCCTCGTCGCCCGAGGCATCGCGGCGACGGTCATCAACTCGACGCTGTCGTGGCCGGAGCAGAAGGAACGGCTCGACGGCATGCGTGCCGGAAAATGGAAACTCGTTTACGTCGCACCCGAGCGGTTCCGCGCGGAGAGCTTTCTCAACGCTCTATCAGGCATCGAGATTTCGCTGTTCGCCGTGGATGAAGCGCACTGCCTCAGCCAGTGGGGGCACGATTTCCGGCCGGACTATCTGCGGTTGGGGAAATCGTTGGAGAAAATCGGCAGACCGCAATGCGTCGCGCTCACCGCGACCGCCACGCCAATTGTTAGGAATGACATTTCCACCGTGCTCGCGCTGCGCGAACCGTTCGAACGGGTCAGCGGATTTTCCCGGCCCAATCTGTCGCTGAACATTTCCGCCGTGGACAAGGCGCAGCATAAGGACGAGCGGATGAAGGCGGTCATCGCCGCGCACAAGACCGGCATCATCTACTGCGCCACCCGCAAGAAGGTGGATTCCGTTTCCGAAACGCTCGCAAGCTGGGGGATCAAATGCGTGGCCTATCACGGCGGCATGGGTGAACAGGAGCGCACCCGCGCGCAGGAGATTTTCATCACCCGCAAGGCGGATGTTGCCGTCGCCACCAACGCGTTCGGCATGGGCATCGACCGCTCCGACGTTAGATTCGTCATCCACTACGAGATCCCCGGCAGCGTCGAGGCCTACTATCAGGAAGCGGGGCGCGCCGGGCGCGATGGCGAGAACGCCGTCTGCGAGCTGCTTTTCAACTACGCGGACACCCGCACGCAGGAGTTTTTCATCGACGGCGCGAACCCGACCGCCGCCATCGTGCGCTCGATCTATCAATACCTGCTGAACGAGGCCGACAAGGATTACGAAGTCCATCGGACGCTGGAAGACATCGCCGAGAACGCCGACGTGAAGAACTCGATGTCGGTCGGCAGCGCGATGGCGATCCTCTCGCGCGGCGGCTACATCGAGCGATTCGACATTCCCAGAAAGCGGATGAAAGGCACCCGCCTGCTCAAGCCGGACATCCTCGCCCGCGCGCTGACACTCGACGAGGCCGCCATCGAGGAAAAGGACCGCCGCGACCGTGAGAAACTCAAGGCGATGGTCGAGATGTGTTACTCGCGCGTCTGCCGCCAACAGTGGATTCTCATGTATTTCGGCGAGGAGGATGCCGGCGTCTGCGGCACCTGCGATGTCTGCCGCGATGAAGGCTCCGGCGAATCCCGTCCGCCCACCGGCGAAGAAGAACTCATCGTTAAAAAGGCGCTCAGCGGCGTCGCCCGCATGTCCCGCCGCACGGCTAACGGCTGGGAAGGCAAGTTCGGCCGCGGCCGCATCGTCCAGATGTTGGCGGGCAGCAGGTCGCAGGAAATCATCAGCGCCCGACTCGACCAACTCACGACTTACGGCATTCTGAAGGACAAGGGTGCCGGCTATCTGAACGCCCTGATGCGATCTCTAGCAGAAGCAGGTCTGGTGCAAACCGTTCCCGGCGAGTTTCCCCTTCTGACACTTTCTCCGCTCGGCGACCGTGTCATGCGTGGAGAGGCGAAATTCCAGCTCGTCTGGCCGGAAACGGAAGCCGGGAAAATCACTCAATCGCTCCAGGACCACGGCCACGATCCTCAGCTCTACTCGATGCTCCGCGATCTGCGGGAAAAACTCGCCAAGCGTGAGGACGTTCCCTCCTACGTCATTTTCGGCAACAAAACCCTCGAAGCCCTCGCCCGTTACCAACCGGTCAACGACGCCGAGGCGCTGCTCATCCCCGGCATCGGCGCCGCTAAGATCCAGCGCTACGCCAAGCCGTTTCTGGAAACGATTCAGGAGTGGAAGAAGTTCCGGAAAGCGTGACCGCAGCGGCGATCACCGGTCGCTGCGGATGGATTCCCAACAGATTGCTTGCTGGGAATGACGAAAACGGTTCAACTCGCGATGAACCGGGGAACTGGTTCGCAAAACCCGATCATCCTCATGGCAGACCAAGGAAAAGCATTTGTGAAGGGTGGCGTCGGCTGCTTTGTAGTCTTTGTCGTCGCAGCGGTTCTGGTTCTCATTTGCGGCGGCAGTGCCCACCTGGATCTGGGAGGAGTTGTCATCCTCTTTGTCATCGGCGGAGTCATCGGGATGGTGGCCAACTGGATCTATCAAAAGGGAAGGAAGGATGCTGGCGAAGGCGATTGATAGGATGATCCGCGCATTTCGTTCCTTGTCTGGCATCACACTCCGCCGACGCTATCTAACATGTTCCTGAAGGGCATGGGCATGGATTCACGCCGGCACTCTGGATTCTTGTGAAATCAACCCGTCGCAAACCGGATCGCCCCCGTCATTCAATCCAAAGGTCCCCCTGCCGTGCGGGAATCCTATCGAGACAAAAAGTGGCTCATTTTGTGCATACATCGTGATTTCCGCACCATTTCCCCACACCGGGCGGATTTCGACCAACGGTTTGCCAAATCGTAACATTTATTCACATGACCATCTCCGGTAAATGGGGATATTGACTGACTTCCACTCCATGCGCGCCGCCTTGCCAACGACCGGACCCTGCGACGGTTCATTTATTCCCGATCTCACCCCGCTGCGGATCGACTCATGAGTTTCAAGTCGGCTTCCACCTGTCGTTCCTATTTTGCGGCGTGGGTTTGCGGTGTCAGCCTGCTGCTCAGTGTTTTTTCCAGCGCCCAGCGGGTGCGCCTCATGGCGGCCAACATCACGAGTGGCAATAACCAGTCGTATCTGGACCCGGGCATCCGGATTTTCCAAGGCATCAAGCCGGACATCGCGATGATTCAGGAGTTCAATTACGGAAACAACTCGGCCGCTACGATCCAAGGATTTGTTGCCAGCACTTTTGGGTCGGAATTTTCCTATTTTCGGGAGTCGGTGGGCGGCGACCAGATTCCCAACGGCATCATCAGCCGCTACCCGATTCTCGAATCCGGCGAGTGGGATGACACGCAGGTAAGCAACAGCCGGGATTTCGCCTGGGCCCGCATCGACATTCCCGGGCCGAAGGATCTGTGGGTCGTCTCCGTCCACATGCTGACCACGGATTCTAAACGGCCAGCCGAAGCCACCGCTCTTCGGGATCTCATCCAGCTCCATGTTCCCACTACGGACTACCTGGTCATTGGCGGGGATTTCAACTCGGACAGCCGCACGGAAACCCAGTTTGGCACCTTGGACGACGTCGTGGTCACAACGGGTCCGTATCCCGCAGATCGACTGGGAAATTCCAATACGAATGCCAGCCGGGGCAGTCCCTACGATGGGGTACTCCCGAATGCGGGGCTTTACGCGCTCCGGACCCCGGTGGTGATCGGTGCTTCGACTTTTGCCAACGGCCTTGTCGCTGACACCCAGATTTATTCGCCGATCGCGGAAATCAGCCCCGCGCTCGCCGCAGACAGCGGAGTGAGCGGCATGCAACACATGGCGGTGGTGAAGGATTTCATGATCCCGGTCTCCACGCCGCCTTTGATTGCTTCCACCTCTCCGCTCGCAGGCGGGACAATCGGCACGGCGGTTTCGCGAACTCTAACCGCCACTGGAGGGACCACGCCCTACACGTGGAGCATTTCCTCGGGGACGATCCCCAACGGCCTCACGTTCTCCAGCGGTGGGATCCTCAGTGGCACGCCCACCACGGCGGGGGCCTTCACCTTCACCGCACTTGTCACTGATAGCACCAGCGCAACAGCTAACAAATCATTCACCGTCACGATCACGCCGACACTCGTGGTTGCCTCCACCACGCCACTCGCTGGCGGCACCGTCGGCACGGCAATTTCACGAACTCTTGCCGCTGCCGGCGGAACCTCGCCTTACACCTGGAGCATTTCCTCGGGAACGATTCCCAATGGTCTCACGTTCTCCAGTGGTGGAACATTGAGCGGTACGCCCACCACGGCGGGGACATTCACTTTCACGGCGCTGGTGGCGGACAGTGCCGGCGCGACGGCTAACAAATCCTTCACCGTCACGATCACGCCCACACTCGTGGTCTCTTCCACCTCTCCTCTCGTCGGCGGAACTGTCGGCACGGCAATTTCACGAACAATCGCTGCCACGGGTGGAACATCGCCTTATTCCTGGAGCATTTTATCGGGAACAATCCCTAACGGCCTAACTTTCTCCGGCGGCGGCATTTTGAGCGGCACACCCACTGTCGCAGGAACATTCACTTTCAGCGCGCTTGTGAGCGACAGCGCCAGTGCGACGGCCAACAAATCCTTAACCGTCACCATCACGCCAACACTCGCGATTTCGTCCGCCTCTCCGCTTCCGAGTGGCACTGTCGGCACGGCGCTTTCGCGAACCTTAACCGCCATTGGTGGAGCCGTTCCTTATAGTTGGAGCGTGGTTTCGGGCAGCATCCCGGGCGGTTTGATCCTGACGACAGGGGGAGAACTCGGAGGCACTCCCACCGTGGCAGGCACCTTTAGTTTTACAGCACAAGTCGCCGACAGCGCCAGCGCAACGGCTAACAAATCCTTCTCTGTCACGATCACACCGACACTCGCCGTCGAATCATCCCCACAGTTGGCAAACGGCACCATCGGCACTTCCTACTCGCAAACTCTCGCCGCCAGCGGAGGAACACCCCCTTACTCTTGGAGCATCGCAACCGGAGTCCTCCCGGCAGGACTTGTGTTGAATGGCGACGGCCTGTTCACCGGCACGCCCTCGACTGCAGGCCCCTTCACCTTCGTCGCGGCGGTAACCGACAACACCGGGGCTACCGCCAGCAAAAATTTCACGATCACGGTCGCTCCGACACTGGTCGTTTCCACATCGTCAGTCGCCGGTGGAATCGTCGGCAATGTTTACAGCCAGTCGCTCACGGCCAGCGGCGGCACGTCCCCCTACACTTGGAGCGTAACGACCGGAAATTTACCAAGCGGCATCGCTTTGGGAAATACCGGCACCCTCGATGGCACTCCCACTGCATCGGGCGAATTCGATTTCACCGTTCAGGTGACGGACAGCGTTGGAGCGACAGCCATTCGTTCCCTCGTCATTCCCATCACTCCAGCACTGGCCATCAACTCCCCTGAAATACTAACGAATGGAGAGGTCGGTAGCACCTACACGCAAAACCTGACCGCCACCGGAGGAACGGCGCCCTATCAGTGGACGCTTGTCGGAGGACAACTTCCCGCCGGTCTCTCGCTCGATGCCGGGGGATCGTTGATGGGAACCCCCACTCTTGGGGGTACCTTCGGATTCGAGGCAAAGGTCACCGATGGCGCTTCGTCCAACATCACCCGCTCCTTCTCCGTTGCCATCCGTGAGCCTTTGGACGCTTTCCTCGAACTCCACGGACTTCCAGCCGACTCGGCGAACGTTGATACGGACGGCGACGGACTCTCCAACCTCGCCGAATTTCTCCTCGCTGGAAATCCCACCCTATCCGATTCATCGATTCTCCCAACGCTCGCTTTTCACCAGGAAATCCCGGCGGTCATCTATCAATTCACGGTCACCACATCCCCCGGGTCGGTCACGTGGAAAGCCCAGTCCAGCACCAATCTCCAAACATGGATCGACGTCGTTCCGGGAGTTGGTGGCGTGACATCCACCCTCACTCCGGGCGGCGCGACAAACCAGGTTTCCATCAGTATCCCCTCTCCGGCGGAAGCGATCTACGTCCGCCTGAAAGTCACCGGACCGTAACGAGTGGGTATTTTCCGCGTTTTTCCCATCACGGCGGGTTGCAATTGGTCTCTTTCCGGCGATGGTGGCGGATTATTCCAGCAAGGTTTGAAAAGCTAACATCCACACCCATGATATTCAGCAACATTCCCGGATGCGCCCTCGCCGTCGCTTATCTGATGACCCAGCCTCTTCTGGCGGACGGCACTTTCGGTAATTTTACCTACACCGAGGACGGCACCAGTGTCACGATCACCGGCTACCCGGACGATATCGTCGGGCCGGTTTCGATTCCGTCGAGCATCGCCGGCAAACCGGTGACGGCGATCGGCGTGGAAGCGTTCATGGAGTGCCACAAGGTGACGGCGGTGACGATTCCCGACAGCGTGACTCGCATCGATGATCGTGCATTTTACTACTGTGGTCTAACCAGTATCTCGCTGCCTGAGAGTCTCGCGAGCATCGGGGAATATTCATTTTACCGATGCACCCATTTGCCGGCAGTCTCCATACCCGACAGTGTCACCAGTATCGGAAGCAGCGCGTTCAACCGCTGCATCATTCTGGATGAAGTTTCGCTGCCATCGGGACTCACGGAAATCCCGGACGGAATGTTTTATTTGTGCAGCCGACTCACGAATTTGGTCATCACTCCGAATATCACTCACATCGGCAATGGAGCGTTTGGTAACTGTGTTGGATTGAAGGATCTCACGATCCCAGGCACCGTCAAGATCATCGGAGGTGGCGCGTTCGTGCGCTGCGACCAATTGGAAAAACTGGTAATTTCCGATGGCGTCGAAGAAATCAAGAGCGGGGCTTTTGGCGACTGTCCTCTCCTGACGAAAGTGACGATTCCGGCCAGCGTGACGAAGATCGAGAATTACGCGTTCCGCCGGAGGAAACCTGCGGTGATCAGCGCCACCTTTCTCGGCAACGCCCCCGCCATCGGAGCTGGCATCTTCAAAATCCGCCACGAGCCGTCGCCACCCGCCACCATCATCTATTATACCGAAGGGGCCGCGGGATTCACCTCTCCTGTATGGAACGGCTATCGGTCTGTCGCGCTCGCCGCCGGACCGGAGATCGGGATCCAGCAACCCGCCGGATCAAATCTGGATGAAGACGATAAACGCAGCTTCGGCACCGTGAAAGTCGGTGAATCCGGGGGCACAAAAACCTTCACCATCGTTTCCACCGGAACCGAAGACCTGACCGGACTTGCTATCACGATTGACGGAGCCAATGCGGGCGACTTCATCATTAAGCCACCTAACAAGGCATCCATGGCAACGGGTGAATCACGGATTTTCACCGTGACGTTCAAGCCCAAGGGACAAGGCACGCGCATGGCGCACATCCATGTCACCAGCACCGAAACCACCGGAAATCCGTTCAGCATCATGCTGGCGGGGATGGGAGTGAAATAGGCCGTGAATGGGCAGGTTGGCATCGGGAAGTAACTCCAATGCCATCGTTCCGGCAATGTTCTCCCGTCGTGCGGAAATATCTTCTCGACTCGAACACCCGGGGCGTGGCTTTTATCCGCTAGAATCCTGTCGGCAATTACTCACCTCAGCCAAGCCATCCCTGCATGAAACCCGGAAGTCTCACTTCTCTCACGATCCTGTCCGCCTTCTGTCTCACTGTCCCGTCCTTGCTCGCGGATGAGACCTCCGGCGACTTCCTTTATACCAACAGCTCCAAAGGAATCACGATTACCGACTTCACGGACAGTTCGGCGACAAGCGTGGTGATCCCGCCGCAGATCGCCGGCACGCCGGTGACCCGCATCGGTGAAGGTGCGTTCTACAACCGCCAGAACCTGACGAACGTCACCATTCCCGAGAGTGTCACCCATATCGATGGAGAAGCGTTCTTCAATTGTATCGGCCTGATGGATCTGTCCTTTCCCAAGGGCCTGACCACTATGGGCTACGGGGCTTTCACGAATTGCGAGAGCTTGCTCAGCATCACTCTCCCCTCTGGCTTGAAAAGTCTCGGTACGGGGGCGTTCCAATCCTGCCGGCGTTTGAGGAGTGTCTCACTGCCACCCGGCATCACCATGATTGCTCCCTATTCGTTCAGCGATTGTCTTTCTCTAACGAAACTCACCATCCCCGACGGTGTCGAAAGAATCGGAGAAAGAGCTTTCAGGGGATGCGAGGAGTTGGAAACCGTGATTATTCCTCGAAGCGTCAGGACCATCGATGACTATGGGTTCGAAGGCTGCTTCAAGCTGCAGAATCCGAGCCTGCCTGAAGGAATCAGAAAGATCGGCAACAACGCCTTCGAATCATGCCAAAGTTTTACCAGCGTGATCATTCCCGCCAGCGTCGAAAAAATCGAAATCGGCGCGTTCAGTGAATGTCCCAAATTGTCCAAGGCGATCTTTCTTGGGGATGCGCCTGCCTCCATCAGGACTAACGCGTTCTACTCCGTCGCGCCGGATTTCACGGTGTATCATCTTGAAGGGAAATCCGGGTTCACGACGCCCAAGTGGCTGGGGTATTCGTCCGAAGTGACCACGCTTGCTCCCGAGATCGAAGTGCGTCAACCGACGGGAACTCCCTTGGTAGACGGAACGGCAAAGAAAAGTTTCGGTGCCGTGGCGGTGGATAGCGCTAAAAGAGAGAAAATCTTCACCATTACAAACAACGGTACTGCGGAATTGACCGGTCTGGCGGTGACGATCAACGGGGCGAATTCGAAGGATTTCAAAATCACCACCCCGGCAAAGACAGCTCTGGCAATCAACGGAACCACGACTTTCAAAGTGACGTTCATGCCAACCGGCACCGGCACACGCGAAGCGGAGATCCACATCAAGGGCAAGGAGACGGGTGAGAATCCATTCGACATCCGGTTGGCGGGAATGGGAGTGAAGTGAGATGTCGCCTGCGAGGGGTGACGAAGAAAAAGTGGTCCAGGATCCGCTCATGGTCGGTGCACTCACGCGGATAGAGCAGCGGATGGATCGCCACAAAAATGGAGATGGGATTTTCTTGATGTTTCCCGAAGGCGGAAATGTCCGTCACCAGTGATGGCGACGGAGGATTTCCGACCTATCCTTCCTTGGTTGAACCTATTTTGACATCGGGAGCGACCATGGCCACGTCTGTATTCAATATCCGGCGCAGATGGACTGCCGCTGGTTCACGGAGTGTTTCTCATTGAAAAGTTGTCCAATTTCAACTGGCCGGCGGGAACCCGACACGAATCCGAGTAGCCATAAATCTGGATGGTAAAACGTCCGCTCGCAGGATTCATCCTCCAGTTTCCACTGCGGTATCCTCCCCTGCCCGTTGTTGAATAATTACAAAGCTTCATCCATTGAAAACCATCCGCGCGCCCGGTACGGTCATACCAAAAAGTAAAAAACCGGGTCTTCTTGTCGAAAGTGATGCGCATGCTGCCGGCAGCAACCTGCGGATCCAGCCTGAACTCCCTGTCAAAATCATCCAGGTCGACCTCGTCGTCCGCCTGGCCGGTCACAGCGAATCCGCTACTGCTGCCAATACCGCCGAGGCCGGCACCATTGAACTTGTAGTTCACCCGGTCCCTAGCATCGAGTGCATTGCAAATCTGGAGGCCAACGCCAGCCCTGTATTCGAGATTTGTTTTATTCACCACATCCACGATGACCTCCCAGCTTTCATTGCAGCCAGGATGGCGGTTTCTCAGTTCGGCGATACCCGATGCATATTGGGCCGGGTCCGAACCAACGGTAAATTTCATGCCACCTGGAAAATGCGCCAACTCCCCACCCTCACGATTCGTTATTTTCCAGCGGGCCAAACGGAGGGTCTCCGCGTTGAAATTATCCGTTAACGGCGTGAGTGCGGAAGCCGTCCCCGTTAGCACAATTGCGGAGCAGTGAGAAAGGATTGTCAGGAACGGAGCGATTTTCATCGGGCAACCGCTAACAATTCGTTAGGAACATTGCACGAAAATATCCGACCACAATCGATAAAAAGATAAAAGCCATGAAACCCGACGGCTCCATGGCTTTTATGAAAACGGGCGGAACGAATTCCAGTTGAATCAATGCTCGCGGCAGAATTGCTCGAAGCGGGTCAGTCCTTCGTTGAGGATGTCCAGCGTCGTGCAATAGCTGAGGCGGATGCCCTCGTCGTAGCCGAAGGCGATGCCGGGAACGGCGGCGACCTTGTAGCGGGAGAGGAGCTTGTCGCAAAGGTTCATCGACTTCAAACCGGTGTTGCCGGTGTAAACGAAGAAGTAGAACGCACCTTGCGGCTCAACCACGCGGATGTTGTTGATCGCCTTGAGGCGGCCATACATGAACTGGCGCTTCACGTCGTATTCGCCGCGGAGGTCTTCGATGAACGATTGGTCACCTTCGAGAGCGGCGAGCGCTCCGTATTGGGAGAAGCTGTTCGCGTTGGAGGTGGTGTGGTTCTGGATTTTTTCGATCGCTTCGGCCAATGGCTTCGGAGCGGCGGTGTATCCCAGACGCCAGCCGGTCATCGAGTAGGCCTTCGAGAAGCCGTTGACGGTGATGGTGAGGTCGTAGAGTTCTTGGCTGAGCGACGCGATCGAGACGTGCTTGTGATCGCCATAGACAAGCTTTTCGTAGATTTCGTCGGAAAGGATGACGATGTCTTCGCCGAGGGCGATTTCACCGAGGGCGAGGAGTTCCGCTGCGGTGTAGATGGCTCCGGTTGGATTGCCGGGAGTGTTGATGATCACCATCTTGGTCGCCGGGGTCATGGCTTCCTCGAATTGCTCGGGAGTCATTTTCCAGCCGGTCGATTCCTTGGTCTCGACGATAACAGGGACGCCGCCAGCGAGACGGACCATTTCCGGGTAAGACACCCAGAATGGCGAAGGGATGATGACTTCGTCGCCTTCTTCGATGACAGCGAGGATGGCGTTATAGCAGGCCATTTTCGCACCACCGGTGACGCAGATCTGGTTGGCGGCGTAGTCGAGATTGTTGTCGTCCTTAAATTTCTTGGACAGCGCGGCACGGAGCTCAGGGATACCGCCGGCGGGGGTATACTTGGTTTTTCCTTCCAGAAGGGCGGCGATGGCCGCGTCCTTGATGAACTGTGGAGTGTCGACTTCCGGCTCACCGCCGGCGAGCGCGTAAACTTCTTCGCCTTTGGCGATCATCGCTTTAGCCTGTGCGGTGACGGCAAGCGTGAGTGACGGGGAAACCTTGGCAATACGGGATGAGATGCTTTCCATTTGAGCGCGCGAGTGAGGATTGAGCCGCCATCCCGGGCGGAGCAACAGAGTTTGCGCAGCCCCAGAATGAGCGGGGGGCTTTTGTGGGGCTTCGGCCAAGGGGTGGCAAGCGAAATGCTAAGGCAATTCTAACCTATTTTCCGCCCCATGCCGCCTGAACGGTGAATTTCCCGCGTTGGATCCGACGCGGGTGAGGGTCAAGCATGCCCCGTCCACTCACTCGTCGCTTGAGGCCCGGTCATTTGAAAAACTCATCTTGCCGGAATGAAATTGTTTCTCCAATTTGCGCCGGTGATCTCACTCGCCAAACTCTTCGGGAAATCGGACCGGTTCTTTGAACTCCTTGCCTCCAGCGCGAAATCGGCGCACCAAAGCATCGAAGCTCTCGCCCGGCTGCTCCAGGAATCGAAAGGAAGCATCTCGCTGGCGGAGCTTTCCGTCGCCCGCCGCAACGAGAAGAAAAACGCTGAAATCATCAGCGAAGAGCTGGTCAAGGTGTTCGTGACCGCGCTCGACCGTGAGGATATCGAGGCGCTGTCCAAGGCGCTTTACCGGATTCCCAAAACGGTGGAAAAATTCGGCGAACGCTTTGAAATCATGAACCATCTGGTGAATGCCTCGGATTTCGCTCCGCAAATGGCGATCGCCCAGGAAGCCGCGCTCGTCGTGGTGCGGATGGTGGACATGCTCGCGAAAAATCCGAAGCTTGAAGATATCAAGGCGGAAAACGACAAGATGCAGGATCTCGAAGGTCGCGCCGACCAGCTCGTTGTCGGTTATTTGAAGGAAATTTACTCGGGCAACATTGAGCCGATCAAGGCGATGGCGATGCGCGACCTTTACGACCTCCTTGAAAAGGTCATCGACCGTTGTCGCGATTCCGGAAACGTCGTTTCTCAAATCGTCCTGAAAAACTCCTGAGGCTAGAACAGCATGAGTCTCGGCATCATTTTCCTGGTGATCTTCATCGCCCTCGCCTTTGAGTATATCAACGGTTTCCACGACACGGCGAATTCGATCGCGACCGTCGTCGGCACCAAGGTGATGACTCCGCGGCAGGCCATCGCGATGGCGGCCATCACCAATCTCATCGGTGCCCTCGCGGGTCACGCGGTGGCAAAGACCGTTTCATCGGGATTGGTGGACGCGCAATTTGTCTCGCCGATGGTGATCGTCTGCGCTCTGTTAGGCGGGATCGCTTGGAACCTGCTCACCTGGTGGTTCGGGCTGCCTTCGAGCTCGACTCATGCGCTGGTCGGTGGTATTTGCGGTGCCACCCTTGCGAGTTCCCATGACAACTGGCATGCGATCATCTGGTCGGTGAAAAAGGTCAAGGACGGCAAGGAAGTCATGGAAGGTGTGCTGCACAAGGTGCTCATGCCGATGATCACCTCGCCGATCATCGGTTTCATCGGTGGTTTCCTGCTGATGGGCTTTCTCTATTTCCTGCTGCAGAAAGCCCGGCCACGCTTCGTGAACAGGTTCTTCGGCAAGGCTCAGATTTTCAGCGCCAGCTACATGGGATTCGCCCACGGTCTGGCCGATGCGCAAAAGACGATGGGCGTCATCACGCTGGCCTTGGTGACCGCCACAGCGACCGGCAGTTTCCAGAATATTCCCGATTGGCTCGGTTTTCTCCGGATGGGGAAATCGATGCAGGCAGAGCACAGCGTCACCGTCATCAAGAACCCGAAATCAACGCCTGAGCAATTGATCGAAGCGGCGAACGTGTTGGAACAGGAAAGCACGAAATTGGCTCCCGGCGAGTATCGCGAAGCCTTCCAGATCCTAGCCGCCAAGACCCTTGCGGCAACCCAACAGCAAGAAGCCACGCAGCGGTTGCTCGCCGTCGGCAGCGCCACTCATCGCGAAATTCTCGCCGCCGAGGACGACCGTATTCTCACCAAAATCCCCGTGCTCGGAAGCATGGTCGCCGGGAAACACACCGACTGGCTCAAAACCCTCGACTCGGAAATGAAATCCGCGGGGGAAAAGGGCAAAGCTCCCCTGCCCGCCGCCGCCGCAAAAGTCGCCGACCTCTCGCCCGACGTGCCCGTCTGGATCAAGGTCATTTGCTCGCTGACCATGGCAGCCGGGACGATGGCCGGCGGCTGGAGAATCATCAAAACGCTGGGTCACAAAATGGTCAAACTCCAGCCCGTCCACGGATTCGCCGCGGAAACCGTCGCCGCCACCCTGCTCGCCGTCACCGGCAGTTACGGCATGACCGTTTCCACCACCCACAGCATCACCACCTCGATCATGGGTGTCGGCTGCGCAAAACGATTCAGCGCACTCAATTTGTCGCTGATCGAGCGCATCCTCTGGGCCTGGGTCCTCACGCTTCCCGCGGCCGGGGGCGTTGCCTATATTCTCGTGAAAATATTTCGCCTGTTCGGATGGCTGCCGTGAGTCGCGCTCATCCCCCGGTGAAGATTCTGCCGATCTCCTCATTCCCGGCTTGATGATCAGGTTTTGATGAGGATGATGCCTCGCATGTCACGGTTGTTTTGTGTCCGCCTCATCGTCCTCGCGCTGACCGGTGCGTCCATCACCTCCTGCGGTGGAAGCCCTCCTGAAAAAAATCAGCCGCCACGCGTGCAAACCACGCCGGACCAACCGGTCCGCGTCGCCGCCATTCCGCCGACAGCGCCACCGCCAGTGGCTGCCGAAAGCGCCATCGTCATCGACGTCGTCAGTGGGCGGGTGCTCTACGCGAAAAACGCCGACGCCCCCCGCGCCGTCGCCAGCACCCAAAAACTGGTCACCGCCCTCTGCGTCCTCGATGCCGGAAACATCGACAAGCCGGTCACCGTCGAAGCGTCCGACGAAGCTTGCGAACCCACCCGTCTCAACCTCAAGCCTGGCGAAGTTTACCCGCGCCGCGAATTGCTCAAGGTGCTGATGGTGAAAAGCGCCAATGATGTCGCCCGCGCTTTGGCCCGGGATGTCGGCGGCAGCCAGGAAGGTTTCGCCGCGATCATGAACCAGAAAGCCTCGGCGCTCGGCATGAGGAACTCGAATTTCATCAACCCTAACGGACTTCCGCAACCCGGCCAATACTCGACCGCCCGCGACATGGCCATCGCCGCCCGCGCCGCCTATCGCAGTCCGTTGATCCGTTCGTTCACCGCGACCAAGTCGATGACTTTCACCTTCAACGACGGCCACACCCGCTTCGTGGAAAACACTAACAAGCTCCTGAAGACCGTCCCCTATTGTGACGGCTTGAAGACCGGCACCACCAATGCCGCCGGCCGCTGTCTGATCTCCAGCGGTTCGTTGAACGGTCGTTCCGTGATCGTGGTCGTATTGAAATCCACCACGCCAAACGTCTGGAAGGATTCCAGCAAACTTCTCGCCTGGGCGCTCGAACGTCCGGCCACCACCGCGGGCCTCTAACACCGTGATGCCCGGCCCCGCCGAATCCCTGCGCCAGCTCGCTGCCGAGGGACTCCTGCGGGAACTTCGCCCGCTGGATTCTCCAACCGGCACCCGTGTCGTTCGCGATGGCCGGCCGTTGTGGAACTTCGCTTCCAACGACTACCTTGGTCTGGCAAGGCATCCGGAGACCGAAGCCGCTGTCATCGAAGGCGTGCAACGCTTCGGAGCCGGGTCCGCGGCTTCCCGCCTCGTCTGCGGCACCCTGCCTCCCCACCGGATGCTGGAGGAATCCCTCGCTGCGGCGAAACAAACCGAAGCAGCGCTCACATTCTCATCCGGCTTCGCCACCGCGCTCGGCGTGATCCCTGCCGTAGTTGGCAAATCCGACTTCGTGTTCCTCGATAAACTGTCCCACGCCTGCCTCGTCGATGCCGCCCGTCTATCAGGAGCGACGATCCGGGTCTTTCCACACAACGATCTCGGCAAGCTCGAACGCCTGCTCGTTTCCACCCGTTCGAAATCACCGAAAGCCCGCATCCTCGTCGCCACCGAGTCCGTCTTCAGCATGGACGGCGACCTCTGCCCGCTGCGCGAAATCGTCACACTCACCGAAGCTCACGATGCACTGTTGCTGTTGGATGAAGCACACGGCTTCGGCGTCCTCGGCGAACACGGCATGGGCCTGGCCGAACAGGAAAACCTCCAACAACGCATCACCTTCCAAATGGGCACGCTCAGCAAGGCCGCCGGCCTATCAGGCGGATATCTTGCCGCCTCGCGTGATTGGATCGACCTGTTGACGAACCGCGCCCGGAGTTTCATCTACTCCACCGCTCCTCCTCCGGCCATCGCGCATGCAGCCACCGCCTCGCTGACATTAATCCGCTCGGAGAAAGGAAAGAAACTCCGCTCGAAACTTCAGGAAAACATCGCGTTCCTTTCCCAGCAAGGAACTCCGATCATTCCCAGAATCTTCGGCTCTAACGAAGCCGCCCTTGTCGCCGCATCATCCTTGGAACGTGAAGGCTTTCTCGTTCCCGCCATCCGCTACCCGACCGTCTCTCGCGGGACTGCGAGATTGAGGATCAGCGTGTCTGCCGTGCATTCCTCAGACGTGATAGACGCACTGGCATCCAGGCTCGGAGCGCTGGTGAATCCATCGAAATAGGGCGCATGGACGAGACGTCTCCGCCCCCTATCAGAAGTTGGACGAAACCAACGGCGAAGGAATTGCGATGACCTGCATTCCGGCGCGTTGGGCGGCGAGGATGCCGGCCGGGGCGTCTTCCAGTGCGAGGCATTTCGTTGGATCAACCCCGAGCAGTTTCGCGGCTTTCAGGAAAATATCCGGAGCGGGTTTGCCCTCTTCGACATCGTCGGCGGTGACCACCTCGTCGAACCAATCGGAAATCCCGACGATTTTCAAAGTCTTCTCGATAACCATCCGCGAGCCGCCGGTGGCGATCGCCATCGGGACCTTGCCGCGGAGGCCTTCCGCAAAAGCGGCGACTTCCTCGATCAAAGTCACGGTGTTCAGCCTTTTAAGGAAAGCCTCACGTTTTGCGAAGGCTACAGCGCTGGGATCTAGCTTCAAATTATACTCGTCGTTGAGCTCAACCACGATGTCCATGGTCGGACGACCACCCATGGCGAAGAAGACATCTTCCTTGAAAACACCGCCGGCCCCGTGGAGCGCGAGCGCTTCGCACCAAGCATCAAAATGGGCGGGCATCGAGTCAACGAGCGTGCCGTCACAATCGAAAATTACAGCTTCAAAACCAGTGGGTGGGAAAGAAAAGGGTCCGATACTTGCCATTGCGCCGCACGGCTTATGCACAGAAGCGGGTGTTGGCAAGAGCGGTCATCAAGAATGTTTCAACTTTGCTTAGAAAGTGCCGAAATGGTTCTAATTACCTAGGTGAAATCCCTATTTTTCCGCTATTTGCGCTAATTGTGTAGGATTTGGAACCTGCTGAATCTCAGAGTCCCATCGCCTGATTTTTGTAGATTCCCGACGACACGATCATGCGCTCCGGCGTGGTGTTTTTGATCTCCACTTCGCCCTCGATCACCACGCCATCGTTGAAATGAACCGGGCCGGATATTTTCAGCGAATCGCAGTTGAGCAGGCTCGGAACGCCTAGCGGATCGAGCTGGTCCACCAGCTTGTAGTCATCCGACAAAACGATGTTCGGAGGCACGCCATTTCGCGAGGCAGCGAGGCGGACCTGGCCGTCGTCGAGCACCTCATAGGCGTCCGAGCGCAGGGCGAGCAAATCCCCGGTCGTCTTCACCGGCGCGAAACGACTGCGCGGCACGTCGATGGCGGCCGCTCCTTCGAAACACTCAATGGCGGCCCCCATGGCGATTTCCAACTGGACCACGGCGGTCGATTTCTTGTCGCGCGGATCGACCGTTTTGTTGTTGCGGATCATCGGCAGCGGCAACACGCCGGAATCGGCCGCGAGTTGGGATTTCAGGAGATCCAGGCGGAGCCACAGGCTGTTCGTGTTGAAATATTGGTGACGGTCGATGTCCTGGAACGCGTCGGCGTCGGCATCCGGACATTGCGCCACTTCGCGCAGCAGCAGGCGTCCATCCGATTTTCGAACTGCTAGATGACCGCCCTTGCGATCTGCCGCGGTCCGGCGGGTGACCTCCATCAGAAACGGTGCTCCGCTCCTGGCGAAATAGCTCAGGATCGCGGGATCGAGGATCGCACCGAGGTTGTCGGAATTGGAAACGAAAGCATATTTCACCCCTTCCGCGAGCAAGCGATCCAGCCACCCGCTGCCGACGAGTGCCGGATAGAGATCGCCGTGGCCCGGCGGACACCACTCGAGGTCCGGATCGGCGGGCCATTCAACGGGCTGATAGGTCGTGGCGTCGATCTTCGGAATCTGATTTTGCATCAGCTCGACTTCGGAGGCGTCGGCCAATCCCTGTGAGGTGTATTTCTCCAAATGCGCCAGCGTGTCCGCGCTCGTGCTGAAGCTGTTCATCAATAGCAGCCGCACGTTCGCACCGCTGGTTTTACGGAGGTCGAGAATCTGACGAACCATGAGGTCGAGGAAGTTCACTCCGTCGCGGACGGCGAGCAGGCTCTTCGGACCTTGCAGGCCCATACCGGTGCCAAGACCGCCGTTCAGTTTGATGACGACCGCTTGCGACAAGAGCATCGGATCCACGTCACCTGATGTGGCGATTTCGTCAAATGAGGCGAGCCCCTGCGCTGGTGAAATAGACTCCTCGGGAATCATTCCGGTCTCATTGCGCAGCAGCGCTTCGTAGTTGCGGAGGAAGGCACGGATGGCCGCGTCGCCCATACCGGCGGCGGTCATCTTGGTTTCGAATGCGTCAAAATTTCCCATGATTTTGCAAAGTGTTCTGTGGAAACCCTGCCCCTGTCCAGGCGTTGGGTCACGCGGAAAAATCAAATCGAAATCGGGTTGGTTTGCCTCCTGCTGACAATGACGGACATTGATGCATCCACATTCTTCCCGACAACGTGAGAGATTTGTTTTTGGGGTTGACCGGGAGGCGGCATGCCTATTGGACGCAGGCGCATTTCCTGCTTATTGATCCTCCGAATTTCCCTTCATGAAAATCCTCATTCTTTCCCGCAATCCGAAACTCTACAGCACGGACGCTCTGGTTGCGGCCGCCACGAAGCGGGGCCATGAGGTCCGCGTCGTGGACTACCTCCGCTGCTACATGAACATCACCTCGCGCAAGCCGAGGATCTATGTCGACGGCGAGGAACTGGTGGCGGACGCCGTCATTCCGCGCATCGCCGCGCGACATACGTTTTATGGAAACGCCGTGGTGCGGCAGTTCGAGATGATGAACGTTTTCACTCTCAACGATTCCGTCGCCATCGCCCGCTCGCGGGACAAGCTGCGGTCGCTGCAAATGCTGGCGAAGCGCGGCATCGGACTGCCGGTGACCGGATTCGCCCACCACACCGAAGCGACCGGCGAGCTGATCAAGATGTGCGGCGGCGCACCGCTGGTGATCAAGCTGTTGGAAGGCACTCAGGGTGTCGGCGTGGTGCTCGCGGAAACGACCAATGCCGCGGAGTCGGTCATTGAGGCGTTCCGCGGCTTGAACGCGAACATCCTGGTGCAGGAATTCATCAAGGAAGCCGAAGGCGCGGACATCCGTTGCGTCGTGGTCGGCGGAAAGGTCGTCGCTTCCATGAAACGTCAAGGCGCTCCCGGCGAATTCCGCTCGAATCTGCATCGCGGCGGCTCTTCGCAGAGCGTGAAAATCTCCACCGACGAACGCGCCGTCGCCATCAACGCCGCCAAGGCGATGGGGCTCAACGTCGCGGGTGTCGACCTGCTCCGCTCGAATCACGGTCCGGTGGTGATGGAAGTGAACTCCTCACCCGGACTCGAAGGCATCGAACAATCCTCGAAAAAGGACGTCGCTGGAATGATCATCGAGTTCATCGAACGCACCGCGGTGAAACCGTCGAAATCGACGGACAAGTAAACAACCCCGATCAATCCGTTAGTCCGTGTTGCTGGCCGACTCTTGAAGCGGTGGCTCTTGGCAGACCGTGATCATCAGCGAGGCGTTCCCAGTCCGCCAAGGCATTCAACACGTGGTCGATGGCATCATCCACTTTGCGAACGCCCTGTTCCTCGCCCAATCGCTTCAGATCACGACGGGTGATGTTTCCCGCCTTCCCCATGACCCGTGCGGCGCGGAATCCCGAAGCTAACGGATAGGTCGCGAGGGTAACGTCGAATGCGGGAGCGAGTTTCCAGTTTCCCGCCCCATCCATCAGAAACGCGTGGTTCCGCCCGTGATCGTCGTCATTGGATGCGGCGACGTTGAAAACCGCACGCCTGAAAATTTCCTCCACGGCGCGATGATCCCCGGTCAGAACACGGGCGAGTTCCATTAGATCGCCGTATTCCAGTCCGTCGCGCAACGGCGTATGAGTTAGGCCGGAGTAGGAATGCAGGTGCAGCCTCTTTCCATCCGCTGTCCGGTCGAAACGGCGGGTCAGGAAATGTCGTCCGCCCGCCGCTTCCAGCAGCCGGGTTTCCGGCATATCGATCCCCGCCGCACGCGCCATCGCCGCGTAGGCAGCCTCGATTCCCCCTTCATGCAAAACCGGTTCGGTATCGAATTTGATCAGCCAGCTTCCGAATCCTTCGGGCGCGGGATCATCCAGACGGATCTCGGAGAAATCGTCGGAAAGCGCCAGCAGCGCTTTGGGCTGCGCACCTCCGGGAGACATCCCGGACTGTAACAATTCCGCCAGCACATGCCCGCTTTCGCCGCGCAAGGCCTCCCGTGCCGCCTCAACCAGGGCACCGAGTTCCGCGATCATCCCATCGTTGAAATCCTTGCCATCGAGATCCGGACGAAATGCCAGCGCTCCCATCTTTCGATCTCCCTGACAGGCGAGCTTGCGCAGGACGGTCACATTTTTCCATGGAATCCCGCGATCTTCGAAATGCTGGCGCATCAAACGTTCGCCCCACCAATCCGGCAGCGTATCCTGGAACAAACCGTGCAATTCGCCGAACGCGGGTGTCGATGTCGTTACGGCTCCCGTCGTTCCGTTAGGTAGATAGAAAGGCGAAAGCTCACGGCTCCCTACACGCCACGCGGCGTCATATTCGAAAAACACCGCTCCGCGCGGATCCTGATAGAGACGTCCGATCCGCTGCTCCCCTTCCCCGGCCCAATGAACCTCAAGCTCCATGGCCGGAATCCTCCTTCCGTCGGCGAGGCGCGCGCTGGCGTTCGGAAAGTTTCACAGCCTCGATGGATTCCATCACTCCAGTTTGGGAGAACAAACCGCGGAGCTCACCATCCACGCCGAGCGCGATGGCCACCCGGATCAACCGTTGGAACGAGCCATTACCTTTCGCTTCCAGCAATTTCAGCGTGGAAACGGCGACACCCGACTTTTCGGAAAGTTCTTCCTGAGTCCAGCCTTTGGCGAGGCGCAGACGCTTGAGTTGCTGTCCGACTTCCCGTGCGAGCATCACGGGATTGCGTTGATTAAGAGCTCCTATTTTGTCCACAAAGGCACTTTTAAGACTCAATAGACAAAATTTCAATGATTTTTAAATCAGGCCAGCGAGCCTTTCAGTCGACCCAGCACTTCCTCGTAAGCTTCCATCACATTACCGAGATCACGACGAAAGCGGTCCTTGTCCATTTTCTCGCCAGTCTTGAGGTCCCACAGACGGCAGCCGTCAGGGCTGATTTCGTCGGCGAGGACGATCTTCGACGGATCGGAAACGAGACGGCCGAATTCGAGTTTGAAATCGACGAGCTTGAGCCCGCACTTGGCGAAGAAGTCGATGAGGATGGAGTTCACTTGGAGTGCGGATTTCCGCAGATGGGCGAGATCCTCAGGTGTGGCGAGGCCCATTTCGCGGATGTAGTCGTCGTTGATCAGCGGGTCGCCGAGCTCGTCGCTTTTGTAGGAAAACTCGATAACAGGCTGGGAGAAGACACGACCTTCCTCGATACCGGTGCGCTTGCAATAGCTGCCGGCGGATAGATTGCGGATGATCACCTCGACCATCAGGATAGTGACCTTTTTCACCTCGACGTTGGTCTCGTCGATCTTGCGGACGAAGTGGGTCGGGACGCCGGCATTTTCCAGGAAACCGTAAATCAGCGTGCTGATTTCATTATTGAGGCGACCTTTATTCTCGAAGCTCGCCTTCTTCTCACCATTGAAGGCGGTGGCGTCGTTCTTGAACTCCATGCGCAAGGTGTCGGGGTTCTCGGTGGCCCAGAGGCGCTTGGCTTTGCCTTCGTAAAGTGGTGTCATTGAAAAGTGGTAAAACCCCGCCCCGCTGCGGTCAAGAGCGCTGAAACCGCGAAGTGAAATGATTCCACTTCGAACCAAATACTTTCGGATCGCTGGAATTCAGGCCTTGCAAAGAATCGCTGTATTTTGGACTTTTCAACCCGTAATGCCAGATCGAGTCCCCGAAACGAAGCCCGCGAGGGTATTGCGTGCGCGCTCGCTCCCATCCAGTCGGCCGTTCACCGTGGCGGTGTTCTTTTCAGCACTCCACTACATGGGGGTTATCACGACCGCGACGGCTTTCATTTTGTTTTTTTACGAGCCCAGCCAACTGGCCACTCAGGTGATCATTGGCGGAATGGTGTTCAGTGCGTTGATGTGGGTGATTGCATTTTTCAAACGGCGTTCGGCCCATTGCCCGCTGTGCAAGGGCACGCCGCTGATCAATTCGGGAGCTCTCGCCCACTCCAGAGCTACCCGGATTTTCCCCTTCAATCACGGGGTCTCGGCGACGCTTTCGATCATCGCGACGCAGACGTTCCGCTGCATGTATTGCGGCTCGGATTTCGATCTGCTCAAGACGCCTTCCCACCTGCGGGGTGCGCGGGACGAGCACTCGGGCGAGCAATGAAACTCAGGAAAGCCGCGACTTGGCATGGCGCTGGGCCATCGTCCATGCAACCTCGGGCACCAGCTCCTTCCATTTCTCGTCGCCGGAGGTGATCATCCGGCAGACATCGCGCCCGGTGTAGCAGAGGATTTCGTCATCCTTGCTGGGAACGGCCTGAATCCTGCCATTGGCGAGGAAATGCCGATAGAGATGCACGCTGTCGTCCGGAGCGCGGAAAGTTTCCGCCGTCACGAGCTCGCCGTTCTTGCGGTTTTTCCACGGGAATACCTGAAGCGTCACACCCTCCTTGAACAACCTTCCGAACGACTCTAACAATCCTCCCGCGAGATTCTCCGACCACTTTGGTTTGAACAATTCGTTGAGCAATCCGATGCTGAGAATAATGCCGATGGGCTTGCTGGTGTAGCGGTGCAGAAATGCGGCGATCCGGTGAAACTCCGCACAACGTGATAGAAGCACGGTCTTGCCCAACGACTGGAGCGCATCCGCCCGGTCTAGGAAATCGACGTGGTCCACACCGCTGCCACGCAGCAGGTTGTGCATGGAAATTTCGCACAGTTCGATGGCCGAGATGCGATCCCCCTCGTCCAGCGTCTCGACAAATCCTCCGCGCGCTTGTTCCAGCATCTTGAGGTGGACATTCATCACCGGATCAAAACTCCCGCGCAACAGCAGCACCGGCCGACGATAGAGCGCCTCCGCCGGTTGCACCACCTCACCGTTCGGCAGGAACATCGTCGCATCTGTTAGTCCGCTTTCCACCAGTTGCAGCGCACACAGGCGGTTGTCGAAAAAGCCATATCCGTGACCGGTGAATTTCAACAAATCCACCTCCACCCGCCCGGCGGCGAGGTTGTCCACCAGCGACTCCACGAATTTCTGCAAATGCCCCCGATGGCGATACGCGGCGTGAATCAGATTCACGCCGATGGTGCCCAACGCCTCCATCTGGTCGATCGACCGGACATCCAGCAGCCTGACATGGAGCGTGATGTCAGACGGCGGATCTCCCGGTTTCATCTGATAGCGGATGCCGAGCCAGCCGTGACACTCGCCGGTATCGTTCCAGCCACGCGCACGGACGGTGTTACAGAACGAAAAGAAGGTGGTGTTAGGGCCGCGCTTCGGACCGAGCCTTTCCAGCAGAATCGAATATTCGTGGTCGAGCATCGACCCAAGCCGGCCCGCCGAAACGTAACGCTCCGAATGACCGTAGATGGCGTCGCTCATCGTCATGTCGTAGGCGGAAATGGTTTTCGCCACGAGCCCCGCGGTGCCGGAAGCGCGGAAGAAATAATTGCCGGTCTCCTGCCCCGCGCCGATCTCGGCGAAGGTGCCGTAGATCATCGGATCGAGGTTCAGTTCCTGCGCCTTGTCATAGGTGGTCGGGATCATTTCGGATTTTCTTCCTCCACCCAGCCTTCGTTGATAATTTTTTCGATCTCTACCTGATCGTTCGACGAGGTGCCTTTGGGAAATTTCAGCGACAGCATGAGCGCGACGGACTTGGTGTCGGCATTCGGGCGGAGACGCTGGTCCAACCGGGATCCCTTTTCCGCGTAGCCGTAAATCGAGTGCTCCTTGTCCGGTGATATCAAGCGATATGACTGCCACTTGGATTCGTCCAGAAAGTCAAAATTGTAATAATCCACCGGGCTCAGCGTGACGCGGAAGACTTTCCCCTCGAACGGCTTGGAAGAGAGGAATTCATCCCACGGCACTTCCGACCAGCCGACCCAGCTTTCCCAATCGACTTTCAATACTCCCGGCGTATCGGTGAACACCAGCGATTTCTCGTCGAAGTCCCCGGTCATCACCCGGATCGCCCTGAACCCACCTAGCAAATCAAGCTCTCCGCTCGTATTGAACTGCGACAGACCCGCGGCTTTGAATTTCCCGTCGGGGTAAAACCGCCGCATGCGGTTTTCGGCCGTCTCGGGATTCCGAACCAGCGGCAGGAGTTCTTCGACCGTGGTCGCCTTGAGAAATTTCTGCGCCAGCGGCTCGGCCTCCGCGAGAAATACGACATCGCTAACAGGTGCTTGGTTCGGGTCCCCGGGGTTGACTGGCTCCTTGTTCGCTGGCGCCACGACAGGCGCTTCCCTGACCACCGGTTCGGACGGTTTGCGACTGCCATTCATCGAAAAAACCACGCCCGTCACGATCAGGATCAACAAGGAGCCCCCTCCGATGAGAAACAAACGCATCTGCTTCTTCTCGCTGGACCGGGACGATCTGGAGTCATTCTCCCACGAATGGTTCTCGCCGGATTTCCTCCCCTTTCGGCGCTTCTTCAGCTTCCGTGGTTCGCTGTCAGTCGTTGCAGGTTCCTCCGGCGAAGTGCGGCGCAAGGGAGCCAGCAAAGGCGGCGTGACATCCAACGCGGTCGGAATCTTTAACATCCGCCGGCAACTCGGGCAAACGATACCCTTGCCGTCATGATCGCGAGGCACGCGAAACACGAACCGGCAATCAGGGCACACATAACCGCTCCACCGTCGGGCACTTTCCATCGTCTCGGGCACACCCCACCCTGCGATTTTCGGGCCGCGCTCTGCAAGCTTTGCCCTCGTTAAAAAGCAGGCGCGGCCTTCGTGAGAAAGCCGCGCCCGATTGAAAAGGAGTTGATTAGATTTCGTTGACCGGCAAATTCGAAACCTCTTCACGCACCTTCTCGGCGAGGGCGGTGGAAAGGTAGCGCTCGGTGGACGAGCAGCCGACGGTCACAATGCGCTTGCCCTTGAATTCGGGACGCTTGGCGACCTGAAGCGCCGCCCAGACATTTGCTCCGGTGGAAATACCGGCTGGAAGACCTTCTTCCTGGGCCAGTGCTTGGGCGGTGGCGATCGCATCCTCGTTGGAGACCTGAATGATCTCGTCAATGATCGAGACGTTGAGATTCTTCGGGATGAATCCGGCACCGATGCCCTGGATCATGTGCGGGCCTGGAGCACCGCCGGAAATGACCGGGCTGGCAACCGGCTCGACAGCGATGATTTTCGCGCTGCCACGAGCTTTCAAAACTTCGCCGACGCCGGTGAGCGTTCCGCCCGTGCCGACACCGGCGACGAATGCATCGATCTGACCGTCCGTGTCGCGCCAGATTTCCTCGGCGGTCGTTTCACGGTGAACCTGCGGGTTGGCCGGATTGTCAAACTGGCCGGGGCCGAATGAGCCAGGGTTTTCCTCGATGAGTTTCTTGGCCATGGCGATAGCGCCGTTCATGCCGCGCGCGCGAGGGGTGAGAACGATTTCCGCACCTAACAAACGGAGCAGAACGCGGCGCTCGATCGACATGCTCTCGGGCATGGTCAGGATGCAGCGGTAGCCCTTCGAACGGGCGATGAATGCAAGCGCGATACCGGTATTTCCCGATGTCGGCTCGATGATCAGACCACCTGCTTTGAGCGAGCCATCCTTTTCGGCGGCCTCGATCATGGCTTTGCCGATCCGGTCCTTCACGCTGAAAAGCGGGTTGAAAAATTCGGCTTTCACGCAGACTTCGGCATCGAGTCCCTTGGTGAGGTGGTTGAGGCGGATCAGCGGGGTGTTGCCGACGGTGGCAACCATGTTTTCAGCGATGTTCATGATGAGTTTGTCAGTTGGAAGTATTCAGAGTCAGGAGGAGACGGTTCAAATCTGGAAATCAGGAGCGCCGGAGTCAAGGTGCAAGCCGCACTCGAATTTCTCGCCGTTGAAACGGGTGGCTTCGATGTCGCCGTCGATGACGGGACGGGTGCTGTGCCAGTCGCCCATGGTGACGTAGCCCTTTTCCGCGAGCGGATGGCGCGGAAGTCCGTTCTGATGGAAATAGAGATCCACCTGCGCATCCGCCCAGTCGAGGATCGGATAGGCTTTGACGGTCTTCTTCTGCTGCTCGACGAAAGGCCGGTCCACGCGGGTGCTGGACTGCGAACGGCGGAGGCCGCTGAGCCAGACGTCGGCTCCGGTTTCACGAAGCGCGCGGTTCATGGGTTCGACCTTGGTGATCAGGCCGTAGCGATCCGCACCATCCTTGCCATTTTCCCAGAGATTTCCCCACAGCGCCTGCATGCGGGCTGCTGAGACGGTTGGCTGATAGATACGGAGATCGAGATTCAGCTTCGAGGTGAGTTGCTCCGCATACTGATAGGTTTCCGGAAACAGGAATCCGGTGTCGATGAACACGACGGGAATCTTCGGCGCGTGCTCGTGGATCAGGTGCAGCATCACCGCGGCCTGAAGTCCGAAGCTGGTGGACGCGACGAGACGATCGCCGAGCTGCTCGTAAAGCAGACGAAGTCGCTCCCCAGCGCGCAAAGGCGCCAAGGCGGCAGAGAGTCCTTCGGGATCAATGTCGTGGGAGATCACGGGTGGTATTTCGAATTTGAGTGCTTCCATATCGGAGCGGGGTTGAAAAATTGATTAAACGGCGACGTGCGCCTCTGGCTTGATATTCTTGTGGAAATCCGGGCCTTGGATGGTGGCATTCACATATCCGGTGCGGATACAGAAGTCACCGAAGCGTTCGCCATCGATCCTCGCCTTGGCATAGTGGCGGAAAATCGGCGCAAGCAGCGGCTTGATTTCATCGGCGGTGACATCTTCCCGATAGAGTTTCGACAGCCGCTGGCCGGCGAATCCACCACCGAGATAAACGTTGTAGCGGTCCGGTCCGCGGCCGACGAAGCCGATCTCGGAGATGAACGGACGTGCGCAGCCGTTAGGACAACCCGTCATGCGGATGGTGATGGCATCGTGGCGCAGACCGTTTTCCTCAAGCGATTCTTCCAAGCCTGTGAGGAGGTCGGGAAGGAAGCGCTCGGCTTCGGCAAGAGCGAGAGCGCATGTTGGAAGCGCGACGCAGGCCAGCGAGTTGAGACGCAGGGCGCTCTTCAGATGACTGTCCTGAATGCCGTATTTTTCCAACAGATTCTCGATTTCCAAGCGCTTGGCTTGGGAGACGTTGGCGATGATCAGGTTCTGGTTCGCGGTGAGACGGAAGTCGCCATCGTGAATCTTCGCGATTTCACGAAGACCGGTGCGCATTGGATAGGACGGCGTGTCGAGAACGCGGCCGCCAGCGATGAAAAGCGTGAGGTGCGAGTTGCCATTGGCGTCCTCGGTCCAGCCGTAGCGGTCGCCGTTGTCCTCGAACTTGAAATCGCGCACAGGGCCGAGATTGTAGCCGAGATACTCGTTGAGCTTGGCAAGAATCCAGTCAGGACCGTGGTCATCGACGGTGTATTTGAAACGAGAGTGCTTGCGGTCCGTGCGGTCGCCGAAATCGCGCTGCACGAGCACGACCTTTTCCGCGACGTCCACGACCTGCTCCGGCGTGCAAAAACCGATGACATCGGCGATGCGCGGATAGGTGGCTTCGTTGCCGTGGGTCGAGCCCATGCCGCCGCCGACGGCGACATTATAGCCGACGAGTTTGCCGCCCTCGACGATGGCGACGAAGGAAAGGCAGTTCGCGTAGATATCGACATCGTTCGACGGCGGCACGGCGATGGTGATCTTGAACTTCCGCGGAAGATAGGTCTTGCCGTAGATCGGCTCGACGTCTTCCTCGCTCGATTCGATTTTCTCACCGTCCAACCAGATCTCATGATAGGCGCGGGTCTGCGGAGTGAGGTGCGTGGAAATATCCTTGGCAGCCTGCAACGCCTGCGCGTGAATTTCCGATAAATACGGATTCGGATTGCACATCACGTTCCGGTTCACATCACCACAGGCGGCGATGGTGTCCATGGCGCACTGGTTGATCTCCTTGATCGTGCGCTTGAGGTTCGACTTGATGATGCCGTGGAACTGGAACGCCTGGCGCGTGGTGAGCTTGATCGTGCCATTCGCGAACTGGGTGGCGAGGCGGTCCGTTTCGAGCCATTGCTCCGAAGTCGCCACACCGCCGGGAACCCGGATGCGGATCATGAAGCTGTAGGCCTTCTCCAGCTTGTGCTTGCGGCGACCGGCGCGGATGTCGCGGTCGTCCTGCTGATAGGTGCCGTGGAATTTCAGGAGCTGCTGGTCATCCTCGACCATCGATCCCGTGGAAAGATCCGCAAGCCCCTCGGCGATCGTGCCGCGGAGGTAGTTGCTGTCGATCTTGATGTATTCGTTGGCTGAGAGTTTTTTCTCGGACATGATAGTGGAAAGTTGGAAATTGAAATTCAGTAAACGTCGCGTTGATAGCGTTTGGTCTTCTTGAGGTCCTCGACGTAGGCTTCGGCGGCTTCGCGGGAGATGCCCGCCTGGCTTTCGACGACGGAAACCAGAGCCTGATGGACATCGTTGGCCATGCGGTTGGCATCGCCGCAGACGTAAAAATGAGCGCCCTCCTCTAGCCACTGATAGAGTTCCTTCGAGCGCTCGATCATGCGGTCCTGGACATAGACTTTCTCCGGCTGGTCGCGGGAGAAAGCGACGTCGAGGCGGGTGAGCGCTCCGTCCTTGAGGAAATCCTGCCATTCAAGCTGATAGAGGAAGTCATAGGTGTAATGCTGGTCGCCGAAGAACAGCCAGTTTTTCCCGCAGCTCCCTTGAGCCGCACGATGTTCTACGAACGCGCGGAACGGCGCAACGCCGGTGCCCGGGCCAACCATGATCACCGGCGTGGAAGCATCGGCAGGAAGGCGGAAATTCTTGTTCGGCTGAACGAAGACCTGCACCGGATCCCCCGATTTCACGAGGTCCGCCAGATAGGTGGAGCAGACGCCCTTGCGTTTGCGGCCGTGGGTGTCGTAGCGGACGGCGGCCACAGTGAGGTGGACTTCGTCCGGGTGAGCGAGCGGGCTGGAAGCAATCGAATAAAGACGTGGCGGCAGCTTGCGGAAGATACCGGTGAGTTTCTCGGCTGAAAGACCGTCGGGAGCGAAGTCGAGGATCGCGTCGATGATCTCGCGGCCGTTGGTGTATTCCTTCAAGCGCTCTTTCGCATCGTCTGCCAGCAACCCGCGCAGGACGGTGGAGTTGAGGGCTTCGGCGAGTTTCGTTAGAACAGCGCGTGAAATGGCGGTGATGTCGTAGTCCTCACGGAGTGCGTCCGCGAGCAGCTTGCGACCGACATTTTTCACTTCGACCTCTTCGTTGCCGGAGAGTTTCGCCGCCCCGAGGATCGCCTTGATGACGTCTGGTGCGTTGACCGGAATGACTGCCAGCGCATCACCCGGCTCATAGGAAAGACCGGAACCGGCAAGAGACAATTCCACGTGCAGGGTTTCCTTCGATGAACCTTCGCCGTTGAGAATCACGTTGTCGGTCGTCTCGGCAGGGAATGGATTCTTCTTACCATACTCGACCGAAGGCGCGGCAGCCGCAGCAACGAAATTCACCGGTGCGGCCGAGGCAGGAGCCAGCGCGGAAAGCGAGCTGGCGAGCCATGCGACGTAGTTTTCCTCGTAGTCCACATCGCAATCCTGGCGGGCGGAAACGCGGGCGGCACCGAGCGCTTCAAGGCGGGCATCGACGTCCTTGCCGGTCTGGCAGAATTTTTCGTAAGACGTGTCCCCCAGCGCGCAAACCGCAAAATTCACGCCCGAGAGTGAGAGATCGGCGGACATGAATTCCTTGTAAAATGAAGTGGCCGTTTCCGGTGGTTCGCCATCGCCCCAAGTCGAAATGATCACCAGCAGATTTCCGGTTTTTGCGAGATCGGCGGGAGAAATATCGGACATGTTTTTCATGACCGCTTGGAAACCACGCTTTTTCGCCTCTTTAACGGTGCGATCCGCTAAGGATTCGGAATTTCCGGATTCTGTTCCATAAAGCACGGTCAGTTTCCCTGCGGAAACCGGGGCGGCTACTACGACGGGTGCCGCCGCCACACCGGCTGCAAGAAATCCACTGAGCCAGCCGCGTTGCACGGGATCGAGGCCAGCAAGGAGCGAATCCAACGCTCGGCGCTGGTCAGAAGTGAATGGGGCGTGCTCTGGAAGCATAATCCTTAGTTAATTACCTTGTTTTATGAGGTTTCGCCCGAAAAGTGGAGGTAATTTGCCCGATACGCAACCATTTTTTCGAAAGGATTTGAATTCCAGCAACGATTTCCCGCTCTGGAAATTTCCAGAAATGTAATGCTAGACCTCCTCTGGCGACCGCGTAGGAAGGGGCCATGTTCAAACCCAATACTCGATGGTTGGCGCTCCTGCTGGTCACTCAACCACTGGCCGCGGAAGTCGTGATCGCTCCCCTTTTCCAAAATGGCGGGGTTCTCCAAAGGGAAAAACCTGTTCCGGTCTGGGGCCATGCGAGCGCCAGCAAGAAAGTAACGGTCGCCTTCGGAGGACAAACGAAAACCACCACCGCTGACGCCGCCGGACGCTGGCAGGTTGCTCTCGATTCCATGCCCGCCAGTGCGGAAAGCCGGACCCTATCTGTCACCGAGGACGGATCGCCCTCATTGAAAATCAAAGATATCCTCGTCGGAGAAGTCTGGCTGGGCAGCGGGCAATCCAATATGGAGTTCAAGGTCGGACAAACCCGGAAAGAGGATCAGGATATCGCCGCCACCGGCCCCGTGCCGCTGATGCGCTTGTTCCAAGTGCCGAAGACCCTGAGCAACGTCCGTCAGGATTCCGTCCCAGCCAGTTGGACCGCCGCGACGCCTGAGACAGCCAAAGATTTCTCCGCTGTCGCCTATTTCTTCGGCAAGCAACTCACCGAGGAATTAAAAGTGCCGGTCGGTATGATTCACAGCTCTTGGGGTGGATCCCGCATCGAACCGTGGTGGGCCGAGGAGGGGCTTGAGGGAATCGACGAACTGGCCCAAATGCACAAGGACCGCCTCGCGAAAAGCCCGGGATTTCCCGAGTATGATCAGCCCTATCGGAAATACGTTTCCGCCATCCGTGATTGGGCGGACGCCGCCGGAAAGGCCCTCGATTCCGGTAACAAGGCACCCGAAATGCCAGCAGCCCCCGAGGTGTTGAAACTGGGATCCGGAGCGGAGACGGGAACCTATCAGGCGATGATCCATCCGCTGGCTCCTTATGCGCTGCGTGGTTTCCTGTGGTATCAAGGCGAGTCCAACAACGGCGAGGGAATGCTCTACACCGCGAAGATGAAGGCCCTTATCGCCGGCTGGCGCAAATCATTCGGTGCACCGGAAGCTCCCTTCCTCTTCGTACAGCTCGCCCCCTACAACTACGGAGACAACCGCACCTTCGATATTCCCTGCATCTGGTGGGCCCAGCAGGAAACCCTCAAGGTTCCCCACACCGGCATGGCCGTCATCAATGACATCGGAAACGTCAAGAACATCCACCCGACTAACAAGGGCGAGGTTGCGCGACGTCTTGCCCTGTGGGCCCTGGCGGATACCTATGGCAAGACCGACATCGTCAAATCCGGGCCGTTGTTTTCCAAATACAAAGTCACCGACGCAGGGCTCGCCATCGGTTTCGACCACATCGGCGGCGGTCTGACCACCCGTGACGGAAAGCCCCCCACCCTGTTTGAAATCGCCGGGAGCGACGAGGTCTATCAGCCAGCCGATGCGAAGATATCCGCCGACGGAAAATCCATTCTGCTAACCAGCGCTTCCGTGCCGAAACCCGACCGCGCCCGCTTCGCCTGGTCCCAGCTCGCCGAGCCAAACCTAATGAATAAGGAAGGCCTGCCCGCCGGAGCTTTCAACACCCACTGGCCGGTCGATCCAACACTGGGACACAAGATCTCCGGTGGAAAACCCTTCAAATCCAGCAACCCTAACACCCACGGCTGGGATACCGGCCTCACCGATGGAAACTGGACGGACTTCGCACCATCTTGCTACGCAACCGACGAAACCCCGAACTTCCCGAAAACGGCGACAGTGGACTTGGGGTCATCACAAACGATCAAAACGATCGTCTATGGCACACCCAACGTTGGTTCCACAAAAACAGTCGCGGTTTCGATCAGCGAGGACGGTGAGAAATTCACCGAAGTCGGGCGCACTGAATTCCCCATGAAAAAGGCCACCAAGGCGAAGGCGAGTTTCGAACCCGCAAAGGCCCGCTTCATCCGCGCGACGTTCGTGGATACCTATCCGCAACAGGACAACTATGACCGCAATTTCGGATTTCTATCCGAAATTGAGGCCTATGCGCCTTGAGTTCACCCTTCCTGCCAGACCCAGTTCATCGCCACGTCGATGTCCGGATGGATGCTGTGATGGACCGGGCAACCGCGGGCGGCGCTTTCAAGAACCTTCCGATCCGGGTGCGACGCGGGCAGCGGCATTTGGAGGTCCAACTCAAGGCGCTTGATCCGGCGCGGCTGGTCGTCGGACATGAATTTCCGGACGGAAATGGTCATACCCTCGACCGCCAGTTCCTTGCGCTTCGCGACGATCCCGATGACGGTGGCCATGCAGGCGCCCAGCGCTGTGGCGACAAGGTCGGTCGGTGAAAACGCCTGGCCGCGGCCGTTGTTGTCGAGTGGCGCGTCGGTGACAAGGGTGTTGCCCGAGGGCATGTGGATGGCGCTGCAGTGCAGTTCGCCTTCGTAGCTAAGTTTGATTTCAACCATGGTGGAATATTGTTAGGAAAAGCTGATCGCGCTCATTCGGTTTTCGGTGGGACCTTGGCAAGCACCACGCGAAACCCATACATGGAATCCTGGAACGTCGGTGGCAGAGGATTGCGGGATCCGACGTAAAGATCCTCCGCCTGATAGCTGCTCCACCCGCCACCGCGGAGCACGCCCAGCCGATTCGTGCCGAGTTGGGAATAGTCGTCATCCACCCACTCCTGCACGTTCCCGCCGAGGTCGTAAAGCCCCAGTGAATTAGGCGACCACTTGCCAACCGGTGCGGTGTAGGGAAAACCGTCATCGTAATCCGCAATGGTCCGATCGACCGTCACGCCGGGTTCGCGCGATGCCGATGCATCCGCGAAATTGCCAACCGCCACGCTGTTTTGAAGCCAGTTGAGGCCCCAAGGGTAGATCTGTTGTTTCCGCGCGTGCCGCCAACTCGGACTGATGTCGGGATCCTCCTTGAGGTCGGCCATCAAACTCCATTCCAGATCCGTCGGTAACCGATAGATGTGCGTCTCGGCGATTCGCTGCTCGCCCTTGCGCTCCTTCTCGGTGAGCCACTCGCAGAATGCTCTGGCTTCCTCGCGGGAAACATTCACCACCGGATCATCCGGCGTCTGAGGGAAATCAGTGGGTCGTGGCGCGGCGTGACGGGGATTCGATTCCTTGACGAATCGCTCATAGTCTTTCACCCGGGTTTCCCAAACCGAGGCCATCAAATCCTGTCCGACGGGTGCGAAACGCATGCCTATTCCATTCTCCCACCGCTTCCCAAAAACCACGCCCTTGCTTTTCTCCAAGGTGAGCGGCAGCGAAACCTTCTCTCCGTCACCTACTTTGACCTCGATTGGTTTCGACCCGTATCCCTCGCGGACCGGATAGATCAGCCAAACGCCCGGTTTGACATGTGTGATCGGCAGCGAGTTGGCCGGCCCTTTGGAAATTTGGTTAGAGGGGTCGGAAATCGGACTCATATAGATTTCCGCACCTGGAGGATCGGTGCTGACGGTGATCTCACCATAAGGAATTTTCCGGACCAGTAAGCGAAACGGTTTCAGTCCGTCGCGCCTGGCGCTTTCACTCAGGCCGGGATTGTCGAAGGAGGATTCCACCATCGGCGAAACCTCGAAATCCTCAGGCAGATACCCGGCCTCGTTGCCCCCCTTGCGGAACCATTCGCAGTAGATATCCGAGTCGGCCTGCTTCGCCAACACGATTTCCACGCCCTGGCCGTTCTGTGAGAATTTGAGAAACTCCGCCGATTTTTCCGGACGTTTCATTTCTTTGGAGAATTTCACCCAGTCGTCCTTCGTGACAAATCCTGAGCTCTCGTGCTGCATCGCCACCGGCTGATAGGAATTCCCAAGATGATCCTTCCACGGCTCGCCAGTTTGCGGCGGCGAGTCGATTTTCAATTCCGCGAACAGCGGCACGTCGGTCAGCGCCATCACTTTTCCTTCGAGCTTGTACTTGCTGTAACCGGGCTTTTTGAAAACGAGCGAATACTCGTCCCCCACTGTCACGGCGATATAAGCGTTCGGAGTGGTCCCATAGGATTTTCCGCTGGCGTCAAAGACTTCGGCTCCCGGTGGGGAACTCACCACACGCAGCGTTCCGGTCTGCGGCTTGGGGACTTCTGCGACTGGGTAGAGCGCCTTCACCCAATCGCTGTCCTTGACAACTTCCCAACCCGCCCAACCGGAGAAGCCAACTAACAACGAAGTGGTCATCCAGACGGCGAGGCCGCTCTGGCGACGACGTTTCCCTCGTTGGAGACGGCGGAGAGCATCCGCCAGATCGGAAGCGCTGGAGATTTTCCGCTTCGAAATCCGAGGTTCGCAGATGTCGCAGATGATGCGGTTCAGTTCGAGCCAGCGCTTGCGGTCAACGCCGGAGGGCATCACTTCGGGAAGTTCGGGAAATGACAACCGGTCCTTGCCAGTGGCGATTTCATACAAAACTTTGCCGAGACTATATACGTCGGCTTGAGAAGAGCCGGGTCCCTCCGGCGGGACAAAACCCTCGGTGCCGACGAAAGTCCGCTGTCCGCGGGTCGCCACCAGTCCGATGTCGGCCAGTTTCGCCCGTCCGTTGACGAAAATCACGTTGGACGGTTTCACGTCACGGTGCGCGAGTCCCCTTTCGTGAAGGTGGTCCAGAGCTTCGGACAATCGCAGCCCCACATCGATGCAGTCGCTGGTGTCCCATTGCACGCCGACGCCCTGATGATTGTCGGCCCGCAGCGTGCGAGGTTCGTATTCGATGGGATTGATGTCCTGGCCCGATCTCACATCGTCGCCAAGTTCCATCACGTAGTAGTAAAATGAAACACCGTCGGGACTTCTGCCGACGTGGAGAATGTTGACCAAGGCCGGATGATCCCGGGACATCGGTTCGAATTTCAGAATTCCCTCGAACTCACGCTCAAACCCTCGGGCATCTTCGAAATCCTCACGCCACACGACTTTCACCGCACGCAACGCCCCGGTCACCCCGCGGGCGAGCCACACCTCGCCGTATGCACCGCCACCGATCTTGCGCAGGACCTCGTGGTCGGGAATCGCAGGATTCGGACGGATCTTAATCGCCATCTGCTTCGTCTTCGAGTTTGGCGAGTTCCTTCTTGAGGACGGCACCTACCCGGTGCTTCGCCAAATACACCTGCGCCATGCTAACGTTGAGCTGGTCTTGGACCCGCTTGGCATCCCACTGCTTGATCACGTAGCAGTCGAAAATCTGATATTGCTTGGGAGAAACCTGCGCCTTCACACGGGAAAGAGCGGCGTCGGCGACGTTTTTTTTCCACTCCACATTCCAGAGACGGGACAAAACATCGCCGTTCGGATCTTCCACACGGTCGATCACCGCTGTTTTTCGGTCGTTTTCCCACTCACCAGCCATCATGGCGGTGTCTTTCTTGCGCTTGCGGAACTGGTCATTGATGCGCCAGCGCGTCATGTTCATCAGCCAGGTTTTGAAGGACCCTTGCTCGGGGTCGTAGAGCTTCTTCTTGCTCTGTTTGGCGATGGATAAAATTGTTTCCTGCACGCAATCGAACGCTTCGTCCTGCCGCAAGCCAGCTTTCACAGCGACGGAGTAAATTAAGCGCCAGTAGGTTTGGTAAAATTCATCCCATGTCCGCTGGTCCTCCCAATTATCCAGCCTTGCGATCAGGCTCTTCCGCGTTTTCGCATACGCCTGCACCAGGATCGCATCACGATCATCCGTTTTTTCCTCGTCGCCCTCAGCCATTAAGAACTGTTTACCTGATTCCTCGCCCGCTGTCTTTCACCGATTCGACTTTTTCACAACGGCTTCATTATCAATTTATAAAACTTTACTAAAGACCTTCAAACCATCGTGAAAAACGAAATGTCGCCGATGTTATTTACAATCCTCCAAACGTTCGCTTAGTCTTCCCCGCCTTTACTCAACCGTGTCCGCGATTTTCACCCAATCGCGGACTCCCCCCACGGAGAGCACAATGTCACCCACTCCATCACCCCTCAATCCTTCTCAAACGGTCGAGCGGATCCGCGAAATCATCGTCGGCCGCCATCTCGAACGTCTTGAGCAGCGTGTCGCCCGCATCGAATCCGGAGGAGTCACGTCTCCGGCTCCTTCCTCCCGACTGGAGGACCGGCTGTTTGCCAACGAGGCACAGCTCGAAGCGCTCAAGGAAAACGTCCATCGACTCGTCGATACCACGCGCGAACAAACCGAACTGCGGCTCTCCCAACACCGGGAAGAAACCCAGCGCTTGGCAGCCCAGATCCAACAGGTCGCCGCGTTGAAATCCAGTGAGTCTGCCGCGCCTGCAATTAACCAGTTGGAGCGGAAAATCGGAACCTGGCTCACGGCTTGGCAAAGTTCCTTTCAAGTCCATCTGAACGACCGCGACCAACGCCTCGCCAGTCAGCTTCGCGGAGAAGTCGCGGCACTTTGGGAAAGCACCGAGTCCCAGATTACCCGTCTCGAAAGCCGGGCTGTGGACCGAGATTCCCTCGAAGAACGTTTCAATCGAATCGCCCTCGCCGCACGCGCCCTCGCCGAGTGTGCATCGCCTTCCACCCTTTTCCCAAGCACCGCCACACGCTCATGACAGCGGTCCTTTCCCCCCTTCCCACTCCGTCTTCCGGTCTCAAGGCCCGGGTCGTCGGCCCTCCGATATGGAAACCGATCCCGTCCGCATTCGGTCAGGAAAAATCAAATAACCCTTCAACTCTATCCGCGTTGCCGTCATGGCCATCCGACCCAGTGCCGGGTCCCACCGGATTTCCCACTTCATGGCCTGCTCCGTTGACGATTCTGCCCTCACCTGCCGCGCCAGTTACCGCGGTTAGCCCGATCCCGTCACAGTCCCCTGCTCCAGCTTTTTCAGCGCCAAAGGAGTTCGTTCCAGCACCCGCAGCTCTCGCCCCCGAACCGGATTTCACGGACGACGACCTACGGGAAGCCTTCGGACCCATCGTCGAACAAGCGGTGCGCAGCGCCGTTTATGCCAAGGAAAACGGTATCGACACTTATCTCGAACCGATGCTCCGGGCAACCATTCGCCGTGCCCTCGCCGAATACTCGCCAGCGTCACGACCGTTTCAAGGGCCCCGTGCTTTTGACCGTCTCTTCTGGCTCTTTCAGGCCCTATTCTCCAGTCGCACTTACGAGGAAATTCTCTTCGAAAAAACCCACCGTTTCCAAGTCGAGGAGGTCTTTCTCCTGGACGTATCCAGTCTCGCGCTGATCTCATTCGCAAGCTGCGATCCGGCCCGGCATTCGTCCGCCAAACGGGTCACCAGCACAGTGCACCGACTCACCATGCAGCTCCGAGACGAGGATGCGAAAATCCGCGAAACCTTCGAACTTCCCGACCAACGAAATGCAATCTCCCGCGTCGGCCGCCATGTGATCCTGATGGCGGTGGTTCGCGGTCGCTCGAATGACTTGGTTCTTTCCGACTTGGAATTCGCCCTACGCCGGATCGAAGACCAATTCCGCGAACAATTCCTGAGTCAAGGGTCCGCGCTGCTTGAACCGCTTCAACCGTTCCTCGAAGATTGTCTGCTCATTCAAGCACCAGCGAGTGCGGCCTGAGCGAATCAAGGCTGACAAACCCAGAAGTCATAATGCGGTGGATGGCCCTTGCACAATTCCAACGCCTTTAAAGTCAGCATTTCGCCGCTCGGCAGGGTGAAACATTTTGCTGTGGCGAGCCCACTGGGTCCGGGCATCGGACAATCCGGCCAAAACACCCCCACGCCCAAAAGGAGCGGTAATACCGCTGTCCCACGGGCCAGCGGAAGGTTGTCACGGTCAAGAAGAATCACCCGGACCTTGCGGCGTTCGGGTGTCTCATCAAGCAGTTGCTGATGAGAATCAGGCAATTGAAAGACGTCGTATTTCATGGGTTTGAAGGTTCTTAATAAACTACTAAGTTTTTCCGAAATGCCTAGTTCAAACTGTCCGAGAATGAATGTTTTTAATTCATAGACCCAATCTTTGCCGTGCCATGCGCCGATCTAATGAAGATTGCCCAACAATCAATCATCCATTGTGAATGCGTTCGGCGACCGGGAAAAGCTCCCGGAGTTTTATGGATCGGCCAGCACACGCTCACCTTGCTGCCCGTGGCCCGCGCCATCTGTCCCACTCCGATGGTAAAACAGGCGGACATTCTCACTGTAGAGATCCGGGCCGACGGGACGGATGGATTTTTATGATAAGTCCTGTCGGATCAGTGAGGTAAAAAGCGCGGTAGTGGTGTGGATTGCTCTTTGGCCACGGAGACAAGCACGTTTCCGGGGTTCTTCTGATAGATTCATCCTTCCTGAAAACCGATCCTAAAATGATGCTCAAGAATAGACCGTGCTTCCCCTCCGTGACAAGATCCGCGCTGATCTTCGCCACATTTCTGCTAGGTTTCCCGTTGCTCAAAGCCGCACCCGAGCATCGACCGAATCTGGTCATTTTCATCTCGGACGACCACACGGCCGCGGACTCGTCGGTTTATGGATCGAAGGAGATGGATACGCCGAACATGGCCCGGATTTCCGCGGCAGGCATGACCTTTGACCGCGCCTACGCGGCGTCTCCGACTTGTGCGCCAAGCCGTGCGGCTATGCTCACCGGATTGATGCCCGCGCGCAACGGGGCAGAGCCGAACCATGCCGCGCCCCGTCCCGAAATCAAGAAGCTGCCCGCCTACCTCCATGAACTCGGTTACGAAGTGGTGAGCTTCGGCAAAGTCGGGCACTACAATCAAACGAAGAACTACGGATTCGATTATTGCGCGAACACCAATTTCCACGAGGACATCGCTATTCCGGAGGCATTGAAATGGCTGGAAGCGCGCAACAGCGACAAACCGCTGTGCCTCTTCGTCGGCACCAACTGGCCGCACGTGCCGTGGCCCGGCACTCCCGAAGGCCATGATCCCAACGCCGTCGGAATTCCGAAAAACCATGTCGACACTCCGCTCACCCACCAGGCGCGCGCCCGCTACTACGCCGCCATCACCCGCATGGACAACGAGTTGGGACAAGTTTACGACCTCGCCCGCAAGAAGTTCAGCGACGATTTGTTTTTCCTTCATTTCGCTGATCAGGGTGCGCAGTGGCCGTTTGGCAAATGGACGCTTTACGAGGACGGCATCCGCGTCCCGATGATCGCGGTCTGGCCGGGCCACACCAAAGCAGGCTCGCGCAGCGATGCGATGGTGTCGCTAATCGATGTGCTCCCCACCTTGGTCGATGTGGCTGGCGGGGACAAACTGGAAAACATCGACGGCCGTTCATTCATCAACGTGATATCAGGAAAAGCCGCGACCCATCGCGATCGCGTCTACGTGACCCACAGTGGCGACGGAGATTTCAACGTCTATCCGAGCCGCTGCGTTCGTGACGCCCGCTGGAAATACATCCTCAACCTGCATCCCGAATTCAAGTTCACCAGCCACATCACGAAGGCAGGCGAGGCTGGTTCGGATTACTGGCGAAGCTGGATCAAAAAAGCCGAAAGCAATCCGGTCGCCGCCACCAAGGTGAAACGCTATCAACAGCGTCCCAAGGAGGAACTCTACGATCTCGCCAACGACCCACTGGAGCAGAACAATCTGACAGATGATCCAGCCCAAACGGAACGCCTCGCGGCGATGCGCGCTGATCTGGAACGCTGGATGAAGGAGCAAGGCGACAAGTGCACCGTCTTTGGCAAACCGACCATGATGGAAGCCCAATAAAAACGAGAAGGGTCGAGATGCCCAACAGTAACACTATCAGATCGACACTCCAGGCTCACGGTTCGGTGACGCTGAAGCGGAAGAACTGCTTTCCATCCGGATCAACCGGCAGCGGTAACTGGATTACCTCGTCGGTGGCTTTGTAGCTGCTTTCGAGGGCCGGGTTCGACCAGGGCTGCCATTGGCCGAGGCTGTCGCTGGTCTGAATGGAGTAGTAACGGTTCGCCTTGCGGAGAAACTGGAGCGTGCCGTTGGCGATGCTTGCCTGCCATGGGCTGCCGCCGCTCGTCGGCGAGCTGCCGCGGAGGTATTCCTCGTAGTTGCTGACGCCATCGCCGTCGGGGTCGGCGGTCTTGTCGCCGTTCTGATCGAGCGAGGTGAAGTAGCCGTCGCGCCATTGCTGATAGAGCGGGCGGCCGGGCAGGCTGTTGTTGATCCAGTCGGTGATGAGGGCGATGTCGGTGGGATCCACCTCGCTGCTGGCGAGCGGGGGCATGCGGCCGAAGCTGTTTGTCCCGGCCATGCGGTTGAGGACAATGCTGTGGGTGGTGTCGCCCGGGACGATGTATTTGTTCAGCGCGTTGCCCTGGTTGTTTACGGCGACTCCGTTGATGAGATTGGTCTGTTCCAATGTCAGGTGCGCGCGACCGTCCCAGAAGCCGCTGACGCTGCCGCCGGTTTGGTGGCAGTAGGAGCAGTTCACGGCGAAGTAGGAGCGGGCGCGCTGCTCTAACGGATAAGCCGTTTCATCCGGCCGGACGTGGCGGGCGAGGGTGCCGACGGGATCGGGGGTGTTGTTCAGGAAACCCTGCGCGGAGAGCGTTTCAAGCTGGTTGCCCGAGTAGCCGTTGATGGTATTGACGAGATTGAGCTGGCGGGTGTTGAAGGAAAGGGCATGACCGGCCTGCGGGGTGTGACATGTTAGACAACTGGACCGTCCCGGAATCTGCCAGCGCTGGGTGTGCGGCGTGCCGTGGTCGTCGATGGCGATGTCGAACTCGGCACCGGAATCCTCGACGAGGGTGGCGTCGGTCTGCGCTTCATTCCAACGGTAGCTGACGCCATAGGAGCCGGTGGCGGTTTTCACCAGCACACGGGTTTCGATGCGCTTTTTGGTGGCGGGATTTCCCCGGCTGAGTTCGAGGTCGAAGTGTTTCACCCAGACGGTGCCGGTGGGATAAGTCCAATTGCCGTCCTTGCTCCAGGTCATCCTGCTGGTCGCGTCCGGAATGGTGAACCAGCGGCGCTTCACGGCGAAGTCGCTCCAGAAGGTGAGGTTCGGCTGATAGGGAAGCAGGCCGGGAGCGGGCGAGAGATCGGATAGATCTGCGAACAGGCCGGTGGCCCCGAGCGTGGCGGGGAATCCGGTGCTGAGGTCGCTGCCGGTGGAGAGACGCATGATTTTCCCGGTGATGTAGGCGCAGAAGAGCAGGTCCTTGTTGGAGGGATCGATTCCCTGCGCGGAAAAGACGCCATACGCGCCGGCCAGGCCGGTGAGACGGGTGGTTGCGCCGGTGGTGGTGTCCATCTGCCAGACGTGGCCGGAAACGGAATCGCTGAAGATGTAGGTGCCGACGAGCGACGGGTAGCGCGTGCCCCGATAGACGTAGCCGCCGACGACGGAGTTGCCCTTGAAATTGGCATCGCCGGTGATCGCGGCGTGAACGTATTCGTAGATCGGATCGATCGAGACGAAGGGCACCGGCTTGGCCGGCCAACCCGCATTGACCGCGGCGGCGTTGTCGTGTTTGCCTTCCCGATAGACCCAGCCGTAGTTGCCGCCTTTGACGATCCTGTTGACTTCCTCGTAGGTGTCCTGGCCGACATCGCCGCCCCACAGGTCGCCGGTGGCGGGGTCGAACGACATGCGCCAGGTGTGACGCAGGCCGGTGGCCCAGAACTCGGTGCGCACGCCTGATAGAGGAGTGACGGCAACGCCGTTGTAGGTTCCGCCCCAAGCGCCGCCGAGAGTGGTGGAAACGAAAGGATTGTCCTTCGGCACCGAGTATCGCGCCAGGCCGGTGCCGGGATCGATGATGACGGCCGCATGGGAATTCGGCTCGATGCTGGTGGCTTTTTTATCCACATCAAAACGGAAGACACCGCCGAAGAAGTCCTTGTTGACCTTCTGGCTGTTGAGGCGGAAATCGTTGGGGTTTTCCTCGTCGCCGGCGGTGTAGTAGAGATAACCGTCGTTCGGGCCGAAGTGGAGGTCGCCGCCGTCGTGGTTGGAGCCTTCGTCGAGCTGATTGATGAGGATTTTCTCGGACGTCGGATCGGCAACGGTGGGATCCGAACTGCTGACCGAAAACCGCGAGATGCGCTGATAGTAGAGCGTGTTGTAGCGCACGGTGTAGGCGACATAGAAGTAGCCGTTGGTGGCAAACTGCGGATGGAACGCGAGGCCTAACAAGCCATGCTCGGCATTGCCGCCGCCTTCGATGGTCTCGGTGGGCGTGCGTCCGAGAACGACGTTCTGAAGGTCGAGGAAAACGTTTTTCACCGGCGCGGCCGCCGTGACATCGGCGACGCGCTGGATCTTCGCCATGCGCTCGCAGACGAACATCTGCCTGGTGTCGCCCGGAAGCGAGGCGATGCAAAGCGGTTGGTTGAAGGTGAGACCCGGCAGACCGTCCACGAGTTGCCAGGTGCTGGAAGGCGGTGCGGCGGGCATCGCGAGGGCCGGATTCGTGAGACGCAGCGAACTGGCGAAATTAATGGTGACGGTGCCATCCGCGGTGGTTCCGCTCACGTTTCCGACGCGATAGGTGAAGGTGACCGGTGCGGCGCTGCTGCCACTGTGGGTGTAGAGGATTTTCCCACCGCTGATGGTGGCGGTACCTGTAGCCGGGGCGCTGAGAATTTGCAACGTGGAAGGAATGGGCGAGCCGGTGTCGTTAGAGAGCACGTCCACGAGCACCTTTTGATTCGGGTGGATCGTGGCGCTGTCCGCCACGGCGACGGGAGGCGCGAACGTCGCATCCGGACCGGCGGAGAAAGAGGAAGCCACCTCGGCGGCGGTGATGGCGCGATCGTAGATACGGAGTTCGTCGAGCGACATGTTCGAGTTCATGTCGCCGCCATACATCGAGCGGCCGATCCAGTTGTTCACGTCGGATAGATCCGGCAGGCGGTAGGGAAGATCAATGGTCCCGGCCAGCGCGCCATTGCGGTACCATTTCACCAGACAACCGGAGATGCCGCTCGCACCGCCGCCATCCTGAACGGTCATTAGGTAGTGATACCGGGTGCCAGCGCTGGTGACGGAGGAATAGTCGGCGTCGTTGGTGACGGCGGATGCGCCCGCGCGCTTGGCCTCAAGACGGTGGGTGCCGAGAACGCCGTTGACGTTGAGGGAAAGGAGGAGGTTGTCGTTTCCAGTGAAGCCGCCGGGGGCGTTGGCTCCGTCGATGATTTCGCCGGTGGCGGCACCCGTTCCACTGGTGACGTTGGTGTTTCCGAAATCGAAGACACGCTGCCACGTCTTCGAGGACAGCGGGGTGATCCATGCCTCGAAAGTGAGGCTGGGGCGGGACGAAACAATCCCGTTAGGCAGATCGAGGTAGCCGGAAATGTTAGCGGTGGTCTGGTTGCCGGTGGTGGTGCCGGGCAGGACGAGCGCCGTGCCACTGAGAGTGGCTCCATTGCCGCGGACGGTTGCGATTTCTCCGGTGGCCTGATCGAGAAATGTGGTGCCTGATGGAGCGGCCCCGGCGGCCGCGTTGAAGTTCCAGCGGCGCGACGGGATCGGCGCCGGGGCGGGTGGCTCGGGCGGACCGACGGTGAGGTCCGGCCCTGCGGTGTAACTGGCCTGGATTTCCGCCTGAGTGATGACACGCCGGTAGATGCGGAGCTCGTCGAGTGACAAGTTAGAATTTGAATCACCGGAATACATCGAGCGGCCGATCCAGTTGTTCACGTCCTCCATGGCATTGATGTGGAAGGCGAAGTCGGCGGTATTTTGCAAAGCCCCGTTGCGATACCATCTCGCCTGACAACCGGCGGCCTTGTCCTCGACGACGAGGACGTAGTGATACTTCGTGCCGGGCGTGGTCGTGGCGGAGGAGAACGAATACTGCGCGGCGGTGCCGTCATACTGGCCTTCGAGCTGCTGGGAATTGATATCGCCCGCGTTGTTGAAGGTGAGGCTCAGATTGTCATATCCCGCGGTCGCGCCGGGAGCCGTGGAGCCGTCGAGAATTTCACCGGTGGCGGCACCGGTGCCGAACGTGGTGACGCAGCGGCCGAAGTCGAAGAGGCGCTGCCAAATTTTCGAAGAAATGGGAGTCGCCCAGGCCTCGAAGCTGACACTCGCCGTCTGCGAGACGATTCCGTTAGGAAGATCCACATAGGCGGAAATGGCGGAAGCCGGCTGATTTCCGGTGGTGCTGCCTGGAAGCACGACGGCACCGCCGGTCAGCGATCCGCCATTGCCGCGCAGGGTCGCTATCCTGCCGCCGATGCTGTCGTTGAACGTGGTGCCGGACGATACCGAGGAACTTGCCTGAGTCGTGAAGGTCCACAGGTTATCCGGGACCGGAGGATCCACGGAGGCGGGCGGAGTGACAATGGAGTCCGGGCCGGCTGCCAAATTGGCGGAAATTTCCGAAGTGGTCAGGACGTGATTGTAGAGGCGGACTTCGTTGTAATTTGCGTTGGAAAGCGAGTCGTTGCTGAAATTCGAGCGGCCTAGCCAGTTATTGACGTCCTCGATATCGACGAGGCGGAAATTCACATCCGCGCTGGTGACCTGCGTGCCGTTGCGAAAACAAGTCATGCGCCCGCCCGCCGCGCCGTAGGTCCCGACGCCGTCCTCGAAGGTAAAGACGTAATGATACTGGGTGCCCGCCGTGGTCGCGAGCGCGGTGTCCATCTGGGTCATCTGCACGCCGTTGAGCCAGGCTTTCATCCGCTGCGAGCTGATGCTGTTGAGGCAGAAATTCACATACACCGCATCGGAGGGAGCCAGGCCCGCGCCGGGTGTGGTGGCGGTGTCCACGATTTCGCCCGGCGCACTGCCGTTGCCCGCGGTGATCACCCGTCCGAAGTCGAACATCCGAGCGTTCGCAATGTAGCTCAACGGCGAGGCCCATATTTCGATGGTGAGGTTCGTTTTTGAAGAAAAAATTCCGTTAGGCAAATCGACGTAACCTGCGATGGCCGCGGCTGTTTGATTGCCAGTGGTCGCGCCGGTGATGGTCAGCCCCGTCCCGGTGAACGTGGAACCATTTCCGCGAACGGTGGCCGTCGCACCGGAGACGCTGTCCGCCATCGACGTGCTGGCGGCGGCGGTTCCGGCCGTGTTGTTGAATGACCAGCGGTTGGTCATCACGGCGCTTGCCTGCTGCGTCAGCCCAGCGACGAGGGCGCAACAAGCCGCTTTGGCGAGTGACCTCGCGGAGGGTGGGTTTTTCATCATCGGCCTTCGGACGGTCGGCCAATCCTCCGGACAGTTCAACTCTAACTTTCAAGGCGTTGCGGGACGTCGGCCCGCCTCACGCCGCTCAAATACCCGCCTCTACAAGAGTGCCGCAAGCAGTTCCTTCAAATCCACGCTCGCGATGGCGGTGAATTTATCACTCATGGCATAGGGCAGGATGAGTTTGTCCCCATGAACCAGCGAGCCACAGCTGTAAACGACATTGGGGACGTAGCCCTCGCGTTCGACGCCCTCCGGCGAGATCAATGGCTTTTTCAAACGGCCGATGACTTTGGTGGGATCATTCAAATCCAACAGAACCGCACCGATGCAGTATTTCCTCATGGGACCGACACCGTGGGTGATCACCAGCCAGCCGGCCTCGGTCTCGATGGGTGAGCCGCAGTTTCCGATTTTGACGGATTCCCAAACCTCTGCAGGGCCTAGCAGGAATTGAGGATCGTTCCAGTAGTGGAGATTGTCGGAGAACATGATGAACAGGTTCTCGTCATCCTGCCGGGAGAGCATGGCATAGCGGCCGTCGATGGTGCGGGGAAACAGCGCCATGCCCTTGTTCTGCACGGCAGTGCCGTTGAGAGTGAGGATGCGGAAGTTCAGGAAATCCCGGGTCTCGATAAACTGCGGGAGGATCGCCTTTCCGTTATATGCGGTGTAGGTGGCGCAATAGGACGCGCCTCCCCCGTCCTCCTTAAAGCAGACGAAGCGGGCGTCCTCGATGCCGTTGCTCTCATTGGGAGAAACGGGGAAAATGATGCGCTCGCTGACGTTGAGCTTTGAGGAAAAACTCAGCTCGTAGTTGGAATCCGCCAGCCACTTGATGCACTCGAGCGTGCGATGCAGTTCGTGGGTTTCCGGGTGGGCGCCTTTTCCAACAGCCTCGACGCTTTCGTTCAGGGCGGACCGGGAGAATTCGGATCCGAGCGGAGCCATGACCGCATCCGCAAACGGGTTGTCGAATCCCATTTCATGGAACTTCAGGACGAAGCTCTTCTTGCGGTAGGTCGGATTCGGCACGACCAGCGGCATGGCGACGAAGCGGGAAACGGGATCGAAGGAAATTCCGCCGCCCGGATCGATCATTCCCGACCGAAACTCGATCGACGAGATGTGCCCCTCGCCTGTCGCACGCAGGCTCATGATGAAACGCAGGCCTCCGGCCGGCACGTCGCTCTGGTCCGGATGGGGAACGATGGAGGGATTGAACAGGGCCGCGGACTCCAACGAGTATTCCCCTGAGAACAATGCTCCTAACAAAAGCTCAGACTCACGAGAAAGCGGGCTCGGACTGGAGATATGGCGGGCGATCTTCCGATAATGCGCCATGAACAATGCTTCGACATCGTAATGTCTGGATTCGAACTCCTGATAGACGGCCTTCAACTGACGGGTCACCTCTTTGTCTGTCAGGGCCAGAGTGCGCCGGATGATGGCGGTGATCTTGTCGGCATCGGACGGAATGAACGGACGGATGATCACTCTGGCGCTCTCGGGCTGGAGCATGATCTCGTGGCGGCGGATGGAAATTTTCATGAAGGGAAATCGATGGGAGCAGGAGTGGGATGGGCGGCGTGCTTCATTTCCGCCAGGGCGATCTGGAAGGCCAGGGAGGATTCCGCACCTTGGTTGGCATTGACGCGTGTTTCATGGAGCCCGTCGCCACAACCACCGTTGGCGGAGTCATAAAGCGCCTGACCGAGATCATTTCTGCCGAGGAACCATTCGAAGGCCCGTTTTGCCTCGGCGGTCCAAGTGGCATCGTCCGTCGCGTGAAAGGCGTCAAGACAGGCAGATACCATGGCTTGGGCTTCCACAGGCTGCTGGTCGAAATCGGCGCGGGCACCATTCCTCACATAGAAGCCGTTGCTGCCGATCGGGCGAAAATGGCCTGCCTGTGTTCTCTGGATGGAGGTCAGCCAGCGCAAGGATTCGAGCCCGATTCCGACCACCGCTTCATCGCCCATGGAGAGCCCTGAAAGAATCAGCGCCTGGGACAGGCGGGCGTTGTCGTAAGTCGCGGAAATCTCAAACCAGGGCCAGTCGTCGGTCGCGCAGTCATTCCACAGTCTCACCAATTTCGAAGTGAGTTCATCGCGGGCCTTCAGCACCTTTTCCTTTCCGGGATACTCGCGCAGATATTCGTGGATTCCTATCAGTGTGAAAGCCCAAGCCCGTGGCGAGGTAAAGTCACAGACTGCGGGCAATCCCAACTCGAAGAGATAAACGGATAGACGCTGGTGCCCCGCGTTGCGCGAGCGACCCGCCCCCACACCCAGCGCCCACAAGGCCCGTGCGTGGCTGTCCTCGCTGCCCGCTTTTTCCAACCATTCCCTGCCATGGCTCATGAAGTTGCGGAAACGCCCGGACTCGTGATCCAGCGCGGCGGCCATGAAGGCAAGATAGGTCGTCGAGTGGTTCTCCAGTGAGTTCGGTCCTTCCAACAGATTGCATAGGATGAAAGCCCGCGCGTTGTCATCGGTGCAGTAGCCTTCGTGGAAATTCGGCACGTTGAATGTCGCGTGCTGGAAGATCCCCGTGCCATCGCTCATTCTGACGATATGATCCAGCCGCAGAGGCGGCAGATTGTAGGGTCTGCTGCCGAGCGTCCATCCGCCGAAGGCCCCACGAGGCAAAGATTTCCGGTCGGCCCGCGCGCGTTGGAATGACTCAATGTAATTCCCAGCCACCGTAGGCCAGATCATTTCCCGGCCCGCCTGATAGGCCGCGGCCCGCGTGTTGTTCAACAAAACGGGATCGTCCAGATAAGTGCAAACCGCAGCAGTGATGGACGCCGGATCGCGAAAGGGAACGAGAGCACCCTTGCCTTCGACCAGCAATTCCCTGGCATGCCAGTAGGGCGTGGAAACCACTGCTTTTCCGGCCCCGAAGACGTAAGCCAGCGTTCCCGACGTGATCTGTTCCTCGTTCAGGTAGGGTGTCAGATAGATGTCGGTGGCTCCGATGAATTCCGTAAGATCCTCCGGCGAAACGAACTGATTGTAAAAAATGACATGCTCCTTCACCCCCCGCTCCTCCGTCAGCCGCTCCAGACCTAGCCGATAGGTTTCGCCTTCCCGGGCAACCAAATGGGGATGCGTCGCGCCGAGAATCACATAAAGCACTTTCGGGTGGCGCTTGATGATTTCCGGCAATGCCTCGATGACATGCTCGATCCCCTTTCCGGGTCCTAACAATCCGAACGTCAGGAGGACTTCCCTGCCTTCCATGCCGAACTGGGCCTTGTAAGGTTCCGCATCCAGAAACGGAACGTCGGGGATGCCGTGAGGAATCACGTCGATCTTCGCTTCCGAAACTCCGTAGGTCTCCATCAGAATCTCCCTGCCCTTCCTGGCCATCACCACCAACCGGTCGCTGCGGTGAACCAGCTCATCCATCACCTTTCGCTGCGCGGGATTCGGCTCTCTTAAAACAGTGTGCAAGGTCGTTACCACCGGCATGCGCAATTCCTTCAGCAAAGCCAGCAGATGACTTCCCGCAGGCCCGCCGTAGATGCCGAATTCATGTTGAACGCAAAGGACCTGGGTATTGTTGAAATTCAAAAAGTCCGCCGCCCGCCGGTATGAATCCAGATCCTTTTCAAAGATTTCGAAGCGTACCCGTTCCGGATACTTATAGCCTTCCACCCGGTCGTTCACCGCACCCGCGATGCATTCGGCATCAGGAACCGCCCTCGCCACCGCTTCGCAAATGTCGTGCGTGAAGGTGGCTATCCCGCAACGCCGCGGATCGTAACCGCCCAGGAATGCGATTCGTTCCGGAAAAGGACCCACACTCAAACCAAACCTTCCGTAATCAACCGCATTAGCATCCCTCACATGAACCGCTCCACTCCGGTTTCGCAACTTAATGTTTCTGATTACCCCACCGATAGCCCTCCTCCGAAGACCGCTATCGCGGAAATGATGGACTTTTGAAGGGTAATCCGATTACCTAGCGAGTGCCGGGAAAACACTGATGGCCATTTCCTACCATGCTTGACCGACTTCCACACACCGACGCTCCGTCGCTGATCCTCGTGGTCGATGACGACCAGCAGAACATCCAAATGGTCGGTTCGTTGCTCCTCAAGCACGGTCACGAAGTCCTCGCTGCCTCAAGCGGACCGGAAGCCTTGGCAAAACTGGAGTTCGCGAAGCCTGACATGATCCTGCTGGACGTGATGATGCCCGGCATGACCGGATTCGAGCTTTGCCGCATCCTCCAGGCGAGGCCGGAAACCCGTGATACTCCGATCATTTTCCTTTCCGACCCCTGCGATAAAGACGTCGTCATCGAAGCTTTGCAATATGGCGGAGTGGATTACGTGACCAAGCCTTTCCACAGTGCCGAACTGCTCACCAGGGTCGATCTCCACTCGAACCTCCAGAAAAGTCGCCGCCTCATGTCGGCGATCATCACGGAAAAAAACCGTCTATTGGAGATCGTGGCCCACGACCTGAAGAACCCGCTCAACGGCATTCAGTTTGCCGCAATCATGCTTGCCGAAGGGGCGAAAGGCAACAGTCCCGAACAGGACCAGCTTGTGGGCAGCATCATGGACTCGTCCGCCCGCGCCTTCGAGATCGTGTCCAACTTGCTGGCCACGCCTGTGCTCGATGAGCTGAAAACCAAAATCCGCAACGAGCCTGTCTGCTTGAACGAGAACGCCGCAAAGGCGGTGAGAGGTTTTGAACAACACGTCCGCAGCAAGCAAATCCACTTGGAGTTCCACAACGCACCGGACGCGATCATGGTTCTAGGGGAGGACAAAACGTTGCTGTGCTGCTTTGAAAACCTGATCTCCAACGCGATCAAGTTTTCTCCCAAGGGAGCACATGTGGCGATCAAAATTCAACCCGATGGTGGAAATGGAGAGTTTAGGATCGAGGATCAAGGTCCCGGAATCCGGGAGGAGGAAGTCGGACAGCTTTTCCAGAAATTCACCCGACTCAGCGCACGCCCCACCGCCGGCGAAGCATCGACGGGCCTGGGATTGCACATCGTCCATGAGCTTGTCAGCGCCATGCAGGGAACCGTCCTCTACGAGAAAAGCCGCTTGGGAGGCGCCTGTTTCTCCGTCAAGCTACCACTGGCTTTCAACTGACTCCGTCAGACATCGCCGTTACTTCGGCATCAATTCCTCATTCGGATCCACCCAGGCGGCTTCGTGGCCCTTCGCGTAATTGAAGAGATGTGCATGCGGCTACTTTTATATCAACGATTCCCACCACGTGTCCTGTTCGAGTGACCATCTCACTCGACGAATGTTAGGAACCTATCAAGCCGTTCCGATCCAGAATTTCCCTTACTCGAGGCAGAGCTCTTTCGAAGGCATCCCGGAGTTCATGCAGGTCTGGCATCCTTACCTCTTGAAAGGCGACTTCCATTTCTGCCAACGTCACCCCACTTTTTGTCACCAGAAACGCCACGTCCTCCATGTCTTGAGGATCGTTGCCCCTCATCATTTTGGTCAGAATCAGGTCCACCGCGTGAGGTCTGAAGAGACGAAGCCAACGGGTTTCCGGCTGTAGGACGGGAACCAGATGTTCTTCCCACTGGGGGCGAAGAAAAACCTGATCCTCACTAAAAAGATGAGTGATATAAAGCCCCCTGGGTTCCAAAATGCGGTTAGCGCGCTCTTGAGCTTCCCAAAATCCACTATCCTCCATCAGTACGGGAAGTTGAGATAGACGAATGATGCCATCCACATCCTGGGTCGTGCCGAATTCTGCTGGTGCATCCGCAAATCCCAAACACAACGCCGCACGCCCATAAAGAACCAGACTCACCTCGTGATCCAATTCGCGATCAAGAGCGAGAAGAACCTCGGTCGGATTGTCCTGCGAGGCTCTCATGAAGAAAGCGGCGCACGCGGCCTGATCCACTGTTTGAGATTCCCAACCCCGTTCCGGGTGATGCCGGTCATCGCCACGAAGCGAGTGGGATGAGGCAAAGCGTCAGGTTGCGGCACCCAATCGCTTGCCGGAAGCAACCCGAGCAATTTGTCCCAGAATGGGTTTTGTGGCTCCACCTCATGACCGCACAAAGCAATGTGCCTCACTACCGTCTCGCAACGCTCCCGAAGTGCCAGATTTGCGATGGATTCCGGACGATTTCCTTCCGCAGCCAACATCGCAGCCCCCATTCTCAGCCTCTGCTGTGAATAGAGAGCCGACGGAGAAAGTAACGCGACCGCCAACTCTTCGTTCGTCAATCCTCTCTCGCTCCCGCTATCCGAGACAGCCGGAGTTCTTCTCATCTCTTTCAATGAATCCCCGTGACTGTCGTAGTAGCGCAGTCCCCGGGACACCGCCAGCCGCTCGAGATCCATGGGACTCGCCAGTCCCAAACGTCGGGCCTTCATCAACAACGCCGAGAGGTGCGCTGTCGTGCCCAGCCGTCGAGCCAACGTTAAGGATTCCATGGCTTGAGGCTAGCAACGTTCCAATCGATTGCAATCCCACTCTCCACAGCCCGCTGAATGACCAGTCGTCGCCCCACGACCGAATACACAGGACTATTTTACAACGAGCCCATGATTGGGATCTTCTTTGTCCGGATTGAACCCCTTGGAATAGGAAAACACGTCTTTGTGGAGGTATTCGACGAATTGCTCTCGTTGCGCCGCATCAAGCCTCTTCCAGATCGCTAGATTGAGCGTGCGAGCAACCTTCATCATCATCTTGAGCGTGAGCTTCCGCCCTGACTTGGCTCTCTGGACCTGCTTGTAAGTGAGCTGCTCGTCTGACGCATCGACCAAATCGTGGCTTTCGAGGCCCCACATTTCCATCATGGCTATCAGAGGCTGGGGACCAAATTCTCGTTCTTCTTCGCTCATCGTGTTGCGGTGTTTATCGTTCGGTGGCCCTGCGAGATCAAGCATTCCTCCGCTGATCGTGCCCGAGCCACTCTGCCCCAAAAAGATTGGCCAGTTTCTGCAACGGGCTGCCGGAAGGCTGATGGGAGTTGGCCTCCCACGTGAACAGCGTGCCTTTCGTGACTCCGACGCGCTTTGCCAACTGGCCCTGGGTAAGTCCGAGCTTCTTCCTCGCGGCCCGAATGCGGTCACCGAGCACGGAACTCGCCGTCCCCCATCCGTCTCGATCCTTCCGAAAGCAACGAAGATTGAATTGTAAAAAGTAGCTGTGAAGATGCTTGTGCAGATAGGGGCTGAATTTTTCCCCGTCCTCCTTCGCCAGCTTCACCAGAACGGTCGCATTGAGCGCCCGCATCAGTTTCTGCATCAGGTGCAGCGTGAGTTGCCGGCCTTTCCGTGCCTTCTGCACCTGCTTGTGGTTCAGTTGTTCCTCGGAAACTTCCACCAATTCATGATTGGTAATCTTCCAGCGGTCCATCAAGCCGTCGAGCGGCTGCGGTCCGTGATCGCGTGTCAGTTCATCCATGCCCGGGATGTAGCGCATCGCAGCGGAACCACCTACGAAAAAAATCACCCATGCGCGGGCGGACATCGGCGCATGAATCGGTTGAATCTCCGCCGGGTTCAATCGGCTTGCCGACACCGCAGTTTGTCATTCAGATCGTCTTCACCAGCTATGTCCACGCTTCCGACAACACGCAACCACTCACTCCTCACCGACGTCGTTGCCGCTATGGTCCTCGCTCCATTCCTCAGCCAGGCTGCGGAAAAAGAAACACCGCTCCTCGACGAATGGCTGCACGCCAAATACCCGGAAAGCCAGCCGTGGGACATCGGCGCGGAAATCCGCGGCCGTTATGAAGACAAGGAAGACGCCGGCGTGGTGGCCAACACTGATTTCATTTCCGGCACCGCCGTGAGCAGGGAAGCGACTTATCTCCGGGAAAAGATCCACCTCGGCTACAAGGCGTCGCCTTGGGTCAGTGCCTTCGTCGAAGGTCGCGACGCTTCGGCCAATGACGACCCGAGCGCCGAGGATTCCCTCGATCTCTTCCAAGCCTATATGATCTTCGGCAACGCCAAGGAGTTTCCCCTGACCGCCCAGATCGGCCGGCAGGAAATGGCCTACGGCGACCAGCGTCTCATCGGCAAAGGGGACTGGAGCAACACCGGTCGCTCGTTCGACGCGATCAAGCTCCGCCTCGAAAATTCCTTCGGTTGGGTCGATGCGTTCACCAGCAAGGTCGTCCTCGTCGATGACGGAAATTTCAACGTCGACAACGACTACGACTATTTCTCCGGCATCTACGCCTCTACCAAGAAGCTGATGCCCTGGCAGGAAACGCAGGCCTACTTCCTCGCGCGCAACAGCCGGCCGCAGGCACCTAACGCCATTTCCACCGGTGTCCCCGGTTCACCATCCACCCAGCGCGACATCTACACCCTCGGCACGCTGTGGAAGTCCGATCCCGAGGCCTTCGGCGGATGGGACTACAGCATGGAACTCGACTATCAGTTCGGCAGTGTTTATAACAAGACCCAGCTCGACCGCCTCGACCAACAATCCTACGGCGTCTTCCTCGATGCAGGTTACACATGGAAAAGTTCCTGCGGCACGCCACGGCTCGGCGTCGGCTACGAACACGGATCCGGCGACAGCAATCCCAATGACGGCAAGGTCGAGACCTTCGAAAACCTCTTCGGCACCCAGCACCGGCCCTACGGCCTGATGGATCTGGTCGGCGCGCGGAACATGCACATCCCGAAACTGGAATTCACCATCAAGCCCGTCAAAGGACTCACGCTCGGCGCCGACTACCTCTTCTTCATCCTGGACGACACCAACGACCTTTTCTATCCGGAATCCGGCAGCGGCCGCAGCGGCAACGGCTACGGTATCAATCCCGGAAACAACTCGTTCGTCGGCTCCGAGATCGATCTCTACGCGAACTACGGCATCAACAAGTGGGCCAACTATCAGATCGGCTACGGCCACTTCTTCACCAGCGACTACATCGATCAATCCGTCGGCTCCGCCGCGACCGACGCGGATTGGTTTTACACCCAGCTCATCCTCACTTTCTAATCAATCATCCCCTCGTTGATTCTCCGCTCGATAGATTTTTCTTCCCCCGTTCTATGAAATCATTCGCACTGTTCCTCTCCCTGCTTGCAGCAGGACAACTCATCGCCGCCGAGGTCACCGTCTTCGCCGCCGCCAGCCTGACCGACGCGCTCAAGGAAGTCGCCACCGCTTACGAAAAGTCCGGCGGCGACAAGGTGGTCTTTAATTTCGCCGCATCCAATACCCTCGCCCAACAGATCCAGGCCGGAGCGCCCGCCGACATCTTCTTCTCCGCCGACGAGGCGAAGATGGACGCGTTGGAAAAGGCCGATCTCATCGCCAAGGACACCCGCAAGGATCTGCTGGGGAATTCGCTCGTCGTCATCACAGCGGAAAACGGACTTAAAGTTTCCGCTCCCGCAGATCTGCAGAACGCCGCTATCAAGCACCTTTCCTTAGGCGATCCCAAGGCGGTGCCCGCTGGAATCTACGCGAAAGCCTGGCTGGAAAAGGCCGGACTCTGGGCGGCGCTCGAATCGAAAGTCGTTCCGGCGGAAAACGTCCGCGCCGCGATGGCTGTCGTTGAATCCGGAAATGCGGAAGCCGGTATCGTTTACAAGACCGACGCCGCGATTTCAAAGAAGGTATGGATTGCCTTGGAAGTCCCTGCTGCCGACGGTCCGAAAATCACCTATCCGGCCGCGATCATCAAAGACTCCCGCAACATGGAAGCAGCGCGCAAGTTCCTCGCCTATCTTGCCGACAAGCAGGCGGATGAAACATTCGCGAAGTTCGGCTTTGCCGTCATCGACTGAGCCGCCATCGTTGCGCCGACCATGAGCGCCGAAGAATACCAGATCATCGCCTTCTCAGTGGCGATGGCTGTCCTCGGCACGCTGCTCATCCTGCCGCCCGGCCTCGCGCTCGGCTGGTTGCTCGCCCGCAAGGACTGGTGGGGGAAATCCTTCGTGGAGACGCTCGTCGCCATGCCGCTGGTCGTGCCGCCGGTCGTCACCGGGCTCGTCCTGCTCCGCATCTTCGGCCGGCGTGGGCCGCTCGGCTCGTGGCTCGACCAAACATTCCAAACCGATGTCGTTTTCACGTGGAAAGCCGTTGTCCTCGCGCTGGCGGTCATGTCACTGCCATTGCTCGTTAGAAATGCCCGTGCCGCCATCGAGGAGGTCAGCCCGGAGCTCGAACAAATGGCCCGCACGCTCGGCGCGCCCGAGTGGCGCGTGTTCTTCTTCATCACCCTGCCCCTCGCCCGCCGCGGCATCATCGCCGGACTGCTGCTCGCCTTCGCCCGCGCCCTCGGCGAGTTCGGCGCCACCATCATGGTCGCCGGAAACATCCCAGGTAAAACCACCACCCTCTCGGTCGCCATCTATCAGCACGTCCAGCTCGGCCAGGACGAAACCGTCTGGAAACTCGCCGCCGTCTCCGTCTCCATCGCCTTCATCGTCCTCTGGCTCAGCGAGCGCTTGCAGAAAAAGCGGCGGAATTCCTGAAGGCCGCCCCTTATGGCACCACCCTTGCCCGATAGAACCGCCTGCCATCCCCCGCCCCGTTGGTGTGGGTGAAAAGGGTGGATGGCCCCGTGGCGTTGACGGGGATTCCGACGTTGCTCCAGGAAAGCGGGGCAAGCGTCGTGCTGGTTTCGAGCTGATAGTTTTTGCCGGAGACCGTGGCGACCGTAACGGTCACGTCGTTTCCGGATCTCCCGACGGCGGTGGCTTTCAGAACCGAAGCCGCGGAAAGAGGGTTCGTGCCGGCGGTTTGTTCGGAGGCGTTTAACTGGCCGTCGCCGTCGGTGTCTGCGACGGGATCGAGGACGAGAACAGCAGCCGAGGCACTGCTGTAAGGCCCGGAGATACCGGCGTTATTGATCTGTTGGACGCGGGCGTAGAGCGTGGTGCCGTAAGACACGGTGACGGATTGGCTGGTGGACGTAGGCGATGCGTCGAGCAGATCCGATCCTCCGGGAGTGGTCCCGATTTGTACGTGATAGCCGGAAATCCCGCCTTCGGGATCATTCGCGGCCGTCCACGTAAAGGTGACTTGATTTCCGATGACGGTCCCGAACAAGGCGAGATCCGCTGCCGGTGTGTTAGCCGCGGGCGGTGGCGTGACGTCGTAGAGTTTCAGATATTGGGCTTCGTAGGGTGCGGTGGACCAATCGCCATCGGTTACCGGCACTTTGTTCATCGCGACGTAAAGTCCTTGCGAAATCAGATCGCTGCCGGAGATGCCGCCGGGAATGAGGAAGGTGTTCCGCCGGTTAGGATCGGTGCCGAGATAGGCAGCGATGTTTTTCACATTATACTGGCGGGCCGGCTTGATGCCGAAGTCATTCACGCCATTCGCATCCGTGTCGATATTCACATTGAACTTATTGGTTCCCATGGTGGCCGGAGTGGCGTTGCGGTCCAAGTTCACGAACGCGAGCACCACGTCGGACAAGTTGGGAGCGGAGTTGCGATTCTCGAATTTGGCGACCGATAAAATCTGACCGTGCGGCGAGTTGTCGTTCAAATTCAGGAAATAACGGTTGGAACTCCGCAGCGCCGGGGAGAATTTCCGGGCCTGCCCGATTCCCTGATAGACCTTCGCGAGCTGCGCAACACCATAGTTGAATGTCGGGTCGCCGACCTGTGTCTTCAGCCAAAGCGGCATCAGCGAGTTGAACTTTTTGAAATGCGGAATCGGCTTCCCGAAGTTCGTTTCATAACGGTCATAGCCGAACGGCGTGATTCCGGACTGCGTGTCACCCGGCGGAACCACCGCGCCACTGAGGCCGAGTTCCTGCCCGGGGAAAACCAGCGGCACGCCGTCCACACTGCTGTTAGCAGCATAGCGGATCAAAGCGTGCCAAGGATCCTGATAGTGATCCTCATCGTGCGAGCTCGTGTTCAGCAGGACCAGCGCCTGCCCGTAGGAACTCCGGCGGCTTTCATAGATGTTCCGGAAGTCGGTCGTGTTCTGCGCGGCATGCAGCGGGAAGACGATGTTCTCATTCAGAATATCGAAATGCCGCGCGGAGCGAAAAGTCACGGCACCGCCATCGAGGCTTTCCGCCATGAAGATGAAATTCCATTTCCGCGTGCGGGTCTTGTTGATGATGTATTCCCAGCACTGCGGCGGCAGCCCTTGGCCGAAGTCCGCGCGGAGCGAATCGATCCCGACGTTAGAGTTCAGGGACGCGCCGCTTACATTCGCCGGGTAGCCAGTCTGGGTCAGCCAGAAGAGCGTGTATTCAGCAAAGTAACGCCAGGCATTCTGGGTGATCGCGTCGAAGTGGCCGTTGGCATCGCCCGCCGAACCTTCGCTGCCGATCGAATAATCAAACCAATCCCCCTCGTTCTGAAAACCACCCGTCGAACCGGAAACCAGCGCGGCATAGCGGCCATAGTAGACCTCGAAAGTATCCGCGAATTTTCCGAAGTCCGTCCGGTCCGGCGCCAATGCGATATTTCCCGCGCCCGATGCCCGCATGTCGTAGGCATCCGTCCTTGCGAAGAAACGCGCCTCCGCATTGCGGATTTCGGTATTCGCATTCGTCCCCCCGTTGCCGAAGAAGGTCTGCCCGATGGCGGCGAGTTCCGAGTCATAACTGGTGTGGTTGAACGGCGCGTCGAGCATGATTCCCACATTCGCGGAATCGGCAGCGGTGGCGAATCCCTGAAACTCGGTCATCGCCTGCGTGCGTCCAGCCAGAGTATCGTTAGAGGACGGGGTGCCGCCGGGATTGAACGACTTCGCCATCAGCGGCATGACTTCGAAAAAGTTCTTCACCGCATACGGGCTGCCGACTTCGAACGGCTGTGAGGTGGCCGGATCAATCTGGCGGCCGTCGATGCCGTTGGGATGGATCGGCTGGAACCACAGCATGTTGGCACCGAGATCCTTGACGTATTGTAGATTGAAACGTGGCCCGCCGCCCACGCCGTTTGCAAGATCGGCAAAAGTGCCGCGCTGCGATGGGAGTGTTCCCGTCGCCGTAATCGTGAGCGGGTTGACCTCATAAAGCTGGATATCCCGAGCCGGCTTCGGCGAGACAACGAGAGCGTGCGCCCGGAAACACAAATCGCCGAAGGGATCGGTATAATAGCGGTAGGTTCCAGGTGCGTCAGTAGTCAATCGCCAGCGTGCGGTGAGTCGATAGGCACCGGTTTTCATCGCGGGCAGCGTGAGCTGATAGCCGCCTGAAACCAGACTCATCGTGTAGGCCTTGTAATAGTTCGCATCGTTGCCGGCCGGAATGGCGTTGCCGGGTGGAGTTTTGATACCGTCCTCAACACCATCTCCGTTCGCGTCCAACTGCGCGCGATCACGCCGATTGAGGTTGGTGAAAACCTCGGCGCTTTCGACTCCCAGCATCTGCGGATCAAAAAAAACCGTGATGGGGATGGAATCACCCGCCACCTCGTTGACGTACAAATGCGTTGTCGAGTAATTCCCATCCACCTCCGTCGCAACCTGCCGGGTAGCGGAATTCGCGCTGATCTTGAGATTCGCAGCCGCAGCGGAAACGCTGAGGGCGAGCATCACCATCAGCGCCCGGGCAGCTACGGCAAGCTGAGTTTCACCCGATAGAAACGCGGGGCGACGGTAGGTGTGGGATCGAGCCATAGGTAGGTTGGATTTTCGCTGGCGACACTGAAATTGGAACCGGTGTTGCTCCAGGTGGTGAGGTTGGAGCTGGTCTCAATTTGATAGACACGGTTTGGAATAACGGGGAACTGGAGGCGCCAGCTTCCGCCGATGGGTGAGATGATGGGCTGGAGCAGGGTGCCGTCGCTGGAATCGGCCGGATTGTAGTCACCGAGGAATTCGAGAAGGTTGGAAACCCCGTCGCCGTCCTTGTCGCCGGAACCGCCTTCCTCGCCGTCGGGATTGTTAGGATCGAGCCGGTTGCGGATTTCCCAGTAGTCTGGCAGTCCGTCGCCATCGCTGTCAGGGATGGCTCCCGGAGACGCCTTCACCAGCCGGGTGTCGGTTAGAGAGACATCGCCGCGCTGGTGGGTGGCGCGGATCTCGTGGAGGTCGTCGGGATTTCCCGTGTAGAACGGCGGCAGGTGGAAGGCGATGGCGCTCTCACCGCCGGTTTCATCCCGGATGAAGGTGTAGCCGGAACGTGGCAGCAACATGCCGTCCAGAGTGATGCCGAACTCGCCGATGATCTGCGCGGGATCGATAGGCGTGTTGGTATTATAGCCGAGGCTCTTGTCGAAATAGACCTTTTCCGTGTAGTTGGTGCCGACCACCGTGCCGTCCGCCGTCGGGAACTGGATGCGGAAATTGACCGGATAAGGCGAGCCCGTGTTGACGTGGCGGGTCAGAGTGGAGAACCAGCCCGCGCCATCACTCAGCGCGTCATTGGTCGAGGACGACGCCTCGCGCAGGCGGACGCTAACTGTAGCGGGCGGAGCGGTGGTCGGGATGTTCTTGTAGTCGAAACGCCACTCGCGCTGATAGCTGCTGTTGCCAAGCTGGCCGGGCGTGACCTCAGTAGCGACCGCCCAATTTCCCGAGCCATTTCCATTGGCCGGAGAATCATTGCCGGAATTCGAATCGAGGATATTGAAACGGACATCCGTGACGCTTGCATCGGTTAGAACAACAAACCCGTAGGTGGTGCCGCCGAGCGTGGAGTTCTCAGCCGGGAAAGCGATTTGCCCGGTGGGAGCCACGGTATCGTAATAGAACGTCTGCGTGTTCGTCTTGTAGAGCGCGGCCTTGCCACCACGGCTGAGGAAGGCGCGTGTGCGGAGAACGTGAAATCCCTCGCTCAGTCCGGTGCGACGCTCACCGAGATCGTCGTGAGGAAACACCGTGGCGGTGGCGGCATTGAAGTTGGTGATTTGAAAAACCGTCTCCATGCGCTTTTTCACTTCCACGTCCGCTACGGAAAACGGGAAGCGGCTGGCGGAAACCGTGTGTAGCGAGCCGATCTTGTAGCGCAGCACGGTGCCCGAAGCGAGCGGCGGAATAGTGCCCTTCCACCAATCCGTATGCAGGGTTGGCGAATCGTCGGCACCGGCGCTTTCGAAAGCCATTGAAACTGCCTGCGTTGTTCCGGCAGGAACTCCGGCGGAGCCTTCAGGAGCGGAGCCGTCGGTGGTGTAATAGAGCCAAGTCTGGTTTACTTGAAACTGATAGGCAGTCTTCACCCGCACGGTGATCGCCTGCCCTGCCGCGGCGGCGGGTTGCGGGGTGAACTGCGCGGTGGTCGTCGCCCCATCGCGGTTGGACGCGGGATTGTGATAGACGTAGGCAGCGGTGGAGGTGTTCGTGTTGACGCCCGCACCAAGCGCCGGTGACGCCACGTCGAAGCCGGTGCCGATCGTCGCCTTCCATGTCTCGGAGCCCTGTGAGCCGATGACATTTCGGCCGACATCCTGCGCGGCGAATTTCTCGGCCACGCGGCGGGAGAACTCCATTTGCTCGAAACCGAGGTAGGTGTCCCTGGCCGTGCCCGGTGGGTTGTCACGTCCCGCGGCGAATCCCGCGCCGAGCTGGGAGTTGAGATCCATGCCCCCATCCAGCGCCATCAGGATGTTTTCCGCGGAGCCGTCCGCACGGGCGGTGAAGGTGAGATTCGCGGGATTTCTAACGAGAGGAACCTGCGCGGTGTAGGCATAGCCGGGGTCGCCGTTCGCTCCGTCCTTGCGGAGCACGCCTATGGTCGGAACTGGCGCGCCGTTCTCGGCAATGTCAATGGCGCGGACCGACGGAGAGCCCTGCCAAATGTTAGGAAGCCCCGGCGTGTCGTAGGAGAAAGCGAAATAACCACCGCTTGGAACAATGACGACGGAGTTGTCGTCACCGCGCAGCAGGCCGTCATTGCCGACCGTCGCGTAGAACGATCCGTTATATGGCGAATAATTTTTCAAACGGGAGCCCGCACCGAACACCGTGCCGAATGGCATCTGCTGGCCGGACGTGTAGTTCCGGGCGTGCATCACCAGCAGCGTAGTCGCATCTCCCACGCTCATGCCGGCGTTCTCGCTGAAGTCACGCATTTCCCAAGCGCAGAAATTCTGGGTGGACCAACGAGCCACCTGATCGCCGCGAATGAAATCCCGCCGCACGGGAAGCGTGCCGGTGATGTAGTTCTGTCCGAACTGTCCTAGGAATGGAATGTAGGCCGGCTTGGGGAAATAGTCGGGACCGCCGGAGATGTTATAGCCGTCGGTGTAAACAATCGGCATGCCCGCGCGGGTGAGCATGTATTGATGGGCGGCCGCGCGCTCGCTCCCGGCCATGTAGTTGTTATCGTGGCTGAGGCAATACATCATGCCGCCATCGACGCCGAAGGTGAACTGCCCGGGGTTGTCCAGACCGGCCATGCTGGAACCGATGCCGGCGAAGCCACCGACGTTGTTCACGAAATCATCATTGGCGATGCGCATCCCCGCGGCGAGATAATCGTTGGGATTCGGCGGCGCGCCGAGATGCTCGCCGAAAAAAACGAGGTCGTTGCGCACGGCGTTGGTCGAGAAATTCGAGTCACGGTGGTTCGACCAATCCGAGTAACCATGAGTGAGGTTGAACTGGGCCTGGGCGCGGCCGAGATAGCCGGCGCTGGATGGATCCTTCGTGCCGCTCTGCTGGCCGAAAAAATAACTGGGAACATGCTTCACCGCATCCAGCCGGAAACCATCGCAGTGCGTCTGATCGATCGTCCAACGCATTGAGCGGATCAGCATCGCGTTGACATCTTCCTCGACCGGATCACCCATGTTGCGGATCCCGTCGCCGAAACCCCAGGCCGCCGTCTGCCGGGCGGGATTAGACGCATCCACTCCGGTGTCGGTGAAAGGTTCCGAGGGCTCGCCCGTGTCATGTTGACCATTGCTGTTGGTGTCCGTGAAATCGAATTTCCCGTTTCCCGCCCACTCGGGATGCGCGACGGTGCCGGTGTCCTGATAGGGTTCCTTGTCGGCGAAAGGATGGATGATCTCGCCATTGGCATCCGTCACTCCGGCGAGATCGTTGTCCGGATAGAGCGACGTTTTTCCCGGATGCCGGATTCCGACCCATTTCGGATAGTCGGCGTTCTCGGTTTGTCCGATCGGATCGAAGCTGGTGTTAGGAGATTCCTGCGCGATGTCCCATGCGAACGGATTCCGGTTCAGCACCTGCCACTCGTCGTTGTAGTCCACGCTGTCGCTCGGTTTCCTCCAACCGCCGCCGGTCTTGCTGACCAGATGAAAATCCTCCGGGACGAATCCGGGGATACCGGGAAGCAGCGTGCCTGCCGGCACCGGATCCAACGGCCCCGCGCTGTGGGCCATGACGTTGTCGAAATAAACACGAATGCCGAAACGGTGCGCCATTTCCACAAGACGCAGCAGTTCCGCCTTGGTCCCGTAGCGGGTGGCGACTGAGCCGGACTGGTCTTTGTCGCCGAGGTCGAAACGGTCCACCGGATCGTAGCCCACGGAATAGGCACCGGACGCGCCTTTGCAGGGATTTGGCAGCCACAACGAATCATAGCCCGCCTCCGCGACTTCCGGTATCCTGCGGGAAATTTCCGCCCAACTGGTATTGAAATACTGCAGCACCGTTTCCCCGCGAGCCAGACCGGCGAGAAGAAGGAAAGCTGCAAGTATACGTCGCGAAATGGATTTCATGAGTCGGAGAGGCCGCGGACGGTCCGATAGCGGAACAGGCGGATGGGTTACCTCTTCACATGTTGCCCCGGAATCCCCGGTTTACAACAAATTCTCCGGACACGCACTCTCGAAAACGATCCCTCGCCCTAATTTCCGGCGGGAATCGGCGCGTCGATCATCCACTGGACGGCCATGTCGAACTCGCTGAGAAAGCGATCCCCGGCCCCGTTCATGTCGTGGGTGGCATCCGGGATGACGACGAGTTTGTTGGGAGTGGCGGCATGCAGGGATTTGAGCCAATCGGTATCATCGAGCATGTCGAGCTGCCCGGCGAACTGGACGATGCGGACGCCGTGGAGTGCGGGTGCCAGATCGGCGAGAGCGTAGGTGTCGGGGCCTTTGGGATCGAGGCCCAACAGATCACTCTGGCTGATCCCATAGCGGCTGCGGTCGCCGGGAGAAACGGCGAGGATGCCGACGAGGTGCTTCTCGCGGTCCGGACTGGCGGCCGCGTTGATCGCCCATTCGGCCCCGGTGGACCAGCCGGTGAACCAGACGGGAATCTCGTCGGCAAGCTTGGCGCGTTTCCTAACGGAGGCAACGGCGGCATTGAAGGCTTCCACCAGTTTCGCGTGATCGAACGTGCGGGAATTGGCGAATCTCCGGCAATCCCAACCACCGACCGCGTAACCGGCGGCGACGGCGTGGAGAGCGACGGGTTCCTCCCACTGTCCCGACCATCCGCCATCGCCGGTGGCGACGATGAGTATGCCCTTCGGATGCTCCGCGGCGTAATAGAGTGTCTCGAATTTCCCGCTGGAAAGCGTTACCGGAATGACCTCCGCCTTCTTGCTGGTGTAGAGACGCGGCAGGAAGAGGTGATAGAGAAACCAGGCGATGGGAATCAACAGGAGGATCTGGATCACCGTTAGAACGCGGCGAAGGAGGGTTCCGGACTTCGGTATCATGATGGATCGGGAGTGATCAGTCGGTCATCGGGCAACGTTTCCTTGGTCGGCGACGAACCGTCCTTTCGTTTCCGGATCGAAGGTTTGCCGATCAGCGTGGTAATGTCGAGAATCGCCGCGGGCAGGTCCCATGCCTTGGAAATCGCCAGGTAGCGGGGATGCCAGACGGGTTGGAATTTGCTCTTCCAGGCGCGGAGGCCGTTGAAATTGTAGAACGCCTCGCCCTTGTCGTAGATCAATCCACCGATGCGGCTCCACAACGGGGCGAACTGGTTGCCCGCGAGTCCGGAGAGCGGGGCCATGCCGAGGTCGAACCAGCGGTAGCCCTGCTCTTTCCCCCACAGCATCATGCTCACGAAAAGACAATCCATCACTCCGTTAGGCGCGTCGGGAACGTGGCGCATCAGATCGGTGGAGAGCTCGTCCTTGCCATTGCCGGGCCAGATATTGCCGAAGGCGATGACCTTTCCCTGCACCAGAATCACCGCGACGGGAAGCTGACGGACGTAGTCGTCGGTGAAGCGGCCGAGTGAGAAGCCCTTTTCCTTGGCTTGGTGATGGGCGAGCCATGCATCCGAAACGGAGCGAAGTTCATCAAGGCGCGCGGCGACGACGTCCGGCTGCCAGATTTCGAAAATCCAGCCTTCGCGCTCCATGCGGTTCATGACCTTGCGGAATTTCTTCAACTCGGACGACGCGAGATCGAACGTGTCCAACGGGATCATCGCCTCCTCCCCCAGCTTGTAAATCCGTAGGCCCATTTCCACGCAGACCGGCATCATCGAGGCTCCCACCTGATAGAACGCGACCCGCATGCCGTCGTCGTGCGCCTGCTCCATGAAACGCCAGTAAAGTCCCTCGAATTTTTCCTCGTCGCCGACGGGATCCGCCATGGCGACGCGGGTGCGGCCCTGGTCTCCATACATCAGGAATGCGCTTTGCTCGTAGTTGAGAAGAAATTCCTTGTCGCCCACCAGGGCGAGCGCGCTGCTGCACCGGGCCGTCCGCGAAACCATTTCCGAGATCATTTCCATCGGAGGCTGCGGTCCGCGTGCTCGTGGCGGCGCGGGCCGGAACCACTGGATCAGCGCCACGGTGATGAGGATCATCGCGCTGCCCGCCATCCCGCGCAGCAAACGGGCGGCGTCGTTATCGAAGGAATACTGCCACCAAAGCTCGTTCTCATATCCGATGTGGCGGCTCGTATAAAACCCGAACCAGATCGCAAGGCCGACGATTGATAGAATGAGTCCCCACCATTGCAGCGAAAAACGACGCGTCCAGATCCCGGCGTGGCGATGAAACTTCGAGCGAAACGGCAGCAACGCTCCAAGGAAAACAAACAGAACGATCGACTCCTCCCAATCGAAGCCCTTGAGCAACGAGAAAAGAATGCCGCCGCTGGCCATCGCCACGGCGATCCACCATGCCGCCTGCACCCGCCGCAACAGGCCGCTGGCGACGATGATCATTACCGTCCCCGCAATGCTTGATAGAAAATGCGACGCCTCGACAAAGGGCAGCGGAATGAATTTCTCCAACACCAGCTTGCGGCTCGCATCCATCGGCGTGTTGGCGGACAGCATCAGGACGAAACCACCGGCCAGCGCGCTCATCCCGGCGAGCCGCGGAGCGATGGCGGACCAAGCCTTGCCCGTGCCATCCATCGTTTTCTTCGCCCAATGCCGCCTGCTCCAGATTTCCCGGAAGCTAACAGCCGCAACGGCGATGACGAATGGGATGAGATAATAGGTGAGCCGATACGTCAGCAGCGCGCCGACGATGACCGGCGAGGCCACCATGCCGTTGGTGAATTTCGTGATGAAAAGCTCCATCACGCCGATGCCGCCGGGAACATGGCTGGCAGCTCCGATCGCCTGCCCTACGGCGGTGGCGGCAAGGAAGGCAGGCGTCGGAATTTCAGCCGGTAGGAAAACCCGCAGCGCCAGCCCGGCGAACAACCAATCGAAACCCGAGACGATCATCGCCGCCAGCATCACCTTCCACGGCGGCAGGAACCGCACCGGCCTGCCGCGGAAGCCGACGGCCGAAAGCACGCAAATCGCGAGGCAGGTCATTAACAACGCAACACCGATCCCTCGCCCCATCGTCGCCGGCAGCCAATCGAGCACCGGCGGCGACCAGCACATCATGATCCCCGCCAGAAAAGCATGGCCCAGCCAACCGGCGACCATTAGAAATCCGGTGATCCTCGCGATTTCCGAACCGCCGAGGCCATACTGACCGTAAAACCGCAGTCGGATCGCGCCGCCACCGAGGATGGTGCCGCCACCGTTCATGCTGAACGAACCGGCGATCAGCGCCGTCCCAAGCACCCCACCGGTAGGCAGGGATTTCCCTAACCACCGCAAAGCCACCAGATCCAGCGAGGCATTGCATAACAGACTCGCCGCTGTCAGCAGCAAAGCGATGCTCAAATGCCAGACGCCGATCCGGCGCAAGGCGTCGTCCAACTCGTCCAAGTGGAAACCGCCCCATTCCTTGCCTAACGACCACACCGCAAACGCCAACAGCGCCAACCATGCGAATGGGGCGACAGCGGCCAACAGCCCTTTGACTCTCTCAAATTTGATCGGAAGATCCATGCCAATGCGGAGGACCGCGCGCAGGTTTGAGCGGCTTTCACTCCGAACTCAACCCTTGTTTATCATCAGTGAAACGACACCGACGGGCAAATTCTTCCGAAAACTTGAAAAAGTTCACAGCACATTGAAAAACAATCGGTTATTTCGCCATCTTGGCTCAATAATCCCATCTGCTTCCTGTGCATCGGCGTGACATGCACACTCCAGCCGCGGTGTCCGGAATGAATGGGCTTTGAAAAACCCCGATGTCGGGAAAAAAGAACGACAAGCTCCGCAATCCCGCTAGCCTGTGGCGGCGTTTTCATTTTCCGGCATGCATCATCTCGATCTCATCCTCACCCTCACTGGCGGCCTCACGGCGGCGCTCGTTTTCGGTTACCTCACGCTGCGGATCGGACTCTCGCCGATCGTGGGGTATTTGTTCGCCGGGATCGTGGTCAGCGCGAACACGCCGGGCTTCGTGGCGGACGAGGGACTCGCCAAGCAGATGGCGGAGATCGGGGTGATCCTGCTGATGTTCGGCGTCGGTCTGCACTTTCATTTCAAGGAACTGCTGGCGGTGAAACGGATCGCCATCCCCGGTGCGCTCGGCCAGAGCGTGATCGCCACCGTGGCCAGCATGCTGATCCTGCGCGGCTTCGGCTGGGGCTGGGCGGATGGCGCGGTCTTCGGCATGGCAATCGCCGTGGCGAGCACCGTGGTCCTGACGCGAATCCTCGCTGACAACCACCACCTGCACACGCCTACGGGACACATCGCCATCGGCTGGCTGGTGGTGGAGGACATTCTAACTGTCTTCGTGCTAGTGCTCATTCCGGCGATTTTCAGCGGCGGCGGTGAGTCGGTCGGCGGAGCGGCGATCGCCTTGGCGCTGCTGTGGACGACGGTGAAAATCGGTGCGCTGGTGGCGTTCACCTTTCTCGTCGGCGGCCGGGTGATCCCGTGGATTCTCACACTGGTCGCCCGCACTCACTCGCGGGAATTGTTCACTCTGAGCGTGCTGGTGGTGGCTCTTGGCATCGCGATCGGCGCGGCGAAATTGTTCGGCGTCTCGATGGAACTCGGTGCTTTCCTCGCCGGAATGGTGGTGGGCCGATCGGAATTCAGCACCCGCGCAGCGACCGATGCACTGCCGATGAAAGACGCCTTCGCGGTGTTGTTCTTCGTTTCCGTGGGCATGCTCTTCAATTTCCACAGCCTGTTGGAAACGCCGTGGCTGGTCCTCGCCACCATCGGCATCGTGATGATCGTGAAACCGCTTTCCGCCGTCGTCATTACGCTGCTGCTGCGCTATCCGTTAGGCACGGCGCTGTCGGTCGGCGCTGTGCTGTCTCAGATCGGCGAGTTCTCATTCATCGTCGGCACCATGGGCAGCCAATACGGGCTGATTTCTGATCAGGCGTTCAATGCGCTGGTCGCGACCGCCATCGTTTCCATCACCTTTTCGCCGCTGCTCTATCGGGCGATGCCGGTGATCGAGCGCTGGGTCGCTCGCCGCCCCGCACTGTGGAATCTGCTCAACCGCAAACCGCTCACCGCCGATGAAAACAAATCCCAGTCGCCACCGGACCATGGACGGCGGGCGGTCATCATCGGCTACGGACCCGTGGGAAAAACCGTCTTCCGATTGCTGCGCGACAACGGTTTCTCGCCATCGGTCGTCGAAATGAATCTCGACACCGTTCAAGCGTTGCGGGCGAAAAATATCAGTGCGTTTTTCGGCGACGCCAGCCATCCGGACACCCTCAAAGCCGCCGGGATCAAAAAGGCTGACAACCTCATTCTCAGCTCTTCCAGTATCCCGTTAGGGAAGGAAATCATCCAGGAAAACCGCCGCATCAATCCCGGCATCCGCGTCATCGCCCGCACCGCCTATCTGCGCGAGGCGGAGGAACTGATGGAAGCCGGTGCCACCGCGGTCTTCTCCGGCGAAGGCGAGGTCGCGCTCTCCATTACCGAAAAAATCCTCGAAGCTTTCGGTGCCAACCGCGAACAGATCGACCGCGAACGCGACCGTTTCCGCAGGGATTTCTCCAACCCCGATGCGCAGGCACTGGAAATCTAGCTCTCCCCTTTCCATCATATCGCCGTTATGAGATTTCTCTATCCGCTTCTCGTCTGCTGCCTGATTCCCTCCTGTGCCCCCAAGGTCACACCGGATCAAGCCATCGCCACCGCCTACCGCTACACTCAGGTCGAATGGACGCCGGACGTGCGGAATGTCAGACATGGGGTCGATTCGCAAGGCATCCTTGTCCAAACCCCGGACCAGAGCCTCAAGTCGCCCGGTGGCTGGTGGAAGCCTGGCGTTGCCGCCAAAAGCATGCCCTATCAGTGGGGCGGTTTCGATACGCCGGAAATGTTCCTTGAGAAAATCGCCGCCGGAAAAAAAGCGGGCGACATCGCCGACGCAGCCAAGCGCAAACTCGGCGACGCCGGGACCAGCCGGGAATCCTGCGGCATCGACTGCTCCGGCTTTGTCTCGCGCTGTTGGAACCTTCCCCGCCCCTACTCCACGGCGGAACTCCCGCAGATCTGCACTCCTCTGGAATCCTGGGGCCGTCTGCGCCCCGGCGATATCGTTCTCAATGACAAACACGTCGTTCTCTTCGTGAAATGGAAAATCTCCGGCGAGGAATTCGACGCCTACGAAGCCGGTCCCCTGCCCGTCTGGCGCGTCAGCGCCTGCGGCCTGCGCGTGGGGAAACTCATCCAACACGGCTACGCCCCGTGGCGCTACCGCGGGATGGAGACGGCAGCCGGGCCGTGAAGCATTCACCTAACATATCGCCGCAGGCGAAAACTTTGGACTGCGGTGAAAACGATAGAGCATCACCGCTTTGGGAGGCAGGCCGGCTTTCCAGCCACCCCTTCTCGCCAGAAAAAAAGCCGCATTCACGCCTTTCACTCCAAGGCACGCACCTCAATGGAACATCAACGCTCTCTCTCAAAGCGGTGATGCTCACCGCAGTCCAAAGTTCCGCCGCAAGCGGTGGATTGAAGAGCTCCGCCCTCCAACACATACAGACCAAAGATCGGCACCCCATATTTCGAACGCCTGAGAGGCTGTCTGAAAAATCTGAAACCCTTCGGACGCCAATACGGAAAGAGTTTTTTTAACCGCAGATGAACAGGCATGTAGTCATTCAAGTTTTTTCTTCATGCGGTGTTGGATTCGGCATGTTGGGTGATCTGGGTTTGAAGGTGGAGGACACAGGCGGCTAGGTTGGCAGGCAGGGAGAGTTCGGC
>NZ_JBDSCX010000028.1:0-122346 GCF_039920825.1 Luteolibacter sp. | reverse complement strand
CGCACATGTATCGCCGCGCCTGGGACAAGGGCCTCAAAACCACCTACTACCTCCGCACCCTCCAAGCCTCCAACATCGAGAAATCCACCATCGACGTCAAAAAGGAAACCCGCGGCGTCATGGGAGCGGCGACCGAGCCCAAAACCTTCACCGCCGAGGAAAAGAACGCGTGTTCTTTGGAAGCGATGATGAACGGCGGAACTTGCGAGGCTTGCCAGTAATACTCTGAGAAGACCGAAATGTAGCCTTATTGTGTTAAACGCACACCCATCGCCGAGAAGGGCTCAAAAACCCGTCGTTAGGCGAACGCCCTTTGTTTCACCAATTGAAAAACACTTGGTGGCGATAGACTTTTTCTGCGGAGTAGGCGGCATGACCTATGGCATGTCGAAAGCCAAAGTAAAAGTAATTGCGGGCATCGATAGCGACGAAAATTGTCGTAATGCTTACCTACGAAACAATAAAGGCAGTCAATTCATCCACACTCCCATCGAAAATCTCACTCCTAGTTTTCTCAAATCGACGCTAGGGATACGCAAAAATCAAGACAACCTGCTACTGATTGGCTGTAGCCCTTGTCAGTTCTGGAGCAAGTTAAAGACAAACAAGAAAAAATCTGAAGGTTCTGCATATCTCCTATTGGAATTTCTTAGATTTATTGAGGAACTTCGCCCCGGTTGGGTGGTAGTCGAAAACGTGCCGGGGATCGTAAGCAAAAAAGGCTCCATTTTACCTCGCTTCGTTGAAGCACTGGGAGATCTTGGGTATTCAGTAACCTCAGAAGTACTTGATTTAACCAAATACGGCGTCCCTCAAACCAGGCATCGCTTTGTTCTTCTGGCTTCCCGCTTAACTACAAACTTAAAGATGCCAAATGAGACACACGCCAAACCAATATCGGTTTCGGCTGTCCTGGGCACAACGAATGGATTCCCTCCAGTTATTGCAGGGCACATCGACACATCTCCTTTTCTTCATACAGTTAGCAATCTTAGCGAAGGGAATTTAAGAAGAATTCAAATTACACCGAAAAATGGCGGCATGCGCAGAAACTGCCCATCTGAAAAGAATCTGCACGTTGATTCCTACACTTTAAATCCTAAGAATTTCTCAGACGTATATGCGAGAATGTCGTGGAGTAAACCGGCACCTACAATAACGACTCGCTTCAACAGCTTTTCAAATGGAAGATTTGGCCACCCAGAGGAGGACAGAGCTATCTCATTGCGCGAGGGAGCTACATTGCAAACGTTCCCAAAAACCTACAAGTTCTTTGGGCCGTTGCAAGGTATTGCGAAGCAAATTGGAAATGCTGTACCGCCTAGGATTTCACTACTTATTGGAAAGCATCTGACTGCGATTTACAACAATCTCCCTCGTTAAATTATGCAAATTGAACCTACTGAAGCTCTTGTTCAGAAGCTAGCAGGTGCCAGGGGTTCGTTCAAGACCTTCATCGACTACATTAGATTCCCCTACTTTAAGAATTTAGAGGAAAACACAGTTATAAATTTCGACTTCCCGATCACGGCTTTAGTCGGAAGCAACGGCTCCGGCAAAAGTAGCGTTTTACAAGCGCTTTTTGGTGCCCCTCAAGGTTACAGCACTGGATTATTTTGGTTCTCTACGAGTATGGACCCTATTGAAGAAGGTAGCGGTAAACGGAACTGCTTTATTTATGGCTACAAGAATCAAAAGCGAGAAACGGTAGAGGTTCTTAAGACTCGGATTCAATGGAACAAGAAAGAAGGAAACAGTAAAAACCCTGACTATTGGGAGCCCAGTCGACCGCTGAAAAAGTATGGCATGACTATGCTCGCAGGCCAAAGGCACCCGGCGATTGAAATGGAGGTACACCAGATTGATTTCCGCTTCCAGATTAGCGCCTTTGATCGGTTCTTTTATCTGGAAGAAGTCCAACCTTGGCATAGGGCAAAAAGGAGGTCTAAACAAGACATCCTCAGGGAAAGATCCGCCTTCGTGAAAAGATCATTTTCTGGGGAGAAAATTTATAGTGAAAAAAGTGCCGAAAAAGTTGAGATCTTAAGTGATGAAGAGCTTGAGGTGGTCTGCGCAATTCTGGGAAAAAACTATGTCGAAGGAAAGGTTCTTCGGCATAAATTTTATAAGGAGTGGGGAAATAGCGTGCTCTTCAAATCTGATTCTTTGTCATACAGCGAGGCGAATGCAGGCAGTGGAGAGGTAGCTGTAGTTTTGATGGTTCAAAGACTAATGCGGGCAAAAACAAGTTCTTTGGTTTTACTTGATGAGCCCGAATATTCGCTACATCCGGGAGCTCAAAAGAATCTCCTAAGATTCCTCTTAAAACGCAGCCTCACCAACAAGCTTCAGATCATATTTACGACTCATTCGCCAGCGATGATTGAGGGCTTGCCTTCATCAGCAATAAAGGTCTTTGAAAACAACCTGCAGGGTCAATTTAAAGTTTTTCAAAACAGAAACGTCGACGAGGCCTTCGTGTCGATTGGCCACACGATTACAGACAAAGTGATTGTCCGTGTAGAAGATTATCTTGCAAAGGCTTCGATTGAACTCTCGCTTGAAGCCGAAATTCCCGAGTTTTCCAACCTCGTCGATATCCAATTTTATCCTGGAGGCACTGGGAAAATGAAAGAAGATATATCGAATTATTCACTAGAGAATTTCAAAAAACACATTGTTTTATTCGACGGTGACGAAAGGAGGGACGAGGCAATAGATCCACAAACCGTCGCCCCAGCGGACAGGAACGAATCTTTCTACGATCAAAAGATCAAAATTTGTGCCGGCCAAACAATCAAATTTTCGACAGACGGCGGAGAGAGCGGTGGAAGAGTAGATCAACTGGTTGAATTACAGGAGAAGTATTTAGACTTTTGGAGACAAAGAGTCCTGTTTTTCCCTTTTGACAAACTTGAAGCCGAATTTTGGGATGAAGATTTTTGCAAGAAACAATTGGACGACATCCTGCCAGAAGCCGATGTCAGCAAGAAAATGATAGAACTAAATGCAGCGAGTCCCAAGGAGCGTTTCGCTATCTTGGCAAGATGTCTTTTCAATCAAAGTAGAGCCAAGGACATCCAGAATCTCCAAACGTTATTTGTGAAGCATTGGATCAAGCGTCGCCCGGAAGGACACGAGAAGTTGGTCGCCACACTGCATGAGATTCGCGATCTTCCCAGATAACTGAAAAAACACGCATGACAGAGGGACATGACAGAGGGACATGACAGAGGGACAGGCCTTTAATCAGAGTCTTTTCTTGCCATTTCTCCCCCGCCCCGGTAGTTCTTCCCCATGAGAAAGGCGCGATGGCTGGCTGAATGGCGGAAATCCGCCGGGAAACCGGTGTTTTACCATGTCATTAGCCGCGTGGTGGAACGGCGGTTCGCCTTTGGGCCGGAGGAGAAAGAGAAATTCCGGGCTTTGATGCGTTTGCAGGAGAAATTCACCGGCTGCCGGGTGGTTTCCTACTGCCTGATGTGCAACCACTTCCATCTGTTGCTTGAAGTTCCACCGATGGCGGATTCCGGGTTGTCGGATCAGGAGCTTTTGAAGCGGCTGTCGGCGATTTACAGTGACAGTGAGGCGTTTGTCGCCGGAGTGGCAAAGGAATTGGCGGATGCCAGGTCAGCGGTTTACGTGGAGGAATCCGGATTGGAGGAATCGTTGGCAGCCATTCACATGCGTTTCACCTACCGGATGCAGGATCTGGGTGAGTTCATGAAGGGCCTGCTGCAACGTTTCACCCAGTGGTTCAACCGCGCTCATTCCAGGACGGGGCGGTTGTGGGAGGATCGGTTCAAGAGCGTGATCGTCGAGGATGGCGTGGCGGCGAAGACGATTTCAGCCTACATCGACCTGAATCCGGTGCGTGCCGGAATGGTGAAAGACCCGGCGGACTATCGCTGGAGCAGTTATGGCGAGGCGATCGGTGGTGGCTCGAAAGGGAACGGAAAAACCGCGCGGGCCGGCTTGGTGAGGGCTCTTCGGGCGCATCAAGGGATCGCGGCGGATGCCAATTTATGGGCTAGCGGAGTTTCAAAGGAATACCGGAAGCAGCTGATGGCAGGAACTGTTGGAAAATCCGTGGAAAGCGTGGGTCGGGACGGAAAGACCATCACGAAGACCTTGCGCAAGGGAATTTCGAAAGAAGAGGCGGAGCGCCAACGCGAAAAGGATCGAGTGATCCCGCTGGGCAAATTGCTGCGCTGCCGGGTCCGTTATTTTACGGACGGCGCGGTGATCGGCAGTCGCAATTTCGTGGACGAAGCGTTTGCGAGTGCCCGCGAGCGTTTCGGTCCGAAGCGGAAGACAGGGGCGCGACGGCTGAAAGGAGACGCCGCGCCCGCGAGCGGGGTACTGTGGAGCTTGCGGGAGCTTCGGAAGGGAATCGCTTGAACGACGGAGATCGAATGACCATCTTCGCCCGAGTCTCTCAAAACTGGATTTGTGCCAGATGACCCTTCGCCGACGAAACCACATGGATCCGGAGACCATCGTGCCATTCATGCCGGTCCCTCTGTCATGCCGCCAGAAGCTTCTGATGGAAATTGTATTGGCGGATCATGAGATGACGGGCAAGCGCGGCCCTTGATCACAGGATTCGAAACTTCTGTTCACTCCATTGTCGGACGATCGATGCTCCCCGCTTCGGTAGGGTATTTCCCCATGGCGGTAGCCCGATCAGGTGGTAGGTTCATCTTGTCCGAAAGAATTCGACACCTCTACCTATCCCATGAAACCCACGCTTTTACTGCCATTCATCCTCGCGCTCCAACCCCTGTCCGCAACCGAGCAGGTGGTCACCTTGGGTGACTCGCTGACCTTCGCCTATGAAACCGAGTTCGGCCATCAGGTGGAGAATCCTTTCGGGCCGGATTACGGGGATGGCTTCAGCTCCAGAGTCCGCAACTGGGCGGAAATCCTCAACAAATCCGGGCAGCGGCGCAGCTCGTTCCATCTTGGCCCGCGACAATACCTCAGCATCGAGTTCCCTGGGGGCAGCGATTACGATTTTTTCCTCCGCAATCGAAACAACTGGGCCGTTCCCGGCCTGCGCATCCATGAGCTCTGGAAATTCATGAATCACAAAGCCACCATGCATTCCATGATCGATCCCGATCTTGCGGACCTGTTGGATTACACCGACTTCGACGAATCCACCGATTTCGCCGTCGGCGATCTGGAGGATCAGATCCGCAATACTGCCGAGCGAGTTGTTATTTTCATCGGCGGAAATGATGTCCGTGGTGTCTATCCAGAAATCTACAATAACGACAATCCCGGTGATTTCGTCAGTCAATACGTGCTGGATGCCACCCGCATCGTGGACCGCGTGCTCGAACTCAATCCGCACATCCAGGTTGTCCTCGTCAATGTCCCGCACGTCGGTATCACGCCGCGTGTAAAGTCAAAGTGGCCGACCGATCCGGTCAAGACCCCCCGCGTCAGCCGCGTGCTGCGCGACCTCAACGACAAGCTTGAGAATCTCGCGAAGTCCAGGGACATCGGATACGCCGATGTGTATTCGCCCACCTTGTCCATGCTCTGGAACAAGACATTCTGCATCCAAGGCATCCCTTACGCCAACGATGGATCCACGACCGGGAAAGTCGATCACGTCTGGCTGAACGGTCCCTCGAGTGACAATTTCCACCCGAACACCAACCTCCAGGCGGTGATCGCCAACCAGATTATCGATGCCTTCAACGTGCGCTACGACACCCGTATCGCGCCGCTCAGTGCCACCGAAATTCTCGTCGACCTGTTGGGAAAAACCCCTGACGCGATTGATATGTCCTTCTCCGAATACATGTCCGCCTACGGCAAAGAGGGTCTGCCTGCAAACGATGATTCGGATGGTGACGGCATTCCCGCCTCCGTCGAATTCGCCACCGGCCTGAATCCCAAACTTCAGGATTCCGATCAGATATTCACCATCATCCGGGGAAACAACCGCGATTTCTCCTATCCGATCCGGCTGCCGGACAGCAAACACTTCACGCTCCGCGCCATCTATTCTTCCGGCCCGGGCTCCCAGTCCACCCCGATCACACCCGATCCCACCACCGGGTCCGACGGCTACGCCCACGTCATTCTCCCCGTCACCGATCCTGGCACCATCCACCTGCACGCGACGATTCGCTGAAATGTGATTCCGCTGAAAGGCGCTGGGAATCCTAAGGTTTTGCAGCCAATCAAAGGGTCAGGGGCCAGTTCCGACTTCCAAGCATTACCTGCCCGGACGGCTGAGGTTTCTCTACTGTCATGGCACGACCCATCGATGGGGTCAGTCCCGACTAACAAGCATTGCAGCTTTTACCCCGGATGTTTTAAGAGGAACCCATGGCAAGACCCTTGCGATACGAGGCGGCGGGAGGGCGTTCCAGCTTTCCGAAGACAACCGGGGTGGCAAGGGCCTACGCGGGCTACCTTGAGGCGCGAGCGAAGGATGCCAACGGAGCCGTCACGGACGCGGCGCTCAAGGAATTGAGGCGCGGTTGGTATTTGGGCGAGAAAAGTTTTGGAGATCGGTTGCTGGAGGCGCTTGCGCATGATGCCGGACCCAAGCGGAAGAAAGGCAGCGTGTCGGGAGAAGCGGCGAGCGCTCACGATGAGGCGGAGGCTGAGCGGATCGCGATGGCCGCTTTGCGGGCGCTGGACGTCCCCACCGAGGCAGAACAATTGCAGGGCAAAGGGAAATGGATCGAAGAAACGACGTTGGTCGCGACCCTGATCCGCAAGCGAACCGGGGTGAAGAATCGCTGGATCGCCGAGCGCCTCGGGATGGGCCACGAAGGCAACGTGACGAGAGCCCTGCGCCGATTCAACGAAAACCCGGTGCGCCAGACGAATTTGTTAAGATTGGAAGCAATGCTTGTTAGTCGGGACTGGTACCCTTTTGGTGGTCTTTGGTTATACAATCCCGACCCGGACGGCATCGATCAAAGACCGACCTGGAGTCCCGAGGAAATTTCCCTCGATGATGACCGCACCTTGGTTCTCGAAGACTCCTGACGCCACCCGGACGCGCCTTAAAACAACCGCTACCGAAAGAAATCTTGGCAGGGCGGCCAGCACACCTATTATTACGAACAATGAATGTGACTGCCAAAACCCGTAAGGTTGGCGGGCAGTCAAAACCTCAATCCTCTAATACGCCATGTCTGACGAAATCCCTCGCTATAGCTATGAAGAGTCCCGCGGTCTGGAATCTGTTCCGATGGAGCCCCAACCGGTTCTTTCAGCGGAAGCAGAGCTCATCGGTGGAGAAGCTCACCCTGATCAGCCCCTCTCCGGGCCGGACGGGGATACCAGCCAACTCCCGCCTGCCACTGAAGTTGCAACCCGCTCTCCCAAGGCCATGATCGTGGGCCTGGGCGTAGCCGCGGCAGTACTGGCTGCGTTCTCGGGTTACGAGCTGCTTCAAGCAAAGGAAAGTGATCGACTGCTCGATGAAGCCTACGGCAAGGCTGCAACGGTGGAGATCAGCAGAAAGAATCTGGAGTCTGATTTGAGAGAGGCCCTATCGAAAAAGGACCTGGAAATTGAGGAGGCGCGCGCCGATTCCCAGCGATTGGCCGAAAACCTGGCGAAGGAACAGGAAAAGAACAGGATCCTACAGGCTCATGCCGACAAGGCTGCCGCTGCGGTTCAGGCGAAGGTGGGCCCTGGTGGCGAACTGGATTCTCTGAAAAGCACCTATCGCGAACTCGCGAAGGACATGGCCAAGGTTGAAGCTGAGGTGCGGCGTTTGAGCGGTGAAGTAGCCAGCCGCAAAACGTCCTCCTCCGTCAGTAAGCCAAAGCAGAAGACACCTTCTGCGGTAGAGCGCACCGTCCTCCAAATTTCAAGCGGGCCAAACAAGGGGCGCTGGCATTTCGTCGCTGCGGACGGATTCAGGTCGCCGCTCTATGGCAGCCGTGAGGGGGCTCTCCGGGATGCTGAGCTCCATGGTCGTACCGGGTATTGAAAATCATTTCGACGCGGAGATGGCAGCAGTCTCACAGAGGGAAAGGCCTTTCGTCAGAAACTTCTCAGGACAGAGGGACAGGCTTTTAATCCAAGGACCGCATGTCCCGCTGCCGGTTGACAGCCGGGCTCCGGAGGGAAAAATTTCTGGACAACCGCCGGACTTCAAACATTTTCAGTGCCTTTCGTTGTTTGTCCTCGAGATGACAAGATTCTTCCCCAACCTATGAAAACCATCGCACTCGCACTGATCGGAGCCATCTCGATGGCCGCCGCCCCCCAAGTTAAAGCTGAGGCAGTAGCCTTCAAAGTGAAAGCCGTCACGGTTGTCTCCGTGAACGGGAAACGTCCCGCCAACGATCCTCAATACAAAAAAGCGTCCTTCATCGACCTCACCATCACCTCCAAGCAGTTCAAGGCCCCAAAGGGTATTTCGATACCGGCCTTTTCAAAATCCGCGACGAGCGACGGGTATTTTGAATCGACCGGCGTGCTGTCAACCGCCACCGCCACGGTTCACAAGTCGCCCAAGACAAAGAAGGTCACCTCGGTGGACCTCACCTTCGTCGGTCCTGTCGTGATATTCGGCACCACCACCGCGCCGGCCCAGATCAGTTATACGCTGGTCCCCAAATAGAGCCAGCGCCGGGCGATGCCTGTGAACCATGAAAAGGAGAACCCCATGGTTCTCCTTTTTTATTTTTGATGACAGCGGGCAGGCCTTTACAGCGTGTCTGAAAATACGCATCGGCGAGGATCGAATTGCCTTCGGCCATGCAGCCTGCGCTTCGCGGATGACTTTGTGCCGCCACAAGCGGCCTCCGCATTCCGGGCGTCCTACCCGACTGGATAGAAATGGCTTCGCGGGAAATTAGTGCGCAATGTTTTCAAAAGCCGGCGGGTTACGGTAGCCGCGAAGCAGGCTGCGGTATCATCCGACGATTCCAGCCAGCCCGGCGGCGCAGCGGATGGACTATCCGCCAAGCCCCCTTTGCCAGATTTCCTCAGAAAACCATGAAAACAAAACCCAACTGGTTGTTATCCGTCCTTCCCGCGATCGGCCTATCGGCCGCATCCGTCACCGCAACGCCGGAAAAGTCCGCGACCCCTTGCATGGACGCGCTCCACTTGTTCACCGGGCCCGATGTTCCCGCCTTTGGTCCCCACGAGGTCGAGTCCCCGGTCAACTGGAAGATGACCGAGACTCCGCCCGATCTCCCTGGCAAGGGCCTCGCGCAGCATCCGATGCTCTATGTCGGTGAGAACTACGACAAGATGTTCCTGGTCAACGAAGGCAAGGTGATCTGGAGCTACTCCACCGGAACCAGCTACGAATACGACGACGTCTGGATGCTTTCAAACGGCAACATCCTTTATAGCCGGATGGAATACATCGAGATGATCACTCCGGACAAGAAGGTGGTGTGGCACTACGACTGCAAGAAGGCTTCGGGCACCCCGGATCATACGGAAATCCACACTTGCCAACCCATCGGCCTCGACAAGGTCATGTTCGTCGAGAACGGGTTGCCGCCGAAGCTGAAAATCGTCAACATCAAGACGGGAGTCACCGAGGTCGACCATGTGATTCCCAGCCAGGAAACCTCCAATCCCAACAGCATCCACGGCCAGTATCGGCGGGCCCGCGTGACCGCCCAGGGAACCTATCTGCTTTCCGTCTTCGGCATGGGCTACGTCGTGGAACTCGACAAGGACTTCAAGGAGATCTGGAGATACGACGTAAAAATGCCGTGGGCCGCCCTCCGCTTGAAGAATGGCAATACCCTCATCACGAACGAAGGCGATCACGTGACCCTTGAGTTGAATCCGAAGAAGGAAATCGTTTGGCAATTCGATACGGTCAAGGACCTCCCCGAAGCCTACCATTTCGCTTCCGCTCCCCAGACCGTCACCCGTCTTGCCAATGGCAATACGATCTTCACTTCACGCGGCGACAAGGGCAAAGGTCCCCAGCTCGTCGAGGTGACGAAGGATAAGAAAGTCGTATGGGTGCTTCAGGATTGGAAAAACCTGGCCGGTGCCACGGCGGTGCAGATCCTGGATGATCCGGGTGTGCCCGAGGTCCCGGGAGAATCGGAACACTGAGTCGATTCAGACAGGCAATGCCCCAAGGAGTGGCGGACTCCGATTCGCCAGAGCCATGCGGAGTCAATGTCCCGAGAGAATCGCTTTTCATGATCCTCTCATGGGAGGCGATTCGGAGATCGCCGCTCCTTGTTTCTGCCATTCCTGCCGGAATACAAAGGCGACATATTCCTGCTCTATCAACGAAATCGGTCTTAACCAAGTGCCATCCGGGACAGGCCTTTCATCAGGCTGTCACGGCATGAGCCAATCACCCTCGCGCGGACTTACTCAGTGAGTTCGTCTTCGACAAATTCGGCAACTAGATCAGGCAGTTCACTGAGAGCTTCGTAAAGATCTTCTTCGATGGTGGCGAGATAGTCGGATTCGGTCTCGGTGTATTGGTCGCGGTCTTCATGGCGCGTCTGGCACCACTGGCTGGCGTTGAGCACATCGACCATCGCACTCGACCCAACCAGGTCGAAGGAATTGATGATGCGTGTATGGTCGAGCGCGCTCTGCCAGAATTCATGCAAGCCATCGCCTTCGGGATCAAGCAACTGGACGGTCTCGACCACATCCATCAGCGCCCGTTCCTGGCGCGTCAGCCCGCCTTCTGCAGATTTCTCCTCAAGCCGGTCGATCAGCAGGGTGATCTCGTCATCCCATTCGATGGGTTCATGTTCAAAAGTCATTCCGCCGGAGAACTGAAGTTGGCCGATCGCCGGGTCAAGGCACAATCGCAGTTGGATGCCCTTTAATCGCTCAATGACAAAGGGTGGCTTTATTTCCTCACCGGCGCGTGGGCGGCTTCCGCAGCTCCTTGCCGTTACTTCGGCAGACCTTTCAGCGCTTCGTCGAGTTGCTTCTGCACGTCGGCTTCGATGTCCTCAGTGGCGTCCTCGGCGTCCTTTACTTCCTTGGCGGCTTTTTTGGGCGGAGAGGGCGCGGTGTCATCGCCGCCGCTCCAATCGAGGCCTTCGGTCATGAACTTCACCACGCTGCCAGCCCCCGCCGGTTGAATCATGATGGTTAGATTCGCAGCTCCCTGCTCACGCTTGAGGATCGAATTGGTCTTTCCCTCCAAACTCCCGGCACCGTCCTTCCAGCCCTGCTGTTTCAGACTCGCTGAAATTTCCTTCGTCACCGCAGCAACCGGTTGGGGGCTGGAAAACTGAATCATCTTCACGAGCTCCTTGAATTCCACATCGGTCGCATCCTTCGGGATGGGCAGCTTGTGCGCGGAGATCACCGGGCTCGCCGGTGCCTTGGGCTCCGCCGGTTCGTCGGCATCATCCTCGCCGGCATCCTTCGCGACCGCTTTTTTGGGAGGGGCGGCGGGCGCATTGCGCAGCTTCTCCGGCAATGGCGCGGCGAAGATAAGGTCCACCTCCCACTTTTCGCCAAACGTATCCAGCTCCCCGCCCGTGCTCACGTGACCGGTCACGTTCCCACCCGCGATCTTGAACTCGGTCATCTTGATCCGGCCGAGCGAGGTGAACTCCTTCTTCTCATGCGCGCTGTGCGCGACTTCACAGCCGAAAATTGCGCCCTCGTAGTTCATGCTGAGGTTCAGCGCGCTGCCGAGTTCCCCGAACATCGCGTCGAACGAAGGCTTCTTCGATTTCGACGGATCCTTCTCCGTGAAAAGCAGCCCGATGGCGTTCTCATCGCCAAAGGGATCCCGTTCCTCCACAATCACAAACTTGAGCACCGCGCTCTTCCCGTTGCCGATGAATTTGCCGGTCACCGCCGGCTTCACCGGCGGATCAAGTTTCGTTTGTGCGGTGCCAAGCCCCGCGAAGCACAGCGCGAACACCGCCGTGGAGATTTGCCCCAATCGAAAAGAAGGAATGGTGATCATGGTTTTTCCGTATGGTTGAACCGGACCCATTAAGGGATTCGCTGCAAATTTGCGAGCTATCATTTCCAGATGAATATCGAATATCGAACGCCAAACTTGACGCTGGATAAACGGCAGCGAGCCGCTTCCCAAGCGGATGCGGGAAAATGACGTCGCTTTCCTGATCTACTGCTGATCACCCGCAAGCCCCGCCCCTCATTCAGGGGAAGCAAAATCCACCCCTTGAGGTCGTGGACGAAAGCGGTGCGTTTATGATTGGCTGCTGAAACATTGGTCACCGGAAACTATTGTAGTCCGGCGGCAATGGAAAAACCCACCCATGAAAACCCGTGATGTATCCCGTGATAGGGAATGCAAAAGAAATGCGTCCACGCGAAACGGGATGTTGCGGCTCCTCACCGCAGGAAACTCGTTTTCCCCGGCCCTCCGGCCCGCCCTAACGGCCGGCAAGTGGAAACCCATCATGCCCCATCGTGAGAACTGAAACCGATTTATTGTGCTTTAGAAAAACCCACCACCACCAACCTATGAACATCATCTTTCGCAGAGTCATCCTTCTGTTTATTGTCGTGAGCACGGCGAGCGGTTTATACGCGCAAACTTTAACAAGCATCGGGGCGGTCGCGCCAAGTCCGGGGCCTAACGACATCTCCCAACTCGCGACCAGCAACACGACCTGGCCCGACGGACTGAACTATTTCACCGACAACAACCCGATCGCCGGTCAGACCTTTACCACGGGCTCGAACCCGATGAATCTCGTGTCGCTGTCTGTTAAAACGGCGGGGTTGAATTCCGGCGGTGGTTACGGCACACCTGCGACCACCCCCACGTATTACCTGCGCATCTACTCGATCAGCGGCAGCACGGCGACCCCGCTCATTACATTCAGTTCGCCAAATCCGGGCTTCACCGATGGCGACTGGTTAAAGTGGAGCGGGATGAAGGTCCCGCTGGAGGCTAACAAGACCTACGCGTTTTCCTTCGGCATCAAGCCGAGCACCGGCGGCTGGGCTGCGCTGGCCGTGGCCGCGAACGTCTACGCTGGCGGTGAAATCGCGATGATTCCCACTGCCGGCGGCACCATCACCACCGGCGCGAGCCACAGCTTCGACGCGGCTTTCGCGCTGGGCCTGCAAGCGTTCCCGCCCGCCCTGCCCGCGACCATGCCGCTGCCGACGCCAACCTACGGGTTCAACCTCGGAAATACCTTTGAAGCGACCTGGGGCTATCCGTCTCCCACCCAGGGAGTGTTAGTTTCCGCCGCCAACGCCGGGTTCAACGCTGTCCGCATTCCGTGCGCGTGGAATTTCAACGCCGACCCGAACACCTATCAGATCAACCCCGCGTATATGGCGGAGGTCAAGCAGGCGGTGGACTGGGCCATCGCCGCGGGAATGCATGTCATGATCAACGTCCACTGGGACGGCGGCTGGATGGAAAACAACATCGGCGACACTGTCGATCCGGTGATCAACGCGAAGCTGCAATCCTACTGGACCCAGATCGCGACCACCTTTGCCGGCTACGACAACCGCCTGCTCTTTGCTGCGGCGAACGAACCGAACGTGGGCAGTCCCGCAGCGATGAACACGCTGATGGCTTACTATCAGACTTTCATCAACACGGTTCGCGGTGTCGGCGGCAACAACACCAATCGCTGGCTGGTGCTGCAAGGCGGCGGGGACACCGCGTGGTTCACCACCCTGCCACCCGACCCGACCCCCGGCCGCCTGATGGTAGAGTATCATTGCTACTCGCCTTCCCAGTTCGCGATCTTGTCGGAAGACGCATCCTGGGGCATCGCGAAGTATTTCTGGGGCCCGGCTTACCATTACTCCGGCGACCCGACCCGCAACTGCGTCGCGCCTGAAGAAGGGGCCATTGATTCGGGATTCCAACAGTTGAAGGAGCAATATATCGACAAGGGCATTCCCGTATTGATCGGCGAGTTCGGGGTAGCAGGGAAGCCCACCACCGGCGAGGCGGCGGCCTACAGCACTGCCTCCTCGCTCTACTGGCTCAAGTATGTGGTCGATTCCGCCCACTCCCACGGCCTGAGTCCATTCAATTGGAGCACGCCGAGCAGTCTGTTCGACTATGCCACCGGCGCGATCACCAACCCGGACGCTGTCTCGGTGTTGACCGGTGGAATCGCACCGCCGCCTCCGAACGGCGCCCCCTACGCGGCGTCCGGTCTCACCGCGACGACAGCCGGCACCGGCCAGGTGAACTTGTCATGGACGGCCGGTAGCGGTGCCACCACCTATAATCTCTACCGGGCGGCGGAATCCGGCTACGGGAGTTCCATCGCACCGGTCATCACCGGCCTCACCGGCACGTCCTACTCCGATACCGGCCTCAACAGCGGCACCACCTACTACTATCAGGTGGTCGCCGTGAACAGCTCCGGGCCGTCCGGTTTTTCACCCGAGGCGCACGCGACAACGCCCGGCGTCAACCCGGACCCGACGCAGTACCATTTCGAAACCGACACGCAGCGCTGGTCGGCAAGCGGCGCTCAGATCGCAGGAATCGCGACTTCAACCGCGCAGCACTTTGCGGGGAATCAATCGCTGGCGGTGAGCTTCAACGGCACCACGGCGGGAACATCGTCCGTGAATGTGAGCGACGTGAATGTGGCTCCCGGCACGACGATTACCTTCCGTGTCTGGATCCCGGGCGGCAGCGCGGTCACGGTGATCGAGCCCTATTTGAGCGACTACAACTGGGCATGGGCCTCCAGTTGGTATGGAAACCTAACGGCCAACGCCTGGAACACGCTCACCCTGACGATCCCGTCCGGCCACACCGCACCCTTGAAGCAACTTGGCCTTCGGCTTTCGACAAACGGAGCCTGGACGGGCACCTGCTATATGGATTCCGTCGCCTGGACCGTTCCGCCGGCTACGCCTCCGCCCGCGCCCGCAAGTTTGGTGGCGTCGGCAGGTAATGCGCAGGTCGGCTTGACTTGGTCGGCCTCCTCCGGCGCGACGAGTTACAACGTAAAACGCGCGACGGTGAACGGCGGTCCCTACACCACCATCACCAACGTCACCGGCACCAGTTTCACTAACACCGGCTTGGCCAACGGCACGACTTACTACTACGTCGTCAGTGCCGTGAATGCCTCCGGCGAAAGCACGAATTCCGGCCAGGCCAGCGCCACACCTGTGGCTCCGCCCGTTGCGCCACCGACTCCGGGCGGGCTCGCCGCTACGGCTGGCAACGCGCAGGTCGGACTGACTTGGAACGCCTCCAGCGGCGCGACGAGCTACAACGTGAAGCGGGCAACGGTGAACGGTGGTCCCTACAGCACCGTGACCAGCGTCACCGGCACCGGTTTCACCGACACCGGCCTGGTCAACGGCACGACTTACTACTACGTCGTCTCCGCATTGAACTCCGGTGGCGAAAGCGGCAACTCGACTCAAGCCAGCGCCACACCGCAAGCGGCCGCTCCTCCCGCACCGACCGGCTTGGCCGCCGCGGGCGGCAACACGCAAGTCGCGCTGACGTGGAATACGGCAAGTGGAGCAACCAGCTACAACGTGAAGCGCGCCACCGTGAACGGTGGTCCCTACACCACGATCACCAATATCACCGGCACCAGTTTCACTAACACCGGCCTGGCCAACGGCACGACCTATTACTACGTCGTCTCCGCATTGAACGCCGGTAGCGAAAGCGGCAATTCGGCTCAAGCCAGCGCCACACCGCAAGTATCCGCACCGCCCGCTCCTGCCGGCTTGGCCGCGACAGGCGGCAACACGCAAGTCGCGCTGACGTGGAATACGGCGAGTGGAGCAACCAGCTACAACGTCAAGCGGGCAACGGTGAACGGCGGTCCCTACACCACGATCACCAACCTCACCGGCACCAGTTTCACTAACACCGGCTTGGCCAACGGCACGACTTACTACTACGTCGTCTCCGCATTGAACGCCGGGGGTGAAAGCTCGAACTCAGCCCAAGCCAGCGCCACTCCATCCGCTCCGTCGCTACCTTCGCCATGGGCGACGGTGGACATCGGCGCGGTCGCGGCGACCGGCAGCGCGAGTGCCAGCGGCGGGACATTCACCGTGACTGGTTCCGGCGCTGACATCTGGGACTCGGCGGACGAGTTTCGCTACGTGCATCAGCCCTCCAGCGGCAATTGTGAAATGAGCGCCCAGATCACCTCTGTTCAGAATACCGATCCGTGGGCCAAGGCAGGTGTGATGATCCGCGAAAGCACGGCGGCGGGAGCGCTCTATGCGGCGGTGTTCATTACCCCGGGCAACGGAGTGACCTTCCAGCGGCGGACCGCCACGGGCGGCACAACCGTCAATACCGTGGTAACGGGTGTGACAGCCCCACGTTATGTGCGGTTGCAACGCGCGGCAAACAACTCGTTCCGCGCGTATTATTCGTCCAACGGGACAAACTGGACGCAGATCGGGTCAAACCAGACCATCAGCATGGCGAGCAGCGCGACGATGGGGCTGGCTGTAACCAGCCACGCCGACGGCACGCTCTGCACGAGCACGATCAGCAACGTCACCGCCACACCTTGAAGCACGGTATGACGGCCCATCGCAATCAAGACAACGCCAGCCCGAGTTTCCCGCGCGGGCTGGCGCTCCTGTCGCTAACAGGCGTCCTGCTGATGGGTTACATGTGCCTGCCCAAGCGCGGCGAAAGCGACACGCCAAATTCGGCGGCGGATACAGGCGCGGTCGAAACGCATCCGCAGGCAGCGCGCCGGGAACGTTCCCGGCTGCGAGGGGAGCGTGCTTCCGCGTCGCGTGAAGACCGGTGGGCCGACACGTTTGCCGCCATTGAGGCGGATGTGAAATTGAAGGCACGTGAGAAACTCCGGACTAACTCGGCGGCGGTGATTTCTATCACCGACACAGCTACCATCCTCAATAAACTTCAGAAAGCCGGATTCGGCATGCACGAATCCACCCGGGGTTTGTTGCGTCGCTGGGCGGAAGCCGATGGTTGCGCCGCAGCCGCCTGGGCAGAACAATTGCCCGCAGGTCTGCTCCGGGAGAACGCGCTTTCGTCCGTGGCCATCGAGTGGGCTAACACGGACTTGAAATCCACCGTCGAGTGGGCGCGGCAACTGCCCGATGCCGCGGAGCAACAAACGCTCCTGCTCGCCGCCGCCAACGAAGCAGTTAGGACCGATCCTGTCGAAGCGCTGCGAATCGCGGTCGAATCGCCCGCAGGGGCTGAAGGCGATGAAATCATCCGCCGCGCCGCGATGGAGTGGGCCTCGAAGGACGCCGCCGGCGCCATGGACTGGGCGGGAACGATTTCCGATGAATCGCTGCGCCACAAGGTTCAGGCCGCCGAAATGGTCGCGTGGTCGGACACAGCACCGGAAAATGCCGCCGCACGCGCGGTTGACACACTGCCCGAGGGGCGCTTGTTAGACGACACGCTCGTGTCCATTGTCCAACGCTGGGCCCAAACGGCTCCCAAAGCCGCCGCGGCGTGGGTGGAGCGCTTTCCCGATGGTTTGCTGCGCACCGCAGCCATCGAAAACCTGATGAGCCAATGGCGGAAGATCGACCCTGTCACCGCCCAACAATGGCAACCCAAGAACTTGTGACCGGGAGCGGACCTGTAATGTCCATCAGGCCCAACAGCCTCAAACGGGGAAATCGCGACTAACAAGCATCGCCAGCCTGAATCGGTTTGATCGCACGCTTCCATGGTGAATCATTTCTCCATGCGTTGTGAGGCGGCTGGAGATGGAAACCCACATGAAAAAGGGAAGCGGTCCTGCATGACAAAGAGGCAGGCATTTGTTCATGCCAGCGACTTCAAGCGCGCCTGCGAACCATCGCCAGGGTTCCCAACGAAAACAAAACGAGGGCTGTGCCGGAAGGTTCCGGAACGGCACCCGTGATGTCCACCAGAGTACCCGGCAGCAGCGGAGCGGTCGCGCGCACGCTGTGGTTGTCCGTCTCGAAGGTGGCGGTGTTAGGTTCACTGAAGCGGATCTGGTCGAAGGTAGTGCCTGCCGTGCCCACGAAGTGGACGTAGGCATAAGGCTCGTTGTTGGTGGCTTCCTGATTCGGGCCCGGCTGGCCATAGTAATCCGCCGTGTTATAGAAACTGCCGTTGATCGCCTGGATCTGGGAACCCACGGTTTTCGGCAGCATGTTGATCAGGTCGCCCGTCCTGAAGGTGAGGACGAGATTCCCACCGCTGAACAGCTCGACGATATTGCCTGCGTCTCCCGCGGAGAAATAGAAGCCGAAATACGCCACCGGTGCGGTCAGCGTAAGCGTCGTGGATTCGCCCGTGTAGATGCCCAGATAGTTGCCTTCCTGATAGCCTCCGTAGATGTTCTCGGCGATCACGTGGCTGTCACCGGAGTAGGAGCCGATGGCGGTGCTGTAGCTGCCGAGATACCCCGGGGCGGCCCCGGTGAAGGTTTCGGTAGAAACGCCGGTGATGCCACTGGTTTCCGCCGACTCGATGCCGTTAGGCGACAGATAGATATTCACCGCCGCATGGGCGGAAAAAGCGGAAGCGATGCAAAGGATGGGAATGAGGCGGACGGGACGATGGAACGTTATGGATGGATGACAGGGATGGGGCTTCAGCTACGAGCGCCCTGAGGGTACTTCAACACTTATCTGTTGATATTACGCCTTCGCGTAGCATGCAGCCACCCTCGCCGGTCCACCGATGAAAGGACCCAAAGGCGAGGCCGGGGCTGCGATCTTCGATGTCACGCCGCGGCGTAGTCCGGAGGCCGGTTCAGTCCACACATCAGAGACAATGTGAAGAAGCTGAGGCCCCTTTCTGATGTCGCAGACGGCTGGGAAGTCAGGGGGCGGGCGTGACCACCACCCGATAGAAGTTGCGGGGGCCGACACGGGTCGAGCTGAACTGGAGGGCCGGAGGATTGATGGCGCTGCCGGTGCCAACGACGGGCGACCCCTCGGGCTGCCACGCGGCAAAGAGATCGGTTTTCGACTCAAGCTGGTAAAGGTGGCCCGCATAGCTGGGGACGCTGAACGTGAGATCTGTAGCGGTGGTGCCGGTGGAAAGCACGCGGATGGCCGAGCGGTCGAGGATGATGCCGGAATTGACGACGGTGGGCGGCAGGGTGCCGGACCAGTTGATGATGTCGATGACGCCGGTGTTGGTGAAGGTGCCCGCCACGTTCAGGACGGCATCGCCGGTGAGGCGGAGGATGCCGTGGTTGGTGGCGTTGCCGGTGATGTTGGTGGTTCCGGCATTGAAGGTCAGCGTGCCGTCATTCAGGAGGTTCTCGTAGGTGACGGTTTGGTTGGGCGCGACCAAGGTTTCGCTGCTGGCGACGATCAAGTCATTGCCGATGACCAGACTGCCGGAGGTGGAACCTTCATAGTCCGTATCGTCGATGGTGGCCACGACGGTGTAGGAACCCACTGCCGTCGGGGCGTTGAGTGAGCCGTCATAAGTGATCGAGACCGCCAGGTTGGCGGGAACGGTGGTGACAGTAGCAGCCTTCGGTGTGCCGTCGTAGCCGGCGGAAAGTCCACCCAGCGTGACGGAAGCCGTGGCCTTGGCGATGACCAGTAATCCGCTGGCGGAGCCGCTATGGTTAGAGTCGGTGATGGTGGCGACAACGGGGTAGCTACCCGCATGAAACGGCACGACGGCTGAACCGTCGTAAGTGATCGAGCAGGCAAGACCGACAGGCGAGGTGATGACCGATGCCGCTTTCGGCGATCCATCATAGACCGGGGAAAGGGATCCGAGGGTGACGCTGGCGGCGGCGGGCTGAATGATCAGCGTTTCCGAGCCCGTGCCTTGATAATTGCTGTCGCTGACGGTGGCGACAACCGTGTAGCTGCCCGCATTCGTCGGGGCTGTCGGGCTGCCATCGTAGGTGAAACCAACGGTCAGCCCTGCGGGTGAAGTGGTGGCAGTGGCGGATTTCGCGCTGCCGTCATAGGTGGCGGAAAGGTCGCCGAGCACGACGGTGGCAATGGCCTTGCCGATGATGAGCGAGCCGCTGGCGCTGCCCTGATAGTTGGTGTCGTTCACGGTCGCGGCGACCGCATAGGTGCCAGTGCTGGTCGGGGCGGTGGCGCTGCCGTTGTAGGTTAGGCCGACGGAGAGTCCAGCGGGCGAGGTAGTGGCGGTGGCGGGTTTCGCCGTGCCGTCGTAGGTCGTGGCCAGGCCGCCAAGGGTTACGCCTGCCGTTGCCTTTCCGATGGCAAGTGAACCGCTGGCGCTGCCTTGGTAGTTGGTGTCGCTAACCGTCGCGACGATCGAGTACGTGCCGGCGTTGGTTGGCGCGGTCGGTGAGCCGCCATAGGTGATGCCGACCGTGAGTCCTGCGGGAGTGGTGGTGGCGGTGGCGGATTTCAGCGAGCCGTCGTAAGTCTGAGAGAGCGCACCGAGGGTCACGGTGGCGGTGGCCTTGGCAACCACGAAGGTGCCGGAATTACTGCCGGTGTAGTTGGTCGAGTTGATGGTGCCGACGACGGTGTAGGAGCCTGCATTGGTCGGCGCGGTGGCGGAACCATTGTAGGTGAAATCGACCGTGAGGCTGGCAGGTGAAGTCGTGGCGGTGGCAATCCTGGCGCTGCCGGTGTAAGTCTGGGACAGACTGGCGAGGGTGACGGTAGCGGCGGCTTTTGCGATGACTAGCGTGCCCGTGGCGGAACCGGCGTAGTTGGTATCGCTAATGGTGCCGACGACGGTGTAGGAGCCGGCGTTGGTCGGCGCGGTGGCTGAGCCGTTGTAGGTGAAACCGGCAGTTAGTCCGGCGGGCGTAGTCGTAGCGGTGGCGGATTTCGTGCTGCCATTATAAGTTTGGGAAAGGTTGGCGAGCGTGACGATGGCCGTGGCTTTCGCGATGACCAGCGTGCCCGAGGCCGATCCGGCGTAGTTGGTATTGCTGATGGTGCCGACGACGGTGTAGGAGCCGGCGGTGGTCGGCGCGGTGGCGGAGCCGTTGTAAGTGAAGCCGACGGTGAGTCCGGCGGGTGAAGTCGTGGCGGTGGCGGACTTCGCGCTGCCGTTGTAGGTCTGGGAAAGGCTGGCAAGGGTGACAGTGGCGGTGGCCTTGGAGATCACCAGCGTGCCCGTGGCAGAACCGGTGTAGTTGGGGTCGCTGATGGTGCCGACCACGGTGTAGGAACCGGCGGTGGTTGGCGCGGTGGCGGAGCCGTTGTAGGTGAAGCTGACGGAGAGTCCTGCGGGCGAGGTGGTGGCGGTGGCGGATTTCGCGCTGCCGTTGTAGGTCTGGGACAAACTGCCGAGGGTGACGGTCGCGGGCTGCGGACTAGCCGTTAGGGAAATACTCCGGACCGTGTTGCCTGAGCCGTCAGTGGTGTTGGCGAACGTCACGGTGTCGTTGTAGGTGCCTGCGTTCAGCGAGTTGGCGGTGTTGTTGATGGAGGCAGTGACCGTGGTGTTAGCCCCCGCGTCCAGGGTGCCGCTGGTGGCGCTGAGAGTCACCCAACCCGCGGTTTTGGCCGCCGTCCAGTTCAGTGGCGTCGCACTGTTGTTCTGCAACGTGTATTGCTGCGAGGATGGCGTAAACGGCCCGGTGAACGAGCCCGAGGAACTCAAACCGCCCGCCGGAGTCACCGCCAGCGTACCGGGGGCGGACAAGGAGGAGTTCGATTCCAAGGACACCGAATCCACATACCAAAAAGCACTGGCCGTGGTGCTGTTCGTCGCGATGCTCCAGCGGATGCGCAGGGATTTCCCCGAGTATTTCGCGGCGTCCGTGAGGCTAACAACTGTCTCGCCAAACGTGGTTCCGCTGCTGGCGCTGGTGCCGGTCCAGGCCTGTTTGCCGTCAAAATCGCTCTTGTTACTGGGATTCCCCGTGGCGCTCATGGTCGCATTATAGCCGCCTGATAGGAAGGAGGCGCCGGAGCCGGAGTCGTCGATCCCAATCCACGACGCGCCGTCGTCGATGGAGAGATCCATGCGGCCGCCGTCCTTCAGACTTTCCAAATTGTAGCGATGCCAGAAGCGGATTTGCGTGATCGTCGCATCCGATGGAATGCTGATCGCGGAACTGACCAGAGTGGATGTCACCTTGGTCGTTGGAACAGGAGCGGAATAGGAATTGTTAGGAGAGTGGCTGGTCAACGCACCGGTGATGATCGCCCAAGTGGCGGTGCCCGTGGTGGACCAATCCGCAGGCAGGCTGGAGGATGCGTCGAAATTCTGGCTCAATAGAACGGAGAAGGCGGTGCCGGTGAGGTTGATATCAAAGGGGTTTTCATCCGCATCATTGCTGGCGATGTGAATGGCGGCGGTTCGCGAACCTGGGGCACTTGGGCTGAAGGTGACGGTGAAAGTGTTACTGGCACCGGCCGCGAGCGTGGTGGCGCCGAGACTGCCCACGGTGAAGTCAGCGCTGCTGGCACCATCCTTGGAGACGGAAAGACCGGTGAGATTGGCCGATCCAACATTCTTCACGGTGAAGGTGAGCGGAGAAGATGAACTGCCAACGAGCACCGAGCCGCAACTCATGCTGGCGCTGCCATCGGTCAGATTGGTGCCCACAGGTTGTTCGACAGCGATCTCAGGAGTATTGTCGGGCAGGAAACTTCCCGTGATCGTGTATTGGCCGAGCGAGCCATAAACGGTGTAGCCGGACGGAGGATTGACCAATGGGGTTCCAGCGGCGGCGGGCTTTACCACGAGGTAATACGTGCCTGCCGCCACCGATGTCGAAATGGAAGCTGTCGCCAGGGTGGCAGGGTTGCTGGATGCGACGAGCGTCTGGGTGCTGTCATAGAGTTCCATCAGGACATCAAGATCCCCGCCCCAAGTGTCGGCATCGCTGCGAAAGGGACTTGCGGAGAAGGAAATCGGTCCCGCCGCTGCGGTAAATTTGAAGTAATCGGGATCGCTGGTGGTTTCCACGATCCCCGCCTGATTGACGGGACTGCTGACCCAGACGGTGGCGGTGGCGGCGGTATCACCATGGTCGTCGGCACGGTAGGGAACTTTGGCGGAGATGATGGCCAAGTCGTCTTGGAGCTGGGTTGCATCGTAATACTCCCCCTTTGACCATTGCGAGACGTCGCGATTGTATCCGGTGCCCATGATGGGGCCCCATGAGGGAGCGGATGCCGTCGCGAGATGTCCGCCGTAATAGGCCAGTGTTGACGTGGTATCATGGGAAAGCCCCATGTTGTGGCCCATTTCATGAGCGGCGGCTTCGGCGATGATGTCTTCTCTGCCGCCGCCATTCGTGCTGGTCACCCAGGCAGGCTGATAGGTCGGGGAGTAGTTCGAATTGCCGTAGACATTGACGTAGGCGACTCCGCCCGAGCCATTGTGGGGTAAGGCCAATCCGTTGTTATCCGTTGTATCACAGATCAGCAACCAACCCACGTTGTCCTTGTTCCCGGTGTAGGTGGCCGGATCGTAGGCGACATCCGTGGTCACATCGACGTCGAAGGCCGCGTAGTCTTCCGCCACGCGCTGCCAGACCTGTCGCATCCAAGTTTGCTCCGCATCGCTGAACGTCGTGATGTCCACATCTTGGGACCAAACCTTGACGTTCCAGCTCGCCACATTTCCATAACTGGCATTGTTGTTCCATGCTGTCCCGGTGACGATTCCACCGTTGAAATCCAGATAGATGTGGCGGGCCGCGCCGGGCTTGGAGCTGTAGGCGGGAGGAGAACTGATCGAAACAGCGGCTTTCTCGACCGGTGGATCGGTGATGTTGGCCGGGGCCTCATTGATGCTCCCGGTGGTGTTGGAGCCACCGTTTTTCCCTTCAGGCTTGGCTGGACCGTGGGAGTGACCTTCAGAATGCCCCTGATCGTCCGGACAGACGATGAAGATGCCGCCGTCGTCATCCACCCGAAGATATTCTGCGGCATCAAATCCCTCGAAAGTGATTTCGTGAAGCCACGTGATCGCTTTTCCTTTCGCCTGAGGGTTGAGCGATTGAAGCTTGGTTTTCAGTTTCCCCGCAGGCAGTTCCTCGGTTTGGAACGGATGTCCTTTTCCATACACCCGATGGGCCGGGTCTTGGGCATTCGCCATCAAAATGGAGAAACTGAAACAGGCCATCATGACGATGGCGGAGTTCAATGAGGATTTTTTCATGCGGACTCTGAATATTTACGAAAGTTGAGTCGCTTGAGCGATTTGTTTCCCGACAAGAAGAAGGAGAGCCGCAGCGAAAAGGGAGAGGCCGTTCATGGAAAAGGATTAAGCGACCCAAACCAACTCCGGAACCTACAATAAATCAAGCTTCAAGACATAACCGGACAGCAGTTATAGCACTAAAAATCAAACGCTGCACGACAAAGGAACATCGAAGGGGCTGTTCCGACTAACAAGAATTGAAGGCATGAAACGAGGACATCGGCAACAAACCGACCGGGAACTTTGGTCATCTTTCACGGGTGCATTGTGACGCGTGACGGCAGTTCACAATATCACGCGATTACGTAATATCGCTGGGTCCAGAATTCTGGCAGGGTCTGACCGTCAGCAAGCAATTTGCTTTCCCCTCCACACCCCCGTGGAGGGATTCCCCCCAAACATCCCCCCATGAAAATGAGCTTATCAAGCACCCCGAGTGCTTCGGTCAAGGCTGATGCCGGCCGTCTCGCAGACTTCGTCCTGTTCACCCAGCGCGGCTGCATTCTGAACCTCTCGAAAGAGTTGAACCGCGGCAGCCTGTCGTATCCCCAATTCTTCCTGCTGACCTATCTTTCCAGCGAGGAATATCTAACTATGACGGACATCGCGGGCAAGATGGGTCACTCGACCGCAGCGGCAACCGGCTTGGTGGATCGCATCGAGAAGTTGGGCTACGTGGAGCGCGTCCATGCTTCGGAAGACCGCCGGAAGATCATGGTGCGCATCACTGCGAAGGGTGTGGAATTTGTGTCCCACATGCGGAAAGAAATCGCGACCGATCTGGCGGGCATCCTGTCCTCGATGGACGAAGAAGCCGCGGAAACCGTGGAGCACACGAAACGCGCGATTGCTACACGCGTGCTCGCGTGATCTAGCCGATGGACGAACTTGTGGCCGGGGCCATCCCCGGCTAACACGCATCGGAAGACAGGGACAGCATTTAGCATTCCCTCAGCCTGCCGACATCACTATCAGCCGGATTCAGCTCTCCTCTTCAGCGATTCTTTCGCCTTCAGAGTCGTGAGCGGCTCGGTGAATCGTGGCAGCCCTCGCAGCCCTTCGAACGCGCGGCTTGGCGGCCGCGCGGCTTTTGCTAAGGTCCGTGGATCATGCCTGCAATCCTCCCGCGTTTGACCATCCCGGCACTGCTATTTTTCATGTCCGTGAAGATGGCTACGGCGGCGGAGTGGGGGCGACCGGTGGATGGAAATGTCCAACCGGTGTGGGGCTCGCGAGGCGGTTTGCAGTTCGCCATTTCTCCCGGTGGTTTCACGGGAGGCGACGGCGGACCGCGCGGTTTGATCCGCATCGGGTATCCCACTTTGCCGGAGGGGCGCTACGATCTCATCAACTTCATCGCTCTCGAGCCGATCGTAGGAAAAGCGCGCGGCTATAGCGAACTGGAGCGAAGTCATTTCGACGGACATCAGGGGAAATGCTTTTGGACCGGATCGCCACCGGACTCGAAGGGCGTGGTCTCCGCGCCACAACCGGGCGTGATTTCATCGCCCGCGCCAGGAATCGAGGAACTAACGGTGACGCTGCGGACCGAAAAATTCGACAACGGAGCCCACGTGCGGCTGGAGTTGAGCCTGCGCAGCAATGCTCCGGATGAACTGCGGCTGGTGGTGCGCGCGGAAGAGGACAGCGCTCCCCTCACCTCCTGCATCCTCACCGCGACGATGGGGAACAAGGCCCGCAACCGGCTGTTATGGCTGCGGGATGAAACGGCATCGAGTCTGCGGATTTTCAACGGCTACGATGGCCCGGACTTCGCGCCTCAGAACGTTTTCCCCCTCGCCAAGCTAGGGCGCAATGCCGCGAATGACGTGCTGGTGGCCATGACCACGGATGAGGAAAACCCGGCCACGACCGCCGGCCAGCCGTTAGGGTGGGAATACCGGGGATCGAAGGTGACCCAATATTGGCGAAAGCCCGCAGCCGGGGTGAATGATTCGCTGCGCTGCGCGATCAACGCGCGGTTCATGTACTGGATGTCCCGTAATCCCATTCCAGGCGGGCTGGCCTATGAGAATTTCGAACTCGTCGAGAACTTCAAGGACGGCGCGGAGTTCGTTTTCGGAGTGACGAAAACCCCGGTGGGAAAATTGATCAAGCAGCCGTGATGGCCAGGCAGGGCTTCGGCGTGAAGAACCGTCCCTTCCCATTCTCTTTTGGGCTCACTGCCTACCCGCCACAATCCCGGAAAACCAAAGGGCGGATTTCCCGGATGCCGCTTCCGCGATTGCCTTTCACAGTCCCGCGCGCTAACTCCCCACCCAGCCCATGATTCTCTCCGACGCCCACCGCAACCAGTTCGAACGTGACGGATTTTGTGTCCTTGAGCGGGTGATCCCGCCGGAGGATCTCGCGATGCTGGACGATTCCTGCCAGAGCTACCTGGACGAACACACCGAACTGATGGAGCGGGTCCAGGCAAAGGTGCTGGGACTTTCCCACCAAGGCCGCCGCTATTTCCTCCCCACACGGCACGATGCGGAGGCTGCGATGGAAAAATTCCTTTTCGGAGAGCCCATGGCGGAAATCGTCGGAGGTCTGCTGGGCGGCGATGCCTATCTGTTTCTCCAACTGTTCATCGTCAAGTCGAGCCGGACCGGAATGCCCTTCGGATGGCATCAGGATTCGGGCTATCTGATGGGCCAGCCGCACGAGCCTTACATCAGCCTGTGGTGCGCGCTGGACGATGCCACCGCGGACAACGGTGCACTGCACGTGCTGCCCTGGTCCCAAACGGGCACCCGCGAGATTGCCCCGCATCACAAGGACAAGGCGAGCGGTGACCTCGTCGGCTACGCGGGCGAGGATCCCGGGATCATCGTGCCGGTGCCGCGGGGCAGCATCGTTGCGCTTTCCAGCACGCTGTTTCATCGCAGCGGCCACAATGTCACCGAGCATCCCCGCCGGGCGTTCCTCGTCTCTTATTCCCCACATCCTGTCGCCAATTCCCAAGGTGGCCTCTGGAACCAAGCCGCCCCGTTTCTCAAGAACGGTGCGAGGGTCGATGAACCGTGAGTGGACTGGCAAAGGTGGATGGCAAAGCGGCCGGCGTCTTCCTGCTTTCCATCAATCCCGGGATCGGACAGGGTCACTTTTAAACCCTTTTTACCCTCATGCGTTATTCATGCTCCATCGCCTTGGTTTCCCTGATTTCATTCGCCCACGTCCATGCGGAGGACGCTTGGAAATCCCTTTGGAACGGACGTGATCTCAGCGAGTGGTCGACGTGGCTGGGTCGGCCGGATCCCGCGTCGGATGTGCCCGGCATGCCAAAGGGAGACAACGGCAAATATGTGGACGTGCTGGGCCCGGCCCGCGATCCGCTCCGGGTGTTTACCGTAGTCGAGGTGGACGGACAGAAGGCGATCCGTGTATCGGGCGAGGTGTTCGGCGAGCTTCGCAGCCACGAATCGCTCCAGAACTACCGCCTGCGCCTTCAGTTCAAGTGGGGTCAGTTGAAATGGCCACCCCGCAACAAGCCGGAGACGGCTCGCGACAGCGGGCTGCTCTATCACGTCCACTCCGCGCCGGGTGCGGAAGACCGGACTTGGGCGCGGTCGGTCGAATTGCAAATCCAGGAACATGATGTCGGGGATCTTTATGCGATCGGCTCGGAAATTTCCGTGCGATCCACGCCGCGAAAGGACGGTGAGCACACGTTGTTCGACTACGATCCCCAGGGCGAGTTCCACGTCTTTTCCCAAGTGCCGGGGCAGGACGGGCGATGCGTGAAACAACCGGACAACGAAAAACCGAATCCCGAGTGGAACACCGTCGAGATCGTCTGCTTTGGCGAGGACAGCCTCCACATCGTGAACGGGAAGGTCGTGATGCGGCTGCATGCGCCGCGTCGGATCGACCAACCGGAACACCCGCCCGTCACGGAGGGGCCGGTCATTCTGCAGTCGGAAGGAGCGGAGATCTTCTATCGAAACGTGGAATATCTGCCGATCACCGCTCTGCCGCCCGAGTTCATGACGGCTTCGGCGGCGACTCCCTCGGAGCAGGACGCCAGTCCACCGGCGTTGATGGGCTCGATGATTTTTGACTGGACGCAACTTCCGGTGAAAAAGTCGGCCAAAGGAGAATCCCGCCAAGTGTGTCGCGCTCCCACTGCGACGCTGGACGAGTTGGAATGTCATGTGACCACCTTGAATGTTGGCGAGGAGGCGCACCGGGCGCATCAGCACCCGGATGAGGAGCTGATCATCGTGAAGGAAGGAACGGTGGAAGCGTTGGTGAACGGTGAGCTCAAGATCGTGGGCCCGGGTTCGGTGATTTTTCAGGCGGCCAACCAATTGCATCACATCCGGAATGCGGGTGATACGCCGGCGACCTATCACGTCATCAAATGGAACTCACCCGGCATGCTTAAAAAGAAGCCGTAGCCGGGCCAAGGGTTCAGTCCTAGTCTTGCACCTTCGCGCGGAGGAAGCCGGTGGTGGCGGCGCTGGCGGAGAGGTAGAACGAGCGGTTCGTCCAGCCGCTTTCCGGTGCCGCGATGCCGTTCTGCACGGTGGCGAGATTTTCCGCGGGCACCTCGGCCACCACTCCGTTCCATGAGGAAAGATCGTTCCCTCCCTGGATGTGATAGACCATTCCGTCGATGGCGGTGGAGACCAGCTCGGTGGTGCCGCTGAAGGTGGCGCCATTCCGCACCGGCAGGGTGAGGGTGAGGACCTTTTGGCCACCGATGGCTAGAATTCTGGCAGCGATCCGCGAGGTGGAGGCAGCGGAAACGGGCGAACCGTCGAAGGCGAACTCGGCCAGGTTGATGGAGCCGTCGTTGTCGGGATCGGCGGAGGAGGCCATGTTCGCGGCGGTCAGATTGTTAGCAGCAGCCCAGGCGGAGTAGGCAGCGGAACTGCTGAGTACCGAGAGTTTTCCAGAGCCGGAAAAATGGACGTCATCGATGTGGGTGGCTCCGGAACCGGTTGCGCCGTAGGTGCCGGCCGTGACCTGGATGCCGTCGAGGAACAACTGGTTCACCGTGTCCGAGGCGGTGGTGATAGACAGTTTCGCCCCACTGGCGATACTAACCGTCGAGCTGTCCGCCAGCGTGGAGGCACCGAGGATCAGGTTGCCGGCGTTGACGGTGGTATTGCCGGTGTAGGTGTTCGCTCCGCCCAGCGTCAGATCGCCCGCGCCGCTCTTTACGAGAGAGAGGATGCCTGCGCCATTGATAATGGTGCCAGCATAGGTGCGGGCGGTGGCGTTGTTGATCGTCAGCACGGCCGGCGTGGCGGCGGTGTTAGTAATAATGGCGGCGTTCGTGCTCTTGGTGACGGTGTTCACCGTCTGGTTGAAACCGTTCAGATCGAGCGTGGTGGCGGCCGAGTTCCCCAGCACCACATCCGCGGTCTTCACCAGCGAGTCGTGACTGCCGATCTTCAAACTGCCGGAGATGTGGATGGACGCATAGCTGCTGGTGGAGGCGGAGGGGATGATGAAATTTCCCGCGCGGAAACCGACCGGCACCGTGCTGGTGATGGGGCCGGAAAGCGTGAGCGTGGAAGTGGCGTCGGTGTAGAAGTGGCTGCCGTTGGTGGGGCTCGCCGTGATGTTGATCGGGCCGGACCAAGTGGCGGAGGAAGCGGTGTTGCTGACCTCCAGATCGCCGCGGCCGGAAATGCCGAGATTGACGCCGAGGTTCAGCGTGTTAGAGATTGCCACGCCGTTGGTGAGCTGAATGCGGCCCACCACAGAACCGCTGGTATTGAGGGTCACCGCGCCGGTGCCGAAGGCGGCGTTGTTCGAGGCGATGAACAGGCCCTCGGTCACGGAGGTGCCGCCGGTATAGCTGTTAGCGCTGGCGAGCGTGACCGTGTTGGCATTGGGCTTGGTGAGCGTGCCGCTGCCAGTGAGGTTCAGATTGGTGAGCGTGCCGCCGTTGAGGGTGAGCTTGCTGACATCGATCAGCGAGCCGCCTCCATCGAAGGTTCCGGTGTTGGAAGTGAGAGTGGTGGTGCCGGTGTAGGTCTGGGGCGTGGTGAAGGTGACGTTGCCGTTGATCGACAGGTTGTTCGCTCCGGTGACGACGTTAGAGCCGCTTAATGTTAGCGTGCCACCGTTCGCATTGCCGAGACGGATGGTGCCATTGTTAGGCGTGAGGGTGCCGGTGTAGGTGAGATTGCCGCTCGCTCCCAGGTAGCCGGTGTATCCGGCGGCGCTGAAGTCGAGGTTTTCCGCCAGGTTGTTGTTCGCGGTCAGCACCAGTCCACCGGTGGAAGCGGCGGCGATGCGGGTGGTGAGCAGCGTCTGGAGCGAGGTGTTGTAATCGAAGGCGACCGCGCCATTGGTGGAGGTGCTGATATTGCGACCGGCGCCGGCCAACGCGCCGGCGTTGGCATACACGAGGACGCCTCCGTTAGAGTTGGTTGCGCCGGTGTAGCTGTTCGTTCCGGAAAGGGTCCAAGTGCCGTTGCCGGTCTTGGTTAGAGCGACGGTCCCGCTGCCGTTCACGATGGCTCCCGCGAACTCACCAACGCCGCCGCCTTGGAGCGTGAACGTCTTGGCCCCCGCGGTCGTGGAGGTGAGGTCGCTGGTGAATTTCAGCAGGCCGCTGCCGCCTTGGTCGATGGTGCCGCCTCCGGTGGTACCGGCGAGATTGATCACGCGGTCGGTCGTGTCCCCGGTGCCGGCGTAGGCCAGGGTGCCACCCGTGGTTGTCTCGCCGAGTGAGATCGTGCCGTTGGCAACCGTGGTAGGAGCCCCGAGGTTGCTGCTCACCGTGCCGCCGACGATGCGGTTCAACGAGTTTACCTTGATCGATCCGTTGGCAATGGTGACCGGGCCACTCCAGGCATTCGCTCCGGTTAGGACGATCTGAGCGGTTCCCTGTTTGGTGAAACCGAAGCCATTGCCCTCGTCTCCGATCGCACCGCTGATGGTGCCGTTGAAGCCGTTGCTGGCTCCCATCGTGGTGTTCGCCTTGAGTGTGACCGCGCCGGAAACCGTGGCGTTTTCCACGCGGAGCTGGCCGAGGGATTCACCGGTGGCGCCGCCGAAGAGCTGCACCGCAGCGCCGTAGGTGAGACCGGAGGAATAGTAGAGCGTGCCGCCATTGAGCACCTTGAGGGTCGCGGACGACGAAATCGTCGAACTCTGGGCTCCGGTCGTCATCTGCAACTTGCCACCCGTGGTGGCCGGGGCGATCTCGACCGTGCCGGTGAACCCGTTGAGCGCGCCGGAGAGAGTGGTCGAGTTCGAGCCGGTGCCGGTGGCCACGGTGATTTTCCCGCTGCCGGAAATGGTCTGGCCATAATTGCTCGTGCCCGAAACGGCCAGGGTACCCGCGCTGTTCACGGTGATGGTGCCTGAGGTGGGTAAGGCCGTGACTGCGGAAACGGACAATGTGCCGCCGTCGATGCGGGTGCCGCCGCTGTAAGTGTTAGTTCCGGCGAGCACCAGCGTGCCGGTGCCGAGTTTCGCCAAGCCGGTGGAGGTGGCCGTGCCGGCATTGATGAGGTTTCCGGAGTAGGTGAACGAGCCACCGGCATTGGTGGTGTCCAAGGCGAGGACGGCTCCCGTTTTCAGACCGCCGGTTGAGGAGCCAAGCGCATCGAAGTAGGCGATGTCCGCGGCGGCGAACTCGCCGCTGCCGCCGATATTCAGGCCGAGCGCGCCGCCGGAATTCACCACGATGTTGGAGGTGGTCCAGGCGGCGGAGTTTCCTTGATAGAGGGTGGAGGTTTTTGGGAAAACGAGGGTCCCACCGCCGATGGTGGTGACGCCGGTGTAGGTGTTATCACCTGATAGAGTCCACGTGCCGCTGCTGTTTTTCGCCACGCCGGTGAGGTTCACCACGCCGGAAACCGTCATGAGCTGGCCATTTGAGCCGGTGCCGGTCGCCGCCGGACTGATCGTGACCACGCGGCTGCCGGTATTGATCGCGGTGACGGTAGTGCCCGCCGCCAGGCCGGTGCCGGAAATGGTGCTGCCGACGGTGACGCCATCCACCGAAGACAGGGAGACGGTGGTATTTCCGCTGGAGAGGCCGCTGATCATCTGGGTGGCGCCGGAAATTCCGTTAGCAATGACTCCGCTGATTTCACCGGTGCCGGTGGTGGCGCCACCCAGAGTGAGCACCTTGCCACCCACCCCGCTAACAGTGACATCCGAGGTAAACTTGAGCAATCCGGTGCCCGACTGGTTCACCGCGGGCGTGCCGGTCGTGCCCGCCAGATCCAGCACGCGGTCGGTGATTTCACCGCTCCCGATGTAGTTGAGCGCACCGCCGGTGGTGCTGAATCCGAGGGTGATGGCGCCATTTGCCACGGAGGTGGGTGCTCCCAGCGCACTCGTCGCTAACAAAGGCGTGCCACCGTTCACGCTGTTGAGCGAGTTGGCAATCAGCGTGCCGCCGTTGATCCTGGTCTGGCCGGTGTAGGAGCTCGCGCCGGAGAGCGCCCAAGTACTGCCACTGCCGGTCTTCAGGATCGAGGTGACATTCACCACGCCGGAAACATTCATCGTCTGGCCATTGGTGCCCGCGCCGTTAGCCGCCGGGCTGATGGTCACCACGCGGGTGCTGGTGTTGATGGCGGTGACGGTGGTGCCCGCGCCGATGCCGGTGCCGGAAATCGTGCTGCCCACACTCACGCCATTGACGGAAGCCAGGGTCACGCTGGTCGCGGCGCTGGAGAACGCGGCCGTGGTAATCGTGCTGCCGGAACCGCCGTCGCCAATGGCACCCGCAAGCTCGCCGGTGGTGGAACCCTGCAAGGTGATGGTCTTGCTGCCGATGCCGGTGATGGAGGGCGCGCCCGTGAATTTCACTAGGCCGCTACCACCGGCGCTCAACGTGGGACCGACGTTGGTGCTCGCTATTTCCAACACGCGGTCGGTGGTTTCGCCGGTGCCGGTGTAGTTCAGCGAGGCCGCGCTGGTACCGCTGCCCAGAACGATGGTGCCATTGGCCACGGTCGAAGGCGCACCGAGATTGCTCGCGGCGAGCAGCGGTGTGCCGCCATTGACGCTGTTGAATGACGCCAGGTTCAGCGTGCCTGCGCCGACTTTCGTCTGGCCGGTGTAGGTGTTAGCGCCTGAGAGGGTCAACGAACCGGAGTCGGTCTTGAAGAGGGTGCCGCTGCCGCTGATCATGCCGCTGAGAGCCAGTGTGTTGCCGCTGAAGGGGCGCAGCACGCCGGTGCCGCTCAGGGTGATGCCATTCGTCAGGGTCTGGGTGCCAGAAACAGCATCCACGATCCCGCCGCCGCTCAGGGTGATAGGACCACCGCCCGCCGCCGCGGCGCTGCTGAAAGAAACCAGACCGGAAGTAATGGTCATGCCGTTGGTGAGACCGGTGTTAGAGCCATTCAGAGTGAGCCTCCCGCTGACGCCGCCGCCTGTAGCGGTGAGATCGCCATTCGCCGCGATGGTCACTGAGGGCGCACCTGAGCCGGCGAGATTGCTGTTGATCGTGTTGGTGACGCCCGTATTCTGGGAGACGCTGTTGATCGAGCCGGTGACGCCGCCGAAATCGAGCGTGCCATTGCCCGCGACGTTGCCGATCACATAGTTTCCGCTGTTAAAGATCAGCCCGCCTAGCGTGACCGTTCCGCCCGGAATTCCCGAGGAAACGAGCGTGACCGTGCCCGAGGCAGAGCCGTAGACCGCGGTATCCGAGGTGGTATTTCCCCAAGCAACGCTGGTGCCGCTGTTGAGGGCGTTATCCCAATTGAGAGAGGAGGTGTCCCAGATTCCGGCACCGCCATTGGAATTGGCTCCGGTATCGGTGCCGTCCCAGTAGAACGAAGCCGCTTGGGCAGGAGAAATGATCGCAAAGGTGAGGGCAATGAAAGCAGGGAATGCATGGGTGGTCATGCTCCTGATAATAAAGGTTTCTTCATTAAGGGTACGTGAATGGCCCCGCCTCCGGGTGAAAATCACGAAAAAACGGATACCAAAGTGCCGGGTCGTTAGATTGAGAGTCCTAACCAGTCTCCCCTGCCCCGGAAAATGGATACTCTCCGGCCCGGCCTTCAGCCGATCCTACTTCGCGGCCTCGCCATAAAGGCCACCCGTTTCCTCGACCGGCAACTTCGGCTTGGATGCCTGCGGCTGATCCTCGGCAAACCAACGGTTGCCCTCGAAGCGGAAGGTCTCAGGAGCAGTGCCCTCGCCGATGTTGAGTTCGGTCGTCACTTCTGCGCGGCGGAAGGTGATTTTATTGTTAGCGATCCTGACGTTGCGGCAGGGAGCAAAGCCTTCCTCGCGGGTTTCCTGGAGGATGCGGAAGATCCATTTCGTAGGCCGCAGGATCGTATTTCCAGAAAACTCCGCGCTATCGACGCCGGTGAAGGCACAGGCACAAGTCCCGCCTTCGATGGTGTTGTCGCGGACGATGATGTCCTTCGCCTCATACTTCGCGCCGGGTGGACGGAAGTAATCGATGCCGGTGGAGCCGCCGACTTGGATCGGACGCTCTCCGGCATCCTTGAAAATGCATTTTTCTATCACGATCTTGCTAGATCCCCCTTTGAACTGCGGTCCGGTGTGCTGGGAGAAACCTTCCTTACCGGTGATGCGGCACTCGCGGATGAGGGCGTCCGAGCAGCCGACGAAGTCGATGGCCTGACCGCCCCACCCGGAAATTTCGCAGCGCTCGATGCGCAGCTCCTGCAGGCCGGAGCACTTGATCGCGTCGAAGTTGCCTTGAGGTCCGACGTCCTCGATCCGCAGGTCTTCCAGAACCACTCCCCTCACCGGCTCATCGCGTTTGCCCCCATCGTCGATGTTGAAGCCGTTTCCGGTTTGGCCCTGGCAATGGAGGTAACGGAGCCTCAAACCCTGACAGCGGGAAAACTGCCAGGCATTGGTCCCGCCTTTGAACAGCGGCGGGGATTTCGGATCGAGCGCCTCGACGGTGAGATTTGCAATGCCGCTGATAGAGTTGCCGCCCGCATACTCGCCCGGGCCGATCTTGAGCGTGTCGCCAGACTTGAGCTTGCCGAGCGCGGTGCCCAGCTCGGACGGGGACTTGACCACCAGTGTTTCGGCGGATAGCGGGGCGACAAGGAGTAGCGGCAGGAGCGAACGCATCCAAGGAATACGGGGTGAGCGAGCCGCGTGTTGCGCCGATCGATAGATGACAGAAAGACAGGCAGCCGATGAAGCCCGCGGGAGGCCTGGACGGCACGAAGATTTCCTACTGGCTATCGGCGACGACCGTGTGAATGCTGGGAGACATGAACGGACAAAGCATTTTAGGTATCATCATGATCATCGCCGGAGGCGCACTTCTGGCTTACGGCGGCTTCACCACTACCAAGCGGGAGAACATCATCGAGGCAGGGCCGCTCAAGGTGCAGGCCGATGTAAAGGAGCGCCACAGCGTGCCGCCGGTGCTTTCATGGGCCTTGCTCGGCGGTGGCGTGCTCGTCCTCGTGCTGGGCTCGAAGAAAAAGTAGTCGGTCACGGGTCCGTCGAAGGGACATATGACAGGCCGGAAGCCACTTTCAGGAAGATGGATGGAGCCACGTGACTGGCTCGCTCCTATTTCCACAATCGCTCTTTCTTCTGTGGATTTGCGGGCTCTATTACGGCTGTAAGATGACGACTCAAACGCTTCTCCACCACCCTCTCCCACGGCTACGGACGTTTGTCCTCATCGCACTCGCGGTTTGCCCGTCATGCAGCGGCCAGCCCATGCGGCGGCCCGTCCCTCCCCGAAACGCCGTAGAGTCGACGGCCCGGCCACCGGGGATCACAGCGTCGCCGGCCCAACCGCTTCCGACGGGACGTACGGATCCTCGCTATCGGCCCACGGACGGGTTTTCCGAACTTCGGGCGATAGCGGGCAAAGTGGCGAAGGCTTCCGGTCGGAGGATCCACTGGAACCTTCAAGCCGGACCCAACCCCGGGGTCCTGGTCCGGATCACTGGTAACGTGGACGATTGCACCATTTATGTTCATCCCGTCGCCGCCACCAAAGTGCCGCCGAACACGTGGGCATTCCTCTTCGGGCACGAATTCGCCCATTTCACCGAAAGCTTGGGGAGCCACTCCGCCACCAATCCGTCTAACGAATTGAAGGCCGACATCGTCGGCGCCCGCTATGCGATGGCCGCCGGCTACCGGATCGAAGCGTTTCTCGGCTGGGTTCTTACCGAACCCGACCAGCAGACCGCCTCCCATGGTTCGCTGCATCAACGCGTCCAAGCCATCGCCGCCCATTTCGGCGTGCCTCAAGCCGTCATCCAAGAGGAGACCCGACGCGCTCTACGGTATCGAGCGACCCATTAGTTCGCAGTGGTGACGGAAAATAAAGTCGTGGCGCACATGGCACCGTGTCCAACATCGAGGTCGCAAGCGGCTGCGGATTTTGGCGATCCGCAAGCTGGCTTCGAACGGTCATAACCGCAGGACGCGATTTTCCGACCGCGCGGTATGTTCCACCGCAGAGAACCGCGTCGCATATCGGTTCAAGTGGCCGCCGGACTTAGGAAAATGAGCTTTTCGTCCCGTGGAATGCTCCAGCCCGCGCAGCCGATGAATGCCTTGGCGTGCTTGTCGGATGGATAAGCTTCCCGCACTGCGCTTGGTCAAACGGCCTTTTTGCCCATCACGAGGGCAAGGATCCAGATGACGAGGAAGACGAAGAAGCAGATCTTGGCGATCCCGGCAGCGGCACCGGCAATTCCGCCGAAGCCAAGGACTGCGGCGATGATCGCAACGACAAGGAAGACGAGTGAATAGTGTAACATGATCGTGGTAAGTTAGAGGTTGGTGTTTCCCGTTGGGAGGGGGATTTTACTATCGCATGCAGCGCGCCAATTCCACAGATCCCCATTCCACGGGGTTTTTTGCCATGTGCCGAATGATCACACGGGAAAGACATGCAAAATGCGTCGCCTGGATCGTGTGAATTGCACCCTTTCGAGCAAAGTGAAATGGCTTTCTCCCCGGGTCAGTCACAATCGGGCTGGAGATTTCCGAACTTTCGTGGTGGGATGCGTATGGATGAAGAAACGCTATCGAATCCTGCGTGCGGGGGCCGTGTTGGTCAGCGTGCTGATCGCCGTCCTCGCCGGAATCATCTGGTGGGTGCAGCCGCTGAAGGACATCGGCATTGCCGATGATTTTAGCGATGTGGATCTGGAGACCGTCAGCGCCTTCGCCGAACGCTCGAACGCGGCCTATCATGAGGAAAAGATTTTCCGCCACGAATATGGCGAGCAAGTGGAGGCTGGCGAGTTTCCGAATACCGGACTTCGGGTTTACATCGACTCGAATGCCTTGGGCAAAGGGCAATGGGTGATCATTCGCGGGACCGCTAACGAGGCGAATATCCTGGGCGATCTCGATTTCGTCGGCCGTGATGAACATGAGCTGGGCATCAACGTCCATGCGGGATTTGACCGGTCATTGCAGGATTGTCTGCCGTGGATTCTGGAACGGCTGGATCCCAAACGCCCGGTTTGGGTGACCGGACACAGCTTGGGAGGAGCCGTCGCAGTCTTGCTGGTGGCGACACTCGACCACCGGGGCTTTGCGGATGTTTCAGCCATCACCTTCGGCCAACCGAAATTCACCGACGCACACGGTGCCGCGAAACTTTCCCATTTGAAGATCTTGCGGATCGTTCACGATGAGGATCCGGTTCCGATGCTGCCACCGACGATGGTGGAGGGCAAAGTCATTTCCACTTATGCCCATCTGGGACCCGAGATCATCGTCAGGTCCAGCGGGCATTTCTCCTACCTTCACGCACACGACGCCGACCGCATGAATATCGGGAATATCTGGGCCGAGATCGAGAACATCCAGCCATTCTATCATGACATGGTGAAGGGCTACCTCCCGGCCCTGAAGCTGGCCATGAAAAGCGCCCCGAAAAAGGTGCTCGTTATTAAACCACCCGCCCCGTGATGAAGGTCTGCGGGAGCGATGTGGGACAGCGATATCAATGGAGGCCTTCCTGCCATTTTCCCTGATAGATGACTCACCACCAGGTTTCCATCTGCATACCCCAGCTCCAGCCGTCGGTGCTGTCGATGTAATCCGCGCCGCCGACCTTGCCCTCCAGCCCGTCGCTCCAGGCGGCGTAGGTGACGAACGCGCGCAACACCGGACGGCTTAAAAACTTGTCTCCCAACGATACCTGCGGAGCGAGTGTTAGTTTCGTCACGCTGCCGCCGCCGGTGAACGAGGTGCCGGAAATCCAGTCCATCCCGCCCTCGAAGGCGAGGCTGAAGACCTCGTTGAAATGCCAGATCGGCCGCAGCCCTCCAGACACCCATTGCTGCTCCGGCGCGTCTTCACCATAATCGGTGTACTGATAGACCAGCGCCGTGCCCAACGAAAATTGGTCGATCGGATTGATCACCACCTGGTCGGTGAAACGGACGCGCCATGAGTCATCCGGGTCCGGACGGATGTACGTTCCAGTGCTGTCGGTGAACGTCTCAAACCCGGAGGTGAAGGTCTTGGCCGGACCATTGCCAACCTGGATGCCCGTTGTATGCAGGCTGTCGGGATCGAGGAATCCTTTGTCCGTCCGCAGCAGACTGAACGAGAAGCCCTGCGAATCGTCCGCCTGCCGACCGCTGGAATCCACTCCGGAACCCGCCTTGGCATACACCAGTCCAGCCTCACCGGTTCCTCCCAGGAATTTCCAATCGTAATAGCGCAGATCGAAACTCGACTTGCTGAATCCAGCGAGGTTGTTCGGCGTCGGTTCGCCCAAGCTCGCGTAGATCGCGCTCTCGGCACCATCGCCAATCCACGCGAGCGCGAATTTGCCGGGGCCGAAGGTGACATCCTCGATTCCCCCGCCGCCGCCGCTCATGTCCCAGTAGTAGAAATCGTTGATGTTGATGTCATGTCGCCGGTAAAAGCGGCTGCCAGCCCAGAGGCTCGCTTCCGGCATGCCGGGAATCACGTTGCCTAACGAACCCCAGATCTCGGGCGAGGCGAATTCGGTCGCCGACGCGGCACCGTAATTTGCATAGGGATTGTAGATCGACATCCGATAGACCATTTGCGCCACCGGATCGTTCTGGTCCATCGCTTTCCCGCTGCCGAACACGCCGGCCGGATAGAAGGTTTTGGAAAACGCCAGTTCGCCGTAATTTTCCGCCTCATTGCCCAAGCGGTATTTCGCCACCCCGGGCGCGCCGAACGCTGCCATCGGTCCGTCGTTGTCGGACCGGCCGTAACCCGCCCGGAAGTAGCCGTTGATGTCCATGTAGCCGTCCAGCACGTTTTCGATGCGCTCGGAAACCATGTTGTCGTCATCCGCCCGCCGCCGGAAATCCCGGGTTTCCGTGTTCTGCTCGAACCTCGCGTCCACGGCCCGCTTGATCTGTTCCTGCTGCCTCTTCGCGATCGCCTCGCGCTCGCGCGCCGCCTCCATCTCCACATCCCGCACCGGGGCTGCCGGAGTCTTGGCGGGTGCCGCCTCCAGCTCGTGGATCTTCGATTCCAGCCGGTCGATGCGTCGCTCGTAATCGTTTCGCAACGCATCGAGCTCCTTCCGCAGTGCCGCCGTGTCTTCCTCCGCCGGCGCCGCCAGCGTCTGCCCTAACACGAGGCATCCCGAAAGTAAAAATGGGTATTTCACGATCCGATAGGAGCAATCCGGGTGAGGGCGGGTCAAGGGTATTCCGATATTTGTGCCGGTTCCCAGATTTTGCGTCATTCAAATCATCGATCCGCTGGATTGCCGGATCGGGGCCGCCCCCCTTTTCAACGGGTCAGCACGATGCACAGGATCCAGAGGCAATAGACCATCGGAAACGCAGCGATGCAGATCGAGTCCAGCCGATTGGCAGTGAGCCTCCCATTCTCGGAGCGTTCGTAGATTTTCAAAGCGATCGCCGATTGAATCAGGCTCAGGAAGATCATGACCATCGATGCGGTGTTGATGCGGTCGGCCATGGTCATCCTGTCACTATCAGGCAGCTCCGAGGAGATGATGAAGGTGCTTGCGACCACCGCGAACAGAGCACCGACACCGAGGCCGAAACGCGGATCCAGGTCAACGGGCTTCACCAAAAACGCAAGGAAGCCCACCATGGCCGAGATAAAGATGGTCGAGAACAGTTTCAGGAAATAGCTGTAGCCGGCACGGCTCGCTAGGACCGCATAACCATAGCGTGAATAGATGGATTCGTTTCCAACAGGAAGGCTGATGTCGCCGTAGTTGGTATTGTAGTGATTGTCCGTGATTGAGGGTTGGCTGCCGGTGACCTTGTAGCCGAGGACTTTCAGATCCTTGTCAAAACCCGTGTTCTGGGCATCCGCCACGTAGCGCAGTCGGGTGATGTCGTTGTCCTGATCTTCGATGAAAATCGTCAGGTCGTGGCTGTCGAGCGGGAAGCGTGAAACATCCCAGAACTTGTTGATGACGGCGGTGATGCGCGCCTGAGCATAGTGCTCGTCACCGATGTCCCGCGTGGGAACGAGTTTTTTCTCCTCAATCTTGCCGTTCATCAACTCGAAGGTCTCGATCGGGTTGACCGTGTTTCCTTTCCAACGGAACCAGATGTAGAAATCGACCGTGAAGACGTTTTCCTTCAGGTTCATGGCATAGATCTGGTTCACATACGTGCCAACCGTGACTTCAGTTGGTCCGGCAGCGGCAGATGGCGGTGCGGTGCCCTGCTGGGCAGCCACGTTGAGCGCCGCCATGAGAACCATGATTACCGGCAAAAGCGGTCGCGCCAAACGACTCAGCATTTCCACCGCAGCTCTCATTCGAAGCGTCCTCCGCCGCAAGTGCAGCACCCGGTGATTCTTGATAGAAAACCGCGTTCCACGTATTGCGAATAGTTGCCCTCCAGTTTCATTGCGTAGCAGTGGCCCGCGTTTCAGGGTTCAACTTTTTTGACTGATGCAAGAACGGGGGCAAGGGTGGCCCGGCTTCTGACCGAGCTGTCACCTTCGCCGTGAGCGCAGATCATGTAGACCTTGCCCTCAACCGTGAAGAGATAGACGTCGGCACTCGCAGGATCCCCGTCATCAGCTTCCTCACCGGTGCCGGTGATCTGCTTGCCGGGGGCGGCTGCCACATTGATTGGCTTGGTCTCCGTGACCTTGAAATTGCTCACCTGCCCCTTGATCAACTCCGCCACCTGCTTGGCAGCTTCATCCACCGAGGCTTGGCTGAGAGCCCAAATCTGGACGTTCACGCCGGATCTGGGCAGATCGATGGTAATGCCGGCATCCTTGGAGGGAGATGTTTTCCACGCTTCGGCAAGTTGCAAGGTGATGGACGACTTCTTGTCAGCGGAAGGCACGGTCAAGGGTTTCGTGAGATCGGCGGCGCTGGCGATGCAGCACATTGCGGCCAATAGCGGAACAACGATGGATTTGCGCATGATATGGATTGATTGGAATTTATCGGCGGGAATATTCCCCCGCCGTTCGTGGCAAAGCTGCATGAGTCGTCATGAAGGCGCAAGTGCCAGCGGACCGGAGCATCAAGAAATCTTCCCCAAGCGCGACCTCTCATCCTTGTTCCATGGATCCACATCCACGGTTAGATCGTCACTTACCCGCCGGCGAAAACCGGCTTGAAGCCCGCTTCCGCGAGGATGCGTTTCATCTCTTCGCGTTTGTCACCTTGGATTTCGATGCACCCGTCTTTCACCGTGCCTCCGACGCCGCAGGCCTTCTGCATCAGCTTTGCGAGTTCCTGTTTCTCCGGCAGTCCGATTCCCACGAAATTTCTAGCAACCGTCACTCCCTTCCCGCCGCGATGCGCTGTCTGGCGGACGATGTCCACGCGACCCCGGTTCGTGTTCTTCTGCCCGCGTTGGGAAGTCTTTGCTGAAACGACCGGGGCAGAATTTTGCGGGTGATCAGGTCCCGCGGGCAAATTGCCGAGCCCGGCCAATGCCTCAAACGGATTCCCGGCCGGAATGGCTGCTTTGCTTTCTTTCTTGTTGCTCATGCCAGCCATCCAACCACGGACACCGCGAAGTTCACGCATTTTCGATTAAACCTCCTCATCGGTATTCTCCTGATCGTCTTCCGGAGGCCGCGACGTAGACCTTGGTCGGCCCTCATGAAAAAATCCATCCTCCTCCGTTCCGCCATCACTCTCGCATTCGTCTCCCCGTGCCTGGCGGCTCCCCCGCTCACGTGGACCACCCGCCAGCTGACCTCCGAATTCCAAGCGGAAGGAGCCGCCGCGGGCGACTTCAACAAGGACGGCGTGAGGGATGTGGTTTACGGACCGTGGTGGTTCGAAGGGCCCGGCTTCACCGAAAAGCACACGATCTATCCGGACACCCCGCTCGATCCGCGAAACTACTCGAAGAATTTCTTTGCTTACACCCCGGACCTCAATGCCGACGGCTGGCAAGACGTGCTCGTGCTCGGGTTTCCCGGCGAGGAAAGCTATTGGTTTGAAAATCCGCACGGCGCGGCCGGCGACTGGAAGCGGCACGACGTCCTCAAGGTCACCGATGCCGAATCGCCGGTGTGGACTGACCTCACCGGTGACGGCAAGCCGGAGATCGTCTGCGCCCAGGACGGCTATTTCGGTTACGCCTCGCCCGGCACGGATCCCACCCAAGAATGGCCGTTCACCCGCATTTCCGCGGAAAAGGCCTCCAGCGGTCGCTTCACCCACGGCCTCGGCGTCGGCGATGTGAACGGCGATGGCAGGCTCGATCTGTTGGAAAAAAACGGCTGGTGGGAACACCCTGCCGACCCCGCCGCCCAGCCGGTGTGGGCCTTCCACCCGTTTCCTTTCAGCGAAGCCGGTGGCGCACAGATGTTCGCCTATGATTTCGATGGCGATGGCGACAACGACATCTTCACCAGCCTCGCCGCCCACGCCTACGGCCTCGCCTGGTATGAGCAGGTCAAGGACGAGTTAGATTCCATCAGTTTCATCAAACACGAACTGATGCCCACCGATCCAAAAGCGCCATCACAAGTGCCGCTCTTCAGTGCCATCCACGCTGTCGATCTGGCAGATATTAATGGCGATGGCGTGAAGGACATCGTGACCGGCCAGCGCTATTGGGCCCACGCCCCGCGGGCCGACGGGACCGGCGGTGATGATGGCGTGCACAATCCACCGGTGCTTTACTGGTTCGAAGTGAAACGCGGTGGGAAAAGCGGTGCCGCCGAATTCATCCCCCACCTGATCAGCAACCAGTCCGGTGTCGGCACGCAAGTGATGGTGGTGGACTTGGACGGCAAGGCACCACCGGAAATTGTGGTGGGCAACAAGAAGGGCGCGTTTGTTAGTTCCGCTACCGCCGCTCCCTGAATGCATCTCTTTTTGAAATCCGCCAATTGCTGTTATCCTTCCAGCGGATCTTCAAACGGGTCCGACTTCGCCTTCACATAGGGCTTTTTCAGCGGAGGCAGGGGCGTCTTCGGACGGCTCCCCGGAGGCGGCGGAGTCATCGGGACCGTGGCGGCTGGCGACAGTGATACCGGCGGAGCGGGCACTTTGATCGGCGCTGCCACCGGGACAGGTTCGGGCATGGAGAGTTTTCCGTCACCGTCCGTTTCTCCCAAGCCCGGAAGTTTCGGTTCATTGAGTGCTACGGGTTCGGGCTTTTTGATAGGCGGCAGCGACGGCTTCGGACGGCTTGGCGGAGGTGGCGTAATCATCGGAACCGTGGCTGCAGGCGAAAGCTCTGGCGATGGATCTGCAGGTTCAATTTTTGCGGTCGCTGCGGCGGTGAAATTCGGCTTGGCGAGCTCCTTGCGAACGGGGGCGCTTGCCGTGGCGGGCAGTTCCGGTTCGGTGGGTGCGCCGAGTTCCTCATCGAACAGCCGATATTTCGGATCGACGCGGTCGATCGGGATGGTCACTGCGGGAGGCGGGCTGATTTGCGCGCCCTTTTCGGCCTTTTGTTGATAGAGTTCGTTTCTGAGTTCCTCGCCCGCGGCTGGTTCGAGGCTGGGCAGCTTGATCGGAGTCGTGTGGAGGTTGATCTTGCTCGTCAGCTCCATCGCCTCTTTCGGATCGCGCTTCATCCAAGGGAGTTCGCCGAGTTTCGGACGCCGGTTCTTGAAGTCGCCCCAGAGCGATTCCTCGTCATCGGTCCAGAGGATGAAATGCTCAAGATCCGGATTGCCGAGCGAGGGATCCGCCTCCAGCGCCGCACCGTAGAAGCGCGCGGCCTGCAGCACCATGCCGTGGTGAAGCAGGGCGTTGGCGAGGCCGAGATTCTGCACCGCTTTTCCTTTATTATGCTCGAGCAGGGCGCTCAGCAGGCGAATCGCCTTTCTCGGACTGGCTTTGGCGAGCACCCGGGCGGCAAACGCCAGTTCTACATCGATGCTCGGGATTTCATCGACTTCCCAAACCACGTCCGCGGCCTCAGGAAAGGATCCCTGATCGTAAAGGAGGTGGGCGAGTTGCTTGCGGGTATCCCAGTCGCCGGGGTTGGCTTTCAGGGTTTCACGCAGTTTCTTCTCATCGGGCTGTTTGGGTCTGGCGCTCATGGGTTTTTCGGGATTTACCCGGAAAAATCGCGCGATAACCCGCTGCTGCAAGTCCTAATGTCATTCAAGCGAGCGATCTCTTTAGCCGTTTGCCGAAACAGATTTCCGTTATTCCGAGCAAATGGCGGTGCATTTGAATGCAATGCGCCTGGCAATTATTCGCATGCGACTTTGATGGGCGGATCGACTTGCGGTTGCTCGGCGCGGCCGTCGCCCAAGCGATACTGGACGAAATCCTGGGCAAAAAACTCGTTGAACACCCACTGAAACAGAATCCGCAGTTTCTTTTCCATGCGCGGTAGTTTCATCCAGTAGATGCCCCGCCACATCAGCCAGGCGAAGAGGCCGGAAAATTTGAAGCCCATGACCTGCGCGACCCCTGCCCGATGTCCGAGGGACGCCAGCAGTCCCAGCGTTTTGAAGCGGAAGGGTTCCGTTTTTTGACCGTCGATGGTGGCGAGGATGTTTCTAGCCGCGCGAACACCCTGGCGGCTGGCGTGCTGCGCGGTGGGAGGATGGAATCCGCCGGTGTCCGGATTCGGAACCGCCGCGCAATCGCCGATCGCCCAGATTCCAGGACAACCTGCAATTGCAAAGGTTTCATCCACCAGCACCCGACCCCGTTCCTTCGGCAGCGGGAGATCGCCTAACAAAGGATGCGCGGTGGTGCCCGCCGTCCACACCAGCGTGTGCGAGCGGATGCGAGTGCCGTCAGTTAGACAGATATCACCACCTTCGAACCCGGCGACCCGCGACTCGGAACGAATCTCCACACCGCGCTCGGAAAGTTTTTGCTGCGCATAGGTGCCGAGTTCCTCACCCAGTTCCGGGAGGATCGTCTTGCCGGGATGCACCAGCACCAGCCGGATCTGTTTCCAGGACAAACTGGGAAAATGAGGGAGCGCCGCATGGATGAAATCCCGCATGCCCGCCATCGTCTCCACGCCCGCGAATCCTCCCCCGGCGACAACGAATGTTAGAAGCGGTTCCTTATCCACGGTCGAGCACTCGCTTTCAGCTTCCTCCAGATTGGAGATCATCCGGTTCCGCAGGCGCACGGCATCCGCCAACGACTTCATGGTCAGCGCCTGGCTTTCCACCCCCGGAAGCCCGAAGAACGATGTGATCGAGCCCAGCCCGAGAAGCAGATGGTCGTAGCTCAGATCATGGCCGTGATAGTGATACCCGTGGCACACCACGGCTTGCCGCTTCTCAAGATCGATCCGTGTCGCATCGCAGGAATAAAATTTCACCCGCTTCAACATCTTCCGTATGGGATTCACGATTGAGGTCGGTTCCAACTCGCCCGCTGCGACCTCGTGAAGCATCGGGGTGAACAGGAAATGGTTCTCCTTGTCGATGAGCGTGACCTCGAGATCGGGGCGGGATGCCATTGCCTTGTCGAACTCGATGGCTGCCGCGAGCCCGCCGAATCCCGCGCCGAGGATTAATACTTTTGTGCTCATAGGGAGGACATCCAAGAGGCGGGAGGAGTCCGTTTTATTCCCGATGGAGCGCAAATTTATTTCACCGACAGACGCTGGGACGCGGATAAGGTCCCCATGAAAATGCCGGTCTCACCGGAAAGTTCCGGAGATCTAACGCCCTGAAGCCGGTACCGGTGCGGTCACATCGGCAGGAGCGACGGCTTGGCCCCGCGGAGACAGGAATGCATCGAGGGGATTGGACGGATCGTGTTTGAGACCGGCGACGACGCAACCGGCATTGATGACCGCGCCATCCCATCCGGTATGGAGATTTTCCTTGGGCGATGGCATGTAGAGGGCTTCGACCCTTTCCTTGCCGAGTTTTTCATAACTCCGCGCGATGAGCTCGTAGAGATCGACGAAGGGAGCATTCGTTTCTTTCGCGACTTGGGCGGCCCACGCGGCGTGGGAGCCGCTGTCCCGCTGAAAATGGCCGTCATCCGTCCATCGTTTCCGCGGTGTAAGTGAGCAGACGATCGGCGTGCCGCCTTGCTCCCGCGTTTCCTTGACGAACTGTTGGAGATACCAGCCGAAGCTGTGGACGACTTCTTCCTTGCCGTCGCGGGTCACGGTTTCCGTCTCGGGTCCCAAGCCTTTGAGCGCCCCTTTTCCCTTGGCTCCTCCATTGTCGTTCGCACCGAACTGCATGATCACGAAGTCTCCCTTCTTGATGAGCGGGCGGAGGTTTTGCCAAAAGAACCCATTGTAAAAAGTCCTGCTGCTCGTTCCACCGAACGCCCGATTGACGACGTTGACTTTGTTAGCATCGAAATACGCAACGATCGGCGCGCCCCAGCCCCACTGCCCGGTCGGCGGATTTTCTCCCATCGTGCCGTTGCGCACGGTGGAGTCGCCGATCAGCCACACAGTCGGCAACGATGCGCGAGCGGGCGTGGGCGGTGAGTATTTGCCGCCGCCGGGAGCCCCCGCAGGCGCGGGCGGCGCGCCAATCTGGGTGTTGCGCGGGACATCGCTGATCTGGATGGGAGCGAGGCTCGGATTCGCACCATAGGCGGACAACGAGCTAACAAAAAAGAGAACCGAGAACAGATGGTAGGTCAGTGTTTTCATGGGTTTGGCGGCTAGCCTTGTGCGTATATTAAATCCCAAGGGCTGTCCCCAATCAAGGACGGTCATAGGCAGCCGGATTCGGAAAAACGGTATTCCTTGCCCAGGACGGAGCCTGCTGGTTGATTCATCACCATGCATCCTGGTTTGGTAATTTCCGCCTTTTCTTGCGTGGCTCTAACTGCGATGGCGGAATCGGAGTGGCGGACTCTTTTTAATGGGAAAGATCTTTCCGGTTGGTCGGTCACCATCGACAAGCAGAAACCGGGTGAAGATCCGGACCACCTGGTACAGGTTCGCGACGGAGCGATTCACATGTATCCAGACACTGATCCCTCGGCCACCGTGCCGTTCGGCGTGGTCACGTATGATAAGATTTTTTCCCGTTTCCACCTCGCGCTGGAATACCGGTGGATGGAGAAAAAATTCAATCCGCGGAAAACGCAGATTCGCGACGCCGGGGTGATCTATCACGCGTCCGAAACAAACAAGGTCTGGCCGGACTCGATCGAATATCAAATCCAGGAAGGCGACAGCGGCGACATCGTTTTCATCGATGAAGACGGGCTGACGTGGGCGCAACCTCAGCCCGACCTCGCGCCCGAGGGACAGGGCGATCCCGGGCTCCTGCCGGAAAATGGCGGCACCCTCCGCGGTGGCGGAAAAAACTACGCGTATATCGGCCGATTTCCCGAGTATGACCATGCCGGTTGGAACCGCGCGGAAGTCATCGTTCAGGCGGGTGAGTCGGCGGAGCATTGGCTGAATGGCCACCTCCGCGCCCGGCTCGGCGGATTTCATCATCTCAACCGCGAGGGCACGCTCACCAAGGGAAAAATCTGCCTCCAACTCGAGGGCGCGGAAATCCAGTACCGCAACGTGGAGATCCTTGAACTCGATGAGCCGTTGAGCACTAACAAGACGCTGCTTTCCCTCAGCGCCGTAGAGGACAAGCCGGTCCGGCAAGGCACGATCACCGCAACCAATCCGCTAGACCATCCCCTTTCCACCAGCCTTTCGATCACAGGAAAAGATGCGGACGCCTTCAGCACGACCACTAACAGCATGTCGCTCGGCGGAGGAAAAAGCGCGGAAGTGACCGTCCATTTCAAGCCGGTCCGCGGGGCCGGTCGTTACAGCGCGGGCCTGCGCATCGGGACGCCGGATCAAGGGACTTTCGTGCTGTTGCAAGGGATCGGGCTGGAGGCGTTTGAAGGAAAAAATGAGCCGGCATTGCAAGAGATCGTCCACGCGCTGGGCATTCCGCTGAAGGTCGGCGGCACGAAGCTCGAACTCGACACCAAGGCGGATGTCATCGGCGATGGCGTCGCGGTGCCGTATTTCGCGAAGGCTGAAAACGGCAAATTGAAGATCACCGCGCTGGCTCGCTTTTCCCCGCCCGGCGCGACCCCGTTCGGCTATGTTGTGAAAGGGACGACGGAGCTGTCCGAACTGGGAAAACTGGCGGATTCGACCGATGTCGCGGATGCCCACCAATGCCTGCATCCACCACTGGAAGGCGGCTCCATGACGGTGGAATTCGAAGCTCCCGAGGTCGGCTTCGCACTCTATATGAAAGCCCGTCAATACACGTCCTTCACCGATCCGGCTCAGCCAAGTGAAGCAAAAATTCCACACACGGCACGGGTCTTTCCGGTGACGCATTTCGGTGGTCAGCCAATCGCGAATGCCTACCTCGTCGGCTTCGAGGAAGCCGCGAATGGCGACTATCAGGATGGCGTGTTCCTGATCGAGAACGTGAAACCAGCCCCATAAAAACGGGTCGTAATCGAGTGAAAAATGAAGCGGAAAAATGCGGGTTGACATGTAACTATTAGGTTACATATATTTCCCCCACATGGACGAAGTCTTCAAAGCTCTGGCGGACGAAAGCCGGCGGGCCTTGCTGGACCGGCTCCATGCCCGCAACGGACAGACGCTCGGCGAGCTGTGCGACGGGATCCACATGACGCGCCAGGCGGTGATGAAGCACCTCGGGATCCTCGAGGCCGCCAAACTCATCTCCACGGTGCGCCGTGGGAGAGAAAAGCTGCATTACCTCAATCCGGTGCCGATCCATGAGATCGGCGAGCGCTGGATCAGAAAATACGAGGTGCCGCATCTGGATGCTCTCGCGGAACTCAAACGCAACCTCGAACGCTAACAAAACAATCAGCCATGAACAATACCCCGAAACTCGTTTACGTCTCCACCATCCGCACCACACCCACCAAGCTGTGGGAGGCGCTGACAGACCCTGACTTCATCCAGCAATACTGGTTCGGCCGCCGGAACACCTCCTCCTGGCAGGTGGGCGAAGTCATCGAAAGCCGCTCGCCCGAGGGAGAACTCGAGTGGCAGGGCAAAATCCTGAAATGCATCCCGGAAAAGGAAGTTACTTTCAGCTTCGACACCCTAGCAGATGAATCGCCATCCACGGTCCGTTTCAACATCGAGGCTCTCGGCGAGGAAGTGCAGCTCACCATCACCCACGAGGATTTCCCCGAAGTCAGCGCCGTCCGCGACCGCGTCTCCGGTGGTTGGCCCGGCATCATCGCAGGCATCAAGTCGCTCCTGGAGACAGGATCGGCGGGCGATCTCCCATCGCCCTGCGCGGCCGGTTCGCACTAACACGTCGGCTTCATTTCAGACACGGAAAAGTCCGCGGGCGCATTTCGCACCCGCGGACTTGATGATTTCTGAGCCAATGCCCGCAGCCTGTTACTGCGCGTACTTGATCCGATAGAATGCCTTGCCGGCCGGTGGCGACGGGTCGCTGACATTCACCGTGGTGGTGGCGGCGGTGACCGTATCGACAGGCGTCCAGCTGAGCGGTTCCAAGGTGGTGGATCTTTCGAAGACATAGGTGGCACCCACGGTTCCCGTGAAGGTTCCGTTGACCGCTCCGCCACTCAACACCAGCGTGATCTGGCCGGGAGGCGTATTGGCGACGGCGTTCACCGTGATATTGACGAATCCCGCAATCGAGGTTCCGCCCCAGCCATCGTTTACGGTGTAGGTGAAGCCATCGGAACCGCTGAAATTGGCCGCCGGAGTGTAGGTGATGATGCCTGCGTTTTGAGTGACAGTGCCGCCGTTGAAGCTGGTGGCGGAGAAGCCGGCCAGTGTGAGTCCGTCGCCGTCCGCGTCGGTATCATTACCCAGCAGGTCGAAAAAGACGTTGATTGCGAGCGGCGTGTTCGCGTTGGTGATCAGGTTGTCATCGACGACCAATGGGACGGCATTGTTCACCGTCACGGTGACGACGTTGCTGTCAGCGAAGCCCGAGCCGTTGGTGGCGCGCACTTTGTAGCTGCCTGCCGCGGTCAAGTCGGTGATCTCGACGGTTAGATTTGGATCCGTGGCATCGACAATCGGAGTTACGCCCTTATACCATTGGTAGGTCAGCAAAGACGATCCACTGGCTCCCGAGGTCATGGTGAAGGTCCCGTTGTGCAAGCCGTTGCCACCCACCGGCTGGAGACCGATGTGGGGAGCGGTGCCTGGAGGGATGGCGCCAACGGCGCTGAACCCGTCCACCAACAGGCCGGTGGGGCCGTCCGGGGCCTCGTTATTCACTACGAAGTCGATCGTGTTGACTCCTTGGATCAATCCAGGGGCGTTCGCGATATCGATGATGAACGGTTTGAAAACGCCGAAGGTCACACCGGTATCATTCACCAGACCCGTGGCAACTCCGTTGACGCGAATCGCCAGACCTTTGTTATCCGATGCCCACTGTCCTTGAATTTTCACAGTGGACAAGGTGAAGCTCGTGAGATCGACCGTGGTCCGATAGATGTAGGTCCCCGCTCCCGCTCCGGCATCGACGGAGGAGGTAGTGGAGGTGTTCGCATTGGAGTGTGCTCCGATCCATCTTGAGGCACCGGTGTTAGGCAGCCACGATCCCGGGGTATTCGACTGAACCAATGCAACATCGGTGCTCACGTTGTCCGGATTCACCAGAAGCTTGAAATGCGGATCGGTGGCTCCGGCAGCAAGCGGCAGTCCGTCCAATCCGACGCCGGTACTGAAGACGCCGGGGACATTCTCAAGGACCGACAGGCTGGCCGGGTTGCTGGTCGCACTGCTGGTGCCATTGGTCGCAACGAGCGTGTAGGCACCGGAATCGGCGGCGGCCAAGTTAAACAACTGCAGTACAGGGTCGGTGGCTCCGGAGATCTCGGTGCCATTCAGCTTCCACTGATAGGTCAGCGTCGAGCTGCCGATCGCAGTGGAGCGCAGCGTGTAGTTGCTGCCGATGCCGACCGTGGCACCGATCGGATGCAGGGTGATCTGTGGGGCGACGCCCACCATCGCGGCGGCCTCGCGGTTGCTGATGCCGTAACAGTGTACAGACTTGTCGCTCTCGAAGGAGCCAATGGTGATCCTGGCGGTGCCGGAAGCGCTGGCGGTGTAGGCGTATTCGAAGCGGATGCCATTATGCAAACCGTATTGGCTCTGATCGAGGATGGTAGCTTGCTCGCCTGCGGAACCGATCAAGTAAGCCTTCCGGCTGATCCCGGTAGTATCCCATCCCGTGGAATAGAGAGTGAAAACGTAGGCCTTGCCGGGAGTGAGACCGGATAGATTGTGGACCGCGGGGTATCCGTCGAAGATGAAATTATGGGCCAAGGTGGCGCTATAACCGGCCACGGCGTTGTTTGCATCGCCTGTGTTGTTGAAGGCGACGGATGGGAGGTTTGCCGAGGTGTAATTCGTGGCAACCGGATTTCCCCCGGCCACACCGGCGAAGTTGATGCCGTTAATATTGACATTGGTCGCGGCACCGAACTTGACGGCGTGGGTGTAAACGTGGTCCGAGAGAATCCCCGAAGACGCATCGTCGGTCCACGGCTGGGTAGTCCACAAGGTCGGCTGCGTACTGGCGACCGCCTCGCGGTTGCTGAATCCGCTGGTGTGCCAAGTGCCCGAGCCGTGGGTGGGATAGGAAATCAACACTGGCGTACCGAGCGCGTCGGTGGTGTAGGTGTAGTTCACCCGGATCCCGTTGCCCTGGCCATACTGGTTGAGGTTCACGGAAAACTTGTTGCTGCCCGGAACATCGCTGGTGAAGGTCGCGGAGCGGTAGGTCGTGCCGGCATCGAAGGAGAGCCCATACGCGGTGAAGACGTATTGGGTGCTCGGTTTGAGATTCTCCAGCTTGATGCTGGTGTTCGCGCCGTTGTAGCGGAAGTCCTTGGCAAGGTTCGCACTGACACCGGTCACATTGTTCGGCGTCCGGTTACCAAAGACCTGATCCAGGTTCGTCAAAGTGAAGCGCCCGGTGGTCCCGGTCTCGCGTCCGACGAAATTCACCCCGTGGATGGTGACCGGCGTGTTGGTGCCAAAGTTGACGGCGTGGGTGTAAGGGTACTGCGAATCGGCCCCGGAATCGGCATCACCGGTCCAAGGTGCGAAGGACCAGGCCCCGGTTGACGGAGTAATGATCACGTCGTCGATGAGCACCGTGTGGTCCCCCGCGGCTCGGGTGTTAGAAAAGGTGATGGTGTTGGAGGTCCCGGTCGCGGTGAACTCGAAGGCGGCGTATTTGTAGGGGTTGGTCCCGGTAACGTTCGTCACTTCCAAGCTAACAGTCGGTCCGGTCCCGTCGGTGGAAAATTGCAAGGACGGCGTTTGACCGGTACGGGCATTGATCCGGACCGAGACGTTGTATTTCGTCCCGTTGGTCAGGCCGGTGATCACCTGCGAGATGCTGGCGACTCCCGTAGTACCGGCTTGGAGGAAGGCGACTTTCGTGCCTTGGGGAATGGCACCGTTGTTGGCGAAGGGCCCGGCACTGGTGTTGATTCCTATCCGGGTGTTCGGGCTCAAGGTCCAGCCGGTGATGATGCCGCCGTTAGCCGAAGCGTATCCCGGAGAGGTCGCAAACGTATCGGTTTCAAAGCCGGGGTTGGTAATGGTCTGCCCGTTGAGGGGAAGCCAAGGGAGGAGGAGCGTGGCGAGAAGGTATCTCGGGTTGGCTCGGTGGGAGCGAGGGGTTAATTTCATGGGTTTTGGGTTTTGGGGGACGGTCTTGCGGAATGCCCTAATGACAAATGCCTGGCCGGACCTCTGGAATATGATTCAAGCTTCCCTGTTTAGCGTTTTACGAGTGCCTTTGGTAACTGCACGTTTCTGGAGTATGTGGTCCCAGAATGGCGCACCCCCGCTTCCCGCAAAACGCTGCCGACCAGCTTGCCGATCACGCAATTGCTTGATTTTTTAAACGCTTGCCCGGGTGCGGCATGGCGAAGGGCCGGATGTTGGCTCATCAAACGTTTTCACCAGCCTGAGACAGGCAACGCCCCATCCCGGCGCGCAATTGAATAATGCTCGCCGTGGTCATCGAGTTGTGGTGCTCTCGAATTACTGGCTTTCCGCGGAAGATCTCCAAATTGCCCGCGGCCGTTGCCCAGTCCAATCAACCCGTCCGAAAACCCATGAAGCGACTGCTATTATTGACCTTCCTGTTCTGTCCTCTATTGGCCTGTCCTTTACAGGCCGCCGCCAAGGAAAAAGCACCGAAGCGCGTTTGCCGCATCCTGTTTCTCAACCCTCCCGCAGATGCGCCGGAAAAGCTTTTCCTCTTCGACGGAGCCAAATCCCGCGAGGTCCAGCTTTCCGGAATGAACTTATCGGAAACCCAGGAAATTCCTGCCGGCGATGCGGATCTCTATCTGACGCCGGCTCTGGTGGCGAAGCCAGGTGAAATCCCCTCCGGCGCGCCAACCGCGAAACTGCCAGCCTCGTTCGGGGACTTCTATCTGGTCGTCACGTCCGATCCCGCCAACACGGTCGCGCCGGTCAAAATCCAGATCCTCGACTCCGGAAAACAGAAGTTCAAAAAGGGTCAAATTCTTTGGTATAACCTCACCTCCAGCAAAATCATCGGGGATCTCGGGACCAAAAAACTGGACCTCGGCGGAAACGCACAGGCCGTCGTCGAGGAACCGGCGAAGGAGAACGAGTCGTTCGATGTGAACCTGTCCTACCTCGCTCCCGACGATCCTACTCCCCATCCGCTGACCCAAACCCAGTGGGTTCACGACCCGCGCTCGCGCATGGTGATGCTTGTTTATGCCGATGGTGAGAACGCCGTTCCCCAACTCACCGGGGTCAAGGATTTCCGGGAAACCAAGTGATCGGTGGACGCTTGGAAAAGTCGCTCAATCAAGCGGAGTGAGTCGCACATGGCGCAGCTCGAAGGGCACGCCCTCAAGCTGGAAGCCTACTCGCCCTGAAGCAGGGTTTACACGGGTCACGGCGTTTTGCCGCACTCCGTTGATCATGATTTCGATCGTGTCGCCCCGGCAGGTGATGTCGCAGGTGTTCCATTCCCCAGGAGACTTTTCGCTATCAAGTGCGATGTGCCCCTTGAGCGCGGGCGCGGCATTCGGGGCACTGGTGAGTGGCTCAGCAAAGGTGGCCCCGGCCATCGGGAGCAGGTCTCCGGTGTTGCCGTTTTTCGTCTGGATCTGGAAACTCAGCGGCCAGGCCCGGTCTTTCGGCCCCGAGCTGATGTGCACGAGCAAGCCGCCGTTGCCCGGCTTGTCCCGCCAGCGCCACTCGGCGTGCAACATGTAATTGGTATGACTCACGGTGGTGGCGATAAAACCCACGGGTTTACCCGCGACCGCGATCACGCCGCCGGGCTTGAAAGTGCAGACTTCCTTGATGTCCAAGGCAGGCACGGTGACGAACTCCCAGCCCGCAAAGTCGTGGCCGTTGAACAGTTCCACCTCCGGAGAGGCATGACTGGTGGACGCGAACAGGCTGAGAACGAAAAGCAAGGCGGCGGGATGACGCATATCGGCCACGCTAGCGGATTTGTTCCGCAGAGAAGAACTATTTTACGGAAAACCTGAATCCATGTGGGCCGTATGAATTTGCCCATGAACGGCAGATCTCTCTTTCCCACCGCATTTCAAGGACTGCTTGCCATCTGGTGTTGGGCGGCCCCGGCTTTTGACGCTGTGGCGGGAGAGTTTGGCAACCGCCACGTCCTGCTTTTTGGGATCGATGGCTGCCGCTCGGACGCCTTGAAGATCGCCGTTGAAAAAGGCTCGGCACCGAACATCGCCGGACTCATTCACACTGGCACGGTGACTTGGACCGCTTTTGCCGGCGGCGAGTTGGATCAACCTACCCAACAGAACACCGTCAGCGGACCAGGCTGGAGCAGCATCTTCACGGGCGTCTGGGCGAACAAACATGGCGTCACCGACAACAGCTTCCACGGCGAGAATTTCTCCCGCTATCCGAATCTGTTCGATCACCTCCACCAGAGCCATCCCGCCGCCCGATTCGTCTCCCTCGTCAGTTGGCCGCCGATTCACGAAAACCTCATCGGCCCGTCACCCGAAGACGGCAGGACCGCCATCGTCCGCCACACCTGGCCGCATGAGAATCCCGTTGAGCAGGAAAAACCGCTCATTGCCGAAACCATCCAAACCATTTCTAACGGCGATCCCGACATCGTGTTCTGTTATCAAGGCCAGGTCGATACCGCGGGGCATCAACACGGGTTCAGTCCGGATGTGCCGGAATACATGGACGCCATCCACCTGACCGACGCGCGCATCGGCGAAGTCCTAACCGCCGTCCGCCAGCGCCAGTCGTTTGCCTCAGAAAACTGGCTGCTCATCGTCGCCACCGATCACGGCGGCAGCGGCACCAAACACGGCGGCCAATCCCCCGAAGAACGCACCATCCCGCTCATCGTCTCCGGCGGCGACGTGGCAAAAGGCGTCGTTTCCAAGGAAATCATCGGACAAACCTGTATCCCCGCCACCGTTTTCCACCATCTCCAAGTGGACGTCCCCGCATCATGGACGTGGGAGGCGAAGGCGTTTCCGGAAACCGCTCATTGACGAACTTCTAACGAATTCTCAGGAATGAAAGCGCCGATAGAACGTGATCGCCGAAATCCCGAATCCAACGCCGAGCACGATCCGCCTCACCCAGAGTTGGGGAATTTTTTGCGAATAGTGGGACCCGAGGAAATAGCCGATCACGGCCCCCACGGTCATCACACCCGCTTTCGGCCAGTCGATCAGCCCACCCGCGATGAACATAATGGCCGCCACGACGTTGATCAGCGAGCCGAGGATGTTCTTCAGCGCGTTCATCTGATGGATGTCCTTCAAACCGATGAACCCCAGAGTCGCCAACATCAGGATGCCGATCCCCGCGCCGAAGTAACCGCCGTAAATCGAAACTAAGAATTGGAAAAACACCGCCGGCCAGATCAAGGGCTCGCGCTTGGGTGCGGTGGAGGAACGTTTCAACAGACGCGAAACGAGTCCCTGGGCCATGAACAGCAGGGTGGCGAAAAGAATCAGGAACGGCACCAGACGCGAGAAGGTTTCGTTGCTCGAGCGCGTAAGCAGCCAACTACCGATCAGCCCCCCTAACAAACTCACCGGCACGAAGCGCCACAGCCACACACGGATCTCCGCGATGTATCGCCGGAAGCCATAGACCGAGCCTCCCGTCCCGATTACCAAGGCAAGGGTGCTTGTCGCATTCGCCACCACGGCCGGCGTTCCGATCGCCAGCAGGGTTGGAAATGTGAGAATCGTTCCACCTCCCGCCACCGCATTGATCGCACCCGCAGCCGTTGCCGCACCCAGCAGGGAAAGGATTTCCGTTATCGTCATCACGCGGCGGCACCGTAACCGGACGCACGGCGGGAACAATCGCGAAGATCGACCATCATCACGAATGGGATCAATCCTCGGAAATTAACGTTCTCGTGATGGACTTACGGGCCACGAGCGATGAAAATGGTTTCGGGAGCGACACATCCGCCCAAAGCTTCAGAATTCAACGAAAACCTCTCCCTCCGAGAAGCGTAATGGATTCCAGCGGCTTACAAAAACAGACCGAATAATCTCCCACCCCTTCGTCGATGATGGCTGACTTGCTAGAACCAATCCTCCATTTCATCAAATCGGTGGCGAACACCTCGATTTCGATCGCCATGCGATACGGCCTTCTCGCCGGTGTCGCATGGCTGCTGGCCTACGTGATTTTCTACCGGCGGTGGCGGCATCGGAAGGTGGTGCAGAAACTTCCACCGGGCTCGGAAATCCGGCGGGAAATTTTCTACTCCGCCGTCTCGGTGGTGGTTTTCGCAGCGGTGGGAGCCCTCACGATCCTGGCTGCCAAACAGGGGTGGACCCGAATTTATACCCAACGTGAAAAATATCCGTCGTGGTGGTTCTGGTGCAGCATCGTCTGCGCGATCATGCTGCATGACACATGGTTCTATTGGACCCACCGGCTGATGCACCATCGCAAGCTGTTCCGCTATTTCCACCGGATCCATCATCTCTCCCACAACCCAAGCCCGTGGGCGGCCTATGCGTTCGATCCCGCCGAGGCCGTGGTCCAAGGCGCCATTTTTCCGCTGGTCGTATTCGTCATGCCGATCCATCCCGCCGCCTTCGGCATCTTCATGATCTGGCAGATCGCCCACAACATCGTCGGCCACACCGGTTTCGAAATCCATCCCCGCTGGCTCATCGATTCACCGCTCGGCAAGATTCTCAACACCACGACCAACCACGCGATGCATCATGAAAAATTGCGCGGGAACTACGGACTTTATTTCAACGTTTGGGACCGCCTGATGAAAACGAACCATGCCGATTACGAGCAACGGTTCCGCGAGGTGACGACACGGCCGAAAGAACAGGGTTCATCGGCCCCGCTGCAGGATACGGAAGTTTAATGGAGACTGTTGATTTTCAACGGAATCCTTGGCACGGCGGATAGATGTGCTATACAGGTGAACGAGGGATTCCCCCGAACCCATACAAAACCCATGTTCACCCCAAAGATGATTTCAAAACCCCTGGTTGTCCTCGCCGCGCTTCTGATTGAGCCGCGTTGTTTCGCAGTCACCACCCTGATTGACTCGATGGCCTTCGAATCCGGCATCGCCGAAAAAGTCGAAATGGCACGCGTCAGCGTTCAGTCGGACTGGAACTGTAGCTGGTTTGAACAAACGAACACCCATCTCTCAGGCTACTGGGATGCCAACCTCGCCTTGTTGCGTGGTGACGCCTATCAGGACCAGCCGGACAAGCACCAGAATATCGCAGTGCTCAATCTGACCCCGGTCTTTCGTTACGAACGGATGGACAAGAAAGGCTGGTATTGCGAGGCCGGCGTCGGCGCGAGTTTTTTCTTCGACCTGTATGACAACAACGGCGACCAACTTTCGACCCACTTCGAATTCGCCGACCATTTTGGCATTGGCTACGTCTTCGACAACCGGTGGGAGCTCGGCGCAAAGGTCCAACATTACTCGAACGGCGGTTTCAAAAAACCAAACGACGGCATCACCTGGCTGGTGCTGAAAGTGGGTTATCATTTCTAAAAAACGCGTGCCGCCGCAGATGGTGCGGTATGTAGCGATTACGAATTCGATCAGACCAGAGCGACTGCGGGGTTGACGAATGGGGGCACGCCTTGGCACAGGAGGTCGCCAACACCGCCATGAACCTTTTCCTTTCCCATATCGCCCGACGGGCGTGGATCGCCATCCCGTTGCTCACGGGCAGTTGCACGATGATTCCCGAGCTCGGTGCCCTTACCGACCGGGGCGATACCCGCCACCGCCGGATCGTCGTCAGCCTCCGCGAGCAAAAAGCTTATCTTTATCATGAGCGCGAGCTGGTGGCGGAGTCCGCCATTTCCTCCGGCCGCGAGGGCAAGAACACACCCACCGGACACTTTTCGGTCGTCGAGAAGGATTCCGACCACCGCTCCTCGCTCTACGGGAACTACGTCCAAAATGGCAGGGTGGTGAAGCAAAACGTAGACGTCCGAAAAGGCGGACGCCCGTCCGGCACGAAATTCGAAGGAGTGCCGATGCCTTATTTCCTGCGCTTCAGCGGAGCTTGCGGACTGCATGCCGGAAAAATCCCCGGCTACCCGGCGTCCAGCGGCTGCATCCGTCTGCCCAAGCGCCAGGCCAAACGCTTTTACGACGCCGTCCGCGTGGGAACACCGGTCATCGTCGAGTGACGGGAGCACATCGATCTCGAGCGGAAAGGCAGAGGTCTGTTTTCCGCAACCTTTGCGATGGACCAAACGGGTGCGAAGGGTGTAGGTTGCCTGTTGCTTTTTCAGGCATGGAGAACGCTATCCGACTCTGGCAATGAGTCCCGTTCCCGCGCCCACTCCGCATCTCCCCCCATCACCTCAAACCAAACCTAACAATGAATGCGACCCAAGATATCAATCAACTGGCTCAGCTGGCTGAAGCCAAAGGCTTCGATCGCCCTGACGAAGTCCGCGAGTTCCAGAATGGAAAAGTCGAACTCATCAAAATCGGAGGAGCCACCATCGGCCGTGCGACCTTGGAACCCGGCTGGAAATGGTCCACCTGTGTCCAGCCGATCGCGAAGACGCACAGCTGCCAGGCGGCCCATCTCCAATATCACATCTCCGGAGTGCTCGTGGTCCGGATGGACGACGGCACTGAAGTTCAATGCAATCCGGGCGACGTTTCATTCCTACCTCCCGGCCACGACGCCTGGGTAGTGGGCGACAAACCCGCCGTCATCGTGGATTTCCAAGGCATGATCGATTTTGCGAAAAACTCGGAACACTGCTAACCTTGTCCACGCTGTTTTTCATCTGCTAGACTGGTTATGGCGAACATTCACCGCCTCTGGCATGAAGCGGCACGTAGGAGCGCGTCCGCAAATGAACGGCGAAAGACTCTCGAGGCAGAGTTTCATACACTTCATGGCTCAGGCTGTTTCACAAATGCCTCGACGAATTCGGGAACAGGCATGGCTTCGAGAGCGCCACGGTCTGCAAAGAGTTCCGACAGAAATGCGGCATGTTCTCCTCCAAAATGCGCGGCGAATGCCGTTTGCGCTTTCTGCCGGAGGACCGGAATACCTTCACGCCGCCGACGCCGGTGGCCAATGGGATACTCCACGACAACCTTTCCCGTCGCCGAGCCATCCTGGAAAAAGATCTGCACGGCATTTGCGATGGAGCGCTTTTCCGGATCGAGGTAATCCATCGAATAGGATGGATCTTCCCTAACCGTCATTTTTTCACGAAGGACATCGATGCGGGGATCGGCGGCGACGTGGTCCTCGTAATGATCTGCTGTGAGTTCGCCGAAGATCAGACCGATGGCGATCATGTATTGCAGACAATGATCGCGGTCGGCCGGATTGTTGAGCGGGCCGCTCTTGTCGATGATCCGGATCGCGGATTCATGAGTGGTGAGTTCGATCCGTTCGATCTCGTCGAGCCGGCTTTTAACCAACGGATGAAGCGTCATCGCGCACTCGACCGCCGTTTGGGCGTGGAACTCGGCGGGGAAGGAAATTTTGAAAAGGATCTGCTCCATCACATAGCTGCCGAGCGGTCGGGCAAGTGTGACCGGGCGCCCTTTGAACGAGACGTCCTGGAATCCCCACGTCTTCGCAGTTAGAGCGGACGAATAACCCATTTCCCCGGTCATGGCGATGAGCGCGAGGCGGACAGCACGGCTGGTCGCATCGCCCGCGGCCCAGGATTTCCTGGATCCCGTATTCGGCGCATGGCGATAAGTGCGCAACGAGGAACCGTCGATCCAAGCGTGTGAGATGGCATTGATGATTTGCTCGCGGTTTCCGCCTAACATCCCAACCGTCACTGCCGTGGAGGCGATGCGCACCAGCAACACATGATCAAGGCCGACGCGGTTGAAGGAATTCTCAAGTGCCAGCACACCCTGGATTTCGTGAGCCTTGATCATGGCGATCAGGACATCATGCATTGTCAGCATCCGCGCCGGGAGTGGAGAGGAAAACGCGGCGGGCGAGTGCCCGGCATTTCGCGAAAGCCAATCCGCAGTGGCGAGGATGGCCCCAAGATTGTCGGAAGGATGACCCCACTCCGCCGCGAGCCAAGTGTCGTTGAAGTCCAACCAGCGAACGATCGTGCCGATGTTGAAAGCGGCCTGCACGGGATCAAGCTCGTAAGCGGTTCCCGGGACTCTCGCGCCGCGGGCGATGGTGGTGCCGGGAACAACCGGCCCTAGCAGCTTGGTGCATGCCGGATAAGCGAGAGCCATGATGCCGCAGGCGAGGGTGTCGGCGAGACACCAGCGGGCGGTGTCGAATGCCTCGTCGCTGGTGATCGTATAATCAAGGACGTAATCGGCGATTTCCGCTAACAACGGATCGGGATCAGGGCGGATGTTGCTGATGGGAGAGGACACGGCTGGAAAAAGTTATCGCTGGTCGAGCGGTGGAAAAGGGCGGGGTTCCGGGCCAGTGTAATTGGCCCCCGGGCGGATGAGTTTGCCATCGATGCGTTGCTCGATGATGTGCGCGGCCCAACCGGCGGTGCGGGCGATGACGAACAACGGGGTGAACATGGCGGTCGGCACACCCAGCTCATGATAGACCACCGCGCTGAACCAATCGAGATTCGGGAACATCCGTTTCTCGTTCCACATCACGCTTTCGATTCGCTCGGCGATCTCAAACAGATTCTGATCGCCGTTCTCCACGCAAAGTTCGCGGGCGATCTCCTTGACGGCCGCGTTCCGAGGGTCGCTGACAGTGTAGACGGGATGACCGAAACCGATGACTATCTCCTTGTTCGCCAAACGGGCATGCAGGTCGGCCTCGGCTTCGTCCGGTGTCTGATAGCGCTGCTGGATTTCGTAGGCAACCTCGTTCGCACCGCCGTGCTTGGGACCACGGAGGGCACCGATCGCGCCAACGACGGCGGAGTGAAAATCCGCGCCCGTTCCGGTAATCACCCGCGCGGTGAAGGTGGAAGCGTTGAACTCGTGCTCGGCATACAAGATCAGCGAACTGTCGAGGGAATGGATGTGGGAACCTGAAGCCGGACTCTGATACAGCAGATGGAGGAAATGACCGGCGATGGACGTGTCGTCGGTCTCGACGTCGATGCGTTTTCCTCCGGTGGAGTAATGATGCCAGTAAAGCAGCATCGAAGGGAGGCAAGCGAGAAGCCGGTCGGCGATTTCGCGGGCACCGGCGGCAGACGACGGACCCGCACCGGCCGATGGCAACCGCTCGGGCTCGAAATTTCCTAACATCGAACAGCCGGTTCGCAGGACATCCATCGGGTGGGTTCCAGCCGGGATGGCTTCGAGCGCGGCTTTCAAGCCCGCAGGAAGGCCGCGGAGTTTTTCCAACTTCGCGACATACGCGGCAAGTTCGGCGCGGGTCGGAAGGCGTTCGTGAATCAACAGGTGGGCCACCTCCTCGAAGGTGGCGAGTTCGGCGAGTTCGGCGATGTCGTAGCCGCGGTAGTATAGATCGCTGCCGGTGTGGCCGACGGTGCAGACGCTCGTATTGCCGGCCACCACCCCGGAGAGCGCGACGGATTTCTTGGCCTTGGGTTCATCGGACATGGCGTGCTATTTGGGAGGTTGATAACCTAACATCTCATAAAGCTCGGTCCGGGTCTGCATGCGATCGACCACATCGCTCTGCGTGCCGTTGCGGCGTATCGCATGATAAATCTCCAGCGAAGCGGAGGCCGCGGCCCGCGAGGCGGACAGCGGATAGAGCACCATGGCGACTCCCGCCTCGCGCATTTCCTCCATCGTGAAATAAGGAGTCATGCCGAACTCGGTGAGATTAATCAGGACCGGAACTTTCACCTCACGGGTGAACGCGCGGATGTCATCGAGCGAACGCAGGGCTTCGGCGAAAATCATGTCGGCTCCGGCGGCAACATACGCGCGGGCGCGGTCGATGGCGGCGGCCAGACCTTCGACGGCCACGGCGTCGGTGCGAGCCATGATGGTGAAATTCGAATGGGGTTTTCCGGAGACTGCGGCCCGGACCCTGGCGACCATTTCCTCCTTAGGAACCAAATATTTTCCCGGCAGGTGGCCACAAAGTTTTGCAGCGACCTGGTCCTCGATATGAACTGCGGCGGCACCCGCGGCTGCCACTTCACGGACGGCCTTCGCAGGATCGTCCCAGCCGGTGTCGATGTCCACTAACAGCGGCAATTTCACCCGGCCGCAAATTCGCCGGACGTCGATGAGCACATCCTCAAGTTCCGTTAGTCCCGTATCGGGGATGCCGTAGGAGTGATTGGCGACACCCGCGCCGGAGAGGTAGAGTGCCAGAAATCCGGCGGACTGGGCCTGCAACGCCGCATAGGCATTGATCGCCCCCGCGATCTGAAGCGGCGACTCCGCCTGGAGCGCTTCGCGAAACGTGGAAGTGGGAGGATACGGCGGATTCACGGGACTACAAGCGATCACCCTAGAGTTTCCGGAAGCGGTGTCGAGGAAATGAAAGTCAGCGTCCGGGGCCGCCATTTCCCGGCGGGTGAACGGCATCCTGGAGTGTGGAAAATTGGTCCGGGAAAACGGCATCCCCCTCCACCTTGCCGGGGCCGCGGCGGCCGGTTCCCTTGTTGCCGGTCAAGTCGTCTCCAAGGTCGGCACGGGCTTTGTCCGCCAAGGTCAAGAGCTGCTGGAGCACTTCGGGATTTTCCGCTGCGAGGTCGTGCTGCTGGCCAGGATCGGCGGTCAGGTCATGGAGTTCGGGGGAAGTGATCGCCTTTTGGTCATACTTCGCCTCCCGCCCATCGGTGCCGCCCGGACGACCGCTCAAAGTTCGATAGGTCCTCGGCAGCTCGAGCTTCCATTTGCCGCTGCGCAGGGCTTCGAGCGAGTTGACCTGATAGTAAAAGTAGAGGACCTCGTGCGGCGATTGATCGGTCTTCCCGAAAATCACCGGACCGATGTCGAGTCCGTCGATTTTTCTAGCAGGAAGGTCCGCACCGATCAGCTTGGCGACGGTGGGCAGCAGATCGATTGTCATGAGAGCAGCGTCGCACGAACGCCCGGCAGGAACATGGCCCGGCCAGCGCATGAGCGTGGGCACGCGCACGCCGCCGTCCCAACTCGTGCCTTTTCCCTCACGCAGGGGCGCGGCCGATCCGGCGTGATCGCCGAAGCTGAGCCACGGTCCGTTGTCCGAGGAAAAAACGACGAGCGTGTTGTCATCGAGCCCGTTTTTCCGGATCGCGCCAAGGATTTCCCCCACCGACCAATCGACCTCCATCATCACATCGCCGAAAAGCCCGTGCCCACTTTTCTCGCGGAATCGATCGGAAACATGCAGCGGCACATGGACCATCGAGTGCGGCACATAGAGCAGGAAAGGTTTCTCGCGATGGCGGTTGATGAAGTCCACCGCATGCTCGGTGTAGAGCGTGGTGAGCTGGTCCTGCACGGCATCGTCCACGGAAGCCACGGCGAGCGAGTTTTGGGAAATGAGCGGAAGTTTCTGATAGTTATTTCTCGCAAAAGGAACGCCATGAGGCGCACCGACAGGCGTCATGTCGTTTGAGTATGGCAGCCCGAAATATTCGTCGAAGCCCTGGTTGAGCGGGAGAAAACGTTTCTCATCCCCAAGATGCCATTTGCCATAAACCGCGGTGGCGTAGTCCTTCTGTTTGCAGATCTCGGCGATGGTGGTTTCCTCGGGCGAGAGACCGACCCGGTTATGCGGAGCCAGCGCGCCGGAGATGCCCACTCGGTTCGGATAGCAGCCTGTCATCAAAGCGGCACGGCTCGCGGAGCAGACCGCCTGTGCCGAATAAAAACTCGTGAATCGCGTCCCTTCCGCCGCCATGCGATCAAGGTTCGGTGTGGCTTAGCCCTTGGCACCGAACGGACCGATGTCCGCATAGCCCATGTCGTCCATGTAAATGATGACAATGTTGGGAGTGCTGGCGAAAGCCGCCGTGATGCAGCACATGATGAGGAAGGCAAGATGGGGCAGACGAATCATTCCGACCAGATACGATTCCCACGGGGATTTGTTGCAGCGGTGATTCCACTTTGAGAATTGTGTTTGGCATCGACGCTCCTTATTGAACATTTCCCTTCACCGCCATGCGATCTGTCCGAAATCAAAATCCCGGCAAGCTGACATTCCTGCTGTTGGTCTTCCTGCTGGGCAGTCCATTCGCCACCGCACGGGCTTGGAAAAACGATACCGGCCAGATCATCGATGCCGACCTCGTCGCCGTCCGTGGCGAGTCGGCAGTGCTAAGCAGGAACGGCAAGGAATTTGTTTTCCCTATCAGCAAACTCAGTGAGGAGGATCGCAAATTCATCAAGGAGTGGCAGGCACATCCACCCGTCATCCCGCCGAGAAAACTTACCTTCGCCGGACAACCGCTCGAAACCGGCGGCAAGGTCAACATGCTCGAGTTCGATTATAGCTCGTCCGTCTTGAAAGAGCTGAAAACGAAATACCGATCGGACGAGACGAAGTTCCGCATCGCCATCGTCGTCCCTGCGAATTTCGATCCCGCCAAACCGCAGCATGTCTACATCCCCTGCTCCGCCACGAACAACCCGGAAGAGGCGAAGGCGGGGAACGTCAAAGTCATCGGCGAATACACCAAGGCCTGTCTCGACAATGGCTGGATCTGCCTAACCACCGACAGCGATCTCGGCATCACCGCCAATTTCATCGCGCTCGAGAACGCCATCGAAAAGCTCGACAACGAATGGCCTAACTTCCGCCGCTGGGGCTTCGCAACCGGCGGCTTCTCGGGCGGAGGAAAAGGCTGCTACTACGTCGCCGCTCAGTTGATCCGGACCGACCACCGCGTCATCGGCACCTTCATGGGAGCGTGCAACGAGGACTGGAGCGCCAAATGCCGCGACTATCTTAAAGCCCCGATCGCCGGCTACCGCACCGTGAACACGTTTCTCAGTGTGGGAAAAAACGACACGCTCGCCACACCCGAGATCTGCGCGAAAAACGAACAAAGCCTGCACGCCGGCGGCATCACTTCGACGCGGTTGGAGCTGTTCGACGGCGGCCACGTCCTTCACAAGCCACACATTGATGTGGCGTTGAAATGGTTTGTCGAGAAAGAGGCAAAGTGAAGGAATTTCGCCGCCAGCTCGCACACAGTTAGATCACCGCCCGGCAGGCAATTCGATTCGCGCCCGATAGTTAAACCGGTCGTTGGGAGCGGCATCACCATTGACTGTGAAGTCACTCCAATCTCCCGTCTGTTGCAAGTTATCGGCCCATTTGAAATCCAAGTTCACTGGTCTGGATTTCACCCCGAGCACCGTCCGCGGGATGGCCAGTTCCATTTCCTTTCCCACCACACGGAACTTAACCGGAACCGGTGAATCCCAGAGGTAACCCGTGCCGGCATGTTTCTCGATGAACGTCTGCTGCGCCGTAGCACTCGTGCGATTAACTACAAAATCGTAACCCAGCCAGCCGTTAGCCGGATTCTGATCCGCGTCGATGTAAAGCAGCATCCAATTCGGATCGGTGGGAGGCGTGATCGGATCGTGATTCCTAACATAGAAATAAACGTTCTCCGCGTCAGCGCTCACCTTGGCAACCACGATGTCGTTCCGGCCGGTTGAGTTCAAATAATTTCCAGCCTTGCCCCAACCCGCATGATCTCGGCGCACGGGATCGCCGATATTGTCGCGGAATTCCGGTGAAACTTCGCGCCAGTCATCGAAACGGCCGTCCACCGTGATCGGCTGGCTTCGCACCGGCGGCAGCGCGCGGACGCCCTTGTAACGGCGGATGGCCGAAACCATCTGATAGTAATAGTTGTCGCCATGCCCGCCCTTCATCGGCTCCACGTCGCGGCTGTGCTCCTGATCGAACTGGTCCACGAACATCACGGGCTCCCTAACGCCACCGAAATCGTCGAAACGCCCGGCAATCCATTCGTTCCAACCCGTGATGAAAATGAACTGCGGATCCACTTTCAACGCGCGTTCCCATTGTTCCGCGAAGTTCAATCCGCGCGCCACCGCGTCGGGAGATTTATCCATCGCGCCATCGTGAAAACTCCTGCCCTTCGCGTTCGCCTCGCTCATGGAGCCGAGCCGATGATCCACCGCATTCTGCGCCACGCCCACGGACATCATCTCGTTTTCACCGGAGGAATTGGTGAAAACATGCTGCGGCGAGATTTCCAGCCAACTCCACATGTCAGGCTGCGTCGGGCCTTGGAAATAGTCCGGCTGTGGTTTCCGGAACGTGAAGAAATCGCGGATATTTTCGTTAGGCCCGCCGGTCAGAGCGATCTTCAAGGTTCGGTCTCCATCAGCGGGCTGCCCGTCGATGAAGGCCCGGCCGGAAGCGAACGTATCCGCCGGATCGCTCCACCAACCGATGGTCTTGTTGGAATCCGACGCTTGTAGAAAATAATTTCCCGGCGCCAGCGGCGGATCGAAGTCCAGAGTGAGCCAGGCATTGTCACCCACATTTTCAAAACGGCGGCTCACGATACGTTTACCCGCCGGTCCGTCGCGGAACAAGGTAAGCGTCACCGCGGCGTCGGAAGTTTGCCAGGTCGGAAAACATCCGGCCACGGAGTGAAACGGTTTTGCAGCACTGAATGACTGTCCGAGCACCTGCCCCGCGGTCAGAGGAATCGGAGATGTTAGTTTCGGAATTCCTTCCACATCACCTTGGAAGTAGGCCGGATCCGCAAGGATGAGCGGCTTGCCTTTCCAGCGGAACCACAAGTCCGGCTGCAATCCCGGCTCATACAGGTTCTTCCACAAATCAGTCACCACCGCTTGTGGATTCCCGAAGGGACAGAGAAATGCGATCTGTGGAGTGCGTCCGCCATTTTGCCGGACTTCGGCAAAGGCGTGCAGCAGGGCCCGGTAGCTTTCCGGATAGGTGAGACCGTTGGTGACATCGAAAATCACCATGTCCACACCCGCATCCGTCAGCATCTGAGCGTGTTTGCGGATCACCGCCTCGTCGTCGGAAACATAATACCCGAAAATGGATTCGCCCCAATGGTGTGGCGCGTGCATTGGCCCCCAAAGCGGACTATCAGGTTTGCCCATCGCCTGCGGATCCGCCGCGCGGATTTTTGAAATATCGAACGGGCCCGCCTCGCCATGACGCCCGAGCCAGAGGAAATAGAAAATGCCGACACATTTATCCTTACGCGGCGCGCCCACCTGCGCCTGTGATGGCAGCGAACGCCCCAAGCCATCTGTGGCCACCCACGTATCGCTGAAGGTGTCCCAAATTTCAGGGGCCGCATGCATCAGGCACGGCAGCAACGCAAGACCTCCAAGCAAGCGGTTGAAAAAATGGCGGGGATGCTTCATGGGAACTCTTTCAAACGACCGATCCCATCGATACCTTTCGCAAGAGCAGAGATCCCAGATGCCCGACATTCAACTACCTATCCTCGCCGCTACCGAAACCGCTATCGCTCATGGCGTGACGCCGGACCGCTGTGACATCCTACAAAACGGCAGCACGTTGGTGCTACGGCTGACGGAAACGCTCGTCGCCAGGGTCGTCCAGGATCTCGACGGCCCGCGACAAGGCACCGCTTGGTTCGAGAGGGAAAACGCCGTAGCCCAACACCTCGCACTGCACCGAGCTCCCGTCATCCCCTTGCATCCCGATCTTCCTCCGGGCCCACACGAGCACCTCGGCTATCCGCTCAACTTCTGGCAATACGTCACCGCCATCGATGCCGAAGCCGATCCGGCGCTGATCGGAAGCACGCTCTATCAGTGTCACGACATCCTGAAACCCTTCACCGGCCAGTTGCCCGAACTCGCCATCCTCACCGAAAGCATCGATCTGCTGGAAACTCTGAAACAACGCTCGCTTTTTCCACCGGCCACGCTCGACCTCCTGCGCGACCGGCTTGTTTCATCTCTCAAAGCACTCCGTAAATTTCCCTATCAGCCGCTCCACGGCGACGCCCATCCCGGCAACCTGATAAACACCACCGTCGGCCTGCTATGGACCGATTGGGAGGATACTTTCCTCGGCCCGGTCGAATGGGATCTCGCCTCCATCATCTGGAATGCGCGCATCCTCGATGAAGATCACGAGACCGCCGACGTCATTCTCGATTCCTACCGCCACGCCGGCGGTGTCATCGATTCCACCGCCCTCCACCACAGCCTCATCGCCCGGGCCGCGGTGATGAGCTCGTGGTATCCCATTCTCTATCCGGACCCCTCGCCGGAGCGGCGGAGCAAACTCCAGTTCAGGCTGGATTGGCTGGACAAGGATCGTTAGAACTCACGGCAGACTCTTTCGCCAGGCAAGCACGGTGGAAGAAAGCCGGCTGACGAGATCGGCGTTTCCGCCTGCGACGTTGTGTGTCTCGTTGGCATCCGTTTCCAGATCGTAAAGCGCGGCGCTTGTTCCATCGTCCTGGATGAGCAACTTCCATTTCCCGTCGCGGATGGCGAGATTCGGGCTGCGGTTTCTACCTTGAGGATATTTGAAGGAATCCGGATTACGGCCGTATTCCCAAAGCAACGGCCGGGTGCGCTTGATGGAATTTCCAGCCAAAGCCGCGGCGACGTCCTCGCCGTCAGTTTCTGTTGGAGAGCTGGCTCCGGCGATTTTCGCGAGCGTCGGAAACAAATCGACCGAGCCGATGACACTTTCCTGATCCACGCGACCCGCTGGAATTTTACCGGGCTGCCAGGCAATACAGGGAACGCGGTCGCCACCTTCATAGAGACTCAACTTACTGCCGCGCATGCCACCCACGCGCTTCTGGGCGAAGGTCGGTAGTGCACCGTTATCACCAAAGAAAAGCACTAGCGTCTCCCGCCCCTTCGCTTCCCGCAACGTCGCTAACAGCCGACCGATTTGCCGGTCCATCTCGGTGAGGACGCTTTTGAATTGTCCCGGAGTTTCCGCCTTCGGATCGGCCGCGTCATCCGGAACCCAAGGCGTGTGCGTGTCGTCGAACCACAGGTTGACGAAAACCGGCTTGTCCTGATGCATCTTGAGGAAATCCAGTGTGCGATCGACCATCCAGCGGCTGCGGTCCCAGCGTTTCACCTTGTCCTTGGGCGACCAGATCCAGTCCGTCGCGGTGAGGTCGGGATCGGGTTCCGGACTCTCCCAAGTGCCTAGACCGAGATCATAACCATATGCGGAAAACTTCGGCGCGTTGTCGACATCACGACCGCCGCCGAGGTGCCATTTCCCGATGTGCGCGGTGGCATAACCGGCGGCCTTGAGTTCGCGGGGAAGCGAAGGGAATTTCGGATCGAGGAAATCCGCCTGTCCGCACTCGGCATTGCCTTTGCGGGTTTGGAGAAAACTATTGATCCTTACGCGCCCCGGAAAAAGACCGGTGACCAGTGCCGCGCGGGATGCCGAACAGATTGGCGAGGCCACATAAAATTGGGTGAAGCGGGTTCCTTCGGCCGCCATCCGGTCCAACTCCGGCGTCGGAACCACACCGCCTTGAGTGCCGATGTCGCCCCAGCCGAAATCGTCGGCGAGGACGACGATGATGTTCGGTTGCTCGGCGGCGGACGCGTGGAGATGGAGTGCTAAAAGGATCGTGAGGTAAAATCGCATGGCGGAATGGATTGGAACCCCATCCATCGGACAAAGTTTCCCGAGCAAATCACAGGCTGGCCCAAAGGTGGGCGGCCGCCATGGTCCGGTGCGGCCGGTAGTTTTCGAGGAATGACTGGATTTCGGCGGAAGTCGGTTTCATTTTCGAATTTGTTAGGCGGTGGATGGCATTGCGGATTCCGGCATCGCCGTGGAGCGAACAATCGCCCAGAGCGAAACCGCGCATGAGCGTGTAATTCACCGTCCACGGCCCGATCCCTTTGATGGATAACAATGCGGTTTCGATTTCCGCTTGTGGCTTGTTTTGTAATTCATCCAACGAAAGCACCCCGGAATCGATCAAACGGGCAACGCGAACGAGAGTCTCCGCCTTGGAGCGTGAGAACTGATAGGGAAGCAGTTCTTCGGGCTCGATGCGTGAGGCGGAAGCCGCGTCCGGATAGCACCAAAGTCCGTCAGAGTGTCGGCGGCCGGCGACGCGGATGAAACTCCGGCGAAGCTTGATCGCGAAGGGGAGATTGATCTGCTGGCCGATGATCGCCCACGTGAGCGCCTCGAAAACAGTCGCTGCCTGCGGAATGCGAAGATGCGGATTTTTCCTCACAAGCGATCCCATGACCGAATCGCGACGGGCGAATTTTGCAAAAACCTCGGGATCGATGTTCAACCCAAGAAGGTTCCTGGCAATACGGATCATTACCGATTCATCGGGAGACCCTCCATCAGAAGAGACGTGGCAATCCGCCGTGCTGGCTTTCAAAGAGATCGAGATCACAACAGGTATGCCATCAAGGACGATTCCCTTGCGGATTTGGTCCACAGCGACCGTTTCAGCGAGCCCTTCGCGATCACGGCCGTGGAAGGATCCGACCTCCGCAGTGCTGTAGAAATCCGGGAGCTGAAGAGTGAAATTTTTCATATTGAGCTCGCTCCCAACTCGGGCCTCGGTCCCATCGGAATCGTGTGGAAGATCGGTTGAGAGGTTTCCTTTTGCAAGGCCGCTGCACTCATGCGAGCGTGCCGGAAAGAAAGTTGATATGACCTACTTCTTCAAAACAATGAAGTCTCCCGTAGGGGAACTCAAACTGGTTGCAAACGACAAGGGGCTGGCAGCGATTCTTTGGGAAAATGACGACCCCGGCCGAGTCCAGTTAGATACATTGATGGAAGTCGCCAGCCATCGGGTCCTCCTCAAAACGGAACGGCAGTTGGGAGAATATTTTGCAGGGAGCCGTAGAAAGTTTTCCGTGAATCTCGATTTCTCCGGCACTGAATTTCAGAAGAAAGTTTGGAATGCATTGCTCACCATCCCTTACGGCGAGACCCGGAGTTATGCGGAAATCGCCGGGCAAATCGACAATCCGAAAGCCGTTCGTGCCGTGGGCGCGGCGAATGGCAAAAACCCGATTTCCATCATTGCTCCATGCCACCGGGTGATCGGATCTAACGGCAAGCTGACCGGATTCGCCGGCGGGCTGGATGCCAAGTCGTGCTTGCTGAAAATCGAAGGCTTCGGCGGACAACCACGGGAAGGGCGCTTGTTTTGAGTTTCGGCAACATCCTTGGATTTAGGCGTCCCGATTGGCCGTAGAAGTTGGATCTGCCACGATTGCAACCGGTTGCATGCAAACGGCAAAAAATCCGTTGAAACCGCGGGATACGGTGGTTGGGTTTCCGTCCCACGCAACCGTGGAAGATCATATGAAAACGAAATCCATGAATCAAATTGTCGTGAAAGACGGCAAATCGAAGATCGCGAATTGGACGCAGGAATTTGAACATCGCCCGACCGTGGGTGATCGTGTCGGAATTCCTGCTGATGTGGCGAAGGCACTGAAGGGATATCAAAGTGAAGCGACCGTTTCCTTGGTGGAGATGGATCAACAAACCGGTGATTTCCACATCGTGCTCGAGGCCGAATGCAATCTGCCTGCGGATCAGCGGCCGGTGGTCACCTTGAATGCCAGCCTGCTGCCGGACAGGATCCATGACCAAGTCGAAAATCTCGTGCGGCAACGCCTGGAGATGCCGGTGCTCGAGTGGGAGGACAGCTCCGAAACCACTCCGATCATCCGGTTTCATCCATTCCAAAGCCAGCCGAGAACACCCTTGGCCACTCTGCAAAAAGAACTTCGCGAAATTCTCAATGACGCCGTGAAGCTCGCGCCCTGCTAGATCGGACGCATCGTTTCAAACCCGTGCGGAGACGGCCTCACCCGAGGTTGTCACCGGACGGGTTCAGGGATGATAACCGCCGTAGGCACGTCCATAACGATAATACGGGGCAGGCCGGTAATAGGCCGGGCCACCATAGTAGTAATGATTGTGGTACCCGTGGTTGTTTCCAATCGCGTAGCCGAGAAGCCCCGCTGCCGCCACTCCGGCGACGACCAGCCCGGGATCGACCGCATAGCGCACTTGCTGCGGCTGTGGGGCTGCCTCCTGCGGCCCCGAGTAGCCCTTCGAATCCTGATTGTAGGCCGTGTTGTAGTTCGGCGGATAAACCGGATAGCACCCGACAACGGATGCGGCGCAGGCGATCAACAACGTCGCTGCGGTCAACCTCAGGGATTGCTTTTTCATTTCCATATATGACCGCGAGGTCGCGGAGTTAATCAACTGGAATTTTGATTGGTTCGCGGAAGCGGGAGTTTTTCCCAAGCCCCGCCGGCGAGGCCTCTGGAGGTTTTCATTTCCGAAATCCGTCGCCGGAAAAATTTGATGGGTCGTTTCGACACCTGATTTCCAAATCCGTTGAACGATGGCCGTTTTTGGGCCCACTTGGCCGGATTTGAGCCCTCTATCTTATTTTAACTCCCTGAATATTACGGCATCCTTCAATCAATCGACAAAGTCCAGGAACGAACGGGAGCGCAACCTCCACCGAATCAGGCCACTACGCTTTGAAACGATCCCTAGGTTGGAAGTTTGAACTCAGCAACTTGACCTCCGCCAGCCAAATGCAAGAAGCCACACTCAGACCGGTCACTGACGCGAAAGCTGAATCGATCGTACGGATGGAGGAAGAGGCGCGACAAGTCATCGCCGAAGCCAATGCGATCGCCGACGCGAAAGCCGCCGCCAAGGCTCGGGGAAAGGCGGAGGATGACCTCGTTTCCGCCGCGGTGAAGGCACGCGCCGAAGCCAAAGCAAGAGCGCGGGCGGAAGAGGAAGCCCGGATCGAAGCCGCTGGCGCGGAGCACTGGTATTACATCCACAATGACAAGCAGCTCGGACCGGTATCGTTGTCCGAGATGAGGGAAAAAATTTCAGACCTGTCGATTGAGCCACCGTTGAATCTGGTGTGGACCGAAGGAATGGACGGATGGAAGCCATTCTATGATGCGCGGATCCTGTGCGAACCGATCGACCCGAAAGAAAATCTAACAATATTGATTCCTTTATCCCGGAAAGAGCCGGAGGTGGAAGAAGAAGTGATCCCCTCTTCAGTCGTCGAAGCCAGAGCTGCGGAAATCGCCAAGGTGGCCGCTGCCGCGAAAGCGGAAGAAACCTTGCGGGCCCAAGACGCGAAAGATACCCGGATCGCCGCAGCGGAGAAAGCGCGAGTCAAGGCGGAGGAAGAGGCGAGACTCCGGGTAGAGGCCGAGAGCAAAGCCACCAAAAACGCAAAACTCCAGGCCCTTGCGGAATCCAAAGCAGCCGAAGAAGCCAGAGCCATCGCTGCCGCCAGAGAGGAAGCGAAAGCGGAAGAACAGGCAAAGGCCCAATCGCTGACGGAAGCAAAACTCAAGGCCGCCGAAGACGCTCGCGCAATCGCCGAAGCGAAAGCGGCGGAAGAAGTCAAACGCCGCGAGGCCGCCGAAGCGAAAGCCGCCGAAGAAGCCAAACTCCGCGAAGCCGCCGAGGCCAAGGCTGCGGAAGAAACGCGAATCGCCAACGCTGCGAAGGCACAAGCAAAAGCCGAAGAAGAAGCGCGGGCCGAGGTGTCCGAAATCGCCAGAGCCAAAGCCGAAGCAAAAGCCGCCGCCGCAGAAGCCAAAGCTGCCAAAGAAGAAAAACTCCGCGAGGCCGCCGAAGCAAAAGCGGCCGAAGAAGCCCGCCTCGCAGCCGAAGCCAAAGTACAAGCGAAAGCCGAGGAAGAAACGAAAGCCAGGGCAGCCGAAGAGGCCAGAGCCATCGCTGAGGAAAAAGCCGAGAAAGAAGCAAAACTCCGAGCCGCCGCAGAGGCTAGAGCTGCCGAGGAAACCAAGCTGCGGGCAGCCGCTGAAGCGAAAGCAGCCGAAGAAGCCCGCCTCGCCGCTGCCGCAAAGGCGCAGGCAAAAGCCGAAGACGAAGCGAGAGCCACAGCCGCTGAAGAGGCCAGAGTCATCGCCGAGCAAAAAGTCGCCGCAGAAGCAAAACTCCGAGCCGCTGCTGAAGCCAAAGCGGCGGAGGAAGCCCAACTCCGGACCGCAGCCGAAGCGAAAGCCGCCGAAGAAGCCCGCCTCGCCGCTGCCGCCAAGGCGCAGGCGAAAGCCGAGGAAGAAGCCAGAGCCACAGCGGCCGAAGAGGCCAGAATCATCGCCGAGGAAAAAGCCGCGAAGGAAGCAAAACTCCGAGCCGCTGCCGAGGCCAAAGCTGCGGAAGAAGCCAAACTGCGGGCGGCCGCTGAAGCGAAAGCCGCAGAAGAAACGCGTATCGCCGCTGCCGCCGAAGCACGGGCGAAAACCCAGGAAGAAGCAAGAGCCAAGGCAGCCGCAGAAGCCCGATCCCTCGCCGAAGCAAAAACCGCCGCAGAAGCCAAGCTCCGCGCTGTTGCAGAAGCAAAGGCAGCCGAGGAAGCACGATCCGCCGCTGCCACCAAAGCTCAGGCAAAAGCCGAGGAAGACGCGAGAATCAAAGCAGAGACAAAAGCCGAACTCAAAGCAGCCCAAGAGGCCAGAGCAATTGCCGAGGCCAAAGCGGAAGCGGAAGCAAAACTCCGTGAGGCCGCCGAAGTAAAAGCCGCTGAAGAAGCCAAACTACGGGCGACTGCGGAAGCCAAAGCGAAAGAGGAAGCGGAAATCGGCGCGGCGGCAAAGGCGGAAGCCGAAGAAGATGCAAGGATCAGGGCAGCGGAGGAATTCGAGCGGAAAGCGTCCGCCGAAGCAAAGGCACTGGAGGAAGCGAATCTGAAGGCCGCGATCGAAGCAAAAGCCAGCGAAGAAGCGACACTCAAGGTGGTCGCCGAGGCCATCGCCGCTACCGTGGCAGAAGCAAGGGAAGAAGAAGCCGGGATCGCTGCGGCCGAAAAAGCCAAAGCCGAGGAAGAAGCCAGAATCAAGGCCGAGATAGAGGCGTTGGAAGCCCAGGAAGCCAAAGTGGCGGCGGCAGCGTTAAAGAGAGCTCAAATCCGGACCAGAGCCATGGAAGACGCCAAATTGGTGGCGGTGGTCAAAAAGCAGGCTCGCAAGGAATCACGTAACAAAGCCTTGGAAGCAGCCAGACTCCAAATGCTGGCAAAGACCGAAGCAGCCGACGCGAGGGCCAGGACGGACAAGGCCACCGCGGAGGCGGAAAAGGCTGAAGCCGCGAAAGAAATCACTGCAGCGATCGAAACCGAATCCGCTGAAGTCGAAACGGTCGAAACGGTCGAAACGAAACCCGCCAAAACGAAGAAGTTTGCGAAAAGCTCCGCCAAGTGCGTTTGGTTTTACACCTCGGAAGGCGAACGCCTTGGCCCGGTGAGTTTCGAGGAATTGAGAGCCATGGCCATCGACTCGTCGTTGGATCCGCGATTGGACATGGTTTGGAAGGAGAGCATGGACGCATGGAGACCCGCAGGTCAGATCGATGGATTATTCGAACGCCACAGCGTCCCGTTAGAACCCACGGCATCGCACTCTCCATTGGCGGAGCCCTTTCGTCCGCTGCCGAAAAGCCCTCGGAAATCGATGGGCAGAGATGCGACCTGGCCAGGTGCGCGCCGCCGCAGCCTGCTTGTCGCCACTTTGATTTTACCCTTCGCCTGGCATTACATGCTGAGCACGTTCAGCCCGCTTCTGGTCAAAGAGTTCGGGCAGGTTCTGATGGGAAAAATTCTGCCACTCGCAGCGCTTGTCCCTTGGGTCGTGCTGATTCATTTTGGGTTAAAGCGCTTGGTGAACCTCGGCATGAGCCGCTGGTGGTCGCTTGCCGCTTTCGCACCGATCCTCAATTTGTGGCTGGGCCATCGCTGCTTCGCCTGTCCTCCCGGATACGCCTATCACAAGAAAATGGATGGCACGGGCGTCATCATGTCCCTCCTCTATTGGCTCGTCACGGCATCGACCGTTGTGATCCTGGTCGGATTCGTCGCCATGCTCTTCGGCGCGATCAAAAGCCCCACCATTCAAAATCACCTGCGCGACGTCGTCCGCATCGCAAGCAAGCCATTCAATCAGCAGTGATCCTCACGGACCGCATAGGTGCAAAAAGTCAGCCTCCGCGACGGGATCATGCCAAAGCATTTTCTCAGAGCGCGGAGGCTGTTGAAATTCACGCGGCTTGCTGGGGCATTAGGTGCCGTCCAAGTTCGTTGCGCATGCCTTTTTTAGGCGACCAGACTTCGATCCGGTTGGAAATCAACAACGTCGTCCGCGAGGGCGCCGCATAGATGTAAAAGGACCAGACATCCCTGGAACCTAACAACTGACTCAGCAGAGTGCGGAATTCACGACGATCACCGCTTTTGAAAAGGTGGCCAGGAGCGGCAATGATCGGTCGGGGTTCATCGAGGTCCGCACGGAAGCGGTCCAGCAATTCCCAATCTTCGGTCTCCTGCTGTGGACCGGGGAGGATTTCCAGAAGTTTGTTGCCATCCTTGGACAGCAGATCGGCGAGGTAATCCGCCAGCATCAGGCGACTTCGGCGCTCGTCGGGGATTGGGAAATCTCCGGCGACGGGCACACCACACTCCAACGGTTGATGGTGCATCCCTTGTCCGGCCAGCCACTTGTGAATCTCTGAATTTGTCAGGCAGCGCATGGTTTTCGGCGAGTTGAAACGGGCCGCGAAATCCCGCGGCGATTGGGAGCGCGCCAGAATGGAACGCAACCGTTAGAAGGAGCACGGGACGTGCCATTCAATCGTCGCTGATCACCTCCGGGGAAGTTTTTTTGGAACGCCAAACGGATGTCGCGATCCAAGCCTAAGCATCAACGACAACGCGTCTTCTAGGCTCGCCGTCAAATACAGACTCGCCAGCGTTTTCCGTAGCCACCACGCTTTCCTCCATGTCTTTCACCTCGCTCGGACTCGCTCCCGCTTTACTGAAGGCTTTGGAAACGGAAGGTTATTCACAACCGACGCCGATTCAAAAGCAGGCGATCCCCGCGGTGATCGCGAAAAAGGACGTGCTGGGGATTGCCAAAACCGGATCGGGAAAAACCGCGGGCTACGTACTGCCGATCCTGCATAATTTCCAAACCGCCCCGCCCTCGCAATATCGCGAACCCACGGTCCTCGTTCTGGTTCCCACCCGTGAACTGGCGGGACAGGTGCGGCAGGTTTTCCAAACGTTCATCCCATCCCTAACAAACAGGCCGATCTGCCTCGCGGTTTCCGGCGGTGTCTCGATCAATCCGCAGATGCAGGCCATCGGCAAGGTCAACATCCTCGTCGCAACTCCGGGACGATTGTTGGAACTGATCGAAAAAAACGCCGTGCGGCTTTCCTCCATTTCCACCCTGGTCCTCGACGAGGCGGACAAAATGCTCAACCTCGGATTCAGGGAAGAGGTCGATCGCATTCTCGCCCTGCTGCCGACCGCGCGTCAGAACCTGTTATTTTCCGCCACCCTAGGTGAGGACGTCGGCCTGATCCGGCAGTTGATCCTGAACGACCCGCAGGTGATCAAGATCGCCGAGGAGCCGGAGGCAACCGATCCCATCAATCAGTTAGGCTACCTTGTGTCCGAGGAAAAGAAAGGCCCGTTATTGCGCTACCTGATCAAGCACGGCGATTTGAAACAGGTTTTGGTTTTCGCCTCCTCCACGCTCAAGGTTGACGGCATTGTCAACAAGCTCCTCAAAAACCGGATCCATGCCGCCGCCATTCATTCCAAGCTGGGCCAGCAAGCCCGCAACTTCACGCTCCAGCAGTTCAAGTCCGGCCAACTCCGCGTCCTCGTCGCCACTGATCTGTTAGCCCGCGGCATCGACATCGAGTTCCTGCCTTGCGTTATCAACTACGAACTCCCCCGCTCGCCCAAGGACTACCTCCACCGCATCGGCCGGACCGGCCGCGCGGAATCTCCGGGCGACGCAATCTCACTGATCAGTCCGGAGGAAATGGATCATTTCAAAGTGATCCAGAAAAAGATGGGGACACGCGTTAAAATCCTCAGCGGCGACCAGCTCGACCTGCAGGGGTATTGAGAGACAAGTTAGCCGCGGAAATAGATAAGCTGGCTGTTGGGATTCGCCCAGGTCACATACTCGATATCCAAGGTCAGAAGCAGCGATCTTACTGACGTAGGCACAAAAGTGAGGACACCTGAAACGGCCACCCGGGGATATAGCGCAATCGCTAGAAACCACTCATCGAATCCGTAGTCCGGCCAGTGGGATTGCGTGGCGGGTATCAGCCCAGCTCCCGGAAAATCAATCAGGGAACTCATTTTCCCACAGCGGCAATACCAGGTGAAGGCATGCAACAGGAGCTTGATCGGCCAGCCGCCCCGGATGCCGAAGCTTTGGCCCAAAAATGGCGTATACCTGATTTCACCGTTTGGATAGAAATCGGTGGCATGAGGAAGACGCCACACGCCGAGTTCGGACCGCCCCATTGCCTCTGTTTTCGCAATGTCCCCAGCAATGTCCCCCACCCGGTCAGAGTCGATCAAGGTGATCAATTTCCCCTCCTCTTCGAGAGGCAGGTAGCGCCACAGCGCGCCTGGGGCGAGACGGATGGATGAACTTTTCATCCACCACACTTCACATCCCGCTTCCACCAAATCCGGGATCAAAAATTCCAGATCCTTCGCCAAATGAACGCGGAACACCACATCCGAAAATTGCTCCCTCAGTCCGGGAACCTCCCGGAGCAGAGGCTCCACGTAGTGTTCCCATGGGTCAAAGCGCAGGGCCAATCCAAGTTCCCGCGCACGCTCCATCCGGTCCCGCGTTGGCTCCGGCAGATCGGGATCACACGCCCTCACGTTCTTCCAGAACAAGGACACACTCGCGATATGCCGCTTGTCCTGAGGGTTGAAAACTTGTTCCACCCCATACCACTCCTCCAGCTCCGCTTTCGCTTCAGGAGTCACAGTTCGATGAAATTCATCCACCATCTCATCGGTGAAGACTGGAAATACGTCGGTCCAACTCATGATATCCTAATCGATAATGGTCTTTCTTCGGCCTGGCATAGATTGCCGGAAATGTGAAGTCGCAGTTCTTAAAACGACTGGGTTAAAGGGATTCATCAGGTTCTCGGATCGCCAAAGAACGGTACGACTTCAACACATCTGTCCCGTCCAAGTAATCTCGTTGTGGGAAAAACGCATAGTGGCTCACCACCGCTCCGCCACAGATCACGTTAGCCTTCATCAGGTCGCGCGGCCCCTGGTTGCACAGGAAGTGCTCATCATCTCCCTCCACATTCAGTTGGGCCATGTCCTCGCCCAGCCAGCAGACAAAATTGATGGAAACCCTCTCCCCGGCCACCGTGATGAACTGCCGGAACGCCTGCTCATGCATTTGTAAATCGCCAGTCTCCAAGTTCCCTAAAAAACTCCGGTGCATGGCTTCCGCCCACAGTCCACTGGCCCACGCATTCCCTCCTCCTGGCGTGTCCACAAGCATGGGGGCATCCGCCACCAACCCCGTCCGCTGTCGCAGAAAATCGCACCACCCATTGTTCACCGTATTGGCAAACACCAGAAAATACTCGGGATGCTCCAGCCTGAACGTCAGCAGATTCCAAATGGCATTCGGAGCAATGAACACGATGTCATCGTCCACCTTGATCACAATCGTATCCTCTTTCCGATACTCGGGAAGCGCATAGAATAGCGTCACCGTGGCGTTGCCATCCGGCTCGGCAGGGCACATCACCATCTTGAAAAAATCCGGGCAAGCATCGCACTGCCGCTGCATCCAAGCCAGATCCTCCACATCTTTGGTGTTCGCCCAAAAATGGTGCTCATCAATGAGTCCGCGTTGATTCAGCAGGTACGGCAATTGCACTTCCATATACCTCCTCCTTCCTGCCGGGCAGACTGAAATGACTCGTTTTCCTTCGATCATGATTTAGGGGCCGTTGAGACAGAGTTCCATGCCAGCTGCGGACGGGGACAGTTAGGAAGCGCATCCCAGGTTTTCGCCTTGGCTCATTTAGCAGAAATGACGGTGCGGTCAATATCCGCAGGCATGCTCCAATCTCCATCAATGAGCCGTTCGTTGATGTCGTAGAAATCGAAAATCCCCTGTCGGCTGATCTCAATCAACTGCACATCGAACGGCATTCTTGGCAGGCGATGGCATCTCAGGATGTGCTTCGCGAGTTTGCGCGAAATAATGTAGCCGATGGTCAGGACATTCGTCACGGCGAGCTTATTGAAAACCTCTCCGCGCTCCTCCACCCGGTAGCTTGGGGTGAAATGATTGCCGATGTCATGGAGCTGGATGTGATCGGCATCGTCTGGCAGTTGATCCCAGATGTTATTCAACGTCAGGTTCGCCGCGTCGCCGAATACAAAGTCATCCTCCAGCACCAATCCATAATCGAGTCCGTAGTCATCGATCCTCTCCATGATCCCGATGTGGGAATGGTAGGCGGCCACTTCTCCATCGGCGAGCGGATTTGGGTTCACACCTCGGACAAGCAATTCCGGCCTCACCTGGCGGGCGTCGAAGGCATCGACAATCTCAAAGGGGAGATCGACATTCGCAAGCTGTTTGAGAACCTGCAATCGCCGTTTTCGTGCCCGTCTCAGCGAAATCACAAATAGTTTCCAGTGGTGTGTGTTCATGAATTTATCTCTCTTCTCAATTCATCAGCCGTCCTTGTAGCCATCCTGCCGCCACACGCCGTGGACGAGGTGGACGCCATACTTGCCGAAGCCTGCTCTTTTGGATTTCAGCATCTTCACATCCTTCCACTGTTCACGATGCCGATAGTAAACCGAGGTCACCGCGTCCGGTCCGGTGGAGTGCAGCACATCCAGATCGTTGCAATCCTCCGCCTCGAAGGTCTCGGTCCTCACCACCAGTTCATCGAGCAGGGCGAGCAGGAAGGGATGCCCGGCCATCGCGCCGAAGGCATAGTTGGCCAGCGTCAGCTTCTCCTCACGGGTTCGCAGCCACTCGGGATAGCGGATGCGGAAGGTCTTGTCGTCGATCTCATGCTCGAAGGCAAAAACAGCATGCTCCCTGCACAGCGGATCGAGCCGGGCTTCCAGCATGAAGTCCGTATCCAGATAGAATCCCCCGAGGCGATAGACCGCCAGCAATCGGAACAAATCCGCCTTCTGCACCGGGCGGGGATACCATTCGTAGAGTTCCAAATAATCCGGCAGTTCCTTCTGGATGAAATCCCGGCAATCGCCGTCCGAGAAAAACAGGAACTCCCATTTCGGGTGCATCTCCTGCATCAGGTGCATGCAGTATTTCAACTTCGGCTCCAGCGTGTGCTGGGAGACATGGGTACAGATGATGCGCTTGGGGATCATGGGAAATCAGAGTTTACCGCAAAGGCGCGAAGGTCGCCAAGGGGACGCAGAGAGGAAAACATTCTTGCGCCCTTCTTGCTCCTTTTTGCGGCTAAAATCATTCATTCTCTTCACTTCAATGTTCGATGTTGGGCGTTCAATGTTCGATGTTCAAAGAGAGTCGTCAACGCACCTTCCACCCCATCTGTTTCGCCGTGGTATCAGCAAAGGCAACCTTTCCTTGATCCATCCAAGCCCTGAGCAGAATTTCCGCTTTCACGAACGGAATTTGACTGACCAGCCCTGCCCGAAACTTCCGGGAAAAGTCCGTTTTCCACAGTGTCATCGGCCCTTCCAACTTCGGAACTTTCAGGAGTTTGCCTTCACCCCACACTTTCTCATCAAGCGCGTTGCTTCGCGCCCAATCGGCAATAGCAGACGTAATTTTGATGAAGTAGTAGCCACAGAAAACCAGGTCACAGTCACCGTAGCGACGGTCGAGAAATAGCTCCCCTCCGTCCGATGAAAGATGAAGCAGCGGATTGAGATCCACGAACCACGGCCCGGCCACATTGGCACTTGCACCCGCCAAGAACGACGGGAGGTCTCCCGTGTAATTTGGAAATTTCTCGACCTCATCGCGCTGAGTGTGATTAAAAATCCCCTGAAGCGCGCCGATTTTTTTACGAGCCCTTTTGACCACAGTTGTTTCGGATCTGATTCTTAGCCGAGCTCCATCCTTCCACTCAGCCCAGGGTCGAATCACATCCCCAAGTGCGGACTCGGGATTCGGATAGTTGATCAGTTCACTTTTCGGACTTGCCCAGGTGCAATATTCGATATCAAGGGCAAAAAATTGCCCCAGCGAAGGAATGTCCCAAGGAACAAAAGTAAGAAGCCCCTCATAAGCCATTCGCGGATACATCACAGCCAGCAAAAACCATTCATCAAAGCCATAGTCTGGCCAAGCGGAACCAGCGATTCGATTTTCCCGCAGCCCAGCCAACTCGCACTTGGCAGGCATAGTCCCCTTCAGATTGTGCCAAATAAACGCCCGCATCAACTGCCGCATCGGATACGACTTTGTGCTGCGGAATTGTGCCGCACTCATCGGCCGATAGCCTTCCCCCATACTCCCGCTGAGGTTATAAGGCGTCCTCCAACCGCCAACACCTACCTTTCGTGCAGCCTCAGTTCTGGCAAGATCCGATAACACATGCTCAACGCGATCTGAATCCGTAATCGTCACGGGAAAAAAATCCGAAGCCTCCTCCAACGCAAGAAATCTCCACATCGCTCCTGGATTGTGGCAAATGGAGCTGTTTTTCATCAAATATACTTCACATCCCACCTTCACCAGATCATCAATAAGAAAGCTCAGGTCATTTGCCAGATAGACACGCAACGCAATATCAGGCTCGGATTTTCGGAGCATCTTGGCCCCTTCGATCAGCGGCACCACATAACTTTCCCATGGATCATATCGACGTGCCAGCCCCAACTCACTTGCGTTGACCATTAAGTCCCGCGAAATGGGTGGCAATTCCCCCTGAGCAACCCCGTCATGCTTCCAAAAAAGACTTGTGGAGACCAAATGCCGACAGCCAATCCGTTGGTTGCAAATCACATCAACTTCGAACAAAAAACGGAGATTTATTTTCTCCTCCTCGGACGATCTTTCGTCAAAGACATCGGCCATCTCATCGACCAAAACCGGAAATACCTCTGTCCAACTCATCCAACAAAAATATGGTATTAATTATTTAGCCAGTCCCCGCAATATTACTTCGATTGGCTCAATATCCACGCTTGAGCCGCTTGAGGCCCTTCCTTGATCCTGATTTCTAAAAACTGATTCACAACCTCAGGCGAAGAATTTTCCAAAATATTGCCCTTTTTCACCAATTCGATGTTTTGATTAAATTCAATTTCCAGCTTTTTGATAAGGTCTCCCACAGTCCCCAGCTCGCCTCCTAGCTTATCATTGGACGACAAGTTGCCCAATATCTCATACATTATGCCGAAATATTGAGAAGGTCCATTATATAAGGAATAGGAAGACAACTCCTTGAACGATTCGGCCACAGTCAGATATTTATTTACGATTTGTATTTTTTGATCTTTGGTCTCCGCACCCTCAATTTCGATCTTACTACCTAGAGCGAGGGAGCGCCCCCCACGGAACAAAATCTCGTCATCTTTACTGTTTAATGATGACAACAGTGCTTCCGCATCCAGTCGGTCCGTGCCTATGGATTCAAGTGCCTGTCTTTGGTTGTCTATTGCATCTCCGAAACCAAAGGAAAATTCGTCGGCGAGCATACCATTATGAATTAGATCCAAAAAGGCATCTTTGTCCTTGGGCCTACCACTATTATTGTCCTCCAGAGCAATTGTCGCCGCAATCAGATAGCCCTGCATTTGCCTGGGATTCAACTTGCAATAAAGATTCGCGAACTCCTTCCTTTCTGCCACCGACTGCGACGAGTCGCTCGCGAGACAAAGCATGGCTCCGGCATTGGCTGTGTATTTTTTAAGCTCCCCAAGCAGAGATTTATCTTTGGTCAATAGAAAGACGGCAACCAATGATTCAACACTCCTGTTATTTGCTCCGAGGTAGTTTTTAAATTCTGCCAACTGAAATTCAGGAAAATTTTTGTGAGCCATTAAATCGACACGTCTGGCGGTCGTTCGCGACAATCTCGTCCGTTTATTCCAAGAGATATCGCCACCAGAGTTACTTTTCGAAACATGAGGATCTTTCCTCATATTAACGGCAGTCACCAGATCCGCTGCATCTGATGGCATCGTTAGTCGAAAAATAGACAATCCAGCGAAGACCAAGACTGCGATAACCGCCAACACCCGAAAAGTAAGAACCCGTCTCATGTCTGGTCGCATCCTGTCTTGCCATTGACGATAGGACACCAAATCCAATCCTCGGGATTATCGTAAGTAATATCTCCAACGATATCAGGATTTTCTTTGCACTGAATGGTCTGACCTCCATTTCCCGTGCATGTGTAGTAATACTTACCATCCCCTCCCGCTTGCGAGAAGCAATTCAAATGATTCAAAACGACATCTTTTCTCTGACAAGCCAGTCCGGTGTCCAACTTGCTAACAATCATTCCGTGCACCAGTCCCGAAAAAAGCGTGGTTACAGAAATCCCAACCGCGAGAGCGGTCGTTTTCTTCATGAAGGAACGGCGTGTGGTGTTTTGAATATTCATCGAACTGATAGGTTGAAATTTCTGACAGAAGAGGGTTGCAAAAAAAAAATCGACCCTAGCAAGGTCTTTTTCGTGATTTCTTCAAACCCTATCGAACAGCGGGCCTCCGACAAGCAGAAACGCTTGATCCTGGTAGGCGGATTCCTCGGCGCGGGCAAAACCACGCTCATTGGAAAGCTGATCCGGCACCTTCAAACAGGCGGCTTGCGCTGCGGAGTGGTGACGAACGATCAGGCGACGGGACTGGTAGATACCGCGCTGGCGGAAACGCTGGATGGCGCGAGGATCTCCGAGATCGCGGGCGGTTGTTTCTGCTGCAAGCTGGATCAACTGGAGGGAATGCTCACCGGTCAGTGGCAGGACGACCCGGCCTCCAGCCCGGACGTGATCGTGGCGGAGCCGGTGGGAAGCTGCACGGATCTGATCGCCACGGTGGTGCTGCCGCTGCGGCGGATCTATGGCGAGGCGGTGGTGATCTCTCCCTTCAGCGTGGTGCTGGACGGAAGGCGGGCGCTGGCCAGTCTTGGCGGGCGGCGGACTCCGGGAGATTTCTCAAAAGATGTCGGCTACATCTACCGGAAGCAGATCGAGGAAGCGGAAATCGTGGTGGTGAACAAGAGGGATCTGCTGACGGGGGAGGATGTGGCGGATTTGCTGGCACGGATCGAATCCAACTTTCCCGAAAAAGAAGTTTTCCTGCTATCCGCCAGGACCGGTGAGGGCTTGGCAGAATGGGCGGAGAGGATCACCGCCACGGAAACCGCCCCGCAGCGACTGATGGAGGTGGACTATGAACGATACGGCATCGGCGAGGCGCTGCTGGGCTGGTGCAACGCGGAAGCGGAGGTGACCTGCCAGCACCCGGAAAACGGGGATTCGTTCCTCAGCCGCTTGTCACTTGCGATTTCAAGCACCCTCGCGGAACAATCCTTCGAGGTGGCCCACTTCAAGATGGCGCTCACCGATGCGGACGGTCGGCTCGGGGTGATCAATCAGGTCCTGAGCGGCACGGCCCCGGAGATTTCCCGTTCCTTCGGCGGAGATTTCCGCCACGGGCGGCTCACGGTCAATCTGCGTGCGGAAGGTGATCCTGATCGGTTGCGGGAAATCGTGGAGCAATGCGTTAGACAGATCTCTCAGGATGGAGTGACGGCGGAGTTGCGGGAGATGGCGGCCTTCCGGCCGGGACAGCCGGTGCCGGTGGAGCGCGTGACGATGCTGTGAGAAAAGAGTTTACCGCAAAGACGCGGAGGTCGCCAAGGGACGAGGAGGAAGAATTTTCCTAACTTTCTTAAAAACTGACTCACGATGACACTTCTTCTCATTCTGACGGTCTGCTTCCTGGCTTGGTCTAACGGGGCCAATGACATTTTCAAGGGAGTCGCCTCGCTGTATGGCTGCGGGGCGGCGAACTATCGGACGGCACTGTGCTGGGGAATCCTGTCCACCGCCGCAGGTTCGCTCTCCGCCATCGTGCTGGCCGCCGGGTTGCTCGGAAAATTCTCCGGCAAGGGGCTGGTCCCGGACACCTTGGCAGGAATGCCGGAGTTCCTCGTCGCCGTGGCGTTGGCTGCTGGAATGACTGTGCTCCTTGCAACATGGCTGGGTTTCCCGATCTCCACGACCCATGCACTGACGGGCGCGATGCTCGGCAGCGGATGGATGGCGGTCGGCAGCGGGGTGAAGCTGGCGGTTCTTGGAAAAGGTTTCCTGCTGCCGCTGCTGCTGAGTCCGGTGCTGGCGATGGTGGCAGGCTCGCTCATCTATCTGTGTCTGCATGGGAGTCGCTTGGCACTCCGGATTCCTAAGGAGTGGTGTTTCTGCCTAGGCCTGGAACGACAGACTCTGCCGGTTCCCCAACCGGTCTCGATGTTCGTCGCGCAGGAATCAGCTCCCCAAGTGACGGCGGAATGTGGTACACTCATGGAGTGTCATGAACGGTATCAAGGAAAATTCATCGGGCTTGAAAGTCAGAAGGCGATGGATTTCGCCCATTTTCTGAGTGCCGGCGCGGTGGGATTCGCCCGGGGGCTGAATGACACTCCAAAAATGGCGGCACTGCTGCTGGTGGTCCCTCAGATCAAAGTGCCATGGGCGATGGTGATTGTCCTCATCTCCATGAGCATCGGCGGACTGCTGGGTGCGCGGCGAGTAGCGGAAACCATGGCAAAGAAGATCACCCGCATGAATCACGGCCAAGGATTCTCGGCGAATCTGGGGACCGCGCTGCTCGTGACCTCGGCCAGCGTGTGGGGCCTCCCGGTCTCCACCACCCACGTCTCGGTGGGAGCGCTCACCGGCATCGGAATGGTCAATGGCAAGGCGGATCTCCCTGTCATCCGCAAGGTGCTCCTGTCATGGATCATCACGCTGCCCTGCGCCGCCGTGCTCGGCATGGCCGCCTACCGGATTCTGCAAATTTTCTCCAATCCCTAAAACCCCTACCCCAAAGACAACCGAACCGATGAGCTGGACCGATGCATTTCCCGTGATGAGTGACGAAATGGTGGAGGAGTTCGAACAACTCGCCACCCCGGCGGAAAGGGCCGAACTGGAAGAATGGTATGGCGTGAAGGAGATCTTCAATGCTCAGGGCAATCCGCATTTGGTGAGCTTTTCGCTGTTTTGGAAACCCAGTAGCGCCAGTAAGAAGATTTATCCCACTCCGACACGTGAGATCCTGCAGACTGCGGGCGAACTCGGACTGGACCTGCGGTTCGAGCCATGGCCGCACTACATCCAACCGGTGCTGGATACGGTCCCGGCACTGTTGAGCAAATTCGACGATGTGACGGCACGAGTCTATCTGGCGGCGGATCTGGATTTCCTCGTGCCTGACTTCGTGGAGGCGGGATGCGAAGTCTATCTGATGCGTCATTCATCACTGGCCCATGCGCCGGGCGTGGCCTGGCGCTTGTTAGCCTTCACCGAAAAGGATCGTCTAGTCACCATGATCGACTCGGACGGCATCCGGGACGTTGCGCTCGACCTCAAACGGACGCGGACGATGCAGAAAACCGGCCTCGGTTGTTGGCGGGAGCCTGTCTGCTTCGATTACGACGGAAGTGGAAAAGTGATCTACAATGCCTTCCGGGGATGTCACATGGGTCTCGTCGGTGGCTGGCCGATGGAAAAGCTCCTGCACGCCTTCACCTGGCATTCCATCCGGGGAAATTTCCCCACCACAGTCGAACTGCCGGGATGTAGTCCCAGGCCGATCGGCAGCGGGTATTGGCCGGATTTCGGATTCGAGGAATGGTTTCTCACCGTGGCGATGTATCCGCGACTGGCGGCAAAAGGCATGTTGACCTTTGTGCCCACTGGAACCCATTCATCGCTGCTCCTGATGGACATCGAATATGTGACCTGGGCGAATCCGAAGAGCGAGCTGGTAATTTTTCCAAGCGGATCATCCTGCTGCGGTCCCGGTCCGGTGATGGTGGAGACTGCTTCCACTGAAACCATTCAGGAAGAAGCTGACATCATTCCATTTCACGCTCTGGAAGGCGCTGTATGAAAATCGTCGTGGTGGGAGCCGGTCTGGCCGGATCCGTGGCGGCGCGGCTGCTGACCGACGCCGGGCACCGGGTGGAGATCTTTGAATCGCGCGGGCACATCGGCGGGAATTGTTATGATGCGTGGCAGGACGGGGTGATGGTCCATCAGTATGGGCCGCATTGTTTCCACACGGACAAGCCTGCGGTGTGGGAATTTGTGAATCGGTTCACGAGATTCCGGGAAACCGCCTGCGCGGTGGTGGCGAACACGCGGCTCGGACAGATCCCCATTCCTTTCAATGATATCTCGGCAGAAATCGCGGGGGATCTATCGCCAGAAAAAATCCGGGATCTGTTGTTCGTGGATTACAGCGAGAAGCATTGGGGCGTGCCGTGGGCGGAGATTCCACGCGCCATCACCGGGCGCGTGCCACAGCGGCGGGTGGGCCGGGACTGCCGCTATCACCTGGACCAATGGCAGGGCGTGCCGGTGCAGGGATTTACCAAGATGTTCGAGGCGATGCTGGAAGGGATTCCGGTGCATCTCAATTCCACCGAAGAAGAGTGGCGGAGTGCCCCGGCGGATCACATCATTTTCAGCGGTTCCATCGACGATTATTTCGCGAAGGCGATGGGAGTGCTGGAGTATCGTTCGCTCGAATTCGAATACACGCTGGAAGCCAAGCGCGAGCATTTCCAGATCAACGAGTGCAACCGTGAAAAAGCCTGGACGCGGGCGGTCGATCATTCGCACTGGCTGGACCAGAACGTGGAGCAAACGGTGATCGGTCGGGAGTTTCCCTGCGAGTGGGACGGGACAAATACACGCTTCTATCCAAAGCCGTTCGGCGGAAACCCGGAGAAGTTCCAGAAATATTGGGAAGCCGCGAAAGCCGAGCGCGGGGTGACTTTCCTCGGCAGATTGGCGACTTACAAGTATCTGGACATGGATGACGTGGTGGCGCAGGTGATGGTGAAGCTGGGGGATAAGTTGATGGTTGAGAGTTGAGATTTGATTGAAAGAGAAGAGCCGTTATGGCGCTGTAGCGGCGATCACCGGTCGCCCCGAATTCATGGGTGCCTGGGCCCGGTTCATGGCTTCGCTTTGGCGGAAAAAACCGGGTCAATGACGGCCGGAAAGATACCCTGTTCGTCCCAAAGGCAATTGAGTCCGGCAAAGACTTAACCCTGTCCGGAGCAAAGACAGTTAAGTCCGAGCCGTCCTTAACCTTGAATGGGACGACGATAACCCTGTTTGCGCCGAACTTAACCGCGTTCGGGTCGGACTTAACCTCAATCGAGTCCAACTTAACCCTGTTCGAGCCAAAGGTAACTTCATTTGGCCCGAACTTAACTCTGTGAGACCGGACATTAACCGTGTTCCAAGCAAACCGGGTTAAGTCCGGCGCAAAAGATACTCCGTCCGAGGCAAACGGAGTTAAGCCCGTGGCAAATGGGGTTAAGTATGGGTGGAAAAATACTCCGTGAGAGCCGGACTTAACTCTATTTGTCTCAGAAGATACCCTCCCCGGCCGGATTTGATAGAATCGAGCACTGAAAATCAACGGGAAGGAAGTTTTGTTGGATGGCAACCGCGGTTGCCGGTTCGTTCAGCCGGGGTTTTTCCCACCGGGCTTGGATTTCTCCATGGGATTGCTCGGACCGCGTTGACGGGCAGGTGCGGCCAGTTTCGCAAAGGCAATCCAGAAAGGAGATGGGGCATTTCCAACTAATCCAGAAGAAGATGGGGAAACGCGTTAAAATCCTCAGCGGCGACCAGCTCGACCTGCAGGGATATTGATGCGCCGAAGAATCAAGTCAGCCTGCCGGATCGTCCGAACTGGCAGCCCTTGCCCAACTTCATCCTTGAAGCCAAGATTGGCATATCGTACCACGATTTGAATCAAACCCTTTTTCGGCTACGCGGATTTTCAGGAGGACCAACGGTTGGCGGCCCCGCCCGTTTCATAGTTAGATTTTGCCGCCCGCCATCAAATCCAAATTCATGAAACTCATCCTGCTCATCGCCACTCTCTTTATCCCGGTCGTCCAAGGAAAGGATGTTGATGATGTGTTGGTGAGCTGCCGGTTCCTGGGTTTCGAACCGGCCAAAGACGGGACCACCTCGCTGGTCGCCCCGGGCAAGGACGGCAAGCCGGAAACCATCGCACTCACCATGGGAGAAACTCTCTCCAAACCGGTCGTCCTCAAATCGGAACAGGGAATGATCACCTTCCGAAAGGGAGAATCGGATACCGCTGCGGCCGCCACGGCAAAAATCCCGGCTGGCACCAAGGATGCCATCATCCTCTTTATTCCGACCGAAAAGGAAGGTCTTATCCTTGAGACCCTTGTCGTGGATTCATCGGCCAAGGCCTTTCCACCAGGCAACAGTATCGTTGTGAATCACTGCCCACAAAAGGCGAAAATCACCATGGGAGAACATGTGATTGATATCAAACCCGATGAATCCGTCGCCGTGGCACGCCCCAAGGAAATCGACGAATTCAACATGGTCAACGTCAAGTCCGAGTTGGAAACCGACGGAACATGGCGTATCGCCTCCGAATCTAACATCCGATTCGTACAAACCCAGCGCAATCTGTTTGTGATGCATATCGATGCCGAAACGAAACGTCCCCGATTCTGGTTTTTTCAGGAGTGATTCCACCTCCCGGAAATAGGGACGCAAAGCCCGGCGGATAAAGAGCCACGACACGTTTGTCGTGGGGTGAATGCGAAGAAAAAGCGGGATCTATTAAAGGCGCTTTCTTTTTCACCCCATTCGCAGGCACCACAGCAAGAAGTGTGGTGCCTCCATAGTGACCTGGCCCGGAGTCGATGCTCCCTATTTCCTGCCACGCTTGTCCGTTGGCTTCTTCGAGGCGGGCTTTTTCGGCGCGGACTTCGCAGTCTGCTTTGCTTCGATTTCGCGCGTGCGTTTCCGCCAGTCGCGCTTCTCCGGTTTCTCGCCCGCCGCGGGTGCGGGAGTCGTGGCGTGGTAGTCGAATCCTCTCAAGCGTTTCCGCTCAAGGCGCTGGCCGATGGAGAGTTCGGTCATCCCTAACAAATTAAGATCCCCCTTGGGGACAAAGCTGATCGCCTCGCCCTGTGCCTCCGCCCGGCCGGTGCGGCCGATGCGGTGAACATAGTCCTCGGGATTGACCGGGAAATCGTAGTTCACAACGTGGGAAACCCCGTCGATGTCGATACCACGCGCGACGATGTCGGTTGCGACAAGAACCTGCACTTTTCCATCTTTGAAATCCTGAAGCGCCTGAAGCCGTTGTTCCTGCGAGCGGCTGGAGTGCAACCTCGCGACCTTCACTCCGGCGAGTTTTAGGAAATTCGTGAGGACGTTCGCACCATCCTTCATCCGCACGAAAACGAGGACTCGGGTGAAATGCGACTGCCGGAGGAGCGCCAGCAGCATCTGGCTTTTCAAATGCGCGGGCACTTCATAGACGCACTGGACCACGGTATCCGCCGGGTTCGAGCGCTTTCCGATCTGCACCATCTTCGGCTGATAGAGAAACCGCCGGGCCAGCGACTCGACCTCTTTGGACAGGGTCGCGGAGAACATCAGTGTCTGCCGCCGCTTGGGCAGATCTTTGATGATGGTTTCGATGTCCGGCAGGAATCCCATGTGAAGCATCCGGTCCGCTTCATCGAGCACCAGCATTTCAAGCATGCTGAAATCGACCTTCTGGCGTTCCATCAAATCGATCAAACGTCCCGGTGTGGCGACGATCATGTCCACGCCCTTGCGCACGGCTTTGATCTGAGCCTCCTCTTCCACCCCGCCGAAAATCGCCGCCACGCGGATGGGCAGGCCATTTCCATAGGCACGGATGTTTTCCATGATCTGGAGGGCGAGTTCCCGGGTCGGCGCGAGAATGAGCGCCTTCGTTCCGCGCGGTTGGCCCTGTTGGTTCGCCAGGGAAATGCGGTGGAGCATCGGCAGCACAAAAGCCGCGGTCTTGCCGGTTCCGGTCTGCGCGATGGCGATCAGGTCGTTTCCCTGCATCACCTTGGGAATCGCCGCCACCTGCACCGGAGTCGGGCGGGTGTATCCTGCTTTTTGAATGGCGCGGAGAATGTCCTTCCCGAGTCCGAAGTTGCTGAACGGCATAGGCGAAGCCTACGCTGCGGGGACTGCCGATGGCACGGATATAAATAAACGACTCGATTCTTTCCGCGCAGCGGGTCGCCCGGTTGCACCGTGAAAAATACTGCTCTAGCAGCTTTAACGCTTCACAGACCCGGAAATCCCTTGTTAAGAATTCCGCCGATGAAAATTTCCACAACCACACTACTGCTGGCGACGGGCCTGATGCTCGCTCAAACGAGCTGCCAAACCCAACAAACGATCACCAAAAACAACGCGGCTGCCGAGGAGTGGATGGCCCAACAGACCGCCGGTGCCCGCATCAACGTCTCCGGCAAATGGTTCGCCCAGAGCTGGGGTAATGCGACGCTGAAGCAATCCAGCCGCCAGATCACCGGCACCCTCGACACCTACGAAGTCAAAGGCGTGGTCAGCGGCAACAAGGCCTATCTCACCACCTGGGATTCGGGAAAATGCTACTACGCGGTCATTCTGACCCAATCCTCCGCCCACACCCTAACCGGCTCCTACACCGACGGCCCGACGTATCGTCCCGAGGCCAAGGATCAACGGCCGATCGAACTGCGCCGGTCCTATTGATCGGCGCATGAAATGGTCAATGATTCAGGGTTGAACATCGGATGTTCCGGCACGATTTTGCGAAACCATGAAATTACTTTTCAGCATGATACTCGCCGGGGCCTTGGCTGGCATTTCCACAGGTGCCGAAGAGGTGGCCAAGGACAAGCCGATCAAGGTGGGGCAGGCGGCTGCGGAGATTGCCTCAGGCAGCCAACTGCTCGACGTACGCACCAAGGAGGAATGGGACGAAGGCCATCTCAAGGGCGCGAAACTCGTCACACTTTCCGATGAAGGATTTGCGGACAAGGCCAAGGCCGTGATCGATACCAGGAAGCCGGTGGTCGTCTACTGCCACAGCGGCAAGCGCAGCGCGAAAGCGGCGAAACTGCTGCACGATGCCGGCTTCACCACGGTGCATGACATGGCCGGCGGCATTGTCGCATGGGAAAAGGAAGGCAAAGCGGTGGTGAAATGAATCCCGCCATCGCTGTTGCTTCATGGTCCCAAGATTCGTCCGCCCGTGATCTAACGAACATCTGCGGCGCTCCGGGTTCACTCAATTGTTAGGATTTTCATGAACCGCATCGACCGCCTCACCGGAATGATCCTGCTGCTGCAGGGCCAGCGCGTGATCACGGCCGAGCAGATCGCGGCTCATTTCGAGATCAGCGTGCGGACGGTCTACCGCGACCTCTCGGCGCTGGGAGAAGCGGGCGTGCCGATCATCGCCGAAGCGGGAGTGGGCTACAGCCTGATGCGCGGTTATCACATGCCGCCGGTGATGTTCACCGAGGACGAGGCGGCGGCACTTTTCATGAGCGGTGAGGTCACGGAGCAGGTCGCGGACGAATCTCTCCGGCAGTCGCTGAGATCGGCGCTGCTGAAAGTGCGCTCGGTCCTGCCGCAGGAAAAAAGAGACTACCTCCATCGGCTCAAGGACAAGGTTGGCGTCCGTTTCCGACAGGCCGGTGGCGACGACCGGCGCGAATCACTGATGCCGATCCAGGATGCGGTGGTGCGGAGGCGTTGTTTGGAAATCCGCTACAACACCGCCAACCGCGGAGCCATCACCCGACGTGTCGTCGAGCCGCTGGGCCTCGTGCTTTACGCACGGCAATGGCACCTGATCGCCTGGTGCCGGTTGCGCGAGGACGTGAGGGATTTCCGACTCGACCGCATGGCCTCGTGGGAGCTGCTCGATGAATGCTACGAAGGCCACCCGAATTTTTCCGTGAAGGAATTCCTGCGGGAAAACATCGAGAGCCACGAGCTGACGCCCGCAACCGTCATCGTGGAGCGAGAGGTGCTCGAACGCTTCCGCGCGGAAATGCCGTGCACACCACTGTCCGAGGAAACCCTGCCCGACGGCCGGGTGCGGCTGGAACTCCTGACATTTTCCCTCGCCTGGCTGACGGGGTGGTTGCTGGGTTTCGGTGTACGGGTGGAAGCGCTCGAACCGCCTGAACTCCGGGAAGCCGTCCGCGAGGCCGCGTTGGCGATCGCCGCCCGCCATGCCGGAGAATTCGCAGCCGTCTGAAAGTCTGCTGACATAGGGTTGTCAGTAGGCCGTGGTTGAATCCCCGTGTTGCCCGAAACGTCGGGCACCCAATCAACACCAACCATTACCACCATGAAAAACAACGCACTGAACTGGTTCGAGATCTTCACCAACGACCTCGCCAAAGCCACCGAATTCTACAACACCATCCTCAACACCACGCTCGTCCCCCCATCGACGGCAGGCTGTAACATGTCGATCTTCCCCAGCGATCTCGACAAGGGCGTCGGCGGAGCACTCACCCAAATGGAAGGCTGCAAGCCCGGCCCCGGCGGCACGCTGATCTATCTGAATGTAGAGGGAGATCTCGACGGCGTGCTGTCGCGGATTCCCGCGGCCGGAGGCAAGGTGGTGAAAGAACGCTTCGACATCACGCCCCATGGTTTCATCGGCATTTTCAGTGATCCCGAAGGAAATGTCGTCGGCCTGCACAGCATGTCCTGAGCTCCCGTTTCCGGCCCCGCCGTCACCAGCGGCGGGGTTGGAAAACCACCGTCAGTTAGATCAATTCACCGGTGATTTGCAGCCACTCGTCCGCCAGTGACATCGTGGATGCGGGCACCGGTTTTCCGGCACGCGAATACCAGTAGGCGGCGTTCGAGTGATCCCCCTCCTCGCGGTGCAGATACGCATGAATCCATGATCCCGCGCTTCCCGTGATTTCCTGACAGAGATCGTGCGCCGCATCCCATTGGCCCGCCTTGGCGAACCACAAGGCGCGCGCCGTGGTCGAAAGCCCGGCAGGCGGCGAGGCATCGGAAGCGGCGGAACGGGCGAGGTCTTGGGCGGTCATACGGGAAGTCTGGATGCGTTGTTTTGTGTCAGAGGCTGTCTGAAGAATGATGAATTCCTGTTATCGCGCAGGGATGCCGGGCGCAGAGATTCTTTACGGCGGATCATGTAAACCGGGCGGCTAGTGGTGGATCCCAGCAACTGCAAGGTACACCCGGTAGATCCAAAGTAGGGAAAACAGGCCCCCTACGATCTTGTTCGCCAAGCCAAACGGAACAACCTCCCCTTTCTTCTTATAATAGACGTTGCCGCTTAAAAGGATTCCCAAAGCGGCTGGAGCGAAAACCAGCCAGCACAGCCAGAAAAACCACTGCTTCCGGAAGAAGGGAACTTCCTCATAAGTCTTATACTTCCCAGCCTTCCCCATAGGTGGCGGTGTAGGGTCAGTGGTCGGGGAGTCATACGGATTCTCGTTCATCGCGGTTCTGGTATTGGCTTTATCTTTCTCTCGCCCAACGTTCAAAGCATAGGCAACGGCGGGGTCGAGCGTCCAGAGCGAAGCGCTCTAGCGGCGCTGACCATCAAGGCTTCTCTCTTTGATTGAAAGGCCGTCCCATGCCGTAGAACCAAGCTCGATCTCGATCAAAGGGAACCCGTGGCTTCTTTCCTTGGTGGAACAATCCATAAGTAATGACGAAGACCCCCTCGTGAAAGCCACGGGGGTAAATTCTGGGGCCTCTACGATCGGGGTAATCGAAGGCGGCAGAAATCACCGGACCGAGAGCATAAACGCCCACGCACCCGATCAAGGCCGTTAGCAACATTTTTTGAGGAAGCGCTCGCATGAGGTCCAAGCGATTTCAAGTGACTGAACCGCATCGTTTGATGGACCAAAGCATCCACGCCACACCGGCACCCGCTATCACGGCCATACTCCAGAAATCTCGCTCACTTCAAAGCGATGCTTGGTAAAGCCGCACCAACACATGGAATAGCAAAGGCAAGCGTCATCAACGAAAGGAGAAATCGGATTTTCATGATTTTTGTCGACCGTTTTAGGCCATCCGGCGGCGCGCAGGAAGCTCGAATTCAATTGGGCAGCGTGTCGCCATCGAATGCGTTGTCTTGTTCGCCGATTTAATTTCTGTTCGTCGAGCGCTCAATGTCGTCCGCCGTCCCGATCTTTCCGTCCTTTCCGGGCGAGCGGAATGCCCATCTCTTTCCCACTTGATCGAAGGTGGTTCTGATGGGGCGGCCCCAACCGTCCAAAATCCGCTCTCCTTGAATTCCGCAACTGTTCCAATCGATTTTCGATAATCTCAAAGTATCGATCAAATCCTCTGTTGTCCGCGGGAACTGGGCCGCTTCGATCTCGTCGATTCGTTCCGCTATTTGCGCGATGGCGAAACGCGTCTGTGTCTCGCGAATCTTGGAGGACGAAAAGAGGTTGAAGAGCCACGTCGAGATTCCGCTCGCGAACATCACGATCAGCAACATCGGCAGAAGCGTAACAGGAAATAGCATTCGATAGCTCATTCGATTTTTGGGGCGAAAAGTATCCCTAGCAGTGTTAATCGTGTCGGCTGCAGAGATGCAGGAATCGATCGACACAACGAAGTTGGTCAACGCCAAGCAGATCGAAGTGAGTCCGTCTTTCACAAGCCAGTCGAACCGCTTCCCATCCGCGATCCGGAAACTTGCGAAGGCAGTGGCACATAAACGCAGGCAGGTAGAAAAGCCAGCCACACGGATCGGAGAAAGTAAAATATTCCTGGCTACCCTCGATCGCTTGATCCGGGACTTCCTGCCACGTTTGCTCGGGGTCCAGGGCGTTGAGTTCGGCAACCCGCTCCTCCGACAGGTTCCATTCGTCGTCATAGCCCCTCGCAACGCTCAGCGTGATTCTTGGGCGGGGAACTCCGTCAAATGCGGATTCAATCTCGGGGATAAGCGCCCGCGCCTCCGACCTAGCAATTTCAGCTGCCTGAAGTTGGCACACGGTAGCGGGGTCGTAACCTCGAACCTTGCCCTCCGCCGCTGTGAGTTTTTCAGGCTCGGTCATATATGCAAAACGTTTGAGCCTCTCCGCGGAGAGATGGAAGCACGAATTCAATTTAGGGGCTTATCGCCGCCGGATGCGGCGCCTTGTTCTGCAAGATGTGATTCCCCTTGGATTCTAATCGATGGCTACAAACGGATTCATCTCGACGACAGAACGCCACTCAATGCCGTATCCTTCCTTCAGGATTTTCTTTTTGAATTGTTCATGGATACTGAATCGACCCATTCCCATCTTGTTCAAACCGCGCGCCTCAAGCTCCATATTCGCAGCGGCATCGACTTCCGCTTCGATGCGACGAAATGCTGGATCCAATTCGATCCTGTCTCTCAGGAGGCCATCCTTCTCATAGTAGTTCGTTATTCCGTGCTCCCTCGCCTCCTGCTTGAGCGGATCAGTCGAATCCCTGTAGACATTCACACCCAGAGGAATGGCGACGCATAGTCCAATCCCCCCAAGGATTACGACGATGATCGTAGATGTCCGCTTCTTCATTTTCTCTGTAGAACAGCGTTCTGCCTGTCCCTGACAATACCGAGTCGGGATAACCGGGGCAAGCACGCGAAAAAGCCACTGTGGAGGGTCTGCGGGTGAACGGATTGCGGGATGCGTTCCGTTTGGAAAAGAATATCGAACCACGGATGAACACGGATGAACACGGATAGACACGGATAGACACGGATCATGAATGAGTTCCAAGATTTAAGAGCTTCTCGCGAAGAGCGGGTGCGGCTTTTCTCGCCATCTTCTTCTCATCCGTGTCGATTCGTGTCTATCCGTGGTTCCCTCGTCTCTTTCGGATCGGATGGCGCAGCGGGTGGCGGTGCCGCTCCCAGGCAATCCGGATCAGAGCTCCGCCGCCATTTTGGCGAGGGTGGCCACGGTGTTCATGTTGCGGGCCGTGCCTAATTTGGCGGCGGGGATGGTCAATTTCGAGTTGCCCATGCCGTCGCCGTAGAAGACGTAGATCTCGCGTTTTCCAAGATGGAGTTGTTCGTCCTTTTGGCCTTTCAGATTCTCCATCGCGTTGGCTGGTGGCGGTTCATCGAGGAAGATCGCGACGGTCCGGTTTCCGGGGGCTTCGGGAAATGGATTGCGGGCGAAAACTTCCGCCATTTCGGCAGCGGTACGGACGAGCACACCCACCGGTTTGCCCGCGTATTTGGCCAGCGCTGATTCCAGTCCGGCTTTCACCTTGGATTCCGGTTTCCCGGATTTAAAAACCACGTTGCCGCTCGCGATGTAGGTTTTCACTCCGATGTATCCGAGCGATTCGCAGAGGTCCCTGAGATCCGTCATCGGCAGTTTTCCAGTGCCTCCGACATTCACGGCACGCAGCAGGGCGACATAGGCGGTCATGGAAGGAGGATGAATCCGCGCGAGAATTCCGCAAGATCCGGTGATGGCCCCATTTGGTATTTCCATTGCCAGCCGCTCCCGTTCAACATCGCCGCAGTCCCGATGCGCCCTTCCAGCCTGCCCATTTTATCCGCCTGCGTCTTCGCGCTCCTTCCCACCGGCTGCACGCCGCCCGCGCCTTCACCTGGCGGGTCATCCACCATCTCCAGCTATCTGGCGGAAGTTAAAATGCCGGTGTTGCGCAGCGCGTGGTTCGAAAAACAATGGGGAAAGCCCCATGCGGAAGTGATGGACGACGGCACCTACCGCCTGAGATACCGCCAAGGCACGACGCTGAACTTTGTCATCATCAGCAGCCTGGTGAAAATGGAAGCCACTCCGGAAAATCCGCCGGACTGGGAGGAGGACAACGACGACCCGGAAGGCACCACTCCCGCGCCGGCACCGCACAAGCAGGCGTGGAAACACACGACCATCCTCGGCACACCGGTGAAATGGTATCAAGCGGACGGTGGCAGCGGTGCGGATTTCCCCGGATATCGGACTGTCGATTTTTCCCTAACTGCCCCTGACGGCAGAACCGGATTCTATCACATCGAGGTGTGTGCCGACTCCGGCAGCAAAGCCGCCGCCTGGATCAACCACGTGGGTTGGTAATACGAGCAAGCGCCCGATGAAATCAAAACTGTCGAAACTCCTGAAGCGGGTGCTGCTGGCGGAGCCGGGCTAACAAAAAACCTTCCGCCATCACAAACATGAATTTCACTTCCGACAACTGGGCGGGCGTTCACCCCGCGATCACGGAGAACCTGGCGCGGCATGCGTCAGGGATGGCGGCTGCGTATGGCACGAGCGATCTCGACCGGCGGATCGAGCGGCGTTTCTGCGAGATCTTCGAACGGGAGGTGGCGGTGTTCTTCGTCGGCACCGGAACCGCGGCGAATTCGCTCGCACTCGCTTCGGTGAATCGGCCGGGCGGAGTGGTTCTATGCCACCGCGAGGCGCACATGGTGAAGGACGAATGCGGAGCGCCGGAGTATTTCACCGGCGGAGCACGATTGCAGACGGTGGACGGCGCGGCCGGCAAAATGGATCCGCGGAATTTGATCAGGGAGTTGAAACACTTCAGACCGGATTTCATCCACGCCGGCCAGGCGATGGCGGTGTCGCTCACCCAGGCCACCGAGGTCGGAACCATCTATCAGCCACATGAGATCGCCGCATTATCTGACATCTGCCGCGACCGGGGACTGCCGCTGCACATGGACGGCGCGCGATTCGCCAACGCTCTGGTCTCACTCGGAACCTCGCCTGCGGAAATGGCATGGAAACAGGGCGTCGATATTGTTTCATTCGGTGGAACCAAAAACGGCTGCTGGTGCGCGGAGGCGTTGGTTTTCTTCGATCCGGAGAGCGCCAAGGATCTGCCTTATATCCGGAAGCGGGCGGCTCAGTTATTTTCCAAAACCCGCTTCATCGCCGCCCAGTTCGAAGCCTATCTGGACAACGGACTGTGGCTGGATCTGGCGGCTCACGCGAACCGGATGGCGGCACGTCTGGCCGATGCGATCCGCGGCGGCGCGAATGTCCGGCTGGCGTGGGAAGTTCAGGCGAACGAGGTCTTTGCGATCATTCCCGCCACCACCGTGGAAGAATGGCGGGCAAAAGGAGTGCGCTTCCATCCATGGCCGGTGCCGGGAGATCTTGTCGAGCAGGTGGCGGAAAACGAGATCATCGCCCGATTGGTGACAAGCTTCGCGACCACGGAAGATGAAGTATCGGATTTTATTAAACTGCTAGAGAAGCCGTTGCAGTGATCAAGCGGATCAGAGTTTCAGAATCGCTTCGGCAATGACATCTTCCATTCCCGCCTCGGTGCGGATGTAAAGTTCCTGCAGGCCCTTCTCGGACTGGGTCACGGCCTTGAGTCCGCCGGAGACCTGGCGTTGGATTTTTACCGCGCCGGTGGAGCTCCCCTGCCCCAGCGATTTTCCGCCATAGGATCGGCCGATGATCACACCGATCACCCCATCCAGCGCCTCGATCCTGCGCATGATCTGCTGGCATTCCTTGGAAGTGCTTTGGTGGCGTCCGCGTGAGGGCATGGTCTCGCCGGGTTTTCACCAATCCCGGCCTCAATTGGAAGGAATCATTGCCGGAGCTTTCCAGATAGACAAATACGCGCATCTTTGCAATGTGGATGGCATGGTCGAAAAGGAAGCCGCCGATCCATTTTCCCGCAGGGTCACGCTGGCCTGCGCGTCGCTGGCGGTCGCGGTGGGGCTGATGACCTTCATCGGCTGGATTTCGGACATGCCGCTGCTGGCGAGCGTCCGCGCCAACTACATCCCGATGGCACCGAGCACGGCGTTGTGTTTTTCGCTCATCGGAAGCGGCTTGTTGCTTCACTCGCTCCTGCCGGAAAAGAGGTGGCTGACCCGTTTGTTAGCTGCGGTGGTGCTGGTGGTGGCGTTCGCCAAATTCATCGAGATCTCGGGCGGCTATCATTTCGGGATCGACGCGTGGTTCGTGCGCAATCCTGGAAAATTCGGTGCGGTGCCCACCGGGCGGATGGCGCCGCTGACCGCGTTGAATTTCGTTTTCGTGGCGACGGGACTGCTCATCCTAACAAACCACCCTACCGCCGCACGCGCCTGCGTTCCGGGAGCGTTGGCAACTTTGATCAGTGCCGTCATTCTAGTCGGCTACTGGTATGGCACGCCGCTGTTATACGGGGGAACGATCATCCCGGTGGCGCTGCCAACGGCGTGCGGATTTTTTCTTTGTGGCATCGCGATCATGGCCGCGGCGGGTGCGGACGCATGGCCGCTGCGCGTCTTTCTGGGTGATTCAACCCGGGCGCTGCTGTTGCGGACATTCGTTCCGATCATCATCGCCGCCGCACTAATCAACGGCTGGGTGATGGCGATGTTGTTGAAACAAACGCATACGAATCCCGCGGTGATTTCCGCGATTTGCGCGCTGGTTTTCGCCGTGCTGATCACTGGGATCGTCTCGCAGGTTTCGCGCGTCGTCGGCGGTAGAATCGACAAGGCGGAGGAGGCGCGGAACATGGCTCAAACCGCGCTGGTCCTGCTGAATGCCGAGCTCGAAACCCGGGTGCGGGATCGGACGAAAGAACTGAGAGAGAAAAACGAGCAAATGCTCGAAGAGCTGCGGATGGCTCGCGAGCTACAGACCGCTCTGCTTCCCCGCAATTTCCCGACCATCCCGCCGAACGTGACGGTTCGGGAAAGCGCGCTGCAGTTCCTGAGCCTTTATTTTCCAACAGGCGACGTCAGCGGGGATTTTTTCAACATCTTCCCGGTCGGAGAAAATGCCGCGGGCGTGCTGATCTGCGACGTAATGGGCCACGGCGTGCGCTCGGCGCTGATCACCAGCATGATCCGCGGGCTGGTCGAGGAACACTCAAACGCCGCGGCGGATCCCGGCGAACTGCTGACGCGGATCAATCACGCGCTCACCGTCATTTTCAAACAAGCGGAGACGACGATGTTCGCAACATGCTTCTATGTCGTCGCCGACGTGGAAAATTCGGAATTCCGTTTCGCGAACGCGGGCCATCCGTGCGCGTTGCATTTCCGCACCGGCGACGCGTCCGCGGAAAAACTGCAGGGCAACGGACGCAGGGGGCCTGCGATGGGGCTGTTCCCCGATTTTCACTACACGACTGTTAGCAAGCCGATGATCGAAGGGGACATGGTGATGTTGTTCACCGACGGCCTGTTCGAAGTGGAGGGCACAGCCGGGGAGCTGTTCAGCGAGGAGCAGCTCCAGGAAACCGCCAGCCGCTTCGCATCGTTAACGCCCGAGGAGTTTTTCGACCGCGTGCTCGGCGAGATCCGGGAATTCTCACAACGGGAAACCTTCGATGACGACGTCTGCGTGGTGGGCATGAAGGTCCAGCGCGCGAGTTGAATCATGGCGACGCCCCCCGATCAGGGGGGCTGATTTCCGTTGCCGTTAAAGGATTCCGAGCGAAAATTCGCAGCGATCCCGCGGGCGTTCCCGCCTTTTTTGCCGCCCCCGAGCGGCCGGAATTTTGAGAGATCCGACCTGCCGAATTGATCCGAATGGATCCAAACCCATCCGAATATACTCGATGAACCATCCCCTGCGCCGATCCGCATTCCTTTCACTTTTCAAAATGGCTTCCGCAGGATGGTTGGCAAGTGTCGGGGTTTCCCATGCGTTGACCTACCACATCAGTTATCTGGAAGACGAGGGCAAGCGGGCGCAAATCACCGCGGTTATGAATGAAGCGGTCGCGGTTTACAATGCCACGACCAATTTCAACGTGGATATCAACGTCATCTATCATTCGGGGATTCCAACGGCCCAATCGGACTACAACGGCCAGCTCGGATTCGGCGGCTCGATCAGCACGCAGGTGGCCCTCCATGAAATCGCGCATTATCTTGGAAGCGGCACCACCTCCCAGTGGGACAGCCAATGGGGTGCCTATTGGAACGGCGCGGCGCTCAGGCGTTATGTCAAACTTTTCGACGGTCCGGGAGGCGAGATCTATCGGTCGGGAGTTCACTATTATCCCTACGGCTTCAACTATGGAAATGAAGACAGCGCGGATGCCCGCCGCAGGCTTCCCCGGCTCATCCAGGCCATGCGCTTCGACATGGGCGGCCAGGACATCGACGGCGACGGCATGTCCGACGAATGGGAAAGATACAAAGCAGGAAATCTCAACCTCAGCCGGACCGGCGATGTGGATGGCGACGGGATCTCTAACTACGACGAATGGTGGACCGATGGTGATCCGTTGAAGGCGGTGACAGTGAAAGATGGCCATACCTACGTCATCCGCGCACGCCATAGTCAGAAGGTCGTCAATGTGGCGGGAAACAGCGCCGACAACGGCGCGAATGTGGATCAATTCACCGCGAACGGTTCGACCAGCCAGCAGTGGACGGCAAGCAACCGGGGCGGCGGCTATTGGAGGTTCACCAACGTCGGCAGCGGGAAAGTTCTCGAAACCACCGGCGTCAGCACGGCGCCACTCGCGAATATCCAGCAGTGGGAATGGCTGAACAACGACGGCCAGCAATGGCGGCTGGTGCCGAGCGGTGGCGGACTTTATTTCAAGATCTTCAACAAGGCTGCCATGAACCAGACGATGGATGTGCTGAATGGATCCACCGCGGATTCGGCGAACATTCTTCAATACAATGATGTGATAGGTGCCGTGAACCAGGAGTATGCATTCGACGATGTCACTCCCGGCGAATCCGCAGGCGGACTCCGGGCGGAATATAAATTCGAAAACTCGGTGCGCGACAACAGCAGCAATAATTTCCACGGCATCGGCAGCGGCGGGATCAGCTACACGGCCGGCCGGGTCGATAGCCTCGCCGCCACCTTCAACGGCACCAGCGGATCGGTCGAGATTGCGACTCCGATCGAGAAGAACTTCAGCATCGCCTGCTGGGTGAAAACGACCGCCACCGGCGGCACCGGGCAATGGTATAACGGCATGGGCCTGGTGGATGCCGATGTGGGCGGCGTAACGGCGGATTTCGGACTCGCCCTTGTCGGCACGAAGATCGGCTTCGGAGTCGGCAATCCCGAAACCACGCTTCTATCAGGCAGCTCCGTCAATGATGGCAACTGGCATCATGTGGTCGCAACCCGCGACAACGCCACCGGCGCGCTAAAGATCTACATCGACGGGGTGCTGAACGCCTCCGGAACCGGCGCAACCGGAGCACGCAGCGCTCCGAACTCGATTCACATCGGCAGCGTCGGCGGCACGGTCGGATTCTACAATGGCAGCCTGGACGAAGTGCGGATTTACAACATGGTCCTCGGGCAGGCGGAAATCTCCAAGCTGGCGAACGTCGGCAGCACGCTGGTTGGCAACTATCAGTTTGAAAACAACATCCAGGACATCAGCGGTCAGGTGAACAACGGCAACCCCGTCGGCGCTGCTTTTGTGCCGGGCAAGGACAGCACCAGCGCCGTGCAATTCGACGGTGTCGGAACCTACGCCCAGATTCCGGCTTCCGTGGTCGCGGATTTCAGCATCTCTTACTGGGTGAAAACCACGGCTACCGGCGGCACCGGCCAATGGTACGCCGGCAAATCCATGGTGGATGCCGATGTTCCAGGAGTCGCTAACGACTGGGGAATCGCGTTGGTCGGCAACAAGGCCGCTTTCGGAATGGGTGACGGCGGTGCCGGTTTGACCATTCAATCGACAACTCCGATCAACAACGGAGCCTGGCAACATGTGGTCGTCACCCGCGTGAATTCGTCGGGTGCGATGAAAATTTACATCAACGGAATTCTCGAAGCCTCCGGCACGGGTTCAACCGCGCTTCGCGACGCGCCCCACGGAATCCGCCTCGGCAGCACGCTTTACGGCGGATCGTATTTCGCAGGGACCATCGATGACCTGCGGATTTACAACTACGCGCTGTCCGGTGCCCAAATTTCCGGACTCTTCGCGCCGGTGCCTGAGCCGTGGGTGGACTATGAAATCGGCAGTCCTGTTAGCGAAGGTTCTTCGGGCTATTCCGCCTCAGGCGGAGGCGTTTTCACCGTCTCTGGCGGTGGTACCGGCGGCGGCATCGATCTCAACACCGGCACGACAGACCAGTTTCATTTGCTGGGAACGCCCGTGAGTGGAGACCAAGTGGCGATCACCCGGGTGACCGGTCTGCCGTCTAACTCCTCAGGCACACCCACCTTGTATGCCAAGGCCGGCCTGGCGTTCAGGACTTCCACGAATGCCAACTCCGCCTTTGTCCAGTTGCTCTACGATCACGGACGTGGCTTGCGCTTCAGGTATCGCGACACCGCGGGAGCGACGACCGGACAAGTGGGAAACAACCTCCCCATAGCGGGACAATTCTGGCTGCAACTCGTTAGAAGCGGAAACACCTTCACCGCGTTCTACTCCACGCTCGCGACGACACCCACTGCCGCCGACTGGATTTCCCTCGGCTCCCACAACACCACGCTCGGCACAAGTCCGCTGGCTGGCCTGGCCGTCTGCGCCAACCATGCCACGGAGTTGAGAACCGCGACATTCAGCAATTTCAGCATCACCCAGCCCTCGCCCGGCGACAGCTGGAGGCAACAATACTTCCTCTCCACCGCCAATACGGGCGATGCTGCGGACGGTGCCGATCCGGATCACGACGGCATCACCAACCTGATGGAACGCGCGCTCGGCCTCAACCCCAACATTGGCAATTCCGGCAACGTGTTGCCTCAGCTGCAAAGCACTCCCAATTTCATCACGCTTTCCTACATCCGCAGTCTTGCGGCGACCGATCTTGAATGCCAGGTCATCTGGAGCAGCGACCTGACCAACTGGTCCAGCACGAACGTGATCGACACCGTGACCGGTACGACCGCAACCACCGAAACCCACGAGGCAAAGGTGCCCGTGAGCACTCTGGATCCCGCACACGCGTTCCTCCGCCTGCGGGTCCGCTAGCAGAAAAATTCGGACGGGATGTTGTTACTAAAACTGAATCATGGACCTAGCATTTTTGGCGCGGGGCTACCTGATGAATTTCACGGTTTTCGTGGTGCTCAATCCGTCGTTGTTGGTGACGGTAATTTTGACAGGGGTCGTTCCAACGGTCAGGTTTTTTACCGTGATCTGATAGGGATTCTTGCCCGCAATCGTGATGTTGCCGATGCCGGTGGTGCTGGCCTTGATGTTTTTGATCGTGGTGTTGGTGACCACCTTCGCCTGAACTTTTCCGGTCGTCCCGGTGACGTTGACGGTCTTTGCCACATTCACGATCGGAGCCTTGTGCACGTGCGCCTCTACGACACCGTTCGCATAGGGGCCGCCCGCATTGTCGACCACGTAGTCCGCGGTGAGTTTTTCCAGCTTGATGTCGAACACGCCATTGATACGGGCTTCGGTGAGCGCGCCGGGAATGTTGGTGATGGTAACCGAGAAATTTCCGTCTTCATCGATGGTTCCATTGAAATCCCCCATGATCGTGCCGTTTACCTTGATCTTGCCCGAGCCATTCGCCTTCACCGGGAAGTCGAAGGGAATCGCCGGCGGGTTAAGACCGCCGAAGACCGGGCCATCCAGGTCGAAACTGCCGGATGCGCGTGAATTCTTGATCGTCAGATCAATCGTCAGGGCACCGGTGGAGCCGAACGTCTTGTTCTTCCAACTCCCCTCGTAAAGCGAGGCGCATGCGAGGGGTGTCAGGAACAAAAACGCCGGTAAAACTATGAATTTAATGAGCGTTTTCATCAACCGTGGAGATTGAGGTAACGGCACCGGCGAGTCAATTCAAAACGTGGTCACCAGAGACGTTGACCCATCGCTGAATTCCCTATAGATCCAAGTGCGATTCCACTGAAGCTCATTTCAAAAACCATGAATCAGAACATCGATTGGCCAGAGAAAACCCGTGATGTCCACACCCATCATTTCGACTCGACGATTTGGGACGATTTGAAATTCCGCGACGACGACATCATCATCGCGACCTACGCCAAGTCCGGCACCACCTGGACGCAGCAGATTATCGCGCAACTCATTTTCGATGGGGATCCGGATCTATCAGTCGCGGAAATGTCGCCGTGGCTCGACCTGCGGGTTCCACCGAAGGAAGTGAAACTGCCGCTCGTCGAGGAGCAGACCCACCGCCGTTTCATCAAGACACACCTGTCGGTGGACGCGCTCCGTTTTTCTCCGAAAGCCAAATATGTTTACATCGGACGTGACGGGCGCGATGTGGTTTGGAGCCTTTATAACCACCACTCCAACGCCAACCACTTGTGGTATGAGGCGTTGAACGATACGCCGGGACGCGTCGGCCCACCCATCGGACCGGCCCCCGCGGATATCAGGGATTACTGGCGGAACTGGATGGACCGAGACGGCTTTCCGTTCTGGCCCTACTGGGAAAACATCCGGAGCTGGTGGGACATCCGCCATCTGCCGAACGTCATGTTCATCCACTTCGCCGATCTCAAACAGGACATGCCCGCCGAAATCCGCCGGATCGCCGCCTTTCTGGAGATACCGATCAATGAGGCCCGCTGGGAAGCCATCCTCGAACAATGCTCGTTCGACTGGATGAAGAAGAACGCCACCAAGACCGTTCCGTTAGGTGGCGCGTTCTGGGACGCGGGAGCGGAGGTCTTCATCAACAAGGGAGTCAACGGTCGCTGGCGCGACTGCCTGACCGAAGAGGAATGTGCGGACTACGAAAAACGCGCGGAAACGGAACTCGGAGCCGGGTGCGCCCGCTGGCTCGCGAACGGCGGTGAGGTGACGGTCAATTCCTAACATCAAATTTCATCATGAATACAACTCCCACCGCCAAAGAAATCGGCCATCTGTGGTTCGAACATGTCTGGAACCTGAGGGACCGTGCGAAACTCCACGAATTGATGGCACCCGACGCCGTCGGTTATCTGGAAGGCGGACAGGAAATCGTTGGCCCGGATGCGTTCGCAGCATTTCAATCGGCGTTTCTCGAAGCCATCCCGGACATCCACATCGAAGTCGTCGATTCGCTGGCGGATGAAGACGATGTCTGCGTCCACTGGACGGCAAAAGGCACGCACACCGGCCCCGGTTTGGGAATGGCGGCCACCGGTCAGGAGGTTTCATTCAGAGGAGTAACCTGGCTTCACACGAAGAACGGGCAAGTCGTCGGCGGACGGGATTTCTGGAATCAGGATGGCCTCATGCGGACGCTGTCCAACGCGGTCGTTTCCTGATCATTCGTCACGCAAGATCCACTCCATCGTCTTGCTCGCCAGACAGTCGAGCGCCTTCACGCAGAGCTCCAAGTGATCCTCCCGCGTGTCTTCGATCTTGTTGTGGCTTATGCCGTGGAGGCTTTGAACGAACAGCATCACCGTTGGAATCCCGGCGCGTGAGACCTCCGCCGCGTCATGCAACGGGCCAGACGGCAGACGATGGGAAACTCCGCAGGTTTCCAGGATCGCGGCGTCGCAAAAATCGATCAGCTCGGGGTTGAAAAGCACCGGCTCGATTTGCCACAGGCGCTCCCATTCCACCGTCACGCCACCGTCCGCCGCGTAACGCTCGCTGGCTGATTTCGCCTCACCTAACATCTGCGCCAGCGACTCCGCATCGAGGTGCCGCTGGTCCAGCGTGATCCGGCATTCCGCGACGACGCTCGTCACGATCCCCGGCTTGGTGACACAAGAACCGATCGTGCACACGCCGCCGTGCCGGCCGGTGATATCATAAATCTCGGGAGCCATCCGAGCCGCTGCTAGAAACGCATCCTTGCGGCGGTTCATCGGCGTGCTTCCCGAATGCGCCGCTTGCCCGCGGAACGTGATGGCATGGCGCTCGACCCCGAATGTTCCGAGCACCGCGCCTAACGGAAGATCCATATCCAGCAACACCGGTCCTTGCTCGATGTGCAGTTCCAGATAGGCCGCGGCATTTTTCGCCTCGATCCCCGCATCCTTCACTTTTTCAAAATCAATGCCGTATCCCGCTACCGCATCCGGTAATGAAATCCCGTCCTTATCCTTGAGCACACGCGCCTCGTCGAGATCCAGATTTCCGGAAAACGCCGCTGACCCGAACAGGCTCTTCCCGAAGCGCGCGCCTTCCTCGTCCGCCCAATCCACCACCCGCACCGTCACCGGCGGATTGCCGCCATACTCGGAGCAAATCCGCCGCATCACTTCCACGCCGGCGACCACGTTCAGGCAGCCATCGAGCCAACCGCCGTTAGGGACGGAGTCGATGTGCCCGCCGATGAGCAGCGATTTCTCCGAAGTCCCCTTCAGCGTGAACCAGGAATTTCCCGCCGCATCCTTGTGCGCCTCCACCGGCAGTTCGGCCATTTTTCCCTCCATCCATTTCCGAGCTTTCGCCCAGGTTTCGGTGAAGGCGACACGCTGAGCGCCGTCGTCATCGCCAGTCAATGCCCGCAGCTCCTTCAGCTCCGCCACCGTCCGCTTGGGATCCAGAAAATCATTCATTGTTCGAGTCTCGCCATTTGCAGTTTCCGTGCAAGTTCGATTGAAATCGCCCGAGTGGTGACGGCTGATCTAGCGGGGCCTTTTCCTGGGTCCGTTTTTGATGAAAAAATATCCCCGGATGGCAATATAGGTGGTGATGAGCCAAAGGATCAACAGAAGGCACAAGATCAGAACCGCTGAGATGATGGATCGACCTCTGACGGCTTGGAATACGGATTTCCAGGTTTGATCGGCTGGAACCTCGATGATCCTCGGAAGGATCACAGAAGGACCAATCAGCGCAGGGTGAACGTAGATTTGTAGCGAATCCAATCCCGCCGGGGCATCCTGGCGAAGATACTGAGTGGCCACCGGGATACCCTCATCCGGATTCGGAAGTTCCACATAGCACAAATACTTGCCCGTTTGGGAATCCCTGCGCTCGTCCTTGCGATTGACCAAGGGCACTGAAATCACCTGTGCCTCTGTCATCAGCTTGTCCGTGAGGTGGATGTCCTCGACAAGGTCCACAACCACAAACGGGGCTGCAATCAACATGGTGATCGCGTTAATGCAAAAAAACGCGTGCAAGAGGATTCCATAGCCCATCAGCTTGAAAACAAGCCTCTCACCGATTCGTGCGAAATAGTTCATTTTCCAAGTCGAGGGTTTACGATCATTCGGAATGTCCTGATATCGAATGCACGGAATTCCCCGGTTCCTGTTACCGGTCGTTCCAGCAAGTCCGTTTCTTCCAATGTGAGATCGCCCAGATCCGACGACACCTCCATGGGTGTCCTGCGGCCTCCCGCTTCCAACAGACGCAGGATCAAGTCACGGCCGTCCTCGGAACGCTTGAACGCTTCGAGTGTGATTCCAGGTTGATCGACCGATAGCCACGAATGACTTCCGGGTCCTTTCAGATTACCTTTGCCCACCAGCAGCGGAACATTGAGCGCGAGCGCCGCTTCGACCACTCCGCCTTGCAGAGTATTTCCCGAGTGCGGAAACAGGCTGAAAGTCCGGCGATGGACACCGATGTCGGCAGTGGGATCGGGGGCACTGGCGGATTTGAGCAGCGTGAGGCGGATCCGGTTGCCGAGCACGTCACAACCGAAAGTGCCGTTATTGAGGAGTGCCACGCCGTAGTCGGTTTCAGCGAGGTCAATCCAGCGTTGGATCGAAATTTCAAACCTCGCCGCGTCCCAACCGGTGTTCCGATGCACGGGGCGGCGGACGTGGCCGGATTGGATTTCACAAGTCGCGAAGTCGGTCTGGATCGCGAGTGGAAACGAGACCTTGAGCACATGGTCGCGTTCCTGCCAATCCACGGTGGTGTCGAAGTCGATCCGCGCACTGCCGGCAGTTAGAACAACGCGTTGGGTGATCAGCGATTTCCCGAACGCGCGGACAAACTCAAGCACGACCCTCAACGGCCCGCTCTCCAGCAGACGACCCTGCGCATCGTTGCCGACGATTTCAAAATCCTCCATCGCCGATGCCTCGATGTCCCAAGCACTCCAACGATTCGGATAGTCGCGCAGCAGATGAAATTCGTTCGAGGGACCGGAAAGAGTTTCACGCCCGACCCGCAAGTCCACCACCGAAGAAATCACTCCGTTCGCCGCGATCTCCATGGCGACCAGCCCGTTCTCCACCCGCCAGCCATCCGACGTTTCCCGCACTTCGACCGGCATCACGTCGTGGGTTGGATTTAAAATGGTTACATAGCCGCAGGACGGAACTTCCACCCGAACAGGAACGCCGTCGCAGTCGATCACTTCGGAACGCGCTTGGGCCAGCGTGTTGAAGACCGTGAATGCTTCGCCATCATCCAGCAGGCGGCGGATGCCGGCATTCCTCACCGCGAGGGCGATCGTCTCGATGACCTCGTAGTCCCGGCGGCTTTCCTGATAGACCCGGCCGATCGACGAGCCGGGGAGGATGTCGTGAAATTGATTCAGCAGGAGAAGTTTCCATGCGCGATCCAGCGCCATCGCTGTTAGCGAGGTTTCCTTCGCGGGTGAATGACCCGGCACGTCCCAAACCGTCCGCTGGGGAAACGGATCCGAGTCCAACAGTTCGCCGGGACTGAGCACAGATGTGATCGCGTCGAAAAACTCCGCGTCCCGCAGCAACAACTCGCAACGACGGTTCATCCATTTGTTATGCGCCTGGCTTGTGTAGGTGCCGCGATGGAGTTCGAGATACAACTCACCCCGCCACACCGGCGGATCCTCGATGTCGGCCTCGGCGGCATCGAAGAATCCGTTCACGGTGCCAAATTCAACCGTCGGCATCCCTTCGAAATTTTCCCAGCGCCGGATGCGCTCGATCATTTCCACCGTCGGTCCGCCGCCACCGTCGCCGTAGCCGTAGGGCATCAGCGAGCGCGAGGCGCGGTCCTTCTGCGCGAACTGCCGCTCGGCCTTCGCGAGTTCCTTGGCCTGCACCCGCGCGTTGTAGGTGTTCACCGGCGGGAAATGACTGAAGACGCGGGTGCCGTCGATGCCCTCCCACAGGAACGTGTGATGCGGAAAACGGTTGGTGTCGTTCCAGGAAATTTTCTGTGTTAGGAAACGATCCACCCCGGCCTTCGCGAGGATTTGCGGCAGCGCGGCGGAGTAGCCGAAAACATCCGGCAACCACAGGTCGCGCGTGGTCACGCCGAACTCGCGCTCGAAGAATTCCTTGCCGTGGATCAATTGCCGGACCAGCGATTCGCCCGATGGTACATTGCAGTCCGGCTCCACCCACATGCTGCCGATAGGCTCCCACTGGCCGCGTTTCACCGCCTCGCGGATGCCTTCGAAAATCGAGGGATAGTGCGCCTTCATCCAAAGATACTGGACGGGTTGCGAGCAACTGAACTTGTAGTCCGGATGAAGCGCCATGTAGGCCAGCGCCGTCGAAAACGTCCGGGCGCACTTGCGGATCGTCTCGCGCAGCGGCCAGCACCAGGCGGTGTCGATGTGGGCGTGTCCGGTCGCTGTGATGCGATGAACCGTGTCGCCATTTTTCGAAGCTAACAGAGGCGTGAGAATTTCACTCGCCGCTTTCAGCCATTCGCGATTGCCCCGCTCCATCAGGCGGCATGCCTTGTCCAGTCCCCGCAACAGGCGCGCCCGCCGCGTGCCGTCCGCAGGAAGCTCCAACATCGCTTCGCGGCAGACTCGAAAATCCATCAGGAACGAAAAGACCTCGCGATCGAAAACTGCCAGCTTCGCTTCCCGAAGGCGAAACAGACGTTCATCGGGATCGTTGCGATTGCCATTATCCCAATGCCATTCCGATGACGGATTCGCGGAGGCTTCTACGAAAAAATCCACGGCCCCGCCAGCGGCCAGCGGGATCGCCGACCGATAACGGCTCACGGCGATCACCGGTTTTCCATCCATCCACACCTGACCCTCGCGGCCAAATCCTTCCTCATTTTCAAAACTCAGATCCACCAGCGCCACCACTTCCCTGCCGGTCCATGCCGCGGGGATTTCTCCGCGGAACCGGAACCACGCCGTCCCCCATTCCCTGCCCCATGCGACGCCTTCGGCCACCTCGGCGAATTCTTGTCGAACCGCGTCCTGATAGATCACCGGCTCCCCCGGCGCCTCCCACATGGCGGCGCGGAGCGGCCTTTTTTCCGGGTAGAGCAATGGCAGAATGAACCGGTCCTCCGCCAGCTCGATGCGGGTTTCCATCTTTTGTCGGGTTTCCATAATCCAAGCGGCATCCTCCGCGTTCGGCTCCGGAGCGCAATCCCAAAGCCCGGCTCAACCGGCGCATCGGCAACCCGGAAATTCAGCGGTTGGCGAACGCGGATGGCGGTATTAGGATTCCGCCGTGGCCGACAATCCCTCCATGCCTGACTCACCAATCCAGCTCCAAGGACAGCTGCTTTTGGCCGATCCGTCGTTGCGGGATGGCATTTTCAACCGATCGGTGATCCTCCTCGCCGAGCATAATTCGGACGAGGGCGCGTTCGGCTTGATCCTGAATCACCCTACGGGAAAAACCGTTGGGGACTTGCTGGAAGACGACGCGTTCGCCCCGCTGCGGCAGTTGGCCGTGCATGAAGGCGGCCCGGTTGCCCGCGATCAACTGACGTTTTCCTCGTTCTGGTGGAGCAAAAAACTCGGCCTGCGCTGGAAGCTCCGGATTTCCGCGGCAGACGCCGTGGAGCACGCGCATCGGCCGGGTCGGATCGTCCGGGCGTTCGTCGGATATTCCGGATGGACCGCCGGGCAGTTGGAAAACGAACTCCGCCGCAGCTCGTGGATCGCCGCCCGGCCGCAGCCCGATCTGCTAGGCCTGGACCACGACCGCAGACTCTGGTCAGAGCTGCTGCGCCAGGTTTCCCCGCTCCACCGCATCCTCGCCGAGGCTCCGGACGATCCCTCGCTGAACTGAGGCTGTCGTCCCGCCGTTTTCCCATTTCATCATGTCAGACCCATCGCTCACATTCAGCCTCATCCCGGAAATCATCGCGGAAATCGCCGCCGGCCGAATGGTCATCGTCGCCGATGATCCATCGCGCGAGAACGAAGCGGACCTCGTCGGCGCGGCGTCGCTCTGCACTCCGGAAATGGTCAATTTCATGGCCGTCCACGCCCGCGGGCTGATCTGCGCGCCACTCACCGCCGAGCGTGCCGAAGAACTCGAACTGCCGCAGATGACCCGCCGCAACCGGGAAGGCCACAAGACGGCGTTCACCGTCAGCGTCGATGCTGCGGATGGAATCACCACTGGTATTTCCGCCGCGGATCGGGCGCTGACGATCCAACTGTTAGCCGATTCGAGAGTGAAGGCCGATGCATTTGTCCATCCCGGCCACGTGTTCCCGCTGCAAGCCGTAGCCGACGGCGTGCTGCGCCGCGCGGGCCACACCGAGGCGTCGCTCGACCTCGTCGGACTCGCCGGACTGCCGAAAGCTGCGGTGATTTGTGAAATCATGAACGACGACGGCACGATGGCCCGCGTCGGCCAGCTCGGCGACTATCAGAAGCGCCACGGCCTCAAGGCCTGCACCATCACCCAGCTCATCGAATACCGCCGGCGTTCCGAAAAACTGGTGCACCGCGAGCAAACCATCCTGCTGCCCACCGATTTCGGCCAGTTCAACTGCCACCTCTACCGCGTCAATACCGACGCCAGCCATCACCTGGCTCTAACCAAAGGCATCATCGATCCCCACCAGCCGACACTCGTCCGGGTCCATTCCGAATGCCTCACCGGCGATGTCTTCCAGTCCCGCCGCTGTGATTGCGGCGGCCAGCTCGCCGCCGCGCTTGAGCGTATTTCCGAAGAAGGCGGCGTGCTCCTCTATCTTCGTCAGGAAGGCCGCGGCATCGGCCTGCCCGCGAAAATCCACGCCTACAAGCTACAGGAGGAAGGCTACGACACCATCGAAGCCAACGAAAAACTCGGCTTCGCCTCAGATCTCCGCGACTACGGCATGGGTGCCCAAATCCTCCACGACCTCGGCGTCCGCAAGATGCGGCTCCTCACGAACAACCCGAAAAAAGTCGTCGGACTCGAAGGCTACGGACTGGAAATCGTCGAGCAGCTCCCCATCCGCCAGGAAGCGAATCCCGACAACGAGAAATACCTCGAAACGAAAAAGACACGCATGGGGCACGCCCTTTGAGTTCCACCTTTCGGTCTGTTAGCACTTCGCCTAGAACAGCAGCCTTGGAGCCATGAGGAAGACGAACGCCAGTGTGATCGCGGCAAAGGACGGGTTCAGAAGCCCCATCAGGAACTGCTGCCTTGCGCTTGGCCAGCCTGGGGCAAAGTAGAGCGCTTGGATCAGATGAGCTGCTCCGAACGGGATCGCCACCAGAGCGGCACCCAGCAGAACGAAAAAGCCGCCGAAAAGGAATATCCAGACCATTACGTCATCGGGAATACTTCGAATCAGTAGAAAAATAAGGGCCAGATGGGCCAAATAGGGGGCAACCAGATGAAATGTTAGCGATCTGGCGAGCGGCTTCATTTGAGATATCTTTCCCGACCCATTCATTCTGACAACGATCTTGTCTGCGGGATGATTCCTCTTCAAGGCCGATGCACACGGATGAGGAACACGGATAGCGATCAAAAATTGGATCATTCGCACGATTTCATCCCCTTCCATCCGCGCCCAACCTGACGGTATGAAGTCATTCAGCAACCGGCGCTGGGCAGACCGCAATGGTTAGTTCAACGTCCCTCGCGGAACCCGTGAGTGCTGCAACACGCATGGGTGGCCGAAGGTCCAAAGGTTCGATGATGAACATGAGGTTACTCCTCCCTATCCTGACTGAACCTTGGCGGAAAGCACCATCCTGGGGCGCAAGACCCCGAATGCCTGACTGCAACCTTCCGTCCGTGACCTGACAGAACGGCCGCCCGCGCCGGTTGCCTCCACCCTTAACCGGGCCATCGGAGATCGACCATGAAAAAACAACAAGAAGAACCAAAAAGACAAAGACCTCCCGGAGAAGGCCGGTTGGAGGGAGCCGAGATCTATTTCGCTCCCCCGCCGCCTTCGAAAGGAAGGATCATCGGCCTGGACTGCCACCCGGACACCTTCACCGCGGCGGTCTTCCGGGGCACCACCCCGCACGATGCCCGCAAACTCTCCAGCCACCCGGACATGAGCCTGAAAAAGCTCCTCGACTGGGCTGCCAGGGAGTTCACCCGCGACGACCTTTTCCTCCTGGAAGCCGGTTCCAACAGCTTCGAGATCTGCCGCCGTTTGCAGGGCCTCGGCCTGCGCGCCGTGGTCATGGAAAGCTGCCACGTCGGCAAACACGCCAGAACTTACGCCGACAACGACAAACTCGCCGCCGCCCGCATCGCCCTGGTCTATCTCCAGGGCAACGCCCCCTGCGTCTGGCAGCCCGACGCCATCACCCGCGAGCGCCGCGAACTGCTCCATGCTTATAACAAATGCGTCGTCGACCGCACCGCCGCCACCAACTCCCTCAAAGGCTACCTCAACCAATTCGCCGTGCGCCCTGGCAACCGGAGCCTCGAAACCGAGGCCGCCGAAGCCTGGGTGATGCGCCAGCGCGAGTGGACCGTGCTCCAGCGCGAGCTGCTGGCCGGCTACTATGAGAACCTGCGTTTCCAAACCGCGCGCCGCAAGGGACTGCTGCGGCTCATCGGCCGGCAGATCTGCGCCGAGCCGCTGATGCTGCGTTGCCTGAAACTGCTGGGCATCGGCCAGATCAACGCCTTCGCCCTGCTAGCCATCATCGGCGACGTGCGGCGCTTCGAAAATCCGGCCAAACTCGTCGCCTACATCGGGCTCAATCCCGGCCAGAGGGAAAGCGGTCGCGGCAAACACGTCAAGCTTGGCGTCGGCAAGCACGGCCGCAAGGACATGCGCAACCTGCTCATCCAGGGTGCCCACGCCGTGCTGCGGATGGGCCGGGAAACGGCGCTGGGCACATGGGGCTGGAAGATCTTCGCCCGGAAAGGCCAGCGCAACATCGCCGTCACGGCCGTCGCCCGCAAACTACTCGTCCAAGTTTGGCATCTGCTCACCGGCAACGCGCCCGTCGAACTCGAACCCGGCAAAAGCCTTGCCACCAAGCTCCAAAAACTCGCCGTCACTCTCGGCAAAAAGCTCCGCGCCGAACTCTCCCTGCCTGCCAACCTAGCCGCCTGTGTCCTCCACCTTCAAACCCAGATCACCCAACATGCCGAATCCAACACCGCATGAAGAAAAAACTTGAATGACTACATGCCTGTTCATCCGCAGTTAAAAAATCTACCCCTCCCCTTTTCGGTAGGTTCCGGCTTTTCAGACCGCTTCTCAGACAAATGCGAAATTTCGTGTCGATAATGGACGTTCACCCGGCATGATCCGGCACGCTTCATACGGCGGGAACACCTCCATTCGAAAATCCATGAAACTCAGCCCCCTCGCCATCCTCCTGCCACTGGCCTCAGGCCTCGCCGCCTTGCAAGCCGCACCCGCCAAGGTCAGCATCGGTTCCTCATCCGAAGACACGGCGTTTGAAACCAAAACCACCCCGCCCCCCGCGTCCAACGACGCGGCCACCGGCGCCACTTTCAAGGTCATCGCCGGAACACCGGATCCTAACAGCGCCCCGCTGGCGGCGCTGAATGACGGGAAAATCCCCCGCTCCGACGACGAACCGTCCTCCAACTTCTTTTTCTCCGGCGGCGGACGGATCCTCGTGGATTTGGGAAAAGCCGTGGATGTCGCCACGATCGCCTCCTACTCGTGGCACAGCGGTTCGCGCTCGGGCCAATTCTATCAGGTCTATGCGGCGGATGGCACGGCCAAGGATTTCGTCCCGGAACCGGGTGCCGGCGTTGACCCCGAAAAGAGCGGTTGGAATCTGATCGCGAAGGTGGACACCACCGCTAACAAGCCCGGCCAGCATGCGGCTTCGATTTCACCAGACTCTGGCAAGTCCCTCGGAAATTTCCGCTATGTGCTTTTCGACATTCAGAAGAATCCGAAGGAACCCCGTTTCAACGACACCTTCTTCAGCGAGATCGATATCACGGATGCCGCCGGGCCCGAACTCGTCCGCGTCGTGAAGCCGAAGAAGATCACCCAGGATTTCGCCTCCAAGGACGGCAAATACACCTACACCCTCGACGCCACCGAAGCTCCGGACCTCCAGGAGTGGGCAGCCAAGAACCTCATCCCCGTTCTCGATGTCTGGTATCCCAAGATCATCGACATCATCCCCGTGGAAGGAATGAAGCCCTCCAGCCACATCACTTTCACCCTCAAGGACATTACCAGTGTCTCTGGAATGGGCGGCGTCCCCGCCTACGCCAGCGGAAACTCCGTCGTCTTCAATACCAAGTTCATGCGGGACCAGGCGGGAGGTGAAGCCATCGGTGCCGGCATTCACGAAACCGTGCACGTCGTCCAGTTCGCTGGCGAGCGCGCCGGCGGCGAGCCCCGTGGCCGCGGCAAGAGCCGCCCACCGACGTGGGTCACCGAAGGTGTCGCCGACTACATCCGCTGGTTCCTCTATGAGCCGGAGAAGCACGGTGCCGACATCACCGCTCGCAACGTCAAACAATCCCACTATGACGCCAGCTACCGCGTCACCGCCAACTTCTTCGACTACGTCATCAAGAACTACGAGAAGGACCTCATGCGGAAGCTCAACCTCGCCACCCACGACGGCTACTCGGAAGACCTTTGGAAAGAGTGGACCGGCAAGACCGTTCAGGAACTCGGTGCCGAGTGGAAAAAGGCCAATCTCGACCGCCTCGGCCTGAAAGAGTGACGACCTCTAGCCGGGTGTGTGTTTTCCCCGTCACATCCACCAAAGTCTTTGTTGCACTTTCCCCGCTCATCCGCAGAATCCCGCCATGGAACTCGACCTCCTCGACGTTCAATTCGACCTTCGAAACATCAAACCCCGTGAGCTTGAAGAAGCTTTCGAGGATCCTTTCTCCGTACGTTTCCTTCCCGACAACGAGCGCTCCGACGGCGCTTCCCGCTACTACGCGTTGGGTCGCACGGTTTCGGACCGGTATCTATTCTTCTCCTTCTGGACCGACGGAAAAACGAACCGCGTCGTTGCCGCCCGCGAGATGTCCGAGGCCGAGCAGAAGTTTTACGACCGCAAATACGCGGAATTCCGTTGATCCATCCCTTTTCGCATCCCCATGAACGCCGTCACCCGCTGGACCGACATTCCCGAGTTTGAAGATGAAGCCGCCGAAGCCCGTTTCTGGGAGGCGAACGAGCTGGATGGAAAGCTAATGGCCGCCTCGGTCCACGAGGCCGATTCCCGCGAATCCACCACCATCACCCTCCGCTTCGACCCACGGATGCTTTCGCGGATCAAGCGCATCGCCCGCTCCCGCTTCCTCAACTATCAGTCGATGATGAAGCAGTGGCTCGCCGAGCGGCTTGAGGAAGAAATGCGCAAGCTCTGAGCATGCCGCGGCTTCCACGGAGCCCTAAATTCTGGCTGGGCGCTTTTCTGCTCTGGTTCGGCGTCCTGTGGTTGCTCTCGTCCGGCACCCATCCCGGCATCCCGATGCCACCCATCGATTTCTTCGATAAAATCGAGCATTTCGGCTATTTCTTCGGCGGCGCTGGCCTGCTCAGCGCCTGGCTCTATCGGAGAAACCCGGCAAATCCCAACTGGCTTGCGATCATCGTCACCACCGTCATCGTCATGGCGCTAGTCGGCTGGATGGATGAGTACCACCAGGGTTTCGTCCCCGGCCGCAGTGGAAATGACCTTCCCGACTGGATCGCGGATTTTTGCGGAGCGAGCGCCGGAGCGCTGTCATTCAAGGCGCTTCATCGCAGGTTGAGGTGAAACGCAGGCATGTAATCTGGTGTCATTGGATGTTATCATGTGAGGACTCGTATAGTAACATTTTCACCAGTTTCGCTCCTCGTTCTTTGACCTCCGGGTTGTGACTGCCGACCCATCGTCGAAAAGATTCCGCATATCCTGCCCGTGGATTCTCAGCGCCTCTTTTTCTTGCTCTTGCCGGCTTCGAGATACTCGTCCACGGCGCGGTAAGTGGTCTTCCCCTTGGCGTCGGTCGTTAGAAAAATATAGCTGCGGAGATTCTCGCCGGCCGGCCAGCGGGTGGAGGAGACGAGCTTTTCGCCGGTCTCGTCGCGCTCGCTGATGACGATGTGATAGGCTTTGTCCTCGGGGTTGGTGGGCCGCGACTTGGCGAATTGTCCCGGCTCGATGACCAAGTCGGTGCCGCCGAGTTTCATGACCATGGCTTTGGCGGTGCGGTTGATGAAAAACACATCACCGGCCTTGAACGCAGGATCGTCGGTCCTGACCACGAAGGGGGCGTAACCGGCTGGCTTTTCCGAAGCGAGAAGCACGGCGAACGACTTGCCAGCTTCGGGCAGCGTGACGGTGCAGAGTTCGGTCCCACCGTCCGCGGTCTTGAGGACGAGCGAGCGGCCGGTCACCGGAACGGGATCGGAAAGCCGATTGGCGGGCAGGTCCAGCGGCTCGGATTTCTTTTCATCCACTTGGATGAGGACTTTCGCCTGACCTTCCGTGACTTCGTCGGCCACGAGGCGCACGGTAAGCCCTTTTTCGGATTTTTCCGAAGGCTTCGCCTTTTGCGCGGACAACGGCAAAATGGCGGCGGTTAGCAGGCAGAGAACGCGGAGGGTTGCGGACATGGGTTTGGGACTTTGTGAAATGGAGCCGGCAGAACTTTTCCGGATGATGTCGTGAGTCTTTGCGGCCGGCCTCGGCAAGTCAACGAATTCCACCGGAGTTCGTTGTCAGTCGCGGGACCGCCAACGAAAAAAAGAGCGCGGCAAAAAAGCGTTAGAACAACCGGTTCACCCGTTCACTTTTCCCACAATCTGGCCCGCAGCGCTTCCGCCGCGGCGCGGGCTTCGGCTTCTTTCTTGCTCTTCCCTTTTCCCGTCGCGAGGACCATGGATTGCCAGGAAACTTCGGATTGGAACACCCGGCGGTGGTCCGGGCCGCTTTCGCCGATGACTTTGTAAACCGGCGCCTGCGGGTGAATGGCTTGGAGACATTCCTGGAGCTCGCCCTTCGGATTCCGCTCCTCGGGACTGGTGATCATGTTGCCGATCTCGGATTCGAAGAGGCGCAGCACCAATTCGCGTGCCGGATTCGGACCGGAGTCCAGATAGACCGCTCCGATCAGCGACTCGAAGGCATCCGCCAAGGTGGACAGGCGCCGCCGACCGCCGGTGGCTTCTTCGCCTTTTCCAAGGAGCACGTAGTCGCCGAGATGAATCGCCATGGCAAACCGGGCGAGCGCCCGGCGCGAAACGACGCGGGAGCGGAGTTTGGTGAGACGTCCCTCGGTGAAATCCGGGAACATTTTGAAAAGCTCTTCCGTGACGATGAGCTGGAGCACGGCATCGCCGAGAAATTCCATCCGCTGATTGTCGAAATGCGGTTTCTGCGACTCGTAAGCGAGGCTGGGATGGGTCAACGCTTCCGCTAACAGCAGCGAATTGCGAAATTTGTAATGAATCCTGCTCTCAAGCGGCTGCATCAGTCGTTCTACTAAGGTTCCTTCTCCCCCTTCCAAACCTCCATTGAGGTCCCGATGGGAAAGATGGGGTGATCGACGGGACTCGAACCCGCAACAACCAGAATCACAATCTGGGGCTCTACCATTGAACTACGACCACCATTTCAGGCGGGCGCGAGGAGTAAGCAGTG
>NZ_JBDSCX010000027.1:0-74768 GCF_039920825.1 Luteolibacter sp. | reverse complement strand
GCGCGGCGGGCAACAGGGATTGGAGGATTTCCCATTCGGCGTCGGTCAGGCTGCTAGGATAACTTGGCATGGCAAGCTTCTCCAATACATGACCGGATTAGTACAGATTAAAAGTTGGGAATCAGATATTTTTAAGACAGCCTCTAAGAAAATAATCCGCTCCCCTTTAGGCTGGCGAAAAGTCGCTATCCCCGAGTGGATGTCTGTTTCCGACCTATTGAAAGTTTGCAACGAGATTCCGGTTTTTGAGCGCTTTGAACGTATAAACTGGTTTCTTACTTACGACCCGCCCGTTCTCCGTCCAGGAAACGAACTTGCCGTTCTTTTTGGGCATGGCCTTGAGAGTCACCGTTTTTCCCTCGTTATATTTCCGGGCTCCCGTGACCGTCCCTTTGGATTGCGGTTTCGCACTGGCCACAATTTCGTAAGTCATCGGCAACCCGGGCTTGATTGCCTTGATCACAACATCATCGAACCAACTAGTCTCCGGGCTGCTCGTATCCGCGAAAATCTCCATCAGATACATGTCGTGGACCTTGAGGTCCGGAACCTTGACGGAAACATCAAACAGTGCCTTGGCAGCACCCGGTTTGGTAGCAGAGTAGACAATATTCCCATCGCTGAAAACGGCTTTGATCTCATAGGTTCCGGATTGAAGCGCAAACATCTTGGAGTATTCCGGCTCGTCCATGAGTCCGGCCTCCGCATAAATATTTTTCAAGCCGTCGCTCGCTTTTCCAAGGTAGGTCTGGATCAAGGAACCCTGCTTCTGATAGATCCGGATTTGGGTGCTCTGCCCCAGCAGGTTCGCACTGATGTTGCCGCGGTATTCGATCTGGAAACCCGTCGCTCCCGCCGGGAGTTTCTTGGCGCAGTAGAGGCCGGAGAAAGTATATGCGGCACGGGACTCGAACCGCTTGTTCGCGACTCCCGTCCGGCCGAGCTGGTCGGCGCTGACATTGATGGTCCAGCCGGTGGGCAGGCGGTTGTTTTCAAAATCCAAGACTTCATCGAAGCCGTTCGCGGCAATGGGCGTCTCGGCGACGGTCGAAACGGATGATATTGCAGGATCCACTGGTTGCAGATTGCCATCCGCCGACTTCGCCACCACGTAGAAGGAATACCGCTTGCCGACCTGGCCATGGAATATCGCCGACGTCCGGATCGTGTTGATCAACCACGGCGTGAAGGTAAGCCCGCCGTCGCTGGAGACGTAGACGCTGTAGCTAGCAACCGGAGTGTTCCCAGTGTTCCGCCAGGAAACCGCGAAGTCGGGGGTCGATGCGGCCGGGAGCGAATTGACCCGCGCGCTGGGAATCGCCGTATCCACAGTGACGGGAAAGGACACGGTGGACTCCGCCGCTGGCGCTCCGGAGTTCTTCGCGCCCACGGTGATGAGAACCGTCTTGCCCGCATCCTTCGGAAGGGGTCGCCAGGTAAGCAAGCCAGTCACGGGATCGAGCGTCATCCCCCCCGGCGCAGTGCCGACGATTCGGTACTGAACGGTCAGCTTGGGAATATTGGAGTCCACCGCCTTCAGCGCCACCAAAAGGATCCCCGTGGCATTCACCGCTTGCGGGTCCACAGGTTCCAGCACCGGAGGACTGTTGTCTTCCAACACCCGGATCAGGAAGGTCCGGGTGCTGGATTTGGAGGGTGCGCCCGAGTCGGTCACCTTCACAGTCACCGTCACCTCGCGACCGTCGTCCGCTTCACCCGTTACCCAACGGATTCTCCCGGATCGGCTGTTGATCGTCAGGCCCGGCGGCACGTCCGTGAGGATCGAGTAGGTGAGCAAATCAGTACGCCCGTCCGGGTCTGTCCCGCCCGATTCCAGAACCAGCGTCTCGCCCTCCGTCACCACTTTCGTGGGGATCTCCGGCAGCACCGGCGCAAGATTGACCAAGCTCACCCGTGTGGTCGCGTCCGCCACCGCGGGAGCATTTTCCAGATTACCCGCCGCATCCGTCGCACGGCTGTAGAATGAATAACTGTGGTTCAGCTGTCCTTTGAAAATCGCGCCCGTCTCAAGCGACCGCTGGATCCATAAAACATAGGGTCCCGCGTCCGTGGAAACATAAATGTCGTGGAAGGCGATGCCCCGGTTGTCAGTCCCCGTCCAACTCACCGGGAATTCTTCCGCGCTATTCCCGGCCAGCGACATCACATGGCTCTCCGGAGCCTGGGTGTCCTGCGCCGGCTTCGCCTGATAGACCAGCGTGTAGGAGCCAGTGCTGTCGTGGTCCAGCAGATGCAGCTTGTTCTCCAACACCGGCCGCTGCCCCTGGCCGATGAAGGTCCGGTCCGTCACCCACACGCTCACGTCCAGGGGGATCACCCTCCCGTCGGATCGCACGACGCTGATGAGTTCCATCATTCCATCAGACGGCTCCGGAATTCGGAGATAAATCCAGCCTTCCGGTATCACCGCCGTCAGCGTCTTGGTGGATTGTCCTGTTGCCACCCCCGTCTCCACCACCTCCACCGGCGCATTCGTGCCGTCGCTCAGATAGATGGTATCGGGGAAATGATGGCCGTCCACCACGTCATTCACCAGGAAAGCGGTTTGAACGCCGCCGGTGGCTCTTGGATCCTGTACTTTGTGGATCATCTCATGAATCTCCACATCATCCAGCAAGGACAAGCGGGGATTTCCGAGCCCATCGATGTGCTCGAAAGACGCCTTGTAATCCGTGAAAAGCCCTTGGACGCTCGACGTGAAGAGCCATTCGCCTATTTTAACTTCCCCGGACTGGATGTCCCCAAAGTCCGCGACCAACGAAGGTTGCAAGGGTTGTCCGTCAACCCGGGTGGCGATGATGCGGAAATCGGCCAGCAGGCCCTTTTCGTTTTCGATGATGGTCGGTTGGGCCGAGCTGATGGAGAAATTCCGCGCCACGCCCGCGCCCTCGTTCATCACCATCACCGCCAGTGAATATGGAATCGCCGGTTCGATCTGGGGCGTGAACGGGTCATCACTGAAAACGTCGCGCTGGTGGAAATATCTCAGGTTCAAGCGCGGTGCCGGCAGCACCGTGACGGCCACCTCCGAGAAGGGAACGGACACTTCCGTACCGCCCGTCTTATAACCCAATGTTCCGCCTATCAGATATTCGGTCGCCTGATCGGAAGCGGCATCCACGGTCGGCACAATGACCCACTTCGCCGTGCCGGTGGTGTTCGCGGCGAGGCTTCCTCCATTTACGCCGGTCATGCCGGTGACTTGATCAAGCCTCACTTGGAAGCGATCGTTCGCCGAATTGCCCGACCTATCCTTGATTTTCAAATCCACGTGCAGATTCTCCAGCGGATCGGTGCTGCTGTTGGAAAGCTCCAGTTCCGCATTGAAGGCATCCCTCGAAAGAACGGCCTCCTGGTCCAGCTTCAGTTTCACCGAAGCGCACACGCCTTTCCCGTCGGGCGGTGGCAATTCGCCAAGAACTTGCGCGATCGTTCTCCCGTCGAAGCGGCCCAGCGGTCCGAGGTAGTAATCCGCCGGACGCGTAATCTCATAAGGTTCGGTCTGTTCCAATTCACTATCCAAGGATGAGAATTCCATTTGGGATTTGGCCAAGGATGCATCAGAAGCGAGCGCTGCCTCCGGTTCGTCGTCACAGTTGCCCTTGGAGAAATAGCGACTGCGGGAAATTGTGAATGTCTTTTTTTCGCCGTCCATCGACATAAGCTCACACGATATTGATATCGTTTCTACCACAGGCCCATAGCACACTTTGCTTTTGAAATTCTCGCATCCGTCCCATTTTACATGTCCGGAAACTGTAACGCTCATGGTACCTTTCCCAGTTCCTGACCATCGTTTCCCATCGGAAATCGCGAATATCTCGCATGAGACGTCGATGGTAGGACCCAAGTTTGCATCGAGAGAAAACTCTCCACAAATATCTGGCACGACGTCCTGACATTTCCATTCCATGGATATTGATCCCTTCCCTCCTATTTCCAATTTGGGGCCAGCAAACGCTGATACTTCCAAACCAACTTCATCATAACCAAACACGTCGTCGAAGGACCAAGCTTTCTTTATTCCTGCTCCGAACCCGACCGCTGCTTTTGCGACGATTCCTGCCTCCAAGGTTCCAGATCGGCCCAACTTTCCATCTTTGCAACAGTCGCAAAGTTCGCCACTGAAATCTACAGTGACCTCAGGCTCGGAAACGAAGAACGGGGGGGGAAGCTTCTTCACCAAATCTTTAATCTCTCCCGAGACGTCGATGGCCAATGATCCTTTATAGCATTCTTTTTTTACGAGAGCCTCCTCATCGCACGCCTGACACCCCATGTCCGTAACAGTATGAGACGTGTTTGAGGAAACCACGATGGGGTTGCTTTTGGATCCCTTGCCCGTTCCGTTTTGATCGACATACTTGCCTTCGTTTTTGCCGTCGTCATGAGAGACATCGCCGTCGTCATCGGCGGCGTCATCCGGATTTTCACCGTCTCCTGATCCGTCGGAGGATCCCCCGCCGAACCAAGGGATACCGCAATCTCCCGTCAAATTGATGAACGGGAGTTTGATACGGTACCAGTGACGGTCCGGACCACAAAGCAGCCACCACTTCATTCCCGCTTCCAGCCGGCATGGATCGCCGGAGGCTGCTGTCATACTGGCTTTTGCCAGGGATACTTGCGGACTGGCCGGTATCCGCTCGAGGCGAACGGGTATAGTCACCGAGCTCATCCCCGGCAACGACCCCGGATCAGGAACAAGGGGAGTGACTTTCCAAAGGGGATTTTCGCCAAACTCCAAGGAAGGCTGCTCCGCCGAAATGAGACCGTGGTTGGTGATTTTGAGGTCGATGACCTTTTCGTTCCCGGTGATCTCCGCCAGATCGATGACGGCCGGCTCGATCGTGACCACCGGAATCGGCACCGCCGTTTCAAACTCGGTTTGCACGGTGACCTTGTAGCGGTCCTCGATGGTGGTGGGCGTCACCCTCCAGTTGTAGGTGACGGTGTCGCGCGGTAGAAAGACCTTCGCCTCCGTGTTCCCTCCGGCCACCACCAATCTTGTGGCGTGGAAGGAAGTGTGCCGGTCCGCTACCGCGTCGATTTCGTAGTAGCCCTCCCGCAACTCACCGAAGTCGGCCTTGCCAGACGCATCCGTCACCATCGTAGCCACCGTCGCGCCGGAGAGCGCATCCGTCACTTTAACCGATGCCCCGCTTACGGCGGGGTTGCCTGCCGCGTAATAGGTATATTCATCCTCCGCTTTGACGACAAGTTGTCCGGTCTGATCGGACAAGGCACGGAAATTGTAGGTGACTACAGCGGTGCTCGTCCCGTCCGTAGCCAGAAACTGACCGGTGTATTCCTCCAGAGCCATCGTCGCGGGAGGAAGCAGTTGGACCATCACCTCGGTCGATCCACCTGCGGTGATCGGCGGTAATGGCTGGGGCGTTGAGATCCGCAACCATGGCGCGTCGGCCGGCAGACGGAAATTCACCGGGCCGCTCGCCACGCGGCCGGTATTGCGCAAGTTGAAGCGAAGGAATTGCTGCCCGCCACGCACCATCCCGGACGTCAGCTGGCCAGGAGCAGCCACCAGCACGGGCTCGCGGACGCCCGTCGGCAGGGCGATGGGGAGCGACAGGCTCGCGCCCTCCGCAGAGCTGATGGCGAGGGTGAAAAATGTGGCCTCCACCGGTGCGTTTCCTGAGATCGTATAGTCCAGGTTCATGGACCCGCTTCCCGTCAGCGTCGCTGATGCTAGCGCGGCGGTGAATTGCACTCCTTCCGGCACACCGGAAAGGGACACTTTCATTCCGGTTAGGGGGAACTCCGCCAGGTTCGTGATGACAATGCTTCCGGTCTGCTCGCCCTCTCCCGTGAGTTCAATTTGCGGTGCGCCCGGCGTGGCGCGCAGACCATACACGTGGACTTCATCCTGCACCGCGAAGGTCGCGGCACCGGGGTGCGAGCTGCCAAAGCGGAACAAGCCGCCCTGCCCGGATGGAGGGCTGAAACTGGTCAAAAAATGTCCCGTCGTGTCGGTAATCGCAGAGATGATCCGTTCAGCCCCGCGGTTGAGGATATGAATGTTGACCAAGGCATACGCGGCGGGACCGCCGGCTTTCAACATGGCTGTCCCCGTGATGGGAACCGGCGTTCCGGCCGGCAGTTTGTCAGGGACGATCAAAAGGGTTGTGGAATAGGCCGGCTCGATCTCCAGCGGAACCGCGGCGATGGCCGCGTTGTTGGTCTCCAGGATTTCATCCACCTTGCCATTCGCGTCCGTCTCCACGACCAGCCAGTATCGACCGGCCGCCCGCGGCAGCTTAACCCGCAGGGTCTGTTTGATTTTCGCCCCTGCCGGCAGGCTGCCGGTGAAATCCACCTGGCCCAGCAACGCATCGCTGCCGATGGCCGCATCCGTAGAGAGGCGGATCTGCTGGGAGAAGGGGCCCTTTGCTTCCAACGCTCCTTGATTGGATAGCGAGAATCCCACATCCATCCATGCGTCAGTCAGCGCGCCGGCCGGCGGAGAAACCAGCTCCACCGCCAGATCCGGCTTCTGGGTGTCCGTGACGACCACCGGGACCGAGGTCCTGTTATATCCTGGAGACGTCGCCGCCACCTGGACGAGCTGATTCCCCTGAGCGACGGAATCCGCGGGCGTTTGAATCGGGAAATTCACCGAAGCCTGTCCTGCGGGGATGATCACCGTCGCCGGCAAGACCAGTTTTGCGGGATTTGCAGCAAGAAGGCTCACGGTGGCTGGCGCAGTGGTCTGGAGGGAGCGCCGGACCGTTCCCGTTCCGGCCGGGTTGCGTCCTTCCAGATAGACCCCCCGGTCGAATGTTAGATACAGCGACGGTCCTTCATCATCCGTGATCGTGAGTTGAACCGGTGTGGAGCTGGACACGGTTTCCCCCCCGGTGAGAAGATGCGCGGTGACTGAAATCATCCGGTTTCCGTCCAGCGCGGTATTGTCCAATATCCCGACGGGAATCACCACCGATTGCGAGCCTGCCGGCACAAGCAAACTCCCGGGCAGTTGGATTTGCCCATCCGGCTCAACCGTGAAAGTCACGTTCATTTGCGAAAGCGGCACCCGCTCCAGAGTCAGCGTGCCATGCACCGCCTGCCCGCCGGCGTTTTCACTCGCTTCCATCTGGTCCAGCGAGAATCCAATCGCCGGCGCGTCGTCATCCAGGATTCTGAACGGTATGACCGTTGCAGAAGAACCCGGCGAAGATGCGATCAATGTCACGTTCACCGCTCCTTCGAAGTTTTGGTTCTGCAGTACCTGCATGGTGAAGGGCACGGACACCTGCCCGGCTGGAATCGTCAGCGTGGAAGGAAATGAAATCCGCCCCGTTTTGGTCACGCCGAGGCTTACCACGAAATCGGCGGGCATGGGCACTGCGATCAAGAGTTTGCCTGAAACAACCGCACCTTCCGCCAGTTCCGAAGTGGTGGATTCCAGCCGCAGTACCGGCCCCAGCACTGTCACCACTGCCGTCCCGCCGTCCCCACTGCCTTCCGAATTTTTCGCCCTTACCCAGTAGCTTGTCGTCGTGTAGAGCGCCGGCGTTGTGAGGCTGTCACTGGTAGCACCTTCGATGGGGTTCCCCGTATCGCCCTTGTTCCCGAGATACCATTGATATGTCGGCGCAGGATAGCCTGTGGCAGCCACCGTGAGAGTCGCCTTTCCTCCGTTGGGAACCGTGGGGCTCGCCGGTTGGGACGTGATCTGCGGCGGCACTTTCGCCACGGGAGGCTCGATGAGAACCAGCGAGACATTGTCCAACGCGGCACCCCGGTCACCGGGAGTCAGGCTCTGGAACCGGATGCGGGTGGTTGCGCTCTCCGCCACAAAGGTGACGCTCCGCCGGACCCATCCCATATTGTTGGAGGCATGCCCGGTCACGTCGAATTCGAACTCCGAGACGGCCGATCCCGCCTCCACTTTCAGACGCTTGATCACCTGACTGGGGAGAGCGGGATTTCCGCTGATGTCGAAATCCAGTCTGTATATCCCCTCGGGCAGCAGACCCACGACGTCCTGATGGAAAGCCCCGGCCGAAACCCCGCTCGTATCGAGGCTTTGAGTTCCCTCCGATGCCTGCCATTCCGCGCCAGTGCATAGTTCAATGTCGCCTTGGACCACATTCCAGCCCGAGATCGCCGAAGAGTTCGGAGCATACACAGACAACAATCGTCCCCCGACAGAGGGCTGTTCGAAACTGCCGTTGGCGATGAGTTGGATCCGCGCAGTTGCTGTCACGCTACCCACTGCGGAGCCGGACGAATTTGAAACCTTCACCCAATAGCGGGAGGTGGCCAGCACCGGCGGGCTCACGTAAGTCGTGCCAGTTGCGCCGCCTATCGGTTTGCTTTCATCCCCACTGGCACCTTGATACCACTGTAGGGAAGGCGCTGGAGTTCCGCTCACCGCGACCATGAAAGTAGCGCTGGCACCGCTAGCCACCGCTTGGTCGGAGGGCTGTGCGGTGATTGCCGGCGGTCGGTTCAATACCAGTTGGAATGTCCGCGTCGAAGATGTCTCGTTGTCGAGCCGGTCGTAGGCTTTAACTACGAATGTGAAATCCCCGTCCGAGATGTCTTGGCCGATATTCCAATAGCAGGTGTAGTCTTCTGCCACATCCGCATCGCTGCCCAGCAAGGTCAAGCTCTGGTCACCCGCCCGGCTAATAAAGAAATCCACCCGCGCGATGCCCGCGGGGTCGCTTGCTTTGATGCGGAAAGTCCCCGGATTCTTCAACTGTGTCCCATTTGCAAGCGTCTGGCCTTCCCAAGTCAGATCCGTTAGAACAGGCCCGGCCATGTCCGCATTCAGGATCTTCACATCTCTGACGACTTCCGTGTAGCGGGTGCCGCTCCACAGACGTCCCGCCAATTGATAGTCGCCGGTGCCCACCCCGGACAGGGGCCAGGCCACTCCCGCACCATTTGAAAAATCCGAGTCCTCGCCAATTATCTGATAGGTGGACGCGCCACTCCTCCGATAGACGAACTGGGCCTTGCTGGCACGCGCAAGAAAATCTGAGGTCACGGCGAGCGTTGCCTGCTCCTCAAGTTCCAGCCCGTCGGAAATTTCCACCCCGTTCGCCAGGAAGCTGGTGATCGCAGGAGGTTGATAGAAATCCTCCAGGATATACACGTTGTCGATCCCCACCGCCTTCGCTTGTCCCGCACCCGTACCGGAGGACCGGTAGCGGAAGGCGATGCGGATGCCAGCTCCAGACAGCCCGGTGATGGAGGCCTCCCGCCCGTCATGCCAAACCCCGGAAGACAGGGAATCCAGACCGGGGGGAGTCATGTCCGTCCACGTCGCGGCAGCGGGATCTCCTGAAACGTAGTTGGAGGAAACCATGACGCGCAATGCACTGGCACCCGCGCCCAAAGTGTCCGCGTCCTGCTGGAAATAATCGAAATTCACCACCACCTTCTCGTCTGCGATGATCGTCTTTGCTGGCGAGATCAGCCAATCATCCGCCGCGACGTCGCCTCCAGTGTTGTCGATCACGGCCGCGTTCCGGCCCGAGCGGTTCTCCGCCTGCCAGTTCCGTGTCGAAGCCCTGCTGTAGGCGACAAAAGGTTCCAGTCCGGACTCAAAGTCCGCGTCGCTCCTCCTGAAGAGAACCGGTGGGTCCGCGATCACCCCGGCAAGGCCGCCACCGCTTCCAGATTCCATTCTCAGAACCTGCACCTGCGGCGAGGCGATCACAGCGGCATTGCCCGAACCATCGGCTCCGGCCGACTGTCTCAAAAACAGCACCCCCGGCGACGCCGCGCGAAAAGCGGTGCCGGAAATTTCACTGCCAGTGGATTCCCGAAGCGCATCGACCCTGACGCCATTCGATACGAATCCAACGGGGCGGCTGTTTGGATCGTCCGGATCGGAGCCCACAAGGATCTCCGCGTCGTCTGAAAAAAAATCCCCGTCCCGGTCCGCGCCCTGGGAGAACCCAGGCAGCAACACGGCACACACAAGGCACAGGAATCGGAACAATCGGAAGGAACACATGGCCGGAAGGGGGAGTATTCGGCGCTCGAATCAACGAGTCCAGACGTCGACCCGCGTGGATACACCTGCGGGAATCTGGACGTCCACCGATCCGGAATTCGTCGCGCCGGCCGGATTGTTCACCTCAAAGTTGTAGGTCGTCTTCTGACCTGACTCGGGTGTGACGGTCGCGGCAAGAGGAACCACCCCATTGAAATTCTTCAGCTGGACCTGGATCGTCTGCGTGGCGGGAGAGCCTGCGGGAAGAAGAACAAACACGGGTTCCACCTGGCTGAGAGGCACCGCCTTGCCGGCCGCCTGCACGATCCGGATTTCCGGCATATTCGGGGGAAAGACGACCATGTTCGATCCAAAGGTAGTGTAAGATGCAGCGTCGGTGCCCAGAAGATTGAGCGAGACACTCGTCCCGTCGATGCGAACCCTTCCCACGCCTCCCTCCATCGTCCCGGAAATATCAAGGCCGGCGTTTCCCGAAATAATAGGAGCGACCAGCCGGATGCTGCCTCCGCTTCCACCTCCATAACCGCTGGATGCCGGCCCACCTCGGGCGCTGGTATAGTTCCCGTTCCACACATAATTGATTTTGGTGTTTGAAGCGATCAGGATAGCCCCTCCGCCGCCCCCACCGCCATACTGAGCGCCCGCCGAGGTGTGAGTGCCTCCCCCGCCACCTGATCCACCCACCATCGGAATCAGCAAGGAATTCCCATACGTGGCACCGCCGCTCACAGCCCGGGTTCCCGCCGTGCCATACCCTCCCCCTCCCCGAATGGTAGTGCCCGTGGGTGCCGAGCTATCAACCCAACCTCCCTTGCCACCACCAGGACCAAACCCATCACCAGGATTCTGGCCTCCCTGCCCACCGTCGAAGCCTCCAGGACCGCCTGCTCCCCCGCGTTTCCCCACATTCTCCTGCCCTTCAACATTGATTGCCCCTGTGATATTCACATCTCCCGTCGCCAGAAGATACACGGGAGTGTTCCTCGCGTTCCTGACGAAACGGAGCGTCTGGTTTGTTGGAATATCAATGGTTGTGCAATGAATGATCCCGTCTGGCGGCAACACGATCGGCGCGTTGGTCGCCACCAAAGGCCCGTAGGACCCGTTGCTACCGCTGTCAAAAGCGCAGGCTGTGCCCGCGAGCAGCATCATAAACGCGAGATTCCTCCGGATGGAGGAAATATGGGATTGGGGGATTTTCTTCGTATTCATTTGAGAGCTGATTTCGGAATTAGGGCTGGAAAATTCAACGAGTGTCGCGCGGACTGGAACTACTTCACCCGCACCTGGATGGTGTAAGCCACCGGCCCTTCAGGCGGGTAATCGGTCTGCACGAAAATCTCCGCGCTCTCCGTCCGCGTCGTGTCCACCGGGTGGATGTGGATCACATAATTGCCCCCCTCCTCAGCGGTTGGCTGGTCCGCGACGATACGTGGATTAGAAGACGCCACGGCGACGATTTTCACCGCGGGCTTCTCTGCCATTGTAACGCCGACCTGCTTGCCCGCGGGATCCTCCCCCACCCGCCAATGGACCAATGAGGGCGTAAGAACAACCGGCTCGTCACTGATCATGCAGTTGAAGGACAATACGGTCTTCTTCTGGTCGTCTGTCAGTACGGTGATGTTCTTCGACTGGGCTCCGGTACGGCCACCGAAAACAAATGTCGCCACCAGATCCCCTGATTCACCGGCAAGGTAGGTTCTTTTCCCAAGCTCAGCAGTCGTGCATCCGCAAGAGGAACTGATAGACTTTATCGTGACGGGCTTCTCACCCGTATTTGTGAAGGAATAGCAGACAAAAAGCTCCTTATCGTCCGGGGATTTCTTGAAATCCTGAGAAGGTTTCTCCCATACGACTTCGGCCCGGGCAGGCAGCCAGATCGAAATCAAAAAAAATACCAATCCTTGCTTCACGATCGTGGGATACGATTCCGGCGTGACGGAGGCAAGGCGAATATCCAATAACGCGGCTTTTCTATCAGTCCAAACGACGGAACACGGTCAGCAGGTGTTTGATTTTTCCGTAATTCTTTCATGCTCTGGCGCTATTTGATTCACTCCAAATCAGGAAAAGGCTCACTCCAGCCATCAAAACGGACCCTGTCAGATGAAGAGAGGGGTTTGAAAGCTCCGAAGAATGTCCGAAGCAACTGTATGAAAGCTGAATCTCTCGCACCTAGGCACTTGCAATCGCGGGCGCGAACATCGCACTCATTCCTGTCCTGATTTTGCAACGCAGATTTCCATTAGGGTGATGGGAGGGGTGAGGAAATTTTCAGGGTTTACCCATGAATCATCTGCCGATCCCTATCACTTTTAGCAACTGAGACAACCAAATTTTGAAGCAGATCGGTTTGACTGGCTAGCTGTGAAAGACCAAGACGCTGACAAACTGATCGCAGGCGTGGTGCCAAAAGCTCCGTGCACGTCGGGAATAGCTGGGACTATCCCTAAACCGAACCGCTCAGATCGCGGGAATGAGCCACGTGGGATTACTTCAAATCGAAAGTGGTGACCGTAGCCCTCAGCTGAGATCCGTCATCACGCACGCGGATGTGCTTCAACTACCGCTCTCCGAACTCTCTGGAAAATCGACGTGATCGGCTGTTCCGCTGGTGCGGGCACATACGCCGCAGATACGCAACTTACTATGGCGGAGCGTAATGGAGAAGCCCTCAAAGTTGAGGGCTTCTGTTCGGATATTGAAGTGGCAGAACTGAGTGTTGTGAAAGCTTACCTGCGATGATCATTTTCAGATGCAGGAATAGGCGTCCGGACATTTCTTGCGGAGGTTTTCAGAGCCACCAGCGAACGAAGCCGCCTTTCTCACAAAAACGCACTAAAAAATGGGCGCGAAGCTGGTGAGTGGCAAACTCAACGCAACCGCGATAAAGAAGGCCCGGGAAATGCTCGCCGCAGTCTGATGCATCAACGCAGGTAAGCGTCACTCACCTTCACGGGTCGAGTGACCGCCTGCGCCGGGAAACCATTCCGTGTGCTGGTCGCCCTGCCGTCCCCAGTAAGTCACCCGCTGCCCTCGCAGAAAAGCGATGTAGCCCTGGACTCCGGCCGCCATCGCACGGCTGCTGAAGTCCCGGTAGTTCTGGCCGTTCTGCTGGCTGACAAGGATGGCCGCGTGCAATGCCGCCGCATCGAACTCCCTGGCGACTGGCGGAAGATTGCTGTAGCTGATAGGCGTGATGACCAACTCCCCTTCCCCGCTGTAGAACGTCTTCCGCATGGCCACGTAATCGACGTGGTAATATTCCACCCCTTCGGCGAGCAGCGTGCCGACGACTTCCGGAAATGACAATGTCCCGGCGAGAGTGGCTCTCGCGGCTTCGATGATGATCTGGCTGTCCATGTCGCTTGATTCCTCGGAGGATTAGCGGACCCCGTGCCGCTTCGGGGCACCTTCCGCGCGCGGCGTTTGGATCAAAGGCTTGAACAGATCAAGAATTTTGCGCTTCGAGCGCAATCCCACCAAGGAACGCACGTGAAGCACTCTGGGGAAAAGCCTTCCCGCGTATGGTTCAACTAGAACTTCGCCCCAACCGTCTGAACAACGTGTGTCGCCAGATTGCGAAGCCACCGAAAAACAACGTGAGGCAACCGAAGAGTCGCCGGATAGCTGTAGCGCTTCGGTATTCTGCCGACAGTTGCTGAAGGCGATCCACCATGGAATTCGATTTTGCATATTCCTCGCTAGCTTTGCCGAACGGGTCGCCTAACGCACCGCGAACGAAGGCCTCGATTCCAACTCCTGCAACGTACTCACCCGATTCCATTCTAGCTTGCTCGTTGATCAACGGAAGCGCCTCCTGCTCGATGTTGCTCACAGTCCCCACGTAAAACAGCCAGATCACACCCGAAATTCCGCAGGCAACCCAACGCCACATGGGATATTTGTTCGAGGTGGATCCCTGCACCGGTTGCCGGGACTCAGGCGGCGGGATAGGAGGTCGGCCGGTAGGCAATGGCGGCCGGACACCCGCCCCGAACACCTCTCCTATAGGGACCCAGTCGGGCATGCCCTCGTTCCAGACGTATGCCGAGGACCTCAATGTCCCTGCGACGAGGCTTTCACGAACCTGATCTTCAGTGTAAGGTCCTGACTCGGTTCCGTCTTGGGTGACGTGATATTGCATGGATCAACGGTTGGATAAGGGTCTGCTGCTTCGTGTTAGGAACGGCTGCTATTTCATTACCACCAGAGTTCCTGCTCTCACGTCGTGGATGCATTGTTTTTTCGGTGACCTGAGCGAGGTGAGGAAAAGAGCTCCACATACAGGAGTCCAGATCAGGGGTGGCGATGACGCATTCAATATCCCCGTTCCAAACAGGAACCCAAACCCGACAAGGCCGCATACCGCTTCGCTGGCGATTTTTCCGATGGAACGCTTGCCGGCTTGGGCGAACTTGAGACGGTTACCGTCCATAGTAGTCACCATCAATCCACACGCAATCTTCCCGAGCGTCGCTTGTTTCGGGGAGCACTCCCAAAGGGTGCAATATATCCAACTCGGTATAACCACCAGCAGGAGCACCACAGCGATCTGTATCGCCAGCATGAACGCGGACGAGGTCTCTGACGATGCGGCAAACTCGGCGATGGGCCGAACGACCACAAAAGTCACACCCCCACAAATTGCGGAATCAATTAGAAACGCCAACGCCCTTCTCCCAAAGGGAGCGGGTTCACCCGTGCGGCTCCCGGACTCCCGGGAAATATACCCTTCCGCGGCTTCACGTCGGAGCGATCCCGGCACCGGCGGGCGCACGTTGAGGAACTGATGGATCGGGATCCACCCGCTCAGGCCCTGGTGCCAAAGATTGTCGGTAAGGTCGAGCATCCCGGATTCCAGCATGGACGGGATCTGTTCACGGGTGAACGGACCTGTCTCGTGTCCTGATTTAGCAACGTAGATTTCCATTAGGGTGATCGAAGGGGCGATGAAATTTTCAAGGCTTACCCGTGAATCATCGGCCGATTCCTATCACTTGTAGCAACTGAGACAACCAAATTTTGGAGCGGATCGGTTTGACTGACTGGCTGTGAAAGACCAAGACGCTGACAAACTGATCGCAGGCGTGGTGCAAAAGCTCCGTGCACGTCGGGAAGAGCTGGGACTATCCCTCAACCGGGCCGCTCAGATGGCGGGGATGAGCCACGTGGGATTGCTCCAAATCGAAGGTGGAGACCGAAGTCCTCAGCTGAGAACCGTCATCAAGCTTGCAGATGCGCTTCAACTGCCGCTCTCCGAACTATTTGGAAAATCGACGTGATCCGCTGTTCCGCCGGTTCGGGCACATACGCCGTGGATACGCAACTTACTCTGGCTGAGTCTAATGGAGAAGCCCCCAAATTTGGGGGCTTCTCTGGGGCTGAGAACTGGGTGTTGTGAAAGCAGCCGAGCGAGCTGGTCATTTTCAGATGCAAGAACAGGCTTCCGGAGAGTTCTTGCGTAGGTTTTCAGCCCCACCGGCCAGCGAAGCCGACCTGCTCAAGCTTAAGCCAAAAGAGATGCCCTCAAATTTGAGGGGGTCTCTGGGGCTGTTGAAGTGGCAGTACTGGTATTGTGAGAGTTTATGTGCGAGGAGCCTTGCCCACCGCGTGAAAAATCGCCCCTTCCTGACTGGCTAAGCAGAGCCCGAACTCAGTTCGCCATCTGCCCTTCAGCCTCGGCATCAATTAATTTTTCGAGTTGATCGAGCAGATTCTTGAATTTTCCGGAATCCTCAAACTTGCCCAATGCCTTCTTCAAACGGAGAAATCCCGATTTGGCTTGGGTGATAGAGCTTTTCAGAGGCTTGGAAATTGTGATTCCGGCCGACTCGCGGTAATCCTTGACCACCTTCGCAACAATTTTCCCGGTCAGCTCCTTTGCAGGTGTCTCAGCTACGATCCGGTTCCAGCACTTAACTCGACGCTCTTTCGGCAATTCCATGAGTGGGCGCACCTGGCTTTCCCGCTGCGGCTGGTCCCCTTTTGGGGACTGACTGTTGGCAAGGGCGGCCATGAACTCACCGCACTCGACCAAGCGGTAGGAATGGGACTTCCCGTAGTCCCATTTTGCCCGGCAGTAAGCATCGAATGATTCGAAGTCGGAATTCCAGAGCAAGCCCTCCTTGTAGCTATGGATCTGATAGAGCGCGGCGGCGGCTGCCATGCTGGCCTTTACGCCGTTCGTCACGATCCCCTCGTGAGTTTCGCGAAATTGGAGATCCTCGTCGCTCATTACTTCCGTTTCAATCATGGTGTTAGTCATTGTTGGCATATATGTTAGATTCGATTTTTTGGCGGTTGAGCCGAGTAGCACGGCTCCCTTATCCCTCATCGATGCCCACCAATCCGCTGATCCTGGGTTGATATATTGGAGATACCGTAATTTTTCAGGTGGGATATTTTTTGTGTGGGACAGGAAGGTCTGGCGAGCATACTCCTCCCAACGTTCGGCGGAGCGGGGGCCGGCCACCGCTGATAAACTCATCGCTTCTGCGTTAAGTCCGGCAGAATGCAAAGCGGCGAGAGTCCGTGTATACGACTTCCCCCTTACGTTGATGACCTCGGCCCACACGTGCTCGCATCGATCACTGCGGATGGCATCGCACATTTCCCGCGAGAACCCGTCATAGTCCTGCTGGGGAAGGCTGGGACATATCATCCCGAAAGTTCTGAGGCCATGGTCCTGGAGCCAATGAAGGGATTTTAATCGCTTGGAAACAGGCGAGGTTCCCCCTTCGACAGCACGGACCACGCGCTCATCCAGAGTTCCTGTGGAAAATCCGAAAATCATCCGATGGTGAAACTTCTCGGGGATCATCCCTTCGGAAATCAGCCGGGAAAGGAGACTGCTTTTGCTCAGAAGCCGGATCTGCCAGTTTGTAGATTCAAGGATCAGCACACAAGCAGCGGCGGTCTCCCGGAGGATTTCCATGTTGGCGGCCACGTCGACAAGGGTGGAACTGTAAACCACGCGGTTGTCATTCGGATCGAAGAATCTGAGCTGTCCGTTCGAGCGAATCAGTTGTTTCCTCAGCAATTCCAAGGAATGCTCCCGGCGGATGACGAAGTCCTGATGTTCAAAGCTGGTTCCGTGTGCTTTGTTGTATGCCGCGATTAGCTTATGAAGCAATTGCCGCATTACCGGACCGACGTAGCAGTAGGCGCAGAGGAATACACAGGCGTCTCCAAAGTTCAACGTCAGCCCGTCGCATAGCAGCTTGTGCGAGAATTCGAGGCTCTTCGTGTTCAGAACGGTTTTTGCGGGCCGATAAATCACTGGCTTACGATTCATGCGTTCCGGCCCCGCGACTTGCAGGTCGTCAGGTTTGCGGACGCTGAACTTTTGTTCGGGGAGCTCTTCCCGGAAATCCTCGAAGTTCTCCGGGAACGAAGAGCAACAGGCAGGAGTGTCAGCTTCTGAGGCCGGGTGGGTCGTTTTGTGAAGGGATACCATAATTTCAGCTGCTGTGGTTGAGGTTGCGCCCCCAGTTTTGGCGGCGCGGAGAAGGGTCGATTTCAGTGTTTGAAAAGTTCCCACGGACATGTTGAAAACAAATATCCATAGAATTCCCACACTTCGCTGATTATCATTAAGTTAAAGTGTCTAAATTAAATTTCCGCTAGATTGTGTTGAACAAACACAAGTCACAACAAACTGATTGTATATGATTTATAAAAACACCGAAATTTGCCAAATCGGTTTTTTTATACAAATAAGGGTGTTTTTTGTTCAAAGGTTTTCCGTTTTCAACGACTTGTGTACGCCATTCGCCCCCAAAACCGCTGTTCGGCGATCATCAGATGGGCAAAAAGGGAGCGATTCGTCAGCCTAGCCGCCGCTGGGCTCTTCCCTTGCAGTTTCCTCCTGAGGAGAGTGCGCTTGGAAGGCCAACCCGGCCAACTTGCCCAAAAGCGTTCCGTCACCTTCCTGAAGCTGCCGGATCAAAGGTGCCCGAAGTAATCCAAGTAGCTTGTCAATCAACTCGCCCGCGGGATCATCCGAGAGGATTTCCGCCGCAGCTTGAACGTTGCGCCGGGTCTGCGCTTCGATCAGGTGGATTACCATATCATGGGTGAGGACGCCCCCCGCTGCCGCAGGAATCACATCAGATTCGGTGTCACCCTTCATAACCCAGGCTGCCTTGGCACCTATTCTCGATTCGACAAGATTGCCAATCTTGGAATCGATAGCTTTCGATTTCTCCAAGCTGCGCACGAAAGGGTCCGACTTCCCGATGAGTTTGCCGAATCCTTTCTGTGTCCCGAATTTTTCGAGGTCGGGATGAAGCGAAAGGAAATTTCTGAGGAGCGTGACCGTGCTGGGCATGAGCGAAAGAAGAACACTCAGCCGAATTCGTCAACCGATTATTTAGAATCTTAGGCGATTTTTTGCTCTTTTTGCCTCTTTTCGTATTAAACGTTTGTCAGGTTTGGTCTTTGAGTTTATCGCCTTTCGGTATGGCGAACATCAAACAAGAAGACGTCGCGGCGGACAGCACTACTACCGCCACGACACCTGCTCAGAAGCACGGAGTATTCTTGGACCGCCAGGACTTGGCGATACGCTGGAACACGTCGATCTCGACCGTTAAGCGGATCGAGAAGCGGAAGGATGGAATCAAGCCGATCAGAATCGGAATCAGAACACTCCGTTACCGTGAGGTGGACGTCATTGCCTACGAAGAGGCCCACCACAACTAAGGAAAGAAACCATGTCCTCACTTCGCTACCTCCACTGGAAACTCCTCACGGATCTTCAGGGCCCGCTCAGGGACGAGAGAGAGGTGGAAAAGACCACAACCAGGATCCTGCACAGCTCAGAGTTGGAAGAACTGGTGAAAACCATCGCCTGGCAAATTCGGAGGATTGCACACGTAGCCTCCTACGACCCTGGATGGACACCGGGTATCCCTACTAAAATTGTCATCCAGAAGGACAACGGCAAGACCAGGACAGCTTGGTCTCCGTCGAACGAAGATTACGTTCAACAGCTCTATCTGTTGCACGGGGTCGTTAAACCAATCGTAGAAGCGAACTTAAGTGAGCAGTCTCACGCGTTCAGAAGCGGACACAGCACGGACACCGCGACAGGACAAGTGATACTAGCGGTAAAACGTTTGGCCGGACAGAACATCCAGATCAACCAGGAGGATTTCACGGATTGTTTCACCACCGCGCCGACGAAGTTAGTCGGCCATCACTTTCCCAAGATAGTAACGGGACGGATCGATGCAATACAAGGACGATACAGAGAGGTAACGATGAACGAAGCATGGACCCCGGGACTGCCGCAAGGATTCCCACTGGTACCCGCCATCATCAACCTCATCATCGACAAACTGATCGATCCCATAAGGAAGCGCTGGAAGGTCAGCGCAGACATCATCGTATACGCAGACGATATAACCATCATCGCCCCCAGAGGGACTGCACGACAGATCAAACAGGAAATGATCGAGGCGTTAAGCGAGCATGGGATGCGACTCAACAGGAAAAAGTCGCGCCGAACAGTGCCAAGGCTGGGAAACTGGCTGCCACTACTCGGCCTGGAAATCGAGTGGGATCACGCGAGTGCCACTCCAACCATACGCCCCAGGGGCAAGGCATACAGCAACCTCAGCGAAAAACTCGCGGACGCTGTAGACATCAACGAAATGAACGGGATCACCAGAGGATGGAGGAATGCCTACATTCGCTGCAACGACCCGCACCATCCAGGCAAAACCACGCAGGCCATCAAGGAAGGCTTCCTCCGCAGAGCCAACCGCCCGCAACCCAGAACACGATAGGCCTCTTCACGAGGGATCTTCATCACCAAATGCACGCAGAACCGTGCGGGCGCGCATGAGCGCTCATTTGCCAAGGATAAAGACTCCAATCTGTCCGGTAGCGGCACTCCCGCCGCTACCCGACCACCCTTCTAACCAACTTCTACCAGAACAGAAACCACCTTTGAAACACGATGGATTCAAAGCCGGCAAGTGCCCGGATCACCAACATCGAACATAAAAACATGAATAATCCAGTGCAACACACGTGGCCGCCCACTACGGGACAGCCATGCCAAGAACAGGCACCACCACCACCACCACCACCGCCACCGCCACCGCCACCACCACCACCACCACCACCACCGCCACCACCGCCACCACCGCCACCACCGCCACCACCGCCACCGCCACCGCCGCCGCCACCACCACCACCACCTCAGCCCATGGAGCAAACAACAGACCGGACGAATTTTCCATCCCCACCCAAGTTCAGACTTATGAACGTGGATAGGAAGGACATAGAGACCCGCCCGGAAGCCTGCTTGCGAGTAATGATCTCCACCGACAGGGTCGGAATTCTCCGAAATCGAGTCATGAAGTATGCAGCCCAACTGCCGCCGATTATCCTCTGGCGATCCAACGATGGAAAATTGGTTTTAATCGATGGTTGGAATCGGCTCGCGGCGTACGCACCGCTCGGTGTGAACCCAATTCCAGCCGTGGTAGTGGAGGAAGATCTGGCCACAGCTCTGGTCGCTGGTCTGAGGGCAAACCTTCCCCACGGTGGGAAATTGCGCTCCGGTCTGGACGCTCACCGTGCCTTGGTCGTCCTCGCCTCGGCCCTTGGCAGAAGAGTCACTGAATCAGAGGCGGTTTCCGTGGGGCTCACACATACTCCGAACGACCCCATGTCATGGTATGGTCTCCAGGCATTTTCGGTACCACAGTTGCCACCCTATCCCACCCGCGATCAAAAAAAGCAGCTAAAACCCGCAGCCAAGAACAACAAACAGCCCGCCCGGCGCGCCCGCTAAACCAGCTTGCGCGCACGGCGAAGTGTCGTAAAATCACCGTCGCATGTTTTCCATGGCCACAATTGTAAGCCAGAAGGCTGCCCAAACAGGGCAGTCTTCACGGATGCATGCAATCCACACATATGAAAAACGAACGCTCGGTACCATTGCGTACCGCGGCTCCTCTTTACGAGGGGCTCCTGACAAGCCAAACGCTTTTGTTCCTAGCCAACAGGCTAGCAAAAGCCAGAAGGCGGTCGTCGCGTCCGAAAGCTCGATAAGAGTCTGCGGATCGACATCAGGTAATGTTCAGCACGTCCCTTGCGATGGCAGGGGACTAAGTACCGTAGGTCCAGTAAATGCCCCATGGGCATCAGTCAGTTCAGATCTGATAGTCACGTCTCGGGTGAGATGGGTATCAGCTCTGGAAGTCCCATTCGAAATGTGGGCAGCAACTTAACCAGGAGGCAAAAATATCCCCCAATCCAAACTTTGATTGTGCCGCTCCGGAGACGTCCCGGGGCGGCATTTTTGTTTGGTGGTGCAAAACAATATTGGGCCAGCCGGAAGATAAAAAAAGCAAAGCTCGGCTTCAGGCAGGATCTACTCAAGGCGACAACGCCATCACTTCAAAAGTGGCCGGAAAATGGCCGGAAGCACTGACCTCTCCGTTGCCGAACAGAGGATAACTGATTGAAACCCAATGGTGCGCACGAGAGGACTCGAACCTCCACAGGGTTGCCCCTACTAGAACCTGAATCTAGCGCGTCTACCAATTCCGCCACGCGCGCACATTATTGGTTGGTCGGGCGGGAAAACACCATGGTGTCCGGCGGATTGCAATGTTGTTTTCGAAAAGTTTTCCGGATTCCGTCTCCACTGCGGAAAAACCGCCCCGTTTTCGGCGTTGCCAAACCCACTCAGGATCAACCACGCTGATCCCATGCAGAAGGCCACGCCGATCATTCTCGTCCTTATCCTCGCTGTCACGGCGACGTTCTTTTCGTTCCGGTCGAAAAAGGATGGATTCACCAGCACTGCCCCCGCCGAACTGACCATTTCAGCAGCGTCTCCCCGCGACGAGGACGACGCAGAGGAAGCCAAGCCGCTTCCGGTGGCTGCGGAGACCAATGTGACTCCCGAGCCGTGGCCACAGGCCTCTTCCGATATCGCTCCCGACGCGGGTGCCACATTCGGAACACTGGCCAACGGATTCCGCTACATCATCTACCCGAATGCCGAACCGCCGAAGCGCGTGTCGCTGCGACTGCACATCGCCTCCGGCTCGCTGATGGAGGCGGATAACCAGCAGGGCCTGTCCCATTTCCTCGAGCACATGGTGTTCAACGGCTCCAAGGATTTCACCTCGGAGGAACTCGTTCCGAAAATGCAGCGCCTCGGCATCGGCTTCGGCGCGCACGTCAACGCCTACACTTCGTTTGACGAAACGGTTTACATGTTAGACCTGCCCGACCTCTCGGCGGATACAATGAAACTAGGCTTCACGGTCATGCGTGATTTCGGCGATGGAGCCCTGCTCTCCGCGGATGAAATCGAAAAGGAGCGTGGTGTGATTCTCTCGGAAAAAGTCAGCCGCGACACCGTGGAAAGCCGCATCATGGAGCAGCAGTTCAACAAGCTGCTGCCGGATTCGCTCGTTGCCAAGCGTTTCCCCATCGGCATCGAAGACGTGATCAAGACCGCGCCGCGCGAGCGTTTCACGGATCTCTATTCGCGCTTCTACACACCGGCCCGGATGACCTTCGTGGTCGTCGGCGACATCGACGCCAAGGAAATGCAGGCCACCATCGAGAAGACGTTTTCCTCGATGACCAATCCCAAGGACGCCGGAAAAAATCCGGACCTCGGCCCGATCAAACAACCCGAGGGCATCGTCACCTCGGTCTTCGCCGACAAGGAAATCTCCTCCACCGACGTCTCACTGATGATGGTCCGGCCCTTCGAAGTGAAGGCGGATACCGCGGCCAACCGCTCCGCGGACATGACGCTGGACATCGCCCACTCCATCCTGACCCGCAGGTTCGAGCGGATTTCAAAAATCGAAGGTTCCGCCATTGCTTCCGGCTCCGCCTCGAACAGCAACGTTTTCAACTACATGGAAATCGGTTCCATCGACGTCACCGCCACCGACGACCGCTGGCAGGAAGCCGTGCCCGTCGTGGAGCAGGAATTCCAGCGCGCCCTCGAATACGGATTCACCGACGCCGAACTCGCCGAAGCGAAATCCAACCTGCTCAACGCCTATCAGCAGGCCGTGAAACAAAAAGCCACCCGCAAGTCGGAAAGTATCGCCAGCGCCCTCGCGAAATCGACCAACGACCAAACCGTTTTTTCAGATCCAGTCACCGACCTCGAACTCGCCACCAAGGCGCTGGATTCCATCGACATCAAGCAGGTCCACGACGCGTTCAAGACGTTCTGGGACGCGCCGGGCTATCACCTGATTCTAACGACCAAGGAGAAGCCAGCGAACGCGGAGAAGGAACTCGCCGCTCTGTTCGAGGATTCCCGCGGCAAGCCCGTGACCGCTCCCACCGCCCGCGCGCTCCAGCCGTTCGGTTATGCGGATTTTGGAAAACCCGGCACCGTAACCTCACGCAAGGAAGTCAAGGACCTCGGTGTCACCCAGCTCGTCCTGTCCAATCAGGTCCGCGTGAATCTCAAGCCGACCGATTTTGAAAAAGGCAAGATCCGCCTGCTGGCACGCATCGGTTCCGGCAAGCTCACCCAGCCCAAGGACTCGCCGATGCTCGACGTCTTCGCCACCGCGGTCTTCGAAGGCGGCGGTCTCGGCAAGCATTCCAACGACGACCTCCAGGAAATCCTCGCCGGCAAGAACGTCAGCTCCAGCCTAACAATCGGCGAGGACATGTTCGCCCTCGGCGGCAGCACCACCCCTGCGGATTTCACCACCGAAGTGCGGTTGATGTGCGCTTCCCTAACCGATCCCGGCTACCGCACCGAGGCCCTCTGGCAATTCCAGAAGGCGATCCCCATGATGTATCAGCAGCTCAAGCACACCGCCGCCGGCCCACAGCAGGAAATGGACGCATGGCTCCATGGCAATGACTCCCGCTTCGCCGTGGCACCCGTGGAGAAGATGTCCGCCTACACCATCGACGACGCCAAAAAGTGGCTAACCCCCGAGCTCACCAAGGGTTATCTGGAGCTCACGATCGTCGGTGATTTCGAAATCGATAAAATCCTGCCCGACCTGTTAGCTACGTTCGGCGCGCTTCCCACCCGCGCACCCTCCGCCCCACCTTTGGCCGACGCCCGCAAGGTGCTGTTTCCCAACGCACCCGCCGCCAAGACCTTCACTTACGACTCGAAGATTCCGCAAGGCATCGCCATGTCGCTTTGGAAAACCGCCGGCATCCGCAACAACCAAAAGGAAACCCGCCGCCTCAACATCCTCTCGTCCATTTACGGCGACCGACTGCGCGAGGAAATCCGTGAAAAACTCGGAGCCTCCTACAGTCCGAATGCCGGAGCATCCGGATCGGACGCGCTCGACGGCTTCGGTTATGTGATCGGCGAAAGCATCGGCAAACCGGAAGACTTGGAACTCCTTCTCAAAACCATGCGCGACCTCGCCGACACTCTTTCCACGAAGGGTGCCACCGACGACGAGCTCGACCGCGCCCTCAAGCCCGTTCTCAGCCAGCTCGCCAAATCCGTCCGCGACAACAGCTACTGGCTCGCCACCGTGCTCAGCCAATCCCAGGCCGACCCGCAGCGCCTTGATCTCGCCCGCAGCCGCGATGCCGATTACAAGTCCATCTCGCTCAAGGAAATCAACGCCCTAGCGAAAAAATACCTCGCGGCGCAAAACGCCCTGCAGGTTGCCATCAAGCCTGCCGAGTGATTTCTATCGGAAGTCATGGAAACCATCCGCATCCGCCCGCTTGTTTCCGCCGATCTGGCAGACGCCTCAGCTCTGCTCGTCTCGCTCAATCCCGAGACGCCCACGCCAATCATTGAAGAGCGACTCCAGGCCGTCCTGGCGGATCATCCGCACTATCATCTCTTCGGAGCCTTTGCCGATGACAAGCTCGCGGGCGTCGCCGGTGCGTGGATCGCCACCAAGATCTGGTGCGGCCGCTATCTGGAAATCGACAACCTCGTCGTTGATCCCGAGCAGCGTTCATCCGGGATCGGCAGCCGGCTGATCCAACATCTCGAAGTCCTCGCGCGCGAGCGCGATTGCAAGATCGTCGTCCTCGACAGTTACACCGCCAACCATCCATCCCACCGGCTCTATCACCGCCTCGGATTCGAGATCTGGGGCTTCCATTTCGTCAAACCCATCGGCGACTGGAAGGGCGGCTCCACCTGAGGAGTGCGGACACTCTTGTCCGCATCGCCAATGGACCGGGCAATATCCGGCGCGAAGCTCCCTTTTTGCTCATCTCATTGTCATGGCAGACAAAAGTATCCGCCTTCCTTACCAAACATCATGCGCGTCGCCATCGTCCACTACCACCTCGACCACGGCGGCGTCACGCGGGTCATCGAGGCGGCATCCAGCGCTCTAACTGATTCAAATATCCGGCACATCGTCCTCACCGGCGACGCCAAAGGTGGCCGCCATGTCCCCGGCCTCGGCTACCTCACCGATCCCGGCGAACTCACCGCCGGGCAACTCACGGCCAATCTGCGAGCCGCCGCCACCGAAGCCCTCGGCGGCCCTCCCGACATCTGGCATTTCCACAACCACTCGCTGGGGAAAAACCGCCTGCTGCCACGCGTCATCTCGCAACTCGCCGAAGCGGGCGAACGTCTCGTCCTCCAGATTCACGATCTCGCTGAGCAAGGGCGGGCGGAAAACTATCCGCTCATCGCCGGCAATCGGGAGCTCTATCCGTTTTCTCCGCGCATCCACTACGTCTTCCTCAATTCCCGCGACCTCGCCCTCTTCACCGCCGCAGGTCTTCCGCCGGAAAACGCCACGTTGTTTCCCAATCCCATCGCCATCGGCGAATCCCCGTTTGCTCCAACCGATTCCTCACCTCCCCTTCTCTTCGCCCCCGTCCGCGGCATCCGCCGCAAGAACCTCGGCGAGCTGGTGCTTCTATCAGCACTTTCTCCGGCGGGCACGCGGGTCGCCGTCAGCCGGGCACCGGAAAATCCAAAGGCGCTTCCCATCCACGACACCTGGCGGAATTTTGTGGCGAAGCACCACCTGCCCATCGGCTTTGATGTCGTGGACCACTACTCGCCCGTTCCGGGCGCGGCGACGGATTTCGATTCATGGGCCCGCCATGCCAGTCACTTCGTCACCACCTCCGTCTCCGAAGGTTTCGGCCTGACGTTTCTCGAAGCCATCGCCCATGGCAAACCACTCGTCGGCAGGAATCTCCCGCACCTCACCGCCGACCACGCCGCGCATGGCATCCGCGCCGGCCGCCTTTACGATGCCATCCTCGTGCCTATCGAGTGGGTGGACATCCGGATCCTGCGCGACCACCTGACCCTCGATCTCGAACGCGACCACCGCTTCTATCAGCTGCCGCTTTCCGGAAATCCGGTCGGCACCGCCATCGCCTCCATGGTGCGGGACGGACTCGTCGATTTCGGAAACCTATCAGAACCACTCCAGCAGGGAATCGTCGAGCGGCTCGCCGATCCGACCCAGCGCCCGATCCCTCTCGTCCAATCCGCAGGCATCACCCGCCCCGCCGTGGACTGGCTGGAAGAAACTCTCGCCGAACGAATCCCCACCGCCACCCGCGACCAACTCGCTCCCTACTCGCTGGAAAACTATCAGAAATCCATCGGCAATCTTTACGCACAACTCGTCGGCAGCCCTGCCGTCCCACTGCGGCATGTTCCGCCTGCCGCCATTCTCGCGAGTTGCCAACGGCCGGAGAACTTTCATTTCCTGCTGTCCTCTCTCAGACCGGATCCTCTTCAGGGAAAACGCTACCGGGCCGTGGTTTTTGATATCTACGGCACCTTGCTCATCGCTCCGTCCGGCGGAGTGAAACCGGATCCGTTTGCCGATCCCGTCGTGAGGGAAATCCTCCGCCAGCATGGATACACGCCGCCCGCATCGCCAACGGCCGAACTCCACGCCGCAGTTGTCCGTCACCACGCCGCGGCGGAAGTCCCCTTCCCCGAAATCGACCTCCGCGTTCTGTGGCGGGAAATCCTGTCGATCGAACCGGGCAACGACATCACACCACTCATTCAGGAAATCGAGGACGCGTGGCATCCATCCAAGCCCATGCCCGGTGCGGAAAAATTCATCCAACGACTTTCGCGGACCGGCATTTCGCTCGGACTGCTGTCGAATGCACAGTGCAACACGCTCGGCGCCCTCGGGCCGATCTCCGATCTCTTCGCTCCCGAACTGACGGTCCTTTCCTATCAGCACCGCATCGCGAAGCCCGCGCCGGAGCTTTTCCAAATTCTAGCAGACCGCCTCGCGGGCCGCGGCATCTCGCCCGATGAAACACTCTACATCGGCAACGATCCTCTCCACGACATCGTTCCCGCCGCCGCAGCGGGAGTCCGGACCGCCCTGTTCACCGGACATCCGGATTCCCTCCGCCCGGGCGAATGCAGGCCGGACATTGTTTTCGATCATTGGACGGAGCTTCACGAATTATTCTGATAGATCGTCGGCTCATCGCCATTCTTTTTCAGATTCCGTTTGCCCTTTGCCGCATCCGGTGGAAGTTCCTATCATGAACAGTCTTCTCGGCACCGCCGTTTTCCTTCTGATCCTGTGGGTGGTTCTGCGCATCGCCCTCGCCGTGACCGGAGCCTTTCTCCATCTGCTGTGGATCGTCGCCCTCGTGCTGGCAGTTCTATGGGTATACGGGAAAATCCGAGGAAAAGCCTGATCCTCATTTCCGCCCGTAAATCTCCACGTCGGCGATCCGGGCCGTGGAGTCCTCGCCCGCATTGAGCACGGTGATCTTCACGAATTTCGCACCCGCCGCCGGGAATTCCACGTCGGTGACGTTCTCCGTATTTCCCTTGATAACGGCGAGGGTTTTCCAAGATTTGCCATCCACGCTGCCCTGCACTATGAAGTCGCGGATGTTGGTGTCGCGGCTCATGCCGTTGTCGCCGGCATGGCGGATCACGCAGCGGTTGAGCTGATAGACTCCGTCGAACTCGAATCCGAGCCATCGCTTTGATTTCTCCGACGACGTCCACATCGTCTCCGGCGTGCCATCGGTGGCGGCGTCGGCACTGGCTGCGGGATCACCAGACTTCACCGTCGTGGTGGAGGCAAGACACAGGTTGAACGGCAGACCGTTGGCCTCGTTGGACAGGTTGAAATAATGATCCGCCCGCACGAACTCGACCTTGTCCGGAAACTCGCGCTGCAACTGTTCATGGAGCTCTACGATCCGATTGGCCCTCATCTCGCCCCAGACATCCACCTGATAGGAAAGGAATAGCGGGGACTTGCCGTCCCAACGCTGGATCTCCTTCACCAGCGAACCGTGGATGTGATCGAACGATCCCGCATACGGAACCACCAGCTTGTCGAAGCGCAGCCGGTTGTTTTCCACACCACCCGCCACCGTAGGCACATCCTTGAAATTCTGTACCGTGGCACCGTAAAGGTGGCGGCAGTTTTTCTCGTAGGATCTCCGCTGCATCGGGGTGGCATCGTCCCAAATCGTCATCACCCGCAGTCCGGAGCGCTGGAGATATGTTTCCGTTAGTCGGGCATAGCCGTCCATCCGCGCCGGATCCGTCAGCTTGTCGCCCACCGGCGCACCCGGTTCCGTCAGGGTATTGAACGGCATGAGATAACCCATTCCCGAAGGCCCGGTGACGAAACAATCGTTAGGCGTCGCGGTGGTGTAATAGTAGTTCATGATGCCCGGCGCGATGTCCACCAGTCCCGGTGCGATGGTCCAGTTCAGCGGCACCTTGCCTCTGCTGGGAGCCGTGCGTTCCCAATTCTTCCGCATCGCGTGCTGGGTGTATTGGATGTTGTCCCCGTCGCTGATGATGATGGCGACATGCACCTTGTTTTGCAGGGCCGGCATTTTCGGCACCGCTGGAATTCGGATGTGGTGATCCGTCCCCGCATAAACGCTGGCACTCACGAAAAAGTCCGCGGGCATCGTTCCGATTCCGAATTCCGTGGCGGTGGGAATGCCCGTGCGTTCGGTAGTGTACCAACCCAGCGCGATGGCCTCGCCCGCCTTCATGTCACCGAAGAATTTTCGCAGGATTTCCCTTTCAGCCGGGACCAATGTATTGAGCCAAACCACCGCCGACCCGGTGGCGGCTGCAATGTCCCGCGTGTGGTGATAGTCACCGCCTCCGCGTTCATCATGCGGCTTCGCGCTGACGAGCACACGCTTCCCGCACGTCGGCCAGTAGTGGTCGTAAAGATACTGATAGATCTCCACCGGCGTTGTGAACTTCAAAGACGTGAGATCCTCGATGACTTCAAGGGCGATGCCATGCTCCTTCATCTGCGCCAATACCCCGGCGGTCACCGGCAAGGCGTTGCGCTGGGCCGCCACCGTGCCTGCAAGATTTCGATAGTGAGGACTGACCGCCGGATCGTAGAGCACCACGCCGGTGACCTCCTTCGCATACTTCGCCACCAGATCATACTTCGTGGCGCGGTCATAGGGATTACCCGGAGCGAAATTGACGGTCGGCGTGTTCGCCCAAGTGTCGCGGCCTTCATCCGCCCGGTTTTCCAGCAAATAGATCCCCGGTTGATTGCGGTTCACCTGCCCCTGCAACGAGGAAAACGTGATCTGCTCGTCCTTCGAGAGATCCTGCACGACGAGAGTGTCCATCTTTGCCGCGGGCGTGGCGAAGGTCGGCAGCGCCTGCCCCTTCGGCCAGGCAATCCCCTCCGTGATATTGGAAACCTGAGGATACGGCGCGTAAAGATTCGCCGGCGGAACCGGCCCGGCCGCGAGCGCACCGCCCGCGGTGGCCAACCATCCGACACCTAACAACACGATCTTGGAATTCATCTGCTTTCGATTCATAAACGCTCAACTGACAACCGCGCGCTGCTTTCGATCACTCTCTCCGGGCATTGTGCCCCGATCAACGATTTCCCGCCGCTTCCGCGCCCATACGCTCCGCCCGGCGTCCAGCTTACCAGCGGGTGCGCTGGTGATATCAGAAGGTGGATCTGTCACCGCCGTGATTTCGCATCGTGCATCTTTCATGGTGCATTTCACCCGATTTCATGTCCGGCGCAATCCAACCCATACCCATGACTCATTGAAAATCAATGCTTACACGCGTGCGGCACGGTTTCTGCGAAACAATGTTGTCAAACCCGCTCATCAGCGGAAAACCCTGAACTCCACACCAACCCACACGACCATGAAACTGATCCCTATTTCCATCATTGCCCTTTCCACCGCCTTCCTTGCGAGCTGTGACGAACGCAAACAAGCGGTCGAAGACCACAAGGACGCCGTCAAGGAATCGCTTGAACAGGAAAAGGACAACCTTGCTCCCGCCGCGAAGGCAGCCTCGGATCGCGTCGATGCCAATGCCGATGTCCGGAAAGCCGACATCAAGGCACAGATGAAATCCACCGAAGCCCAAATCGAGGCCGATAAGAAGAAGGCCGACGCAGAAGCGGAAGCCGCCAAGGCAAGGATCGATGCCGAGAACAAATAATCGCCAGCGCGGCAAATCTAACAATCACGGCGTGGATCGGCCTGATCCACGCCTTTTTTTTCCCAATATTACCCCCTCCACCGCCATGATTACCAGTTTCATCATGTATCTCGCCGGCACCTTCGTCGTCGTCGGCTTCCTCCTGAGAGTTCTCGAGGTTTTCTAATTTCTTTCCGACATTTTCATCCGGGGGAATGATTTGCGCCCTGCCTTTATTTTCTCACTCCGATGTTCAGAAATCTCGTCTTCGCCTCCTTCGCCGCCGCTACCATCGGAAACGCCTTCGGGTATGGAAATGCCGGGCACCAGGCGATCGGCACCGTCGCCGAACATTATCTGGACGGAACCCGCGCGCTCACCGAAGTCCGCAAGCTGCTCAAGCCGGGCGAAAACCTGGACCGCGCCGCCACCTGGCCCGACCGAGCGAAGCTTCCGGACCAGTATCTCACCGCCGAGATGAAGGACTTCGTCGCGAACAATCCCGACCATCATCGCTACCACTACTGCGACATCCCGTTTCAACAAAGCGCCTACAAGGACGGCATCACCGGCACGGACAAGAGGGATATCGTCCACATTTTGGAAATCTGCATCCAGGTCCTGCAAGCCCCGGACGACAACCGCGAGAACCCGCTCAAGATCGACAAGCGCGTCGCCCTCATGCTCGCCGCCCACCTTGTCGGAGATCTCCACCAGCCGCTTCACGTCGGATGCAGCTACGTCGATGAGAAGGATGAATTCGTCGATCCGGAAACCGGAGCCAAAGGGCAGCAGGACGCCGGGGCGAATTACTTCCACCTCAAGACCCGCAAAGGCAGCCCCCTCCACGGCTATTGGGACACCCAGACCGTGAAGTCCGCCCGCGACCATCTCGGCGTCGAGGACTTCCCCGGCGCCCTCATCAAAACCTATCCATCCAAACCCGAGTGGGATGGCCAGGGCCCCGTCGGCACCTGGCCCGCACAATGGGCCACCGAGACTCTCGGTCTGGCGAAACTCTGCTTCAAGGAGATCACCCCGCGCGACCGTTTCCTCGTTCCAAAAGACGACAAGCACGAAGAACACTTCGAGTGGGTCATCACCCTGCCGCCAACCTATCAGGACCAATCCCGCGACACCGTCGAAGTCGAACTTTCCAAAGCCGGCTACCGCCTCGCCGCCCTGCTCAAAGCCGTCTGGCCGGAGAAAAAGGAAGACGCACCGAAACCCTAACTGCTGATAGGAAAATCGGGAGCTGCGGGATGAGGAAGAGTTTTTCATTGCAGCCTCTCGCGAGCGGAAAAACCCAACGCGCTCTTGACGCCCGGAGGTCGATCTCGGCAGATTTCATAAAACCATGAAACCGATCGTAACTCCATCCGATAGCCCCGCGACTCTGAATGTCCTCGGCATCCCCATGATCATCCGCCTCCACGGCCGCGACACCGGCGGGGTGCTCAGCGTTGTCGAGTCCCACGACGTCACCGGCGGCGGACCACCGCCGCACATCCATCACAACGAGGACGAAACCTTCCAAATCCTCGAAGGCGAATACGAATGGACGGTCGGCGCAGAAACCTTCGTCGCCCCCAAAGGCACCACCGTTTTCGCGCCGCGCGGCATCCCGCACACCTACCGCTACCTCGGCACCGAGCCGGGCCGGCTGATGTGCATCATCACCCCGTCCGGCTTCGAAGGATTCTTCAAGGAAATTGCCGCCCTGAGCCCCGAACAGCAACAGGACATTCCAAAAGTAATGGAAATCGGCGGGACGTATGGACTGCAGTTTCTTCCGCCGCCGGGGGCGTGAGCGGATGGTTTGGGTCATGGGGCTCGCCGCCACATGCTGGAGCCGCCCTGTCCATGTTGCTAGATCCTGAAAAATCCCCTAGCCAAGCCACGCTGATCCCGCCTGTAATGAACGGAACAATCTCCGATGTTCGCGAATCATATGAACGCCCGACTTTCATTGGTATTTCTGCTTCTTGGTTCCATCTCCGGCTGGGCTGCGGAAGCAGCGGCACCACGCTTTGAGAATTTGGCCTCTTTTCTCAGTTGGGCCGACAAAAAGCTTACCGCTGACGATTACGACGCCCTGATCACTGCCCAGGCGGATTCGAAGGACACTCGTGAGACGAAGCTCGCATCCATTCAGAAGCTTGATGCGGATATCGGGAAACAGAAACTGGCGAAGATTTTTGAGGGACGCGTGTTTCCCAAGGACGCGACCACATTCACGCTTGGTGGACACAAGAAGGAGCTGGGCCACTGTCACATTGATTTTTCGAAAGACGGTGACTCTTGGCGGATCGCTGGAATTTGGCAGTGCAGATAACACGGATAAGCTAACAGATGATGAATCGTTCTTCCATCTCTCTTTTGGCGTTGATCCAATTCCTCTCTCAGCCTCTTGTTGACGGGCGGAACAAACCGCACTGAGGCGCTTGATATCGGCACGGGACTTCTGGCATCTTCCTTGTTGATCGCGATTCTTGTCCGGGCGATCCACCCGGCCTAACCGGTCACTTCAACCCTTCACCGAAAACTACCCATGCCATCCCCGATTGAACTGACTGACTCGAAACCGGTTTCCACGGCGGTGATCCGGGACCGCGTCCGGCCGAAGGACTTGGCGCGGTTCGTCCCTGCGGCATGCGGCGAGGTCTGGTCATTCGTTCGCGCCGCCGGTCTGCCACGGCCGGGCCGCCACATCGCGGTGTATTCGGCTCCTCAGGGGACGGTGGAGGTCGGGGTGGAGGTGGCGGAACCATTTGTGGGCAATGACCGGGTCCGATGCTCCGAATTGCCATCCGGTCGGGTGGCGACGACCGTCCATTTCGGGCCATACGCCGGTTTCGCCGACGCCCACTCCCGGATCCGCCAGTGGTGTGCCGAGCACGGGCACCGGCTGTCGGTCGTTTCCTGGGAGGTCTACGGACACTGGGAGGAAAACTGGAACGCCGATCCCTCGAAGATCCGCACCGACGTTTTCCATCAGCTCGAGGACTAACCCGTCTCCGCCCATCAGCGTCTGGCCAATGGCTTGGCACGACCGTAATACTCGTGACTCCAAAGGTCTTCGTTGAGCCTCCGAAGGGGGTGCGAGAAATTTCGGGCTCCTTCGCTTCTGGAGAAGATCGCCTCTGCTGGAAAACCCGGGTGACGAAAACGGTCGTATCCAACTGCTCCGGAATTCCTGAAGATCACCGGAATCTCTCCCAGTTCCCGCTTCACCCCTCGGCCTCGAATCGGCGGATTTCGTTGACGCCCATAGTCTAAAGAGCTTGGCTCTATCCAATGACAGCCAATCGGATATCGCGTTCTTGCGATATGCTGACCCGGCTAATAAAGACTGTTAGCCGGAGAATTGAAGAGCATGTATTCCAGCCGTTATGTGATTGGTCAGCTTGGGACGATTCTGAAGTCAGCATCTCGCGTGATTCGCATTGGCGAGTTCCAGCTCCAGCGTGATTCGGCGATCCGTCGCTTGGCGAGTTCCGGCTTCAGCGTGATTCGTGTTGGTGATTTCCAGCTCCGGTGTAGTTCGGAGATCCACCGATTGTCGGGTTTTGGCTCGTGCGTGATTCCTGTTGGAGAGTTCAAGCCACTGAGACATTTCCGAGTTTCCCGATTGCCGATTCATGATCCATCTGCTAAGCAAGAAGCGTTGAGCATCCGATGCCAATCCAAGAATGAAGATTCGGCTAACAAGTCGTGGATGGCAACCCCCACTAGCCCCTCTGTTCTCGATGCTCACACGTAATTTCAACCTCCACCCCGCGATCAACACTGGCTCCCGCTAGTGGGGTTGCCATCACTTTGACGTTATCCCAAGAAATGCCTCTTACCACACCACAGGGTATTGTAGTTCCATTCCCGGAGCGGTTGACCGAGGGCTACGAGGTCATCACTCGGAAAGCTGGAGGCTACCATTTACGGATCAACATTGATGGCGCTCGGTTATCCGATATTTTTATAGAACTCGTTCAACTAATCCCGGAACCGGGGTTTTTGATTCTCGAATCTCCCTGCAACCAGGTCAGAGAGCTTGAGCTACGGAAATCCGAAAGCGATCCTTTCCATCGCGACGTCTACTATCTGGACGGCTTGGAACGATACCAGTTCATGCAGATTTTCGAAGAGTATTCGGATCTCCTCGTCCATGACGGCTACATAAATTTCGGGTTTGGAAGCCACAATACAGATCACAAGGACGAGATTTTCGTAGGAGCCTACAAGATTACCTCGATATTTACCGATGACATTACGGACTACGAATCTGCATTTAAGCGCCTCGCAATCCCACGTTGTGAGAAGCTGACGACGGCGTGGGACACATTCTCGGACGAGAGGCCTGGAGTCAGGATGGCATGGTCTCGTGGTCATTTCGATATTTACGAGATGATTGAGATCCTGCTTCGTGAGAAGGGACTCTACCATGCAAAGACAATAGTCGACTAAAGGATAACAAGCCCCGACTGGGCAGCCGGCCATAAGCACTTCAATTTCATGATCCTCCACTTTTCAATTGCTGGCCGGTTGCCAGCGCTCTAACGTTAGCCCAATAGAACATGAAAAAGATCAGGCGCATCAACTGGATGGACATGATTGTCGCCAAGCCCGACGAAACCTCTCTCTTCTATGAGCAAGTATTTGGATTCGTTCGCGAAGCGTTACAAGAAGACGGAGATCACACCTCATATTTCGTCAAGGACGGAAACGAGAACGTTCTGGGAATTTGTGATGCCAGCGTTTTTCCGAACTGGGTGTCCGGCTGGCTACCTTATATAGATGTTGAAGATTTCGATCACAGCGTTTCCCAGATCGAAGCGTCAGGAGGAACAATTCACAGTCAGATGAAGATGGGCTTCAACTGGGAAGGCCAGAGGTTTTGTCTGGCGATTGATCCATCTGGAGCACCTGTCATGCTCTGCGAATCCAACCCAAACGACGAAGCCTAACAATTCATGACGCGCCAACCGGCCATAAGCTTTTCAATTTAATTCCAACATTCCTTCAACCGCGCCGTTGGGCGCACTTCTAACGTTAACCGATTAGCCAGCCTATCTATGAACGACGACGATTTCATCGAGCAGTTTGAGGCGTGTTCTTTTCCGTTGGAGCAGTGGCACCACCGCGCGCACGTAAAACTGGCGTATCTTTACCTGACACGGCACGGCTTTGACGCCGCCGAAATGATGCTCCGGAATGGGATCCGAGCTTACAACGCCGCCAACAATATCCCCGACGAACCCACCAGCGGCTACCACGAGACGATTACCCAGTTTTGGTTGCGCATCGTCGATGCCACGGTCCAGCAGTATGGCCAGCTACCAACCGCAGATGAGTTTTTCGAGTTTCACCCGCAACTCAGCCAGAAGAAGAACCATCGTCTGTTCTACTCACCCGGTCTTTTCATGTCGCCTCTAGCCAAGAGGGAGTTCGTAGAACCGGACTTGACCCATTTTCCCATCGTCACCAATGCAACCGAGGTCGGCTAACGTCGTTGATAAAGTTCGGGCTCTGAATGCCGCCGGTTATTACTCTAAAACGTTGCTATGGCTGCCATGGGATTTCTCTCCTTTTTCACCTCCCGCGAGGATCAAAACCCGCCTCAGGCCGGTTCGTCACTGAGTTCCATGGTTGTCGATCTTGGCACATTCCAAGTGGGTTCGACCTGGCTTGGAGCGCTGCCGTCGGTGTCCGATCCATTTCATACGGTCCTGACCAAAGACGAGGTTTTCCAGCCGAAGGGAGAAGGCGTGGAGATCGGAAGCGAGGATGGACTCTTTGACTATGGATTCTTCACCCTGGCATTCTTTAGCGGAACCTTCGCCCTGAACGGACAAACTTTGCGCATTCACGAAGCGACAAGCGAAGACGAGATTCAACAGATCTTCGGTGAGCCCTATTGGATCGACCGATCAGATGGTGAAATCATTCTGTTTTATGAGTATCGGGCAGGGACTGTAGAGCTTCAGTTTGAGTTTCCCGATGGCAAAAAGCTCGGGTTCGTCACGCTTTCCCGGAACGGGGTCCTAGCAGATCGCAGACAACGTGAGAGCTACGGAGTCGATAAGCCTTGGCCACCGCCATGAAATCAAGTGGCGGGCAAAGTCGATCGTTCGCTTCGCTCTGGACGCGCCACCCCGCCATTGCCTATTCTTTGGACGCTAGGCAACTTCACGAACCATGAATGGCAAAACACCAGGCACCGTTTCCCGAGGAAGATTACGCCGTTGCGCTTGGATTGTTCTTGGTAGCGTCGTCTTTGGCGTCCTGATGGGCGGGCGGTCGGAGTTCCAGTCAGTCTGGGTGCGGAGTCTTGTCGCTGGTTGTGCCGCCGGAATTTTCGCTCTTTGCATTTTGCAGTCGAAAAAGACGGGAGATTGAGCACGACACCTAACCATGCGCTAAAGCGACAATGACCGGATGCAATTCTTCCTCAGACACGATATCGCCACTCAAACGCGGAAGAATCGCAGCGGTGACATCGCTTGATTCGTCCACCAAAGAGCGGATGCCTCTCTATCCAGCATCATTCCATGCAAGCAGCCACATCACCGAGAACCAAGCTTAGGACCGAAATCGAGCAACGGTTCCTTCCGCTGGTCCGTGAGCGAGGCTTTAAGGGACCGACCAAACTGAACGGCAATCGAACCTTTCACGATTTCATCCGTCCAACGCCCGATGGCCGGCAATGTCTGAGCATTCAGTTTGAAAAATACCGGAAGCCACGGGTAATTCTGGACCTGACTATCGAACCGCCGGGTGGTTTCGAAAATTCGGCGCGTGATGGCGCCACCCATGTTCAGGGCCGCGTGACCTGGAAACCGGGTGGAAAGAAGAGGTCCTGGTTCCGGGCTGATCGACCGCTCTGGCAGAGATTGCTGGGCAGGCGAAGCACGATCGAATCGGCAGCCGTCGCAGCCATGATCTCTTGTCTGGAGGAGATTGACCAATGGTGGCAGACTCAAGCAGAATCCACTCATATCCGCGTCCTGAGGCACACCTATCCACCGCCCGCATGAACCAACGAAACAAGAGAGGCAAACCAGCCGATGGTTGCAACGGCGGACAATGCCGTTAGTTCGCTTAGCTATGAACACAGCCCCCCTCAATGCAACACTTCAAACGTTCTCCAAGAAAATATGAGCTCACACCGCGGTCTCCTGCATCACTTGATCATTCGTGTTACCGATGCCCGCAGATCCGCTGCGTTCTATAGCCCGGTTTTCGGGTATCTTGGATACGAATTGGCGGATTCGGCATTTGATGACGATTACGGCTATCAGGATTGGAAGCGTTGGGACCACGATACTCCCCATGAGATAAGTATTTGCCAGGCGGAGCGAAGTCTTTCTGATAAGGGGCATTTCCGTGGTGCTGTGGGCCACCATGATCATCTTGCGTTCTGCGCCGAATCCCGGGAAGATGTTGACCGCTTTTACGCTGAGATTCTGGTTCCTCTGGAACGCGAGGGGCTCACCACGGTCGAAGATCCTCCATGCGATTGCCCGGAATACGCGGAGGGCTACTACGCTACATTCTTCCTCGATCCGGACGGGCTCAAATACGAATTTGTCCTCAACCCCAATCACATCAAGAAACGGAGAGCGAGACTGCCCTCCTAACGGCGGAAGCACGACCGGGTAGGCAGCGGTCGCGGCAATTCCATGATGCACCTTGAATGTTAGCCTCAACCGGCAAGACCATGCGATTTCTGATACCAACCGCCCTCGCCATCCTGACGTTCACGGGATGCCGCCGCGCACCTTCACCGGTTACGGTAACTCCGCCATTGCCCGTGGCTGCGACAGTCGCGCGTCCTTCCTCTCAGTCGGTGATCGTCGAGCCGGGAATGAATCTCCGAGCCATTGCCGCAGCGGCCTATGGACATGAGCGTTTCTCGGGATTCGTCGCCGCCGTAAACGGGATAACAGATCCCGAACGCATCGTCGCCGGGCAGGAGTTGAAGACGCCTTCTTTAAGTTCCGCCTTCCGGGATGTGGGTCTGGATCCGCGCTATCAGCCGGCCATCGATGCGCTTGTGAAGGCCTGCACGGACTATCAAGCCGCCGAACCCGCCTATTTGAAGGCACGTCGTGACAGCGGAGTGTCAGCCGGCACATTTACAGTGCCCGAAAACATCCGAGCCACCTTCACCGGGTGCGCTGATTCGATTGATGCGGCTACGGCGACTCTTGGGATGGTGAAGCCGCCGGATAAGGTTCCGAAGATGACGATTGATCAGTTCCGGCAGGTGTCAGGGCTGATCCGAGAGCTAGCCAGCGGATCCATCGACGGATACGGATATGATTCCGATCTGGTAGGCCAGCGATTCGGCCTGGCATTCACCAACGCGATCCTATGGACACAACATCGCCATCAATAACCCCCATGGCGGGACACAAAAAAGCTCCGTGGGAAACCAACAACCCACGGAGCCGGATCGTCCCTTCACCGGGACTTACATGACAGGGAGCAATAGGGAAAACACACCGGTTTCCCCGCCCCTTGTATCTTCAACCAGGAAAATTTCGCCGTGGATGCGGATGACCATCGAGCGAAGCGCCGAGCAGTCGTCATCGGCGCGGGAAACGGGAAAGAAGTCGGCCCTTTTCCGCAGGCTGGCGCGGGTGTCCTCATCGCCTTCATAGTAGCCGGTGGCGAGGGCGACGATTTTTGCTTTGGTTTCGTAATAGGTCGTTTTCACATCACCATAGTAGCCCCGCTTTTGGATTACACATGATTGGGAATTGCCTATTTTCGTGTCGGGCAAAATTCCTACAACGCTGAAGCGGGTGATACGGAAAGCGTGAATTTCCGGATTTTGGGATTGGTAAAATCCGAATCCCCTCTTCCATCCCGCCATGCCCGATCCCGACGCCACCTGGTCCCCGCTCTTTCTTGAATTGCTGGAGAAACACACGGTATCCGATGCGGCACATGACTTGGAACACATCCGGCGGGTGGTGACGAATGCAAGGCGTCTCGCGGCGGTGGAAGGAGCGGATTGGCAGGTCGTGATGCCGGCGGCGTGGCTGCACGATTGCGTGATCGTCCCGAAGTCATCGCCCGACCGCAAGCAGGCGTCGGTGCTCGCGGCGCGGCAGGCGGTGGCGTGGCTGGAGGAGCACGCATGGCCGTTCGGCAAGCTGGAGGAAATCGGGCATGCGATCGAGGCACACAGTTTTTCCGCAGGGATCGCGCCGCGGTCCTTGGAGGCGAAGGTTATACAGGATGCCGACCGGCTGGACGCGCTGGGCGCGGTGGGTCTGGCCCGCACGCTGATGCTGGGCGCGGAGATGAAGCGAGAATTCTATCAGCCGGAGGATCCGTTCTGTGTTTCGCGGCAGGCGGATGATTCGGTTTACACGCTGGATCACCTCTACTGCAAGCTGCTCACGCTGGAAGGAACGATGCAGACGGACGCGGGAAGGAAAGAGGCGGCGCAGCGGACGGTGTTTCTGCGGGAGTTTCTCGCGCAGTTGCAGGATGAGATTGGGTGACTGGATTGAGGGGCTGGGATTGAGGGGCTTGGGGCTGGCTAAGAGGAGATCTTTACCAATCCCCTGCCGCCTAAATCCTCATCGCGAGTGGAGTTCGGTCATTTCCCTCCGTCTATCCAGCCGCGGGTGATGTCGTAAACGTACCAGTCTTCCAGCTTTTTGCGCGCCCACGGATTTTTGCGGAGGAAGGTAAGGCTGGACTTGATGGTGGGATCGAACATGAAACAGCGGATCGGGATTTGATCCGCCATGCGCTCCCAGCCGTGCGTGTCGACCACCGCCCGCAGCACCGTTTCCAAAGTGACGCCGTGGAGGGGATCGTTCGGGTGGGAAGGTGGAGTTTCCATGAGGGAGACAGGCTAGCAACGCGACGGAGTCGGGTCGAGAAAATCGATTCAAGTGGGTTGAAGCATCGAAAGGCTCGAAGAGTTTCATCCGCAAGGAGGCGCAAGAAAACGCAAAAAAAGGGAATGAAGTGGTGGCGGCGTCAACAGGTCAGAGCCCGCATCACTTTCGCGCCCTCATGCCAAACTTTTTACGGGTGAGTTCCGAACGAGTCTCGATTCGTTCCCTCACTCGCCCACCTTGAGGCTCATGCCCATTTCGCGGAAGATCTTGTCCCGAGCATCGAGGTAGCCGCGGGAGTCGAGGTCGCGCGGGCGCGGCAGGTCGATGGTCTGGCGGAGGCTGACGGTGGCCGGGCGCTGGCTCATGACGAGCACGGTGTCGGAGAGCTGGACGGCTTCCTCGATGTCGTGAGTGACGAAGAGAATGGTCTTCTTTTCCTCGCGCCAGATTCTAACGAGATCGGCGCGCATCTTGAGGCGGGTGATGAAATCGAGCGCGCCGAACGGCTCGTCCATGTAGATGATGTCGGGCGACGAGGCGAGGGCGCGGGCGATCTCGACGCGCTGGCGCATGCCGCCGGAAAGCTCGCGCGGGTAGGATTTGTCGAAACCGGTCAGTCCGACCATGTCGATGTAGTGACTGACGATCTCCCGGCACTCGCTATCGGATTTCCCCAACAAGCCGAAGCCAACGTTTTCCTCGACGTTGAGCCACGGGAAGACGCCGTTTTCCTGGAAGACGAAGATGCGCTTGGGATCGGGCCCGGTGACGGGTTTCCCCTCAACAAGGACCTCGCCGGAACTTTGCTTGAGGAAACCGCCGATGATGTTGAGCAGGGTGGATTTCCCGCAACCGGACGGACCGACGATACAGACGAACTCGCCGCGCCTGACGTCGAGCTCGACGTTTTCCAGCACGTGGACGGGCTTGTCTTTTGTCTTGCCGGGGAAGGTCATCCAAAGGTTTCTCACCCGGATGGCAGGTTCATCATTTATGGTGGTCACAGTTAGTCTTTGTTAGCATAGCCCCAACGGACCTCGTCGAATTTTTCCAAACGACGGACAGCGATGTCCAGAATGAGGCCGATGAGACCGATCATGACCATGCCTGCGACGACGAGGTCGTAACGCTTGCCAGCATTGCGGGCGTCGATGATGAGATAGCCGAGACCGGAGTTCACAGCGATCATCTCCGCGGCGACGACGACGAGCCAGGCGATGCCGAGGGCGATCCGCAGGCCCGTTAGAATCTGCGGCAGGCAGGCGGGGAAGATGACCTTCTGGAACAACTGCCGGTTGTTGAGTCCGAAGTTTCTGGCAGCACGGACATAAACCGGCTGCATGTTTTGCACGGCGGCCATCGACGAGACGGTGATGGGGAAAACGCTGGCGAGGAAGATGAGGAAAATCGGCGAGACGTCGGTAATTCCGAACCAAAGGATGGCCACCGGGATCCAGGCGATCGGCGAGATGGGCCGGAAGATCTGGATCATCGGATTGAAGGCGGCGGCGAGCGGCCGGTACCAGCCTAGCAACAGCCCGAAGGGCACACCGATGAGGATGGCCAGCAGGAAGCCCCAGGTGACGCGGAACAGTGAGGCGACAATGTATTTCAGCAGCACGCCTTTCTGGATCAGTTCCGCAAGACCCAGCACGACCTCCCATGGCGTGGGGAAAATGTCACTTCCCGACATTCTAACAACCGCGTGCCAGCCACTGAGGAAAAGCACGGCGACAATGATGGGCAGGTGGATGTTCTTCATTTCGCGTTCAGATCCGTCATCGCCTGCTTCGCCGAGTAAGGGTAGGCCTTCTTGGTTTTTTCCACCGCCTCGCTGAAGCGGGTGTCCACGTAGTCATCGAAGGAAACGCTGCCCTTGAGGATGCCGGATTGCTTGCCGAGTTTGGCGATTTCCTCGAAGTTGTCCCGCTGGAGCGAGAGGTTGTTGTATTTCACCCGGTCCGGCGGCTTGCTAAGGACAAATTCCAGCAGACGCGGATTCTGGTTGTAATACTGCTTCGAGACGAACTGGGCGGCGGCCATGCGGTTGTCCATGTTCTGTTCCAGCCACATCCCGCTGTCGGCAATGCCGCTGACGAGCTTCTGGACGAGCTCCGGATGATCGCGGATCTCGTCCTCGTGGACGGCGAGCACGCAGGAGATGAAATTCGGCCAGATGTCCTTGGTTAGATAAAGCACGCGGCCATAGCCATCGAGCTCGCACTGGCCCATGAACGGCTCGCCGCTGGTGACGGCATCGACGGATTTCGAGTAGAGCGCCGCGGGCATGTCCGGCGGTGGCATTTCGACCATGTTGATGTCCGCGATGCTCATGCCGGCGTCGTTGAGGGCGCGGAAGATGAGCAGGCGCTGGTTTGAAAAACGGTTAGGAACGGCAACGGTCTTGCCGCGGAGGTCGGTGATGGAATGGATGTTCGAGTCCTTATGCACCATGAGAGCGGTACCATCGCGGTGGCCCAGATAGACGATCTTGATTTTGATTCCCTGCTCGCGGAGGGCGATGGCCATCGGCGCGAGAATGAATGTCGCACGGGTTTTCTTGCTAAGAAAGGCCTCCTTGAGCTCGGGCCAACCGCTGAATTTGACAGGCTCGTAAAAGCCGCCGCCTTGGGATTGGCGATTGATGAAATCGGTGACCGGACAGGTGAGATGGCACGTCACCGGGAGGAAACCGATCTTCATCTTCTCCTTCGCGAACAAGTTCGGCAGGTTCAGCACCACATGCGCGCTTGAGATCGCGATGACCCAGATGATCGCGATGACGGTGAGGGATTTGCGGAGGGTCATCGTGGAAGCGTCTGGATTGAAGCAGTCGGCCGGAGTGGCACAAGTTAAATTACGGTAGGGGAAACGACGGATCGGCTGTAGGGTAATCCCCGTGCGACTGATGGGATTTACGGGTCTTGCGCGAACCGGCGGTCCCGGGCAAAGCTCGGCCATGAATCGCGAGGAGCTGCCGCTGGACCGGCAATTGCGCCAGGAAATCCTGTTTGCCCGGGAGCGGGTTTACCGCTTCGGGCAGGCGACGCCGTTGGAACGGCTGAATCTGCCGGGACCGGGGCCGGAGATTTGGGTGAAACGCGAGGATCTCTCGCCGGTGAAGGCCTACAAATGGCGCGGTGCCTGCAACCGGATGGCGGTGCTCTCCCCTGCCGAAGCAAGGCGCGGGGTGGTGACGGCATCGGCCGGAAACCACGCGCAGGGCGTCGCGCTCGCAGCCCGCACGCTGGGCATCAAGGCGCGGGTCTACATGCCGCGCTCGACGCCGAAGGTGAAGCAGAACGCGGTGCTGCATCACGGCGGCGAGTTCGTGGAAATCCACCTAACCGGCGACAGCTACGACGAAGCGGTTTCCGCGGCGCGGGCGGACGAAACGGCGAGCGGCGCGGTGTATATCCATGCGTATGACGATTTGAAAGTGATGGCCGGGCAAGGGACGATGGCGGACGAGGTGGTCCTATCAGGCCACGGCCCGTTCGACGCGGCGTATCTGCAGATCGGCGGTGGCGGCATGGCGGCGGGTGTTTCGACATGGTTGAAAACCTACTGGCCGGACATTGAGATCGTCGGTGTCGAAGGAGTCGGGCAGGCATCGATGAAAGCCGCGCTGGCGGCGGGGAAACCGGTGGCTCTGGAGAGCGTGGATTTGTTCTGCGACGGAACGGCCGTTAGAAAAGCGGGCGAACTGCCGTTTCAAATCTGCCAGAACACCATGGACCGAGTGGAAACGGTAACCAACGCGGAAGTCAGCGACGCGATCCGCACGCTTTGGGAAGGCCTGCGCTGCATCTCGGAACCGTCCGGTGCGATGGGATTGGCAGCGGTGTTGAATAACCGCGAAGCCCTCGCCGGCAAACGCATCCTGGTGGTGCTGTGCGGCGCGAACATCGATTTCCTCCAGCTCGGACTCATCGCGCAATCGGTGGGATCGGGGACGAAGACCAGCCGCACGCTGCGGGTCCGCATCCCGGAACGGGCTGGAACGATGCTCAAACTGTTGGACACCTGTTTCGAAGGGCTCGACATCGCGGATTTCCAATATGGAAAAACTTCCGAAGACGAGGCGTGGCCGGTGTTCACGATCCACGCGGATGATCCGGCGGTGCTGGACGCGCTGCCGGAGAAACTCGATGCGAACGGCTTCGCGTGGCAGGACCTCACCGGCGCTGTCGATGTCGCCTTCCGGGCGATTCCGCTGCGCGGGGATTTGTTAGCCAACGCGGCGTTCCTGCGGCTGGATTTCTACGAGCGGCCGGGAGCACTGCACGATTTCCTCGGCCAGCGGATCCGGGGCAACGCGAGTCTCTGTTATTTCAACTACCGCCAATCCGGTGAACGGATCGGGCGGGCGTTGATCGGACTGGATTTCCCCTCCCCTTACGAACGCGACGCGTTGCTGATGACGATTCCGAGTCAAGGCGACGGCTACCGGTTGTGCGAGCCGGTGGATGAAGAGACGAGGAAGCGTCTGTTAGGATCGTGACAGGTGACGATCCTGGTGCGACACCGAACATGTTAGAGCCCGAGTTCCTGTTCCATCACGCGGATGAACTCGGCTTGGCCGGAGGGGATGCCGTGGAGGATCCTCTTGCCGGTAATGAGGAGCTGCGGGAGGGTTTTTGAATCACCGGCGAATGTCACCCAGTCATCGATGTTGGCTTTGACGAGGCGGTCGATCCAAGGATCTCCCATGGCGGCGGCGAGCTTGAAGCGGTCCACCTGGACGTGGGCGAAGGCAAGCGCGGTGGCGCGGTCCATGGGAGGATCCGACATGAACTGCTGGTGGATGAGCGGATAGGCGTCCGGCCGGATCCGCCAGACGCCGAGAGCGATCCGGGTGAGATCACAACTGCCGGGATGGCCGGGCTCGGATTCCGGCAGCGCGGGATTGCAGCCATGGTCGAGCGGAACAGGCAGCATCAGCACGCAGACGTCCTTCGGGTGCTTGTCCACCAAAGCGGATAGATATAGCCGCATTTTGTGGCAGGCCGGGCATTGGAAATCGAAATATTCCACCAGAACATGCTCGGCATCCGCCGATCCGATGCGGGGCATGGAATCGCAGTCGTAGATTTTTTTCCCGTCGTTGAAGGAGACCTTCCGCCCGGTTCCGAATGCGTGGATGTCTTCGGGCAGCGACACGGAATTAACCGGTTCCGGGATGCCGTCGACGCGATGGGTCGCGGGAGCCGGTCCGTAAAGTTGGCCCAGCGCAAGGCCGAACGAGGTGAAAATACCCGTCAGTAAGCCGACCATGAACGATTCATCCCAACGATGGAACGACAGGCCCAACACCACGACGACAAGGCCGACTCCATGCGCGGCCATGCACCACGGGCAGAAATGGCCGAGGATCACCACCTGCACGAAGAACAACCAGACGGCCGCACCGACGATGCAGCCATAACAAATCGCCGCGAAGCGTGGCCTTTCCCAAAGCAACGAAGCATAAAGCGCGATATAGAGGAGGACTCCCAAAGCCGCGACGGGGATGCGGAAAACCTGCGACCAGCGGGATGAAAAGATTCCGGCGCAATCGTCCGCTCCGCCGCAGCCCGCGATCCCTGCTCCGGGATCGGCGAATTTCCACCAGGCGAGCACGACGTTAATCAAGAGCCCGACGAGGCAAAACAGAATGAGTAATCGGTAGCGGAAATTCACGGCGACAACACGGCCCGCGCCCGCATGAACCGCTTCGGCAGTCCGGGGCCACTCGGCACGAGGTCTCTGACCACTATGACTTCCGGCGTGTTCGATAGTTCAACAGTGTAAGAGTTGCCCGAGTTCCAGTTCACCAGGTTGCTCGATACCTCGACAGACACGGTTGCCAGCCGATTACGCAAGCGAGGAATGGAAATTTGCAGGTATATCTGGCCGGAAACGTCCACGAACGAGGTCGGCGTAAGAGTGGGAGCACCCGATTGGGTGGGAGAGGTGCCGAAAATGAATTCGAGAAGATTCGGGGAGCCATCATGATCGGGGTCATCATTCGGCGCGATCAGCATTTCCCCTGCCAACTGGGAATCTCTCCATTGGGCGTAGGAGGATACGGCTTCGGATTTCATCAGAAACGGAGTTCCGGTGGAGTTGATCGTGCCGAGGATGACTTGATCTGCCGAGGCGGCGTTCCACAAATAGAAGTTCGCAGGGTCCGAACTGGCATTGGGCCAGGTCCAGTCGGATTTTCGAAAAAGAATCCACTCGTCGGAGGTCGAGGCAGTGGATCGCCCCCAAACATAGGCTTTCGCGCCAATCGTGAAAGGCGTCGTGTTTCCCGCTAAAGTAAAAGTCGAGCTGAAGGACTTGCTGCCCGGATTGTAGGAACCCGATTGGGCGGACACCCAGTAAGTGGTCCACAGGTTCATGTTTCCTGTGGTGGGAATGAAGCCACCGGAGAAGACTCCGAGTTGGAAATCGAAAGTGGCTCCCATATTCAAACCGGCGCTGGTCTGGTTCACCTTGTTCGAGGTGCAATACCAGTTGATCGTTTCCGCATGCACTGCGATGGCCAGCCAAGGAACCACGATCAGCAGGTATTTCCACAGGCGGGAGGCTCTCATGGGATGGACCGTTTGTCCGCATCGCTGCGGGATTTTTTCCGGCGGACCTCAGCGCTCGTTCCTGCGCCGACGGGAAACTGCAAACCCGATGCCGAGTAATGCGAGCAGCGAAGATCCGGTTTCGGGGACCACGTAGGTCTGGATTTCGAAAGGCCCGGAAACGGAATGTTCGCCCGTCCCCTCATGGCCTGACTGGCCGCCCCAGATTGGATTGTCACTGTTGAGATTGCTCACCGACCACGTGGGCCCTTCGCCATTCGGACAACAGCCCGGTTGCAGCGTGGGGAATTTCCATATGTCGCTGCTAGTGCTGGCGAGGAAGTGTTCGGTATCGGTGGTGTTGTGAATCCACAGATACGCCTTGAGGCCTTGGAACATGCTCGTGTAGCCGGAAACACTCTGCACGTCCTGCGTCCCAGTGAAGTAGCCGAGATCAACGGGATTATAGGAATAAACTGCCGTGTCGAACACATGCCATTCGGTCTCCCAACTCCCGACATTCGTTTCATCGGGAACAAAGCCGTCCGTAAACGCACCGAGCTCGAACAGATAAGTATTGTCCAACGGATCTCCGTGGCTGTTTACGATATCACTCTCGGTCAAACTCGCCCAATTGAGCGTTTGGGAATATGCCGTCGCCGCCCCGAGGAGGAAAATGAGGCTACAAAGCTTGGCGAGGGGAAATTTCATGGAATTCAAACCGTGGGTCGGGGGTGACTTGCGAGTGGATTTAGCCGAGAACCTTCAGAAAATAAAGGAAGAATCGACTATTAAGACAACTTAATTAATACGGCGGCCTCAAGGGGTCCAAGGTTTCGGGGTCATATAGCCGTTGATGCCGTTTTTCGATCGAATGAAAACACTGCGGTTGCCTTGCAGCAGGATTTCAGCATCCCTCGAAAGCAGGGTGGCATCGCCGATTTTCGCCCACTTGATCACAGTCGGGACACGCGGCGCGTTGTTGTTGAGGAAATAGCTATCATAGCCGGTGGCACCGACTGTGGAGTCAGCCCTCCAGAGATAGAAGGTGTCCGCAGTGGCGATGTCTCGCGATCCGAAGAAGCCTCCCGCGATGTTCATGGCGCGTCCGGCGGCGGATTGATCCAGCGGATAGCCGCTGCCGACGAGGTTCGAGCCAACGGCCAGCGGACGGACGAAATCGTTGTTCCGGACTTCGCCATAAGCGAGGATGGAACTGACAGACGTGCGGTTATTGAAGAACAATCCCTGGCCGGGCGGAATCACTGCAGACGCTTGGTCGGCATAGGTGTTGTCACCCGTTTTCACCCAGCGGTGGGCCGAAACTCCGTCGTCATAGAGCCAGTAGATCGTCCATTGACCGTCGGTGAAGAGCTGGACCTGATCGGCGGTCGCCGGATCGTCGGTCGCGCCGAAACCATCCGCGGGGAAGAGTTCGCCGAGCGTCCAATGGCGGCGGAGGACGATGGTGTCTCCGGCGAGAGTCGCGGGAAGCGCGCCTGATAGAGTATTGTAAGGTGCCGCGTTCTCGAACAGGTTGCTGTCCGTGGCGAGAGTCAGGCTATCAGCGGTGGCGGAAACCACGTCGAAGCGCTGACCTTCGTTTTCGCCGGAAGCTACCTCGACATAGTAGGCCCCTCCGAAAAGGAGAGAGCTCAGATCCTGGGTGCCAGCACTGACGGAGAGGTCGAGCGTCTGGCCGTTCACTCCCGAAATGGTGCCAGTGAATTCGGTCTCGCGCAGGAACGGACTGCTGTAGGTACGGCAGCAGAGTTCGAATCCGGTGACTTTCCAACCTTCGACTTCGGTGCAGGAAGTGTGGTCGATGACCGAGTCGTTTTCCTCGTCGAGCTCGGCCTTGATGCGGACAACTCCGTTACCGCCGATCAGGCCAGTTAGAGTTTCGAGCCCGTGGATGGTGACCGTCTCGGTGCAGTCGCCGTTGTCGGCGGTGGTGATGAGTGCCGGAGTGATCAGGATGGATTGCCAGACGGTAGGATTGCCCGGAACGGCGGCGTATTGAAGCGTGTAGGTCACGTTCTGAATCGCGCCTTTCGGACGGAGGAAGACGCCTTCGATCGTGCCGACATTCAATAGGGAAGGCTGGATGGTCCAGGCATTCCCCGCTCCGCTACCGGGTGGCATGGCGAAGGAGAATTCGTTGAGGTTGTCATAGGCGTCCGCATCCGGATTGCCACCGGCCTGCTCGCCCGGGTGTTGGAATTTCCACTCGGCCCAAGTGTCGGGGCAGGTGTCGGGGGTTTCGATGAAGTCATTGTCGCCATTCTCCAGACCTGGCAGGACGGTAATGACGGTGACATCACCGATGATATCGAGGTTTCCGCCGTCCGCATCGCCAAAGCTGTTATAGCCGAACGGCTGTGTCTGCGCGACCTGATAGGTGCCGGGCATTAAGCCGGTGAAGCGATAGAAGCCGGTGGAATCAGTGACGGTAGTGACCAACTGGACACCGGGAAGGTTTGGATCGCCATCGACAGGATTTCCCGAGCCGTCGAGCAAGGTCAGAGTAACCCCGGCAAGCGGCGAGGCATCGACGTAAACGTAGCCGCTGATGGAACCGAGCCGGATCTCGACGAAATTCTTATCAACCACCACCAGGCCGGGGGTCATGAGGATCGGCGTTTCATCACCGATGACGTTGTTGTTAGCACCATCCACGTCGCTGACGCTGCCGTAGCCGGACGGTTGGTTTTGCGAGACACGATAGGTGCCAACCGGAACGAGGGTGAAGCTGTAAAATCCGCCCGCACCGCTGGCAACCTGGATCGGAGCGCCGTTGCCATCGAGCACCAGATTGCCGGAGCCATTGAGGAGATTCACGACCACACCGGGAAGCGGGGCATCACCGCTGCCGTTGTTGTCGGTGTCCAACAAAACGTAGCCGCTGATGACGCCGAGCTCGATCTCGATGAAGTTGTTGCCTCCGTTGTTGTTTCCTGCGCTGACGGTGATCGGCGTTTCGTTGCCGATGACATTGTTGTTCGCACCGTCGGTATCGCTGACGCTGTTATAATTGGTCGGCTGATCCTGAACCACGCAGTAGTTGCCCGGAGGAAGGTTGCCGAAGCTATAACTGCCGTTGGCGGCGCTGAGAGCGACAAGCGGTTGATTGGAGCCATCGAGGACCGGTTGGCCCAGGCCGTCCAGCAGATGGAGGGTGACATTCGCCAAAGGCGCGTCCGCATCTCCGTCGCCGTCGGTGTCCTTGAAGACGGCGCCCGAAATGGAACCTGGCTGCTCTTCAATGAAGTTGTTGCCGGTGTTCGGAACTCCTGCGAGCACCGCGATCGGGCGGATTTCATTCGGGTTTCCGCCATCCTTGTCGGAGACGCTGTTATAACCGGATGGCTGGGCCTCGACGACGCCGTAGGTGCCGGGAGGAAGATTGCCAAAGCTGTAACTTCCATTGAGAGCGGTGGTCGCGGTGACCGGATTTCCTGCATTGAGGATCGGGGCGCCGCTGGAGTCCACAAGCGTGAGGATCACGCCGCTGAGAGGTGCATCGCCGGTGTTGTCGTTATTGGTATCGACAAGGACGAAACCACTGATAGAGCTGGGGAGGAAATAGCCATCCGTGCCGCCGTTGGCACTAACACCTGCAACCGCGGTGAAGGTGGTCGGGTCGTTTCCTTCGGTCTGGGTGTAGCCGGTCGGATATTGCGGATCGCTTTCCTGAACATTCGCCGTGGTGGCTCCCGGTGGAACGCTTGCGGTCCAATTGCCACTTGCGTTGGTCGTGACGGTTTGCGTCCCACCTGTGGAAGCGGTGATTAGGAGATCCACTCCTGCCAGATCCGGCTCACCACTGTCCTGAGTGCCGTTTCCGTTGGTATCGACGTAGAGATGACCGGTGACGGTGGCGGGGAGATAATAGCCATCGGTGCCGCCATTCGTGCTGGTGCTGGCAATCGCGGTGAACGTGGTGGGATCGTTGCCTTCCGTTTGGTTGTAGCCGGTCGGGTATTGCGGATCACTTTCCTGGACGTTGGCGGTCGTGCTGCCGGGAATAACGTTGGCGGACCAATTCCCGCTGGAGTCGGTGGCGACTGTTAGCGTATTGCCAAGGCTGTCCGTGATCAGGACATCGACGTTGGCAAGATTCGGTTCAACGCCATCCTGGGTGCCGCTGCCGTTGGTGTCGATGTAGAGATGGCCGGTGACCGGAGCATTGCCTTGATAGCCGAAGTTCGCGGTCGTCAGGTTCTGGGCGGCGACGAGGGGGACGGAGGTTTTTCCATCTTTCGTGGCATCCGGATCGCCGGTGTTGTTGACGCCTGTCGGCAAGGTGGTGGAGTCAACCACGACTTGATAGGTGCCGGGAGCGAGACCGCTGATGGTATAAATTCCCGAGGCATTGGTGGTGGCGAACGGCTCGTTCGCATCGCGGGTGCCGTTGCCATTGCGGTCGATGAAGACTTTGACTCCTGCAAGCGCCGGTTCAGTGCCGCCCTTGGCGCCATCGCCATTTTGATCCAGCCAGATGGTGGTGCCGAGGGAGGCGTTCCCTTGATAGCCGAAGTTCGTGGTCGTGTTGTTTTGACCGGCTGTCAGAACCACGTCGGTTTTGCCGTCCTTCGTGGCATCCGGATCTCCGGTGCTGGTGACACCGGCGGGAAGCGTGCTGCCGTCCACGGCGATGTGATAGGTACCAGCGGGCAATCCGGTGAGGGCATAGATGCCGGATGCGTTGGTCGTGGCGACCGGGTCGGTGACTTGGCGGATTCCGTCGTTGTTCAAATCAATGAACACTTTCACCCCTGCGAGCGGGAGATCGGTTGCGTTCTGGATTCCATCTCCGTTGAGGTCGTTCCAGATGGTGGTGCCGATGGAACCGCTGCCTTGATAACCGAAGTCGGCCGTTGTTAGCGATTGCCCGGAAACGAGCGTGACCGAGGTACGGCCATCCTTGGTGGCATCCGGATCTCCGGTATTGGTGGAACCCGCCGGCAACGTGGAAGCATCGACGGCGACCGTGGCGGTGCCGGGAGTGAGACCGTTGATGGTGTAAACTCCGGAGGCATTTGTGGTAGCAAACGGTTCGCTGCTATCGCGGGTGCCATTGCCGTTGAGATCCATATAAACCACCACTCCTGCGAGCGGGATTTCCGTGGCGTCCTGGGCACCGTTGCCGTTGGCATCGATCCACACATAGTCACCGACGCTGGCGTTGCCCTGATAGCCGAAGTTCGGTGTGGTGTTCGTGGTGCCGGCTGTGAGGGTGACGGTTGTCTTGTTATCCTTCGTCACGTCGGCATCGGCGGTTTGCGTAACACCTGTTGGAAGCGTGGCGCTTACGACGACCACGCTGTAGTTGCCGGGCGTGAGTCCGCTGAAACCATAGGCTCCGATGGCATTTGTCGTGGCTTGCTGTTCATTGCTCTGGCGTGTGCCGTCGCCATTCAAGTCAAGGAAGACGGTGACGCTCGGAATACCCGGCTCGCCGGGATTCTGGACACCGCTGGCATTGCGATCCAGGAAGACAACAGCGCTGATGGCAGCCGTGCCCTGATAGCCGAAATCGGTAGTCGTATTAGGAACACCGGCCGCGAGGGTGACCGTGGTTTTGCCATCCTTGGTCGCGTCCGGATCACCGGTATTGCTGGTGCCGGATGGCAATGTGGTTGTATCTACTGCAACTGTATAAGTGCCAGGTGTGAGGCCCGTGATGTTGTAGACACCGGATGCGTTCGTGGTGGCGAATGGCTCGTTCGCATCGCGAATGCCGTTCGCATTGAGATCGACGAAAACCTTCACTCCGGCAATCGGCTGCTCGGTGGTATCCTGCACGCCATCACCGTTCGCATCATTCCAAATATAATCTCCGACGCTGGCATTGCCTTGATAGCCGAAGTCGGCGGTCGTGATAGTTTGACCTGAGGCGAGGGTAACAGATGTCTTGTTGTTCACCGTTGCATCCGGATCGCCCGTCTGGGTCACACCGGCCGGAAGCGTGGTCGTGTCCACCGCGACGGTGTAGGAGCCGGCGGCGAGTCCGGTGATGGCATAGTTTCCGGAAGCATCCGTGGTGGCGAATGGTTCGTTAGAATCGCGGCTGCCGTTTGCGTTCAGATCGATGAAGAGTTTCACACCGCTGATCGCGGGTTCGGTCGTCCCCTGCACGCCATCGCCATTGAGATCGTTCCAAACACGATCACCGACGCTGGCATTGCCTTGATAGCCGAAGTTCGCTGTGATGAGAGCTTGCGCAGAAGTGAGAGTGACGGTGGTTTTCCCGTCTTTCGTCGCGTCCGGATCTCCCTTGACCGTCACGCCGGCTGGCAGCGTGGTGGTATCCACGACCACGGTGTAGGTGCCAGCCGTGAGGCCGCTGATCAGATAGGTGCCGCTCGCGTCGGCAGTGGCAAACTGCTCGTTGGCTTGGCGGATGCCGTCCGCGTTGAGGTCGATGAAAACCTTCACGCCGGCAAGTCCCGGATCGGTGGTGGCTTTCACGCCATCGCCATTGAGATCGTTGTAGATGGTGGTGCCGATGGAGGCGCCGCCGACATAGCCGAAATCGACATCCGTGCGGGCCTGGCCTGGCGTGAGAATGACGCTCGTTTTGTTAGCCGTGGCGATGCCGTTGAGGTCATACGTCGGAGAAACTCCCGCAGGCAGCGTCGTGGTATCAACCGCGACGGTCCAAGTGTAGTCGGGCAGATTCGAGATGAGGTAATTTCCATTCGAATCGGTCACGGCAAACGGCTCGTTCGCGTCGACGGTGCCGTTATTATTCTGGTCCACGAAAACTTTGACTCCGGAAATCCTGCGCTCGGTCGCATCCAACACCCCGTCACCATTGACGTCGAGCCAAACCGTATCGCTAACGGATGCAGTGCCGCGATAGCCGAAGTTGGCGGTCGTGTTGTTCAGAGCCGCACGGGTGAGGGTGATGGAGGTCTGGCCATTTTTCGTCGCATCCGGATCGACCACCACCGTCGTCAAACCGGCTGGCAGCGTGGTGGTGTCCACCTTGATGTTATAAGTGGTGCCTCCGACCGCGACGGGCAGGTTATAGATCGAGTAAGCACCGTAATAGTCGGTGATTCCGAACGGCTCGCCCACCTCACGGGTTCCATTGCCGTTCGTATCCGAATAGACATAGACGTTCTGCACCCCTTCCCCGCTGTCGAAGACACCGTTGTTGTTCATGTCCTTGAAGATGGTGGTGCCGATGGAGCCACCGATGGTCTGGACGCTGGCGGAACTAACCGACGGCGACACCGAATTTCCACTCGCATCGACGGCGTACGAAACATCCGCCGTGTTGGTCGTGGGATTGGAGGTTCCCTTGACTGTCATGGTGACATCGAAGGTCTTTGACGTCGTCGCGGAGATCGGACCGATGTTGTTCCAAAGCAAGGATCCGGTGCCCACCGAATCCGGGGCGGCGGTGGTGGAAGAAACATAAGTAAGAGCACCGCCGCTGAAGTTGTCGGAAAGCGGAACCGTGGTGAGGCTGGTGCTGCCGGAGTTCAGGACGACAATGCGCCAGACGATCGTATCGCCGATGTAAACCGGACCGGATGCGGGAGTGAGCAATGTTTTCGTCACGGTGACACCGGGCTTCTCGATCGCCACGTTCACGCTGGAGGGACCGGCGGTGGCCGTGCCGCTAACCGATGCGGAATTCGTCACCGTGGCACCGGCCGCAAGCGCGGTGAAATTGACGGTAATGGAAACACTCTGGCCGGCTGTCAAAGGACCGACATTCGTCCAACTCAAGGTGCCGCTGCCCGTGGTGGTCGGAGCAATGCTGGCACTGGCAAACTGAAGGTTCGCAGCCGGAAAAGTGTCTGATAGACCAACGGTGGCAAGAGTGAGGGAGCCAGGATTGGTGACGGTGATGTTATAGGAAACCGTTCCTCCCACCAGCGCCTTGCCACTGGTGGGTGAAATCAAGCTCTTGAACACGCTGGCCACCGCCGTAGCCGGAGGAGCGGCGATGTAGGCCGAGGCGCTGGAGGTATCGGCGGGGTCGGTCGGATCCACATAATTCGCCGCGAGCGTGGCTCCGGCGACAACGTTGAGCGTGGTGTCGTTTTGCACGACGGTGGTAACGCTCGTTGTGATGGCGGCGCTGCGGAAAATCCCGGTGTTAGCTCCGGTTTCCGTGAGCGTGACGGTCATGCGGTCACCATTGCTGGTGGTGACAACGACGGTAACGGTTTCGACAACGGCAATGTTCGTGTTCTGGTCGCGATCGACGACCTGAACATAGACCGGTCCGGTGGTGGTGTAGCTCGGCACCGTGTTTCCACTGGAGTCGGTGAAGGTGGTGGTACTCGGCGTGCCGAGGTCGAGGGACATGACCTGCAGCGGCACGGTGGATGTCGCGTTGATGCCTTCGCTGCCTTCATTGGCCTTGGCTTGGACCGTGTATCCGCCATCGGCCGGACCGGCGAGCCACGAGTATTCGAAGGTCTTGGTGCTCGCGGTGCTGGCCATCGTGGTGGTGAGGTTGACCGTGCTGGTTCCGGCGGAAGGATCCGTGATCGTTAGATCAAGGCTGGTAATGTCGTAGCCACCGAACGGGTCGCTCGCCACGGCGCGGGCATAGACGCGCTGGCCGTTGGTCATGGTCGTGACCGGACTGCCACCCGGATAGGCAGCGTCATAGAGACCGAAGCTGTTGATCGCGATGACCGTGGTGGTCGGCAGGTTGATCACGGAGGGTTTCGTACTGCTGTCATAATCGACGGTGAAGGTCACTCCGGATTGCGCGGTGGTGATGTCCAGCGTCGCGGCATCCCCCACCGCGAAATTCGCGGCACTCGCCAAGGCGGGGAATGTGAAGGAAAGCAAACCTCCGCTCGCCGATGCAGAACTGCTGGTGGCGATGGTGGTGGCACCTTTTTTCAATACTGCCGTGACAATCGGGCTGGCTGGCATCGTCCCGCTGGAAACGGTGTAATAAACACCGGCCGTGGGCAAAGCACCGGCAGGCATCGTGAATGCCGTCGCAAACGTCGGAGTCTGGGTGAAACTGGTCGTAGGATTGCCCGCTCCCGACGCGGGAATCAGAGAAACACCCACCGCCGTCCATTCGTCGTTGGTGCCTGTCCACGATAGCGTGGTGTTGGTAGCGGCACCCGCTTTGGACTGCGCGGCTCCCGCGGTCTGGTTGGAAAATGGCATCACCGACCACAATGAAGTACCGCCGGAGCCCGCCAGAGTGTAGGCCGTTGTTGTCCGACCACCTGCAAGCCCGAAAACCACGCGCCCGACCGCAGAAGTCACCGTGACCGCGGGCGCGGTGCTGGTACCGGTGCCCGAGTTTGCGGACGCGAAGGTGCCGGTGGGGGTGGTTTGATCGACTCCTGAGTAGGTAATCGCACCGACCACAGAGCCTTGGACAAGTGCGGCGCTCCAGTTGACAACAACATTGTTCGCGCCTGTCGGCGGGTTGACCAGCCGGTAGATATAGGTCGCGCCATCCGGCGTGCTAACAGCAACTGTATTGGATCCCACAAGGGTCATTGCCTGGCCGCCATAGGTCACGGAGGATATCGTCTGGCTGTTGTTGTTTCGATAGGAAACACCCACGATCAGGATCCGGTTGCTGGCCGCGACGCCGGAGTTATAGCTGAAAGTGTGGGTGGTCGCGGTTTGAGCGGAGTTGGACGTAGCGGCCGCACTGGAGACCGCGATGGTGGATGAGCCTCCGCTGGTGGAGAGAACGGCCGTGCTGGCGGTGGTCGCATCGACAGGCGCTGCGGCCGGGTTGACACGGTCGAGCGCGAGCGTGTCGGTCAGATAGAGTTTTTTCGTTTGCGTGGAGGTCTGGATCACCGCGTTGGCGGTGAACGTGCCGCCGAAGAGCGTGTTCAAGAAGGTGGTCACAAGCGTGTCGCCCTGACGTGCATACAGCGTGCCGTCCTGCTGGGTAAGGCCGCCCGAGATCGAGGAAGGAAGCGCCGAGGTATTGCGGAAGACACCGGTGGCCGGGCCGGTTTCAGTGAGGGTGATCAGTTCCTGGTCGCCGGTGATCGTGTCGGTCACGGTGACGACGATCGTTTCGACGGCGGCGGAATCGGTATTGAGATCCACATTGGTGACAGTGACATAGACATTGCCATTCTGCGGATAACTCGTCGTAGAGGTGCCAACGGAATCCGAAAACGTAATGGTCGTGGGAGCGGAACCGCCCGCAGGAACGATCGGCATGGTGGTCGTAGCAGTTAGAACTGCCTGACCACCGTTAGCGGAGGCATGGTTGATCACGCTGGTGGCGCCGTTGTTCACGGTGACGCGGTATTTCACCAGTGTGAAGCCGCCGGGAGGGATGGAAACCAGCGTGTAGCCGCTTTCGTCCACCGGGAAAATCGTCGCTGGAGAAGTATTGTCCGTGATGGTGATGCCGTTGACCTTGGTCGAACCGCCAACATAGGTACACGTGTTAGGCAGGGCGTCGAGGACGATGGTGTTGTCGAGATCGACCACGCCTTCGTTGGCCACGCGCACGGTGTATTCGATGGTGTCGCCGAAGCCGGTCTTGCCATCGCTGTTCAGGTCGACGACCAGCGCGGAGGTCTTGGAAAGCGCGGGTTGCGGGAAAGGAACGATGGTGGTTCCCATGTCCAGATAGGGAGCGCCAGGACCGGCCTTCGAAGGATCCTCGCCCCACGCGGCGGCGAGCTTCGAACCATCGGTCGTGAATATTCGGGCCTTGGTCATGTCCTTGTCATTCGGATCGTAGATCGTCTGCGACTGGAGCTTGTTGACGTTGTAGGAAACATCGTATTTCGAACCGTTGGGAGCGGTGAAGGCACCGATGGTGAAGTCGCCGGAGTAGTTTACATAAATGGTGGTGCTGGTGGCGGGGGTGATCCACACAGGGCTGCCGTTTTGGTCCGGACCCGTCGGCGCGGACAAGTCATCCGATCCGGGGCCGAAACCGATCACGATTCCGGTCGTTAGATAACTTTCGGGAACCAGGGCGTAACCCCAGTCGTGGGTCTGGTTGGAAGTCGCCGCCGCGCCGCTGTCGTTGGCTCCCACCGCATAGAAGACCTCGCCGCTAACGGTGAAGAAGTGCCCGCCGGAATTCATCGGCATTGCAAATTGCGAATTGCCATTGGCCGGAACGCTGATGGTGCCGGTGCTGGTGGTCGTTTCATAAGTGACGGTGATCGCCGACGCGCCGGGATTATAGAGGAAAACGGTGTGGACCTCGGTGGAAAGGGTCGTTCCCACCGGTGAGAAATAGCTGGAACCCCACAGACTCGTGGGGCGGATGGCAAAGGTGCGGGATTCGTAGGTCGATCCGACGTCACCTGTTAGCTCGTGGACCTGTACCGGTTTGTCGGAGGTCACGGTGGCACCGGCTTTCACTCCGCCGTTCACCAGCATCGATTCACCAAGGTTGATGACCTTGGTTTGATCCACGGTTCCATTTCCATCCACGTCCACCTGGACCGTGGTGTTGTCGGATCCCGCGATGATATGAAGGGATGAGTATTCGAAATTCTGGACCGAGCCGGTCGTGATACCGATAGGGATTTTATAGGAAGTCCCGTAGCGCCGGGTGTCGTAAACTTCAGTGGCACTGGCGAGCACCGTGCCGGGAGCCACCCCCCACCCCGCCCGCGTCACGGCGATGGCCGCCGTACAACCGATCCGGTCGCGTCCGTCGTAAAAAAGCGTTCCCGCAGCGCGCGGAAGAGCCACGTTGTTGGTCAGATTGACCGTGGCTCCGGCAGGAAAAATATCGGTCGGATATCCGGGGGCGGTCCCGTTCGAGGTGTTTCCATCACCCCAGATGAGAGTCGTCGATTGCACCGGCGCATTGAGATCTGCTTCGTAGCCGTCTTCCCATTGGTCGTAGCGAACCACGGTCCCAGCGGTCGGGACTACCAAGGAAATGATCGTCTTCATCTGGTTTCCAACGGGCGTGCCCGTGACATCGATCGCCTTCAACGACGTCTGGAAATCCGCTTCGGGAAACGGAATGAAAAACGTCTGCACATTGGGAACCGCCCAAATGGAGGCGGACATTGCGCAAAGGGCCGACACATAGGTACAAATGCGCCGTATCGCTGAAGCATTTCGGGGGATCATAATTCGGGGGTGGACTGCCGTAGAAGTCGCGCATTGGGGTTGACATGCGCTACGTTGACTTCTGACGAAGTGGGATTATCAACATTCCTTAAGCATTTCAAGAATTTTTAAAAACTTTTGAACATTTCTTAATTAACTCCAAATCGACAGAACCTCCTCATTTCCGGCATCTCTTGTCGGATTGAGCACGGCCATCCTCATGAAAGAGGGCTTTGGACGTTAATTATTAAAATCCTCCGACCACCGACATTGGAGGCAAACCACCATTTCAAGCCCCCCCCGAATGCGTCGATGTTTTAAAAAATTAACAAAGCCATGCCGCCGTCATGTGGAGAACACCGCTTGTGAAACTTTTCACAAAGCACGCTTGCCGGGTTCGCCCTAGGTGGACATAGTCCCGCGCGAGCCCCGCCGGTCGATTCTTGCACAAACGTCCGGAGCTCTTTTAAGCCATGAGCGACACACCTTCGGCGACTGCGGAAATGAAACTGCCCAAAGACCTGGCTGCCGAAAAAGGCATGGTCAACGTCCAGATCGACGGCGTTTGGCATCAATTTCCCAAAGGCACCCGGATGATCGAAGCGTGCCGTCAGGCGCAAATCACCGTCCCCCACTATTGTTACCACCCGAAGCTCAGCTCTCCGGGAAATTGCCGGATGTGCCTTGTGCAAATGGGCATGCCGCCCCGTCCCGCTCCCGGCCAAGAGCCGACTCGCGATGAAAACGGCTATGAAATCATCGGCTGGATGCCGCGTCCGGTCATCGCCTGCGCCAACACGGTCGGCGAAAACATGGGAATCCGCACCACCGGCGATCTGGTGGAAAAATGCCGCGAAGGCGTGATGGAGTTTCTGCTGATCAATCACCCTCTTGATTGTCCGATCTGCGACCAAGCCGGCGAATGCCGCCTTCAGGAACAATCCGTCCAGCATGGCCGCGGCGTTTCCCGCTTCATCGACATGAAGGTGAAAAAGCCGAAAAACGTCGATATCGGCCCACGCATCCGCCTCGATGACGAACGCTGCATCATGTGCAGCCGCTGCATCCGTTTCATGGATGAGGTTGCTGACGATCCGGTGCTCGGTTTCACCCAGCGCGGCACCCACACCACGCTCACCGTCCATCCGGGCCGACTGCTGGATTCCAACTATTCTCTCAACACCGCCGACATCTGTCCCGTCGGCGCGCTGACATCCAACGACTTCCGCTTTCAGATGCGCGTCTGGTTCCTCAAGGAAACGCCGAGTATCGACGTCAACTGCGGCACCGGCAGCAACATCACCATTTGGACCCGAGGAAACAAAGTCCACCGCATCACCCCGCGCCAAAACGACGAGGTCAACTCCGCGTGGATGCCGGATTCCCACCGCCTCAATTTCCACTATATAGATAGCGACGCCCGTTTGACCGAACCTCTTGCTTGGAGCGCCAGCGTTTCTCCAGCGCAATTTGTCGCCACCTCTTGGAAGGAAGCTCTTACCGAAGCCGCCACCCGCCTCAAAGCCACTCCGGCCGGACAAACCGCCATCATCGCGTCCGGTCGCATGACCAATGAGGAACTTTTCCTCACCCGCGCCCTCGCCGCGGAAATCGGCACCAGCCTGCTCTCGCTCGTTCCACGTTCGGGCGATGCGGATAATCTGCTTGTCGCCGCCGATCGCAACCCGAACACCACCGGAGCCAAGCTGATTTTGGGATCTGAAAACCCCTATTCCGGCCTCGCCTTCATCCGCGACGGAGTTCGCGACGGTTCGATCAAATCCCTCATTATCCTCGGCGAGGACATCATTACCGACGCCGGGTTCAGCGCTGAAGATCTCAAAAAACTCGATTTCCTGCTACAAACCAGCGTCCTCGCAAACCCCACCGCCGACCGCGCCCACATAGTCCTCCCTTCCGCGAGCTTCGCCGAAAAACGCGGCTCGATGGTCAACCTTTCCGGCCGCGTCCAGCGCCTCAACCGCGCGGTCGAACTTCCCGGCCAGGCCCACGACGATTGGGAAATCCTCCGCGACCTGCTGCTCGCCATTTCCGGTGACAAAAACGAAGCGCACCACATCGAGGACATCTTCAAGGCCATCGCCGAAAACGTCCCCGCATTCAACGGCCTAACGCTTTCGAAAATCGGTCATCAAGGCACGTCCATCACCGATACCGGCTATCAGATCCCTCTCCTCGCGAACGAACGCGCGCGCAAGGCCGCCGGTCTGATCAACGGCTGATTTCCCCAACTTTCAATTCCCCGACCTCATGCCGGACATCGTTTTCCAACTCGCCATCATCATCACGAAGATCGTCGTGCTCACCTTCATGGTGGTCCTGCCGCTCGTGCCTGTTTCGGTTTACTTCGAGCGGCGCTTCTCTGCCGTCATCCAGGACCGGGTCGGTCCCAACCGCGTGGGCATCCCGCTGACGTTGTTAGGATTTAAAAAGGACTTCCACCTTTTCGGACTCGTCCAGCCGATCGCGGACGGCTTGAAACTTTTCCTCAAAGAGGATTTCACGCCCCAGCACGTCCGCAAGGCGTTCTACTGGATGGCACCTGCTCTCACCGTCGTGCCGGCGCTCATCACGGTTTGTGTCGTTCCTTTCGGATCGCCGCTCAGCATCTTCGGTCACAGCGAAAAGCTCGTCATCGCGGATCTCGATATCGGTCCGCTGTTCGTTTTCTCAGTCGCCTCTCTATCGGTTTATGGCATCACCCTCGCCGGTTGGGCATCGAATTCGAAGTTCCCCTTCATCGGTGGCGTACGCTCCACGGCACAGATGATTTCCTACGAAATCGCGCTCGGCCTCTCGATCATCCCGGTGCTGATGTTCTACGGAGACCTCAACCTCAGCAAGATCGTCCAATATCAGGCGGAGAACGGCTGGTTGCTGCTGCCTTTCTGGAAAAACGGCAACATCGGCCTTCCCGATCTAACTACCGCGCTGTTCTGGTTCCCGGCCGCGATCGCATTCCTGATTTTCACCATCTCAATCTTCGCGGAAACCAACCGCATGCCGTTCGACCTTCCCGAGTGCGAAACCGAACTCGTCGGCGGTTATCACACCGAATATTCCTCGATGAAATTCGCGATGTTCTTCATGGGTGAATACGCCGCCATGGTGATCGGCTCCGCACTCATCATTACGTTGTTTCTCGGTGGTTGGTCGATCGGCTTCGGCATCGATGCCTGGGTCGCGAAGCTCCATATCGGCGATGTTTATTTCGGCGGACTCATCCACATGGGCTGCTTCCTGACCAAGCTGGTCGGTTTCATCCTGTTCTTCATCCTCGTTCGCTGGACGGTGCCCCGGTTCCGTTATGACCAACTCATGAAACTCGGCTGGGTCGTGTTTTTCGAAGCCGCGCTCATCAATGTTTTCCTCGCCGCGCTGATCATCGCCGCACCGCAACTCGCGGGTGTCATCATCGGCATCGGAGCCGTTCTCCTCATCGTTGTCACCGGTGCGGTGATCTGGGTCGCCAAGGTTTCCGAAGAACGCCCGAAAGTCCTTCGCGCCTAACTTAAACTCTCACTTTCTCCTCTCATGGCCGTCGTCAAACTCCAGCGCCCGAAGCTCAACTTCGGTGAGAAAATCTACTTCGGAGCACTCATCAAGGGCTTCTTCCTCACCATGACCCACGCCGTGAAAACGCTGCGCGGAAAATCGGTGGGTTCCAAGGAACTCGCCTCCTCCGGCCTCGGTGTGACCATGCAGTTCCCGGAACAACGCTGGGACTCGCACATGCCGGACTACTACCGCGGCGCCCCCACCCTCGTGACCGACGAGCAAGGCCGCGAGCGCTGTGTTTCCTGCCAACTCTGCGAATTCATTTGCCCGCCCAAGGCAATCAAGATCATTCCGAGCGAAATCCCATCCGATGATCCATGGGCCAAGGTCGAGAAGCGTCCACTGGAATTCGACATCGACATGATCCGCTGCATCTACTGCGGCATGTGCGAGGAAGTCTGCCCCGAGCAGGCGATCTATCTGCGCAAGGACTACCTCATCACCGGCCTCAAGCGTGCCGACATGGTCCACGACAAAAAGAAACTCTACGAAATCGGCGGCACCCGAGTGGGCCTCGTCAACAAGTGGAACGAACTGAAATGAAATCGATTTCCTCGTCCATTGTCGTTTTCGCGGGCATTTTCGCCCTTACCAAATCGGTTCCGATCCTGACGGTTGTGAACTCCGGTTTGGCAGCATTCGCTATGGCGTCGGGAATCATCACTCTCCTTGCCGGACTCATTGCTCTCGCGCTTGGCCTCGTCGGCTGGTGGACCAGCCTCAAATACGACCGCTGATAACTCTCCAACATTTATGCCTTCCTATCTCTTCTGGCTCTTCTCAACCGTCATGCTCATCGGCGGCTGCGCGGTCATCGCATTCCGCAATCCCGTGGCAAGCGCGCTTTCCGTCGTGACCTGCTTTGTCGGACTGGCCGGTTTGTTCATCGGCCTCAGCGCCTTCTTCGTCGGAGTCATTCAAATCCTGGTCTACACCGGCGCGGTGATGGTGTTGTTTCTCTTCATCATCATGTTGCTCGATCTCAAGGACGAGGCGAAAGCGGCGAAGCCCATGCTGCCGATCGCCGGCGGCATCGCCCTCGTCGCGGCATTCATGGTGCAGCTCATCGGCATCCTCGCCCGCTCGCCTAACAAAATCGCTCCGGTTCTCGACAAGCAAACGCTCGCGGCCGCGGCCGGTGGATTCGACGCAAAAAGCAAAATCGCCATCACCCTCGGCGAAGGAAAACTCCCCGACGTCCACCTCATCGGCCACACGCTTTTCACCGGCTACAATCTTCCGCTCCAGATCCTCGGCGTCCTCCTCCTCGTCGCCACCGTCGGCGTCGTCGTCCTCTCCAAACGCCAGGCCGAGTGATTTATTCCCTGAAAACTGAATACTGAAATCTAGCAAACTTTTTTCATGGCCTCCCTCAACGACTACCTCCTGGTCTCCGGACTCCTCTTCGCCCTCGGCCTCGCAGGTGTGGTGCTGCGCCGGAACATCATCATCGTTTTCATGTGCCTCGAGCTCATGCTCAGCGCGGCGAACCTGACGCTCGTCGCGTTCTCCCGTTTCAACACCACTCCTAACGGCCTGCCCGATTACAACGGCCAGATGCTCGTCTTCTTCGTCATCACCGTCGCCGCCGCCGAAGTCGCCGTCGGCCTCGCGATCATCGTCGCCCTCTACCGTGCCCGGCAAACCATCCACACGGATGAGCTCACTTCGTTGAAAGGCTGATCTTTTCCATTTTACCTGACATGAACCTCGCTTGGATTCTCCTCTTCCTCCCGCTCGTTGTTGCTGCGGTCAATCAACTCGTCCTCGGTAAAAACGGGCTCGTTCCTATCATCTCCACAGTATCCGCGATCGCTACGTTTGTAATTGCGTTCTTGCTGCTAGGCAAGGAACAGACCTCTTGGATCCAATGGGCGACCATCGGTGATTTCTCCATCGACATCGGCATCAAGCTCGACCGCCTCTCCACGGGCATGATGATCGTTGTGACCGGCGTCGGCATGCTGGTGCACATTTTCTCGCTGGCCTACATGAAGTATGACGACGCCAAGGCCCGCTACTTTACCGGCCTTTCATTATTCATGTTCTCGATGACCGGCATCGTGCTGGCCGACAATTTCATCATGACCTTCATCTTCTGGGAGCTGGTCGGACTCAGTTCCTATCTGCTCATCGGCCACTGGTACCAGAAAGACTCCGCCGCCGATGCCGCGAAGAAGGCATTTCTCTGCAACCGCGTGGGCGACTTCGGATTCATGGTCGGCATCCTCATGCTTTGGGGCATCACCGGCCATCTCGCCTTCAACGACATGAAAGGCGGCCTCGAAGCGTTCCAAGCCGCCAACCCTGCCATCGCCGGCGGCGTTCTATCCGCAGCGGTTCTCTGCATCTTCTGCGGTGCGGTCGGAAAATCCGCCCAACTTCCGCTTCACGTCTGGTTGCCGGACGCCATGGAAGGCCCGACGCCGGTATCCGCCCTCATCCACGCCGCCACCATGGTCGCCGCCGGGGTTTACATGTTGTTCCGCGTGCAACTGTCGCTCGGCACGGAAGCCTTCGTCGGACTTCAAGCCAGCACGGTCATCGCCTGGACCGGTGGCATCACTTCTCTAGCAGCCGCACTGATGGCGACGCAGCAGGACGACATCAAGAAGATCCTCGCCTACTCCACCCTTTCGCAGCTCGGCTACATGGTCATGGCGGTCGGCCTCGTTTCCGGGGAAGCCGGGATGTTCCACCTCTTCACCCACGCTTGGTTCAAGGCATTGCTCTTCCTCGGTTCCGGCGCGGTCATCTATGCCTGCCACCACGAACAGGACATCTGGAAAATGGGTGGACTGCTCAAGAAAATGCCGATCACCGGACTGACATTCGCAATCGGGTTCGCCGCACTGATCGCCGTGCCCTTCACCTCCGGATTCTTCTCCAAGGAGCAGATTCTCGAAGCGGCCAACGAAAAGCAGCCCTATCTCTTCTGGATCGCGGCGGCCGTCGCGGTGCTGACACCTTTCTACATGACCCGCCTCTTCGTCGTCGCCTTCCTCGGCAAGCCGAAATCCGACCACGCCGATCACGCACATGAAGTCGGGCCACTGATGTTTGGACCGCTCGTCCTGCTGTCTATCATGGGATTGATCGCCGGTTTCCCGTTCATCGCTTCGAAACTGGCTCCCGCCTATCACCAACCCGAGCACCTCATCCATTTCGGGCTCGTCACCTATGTCTCGATCGGTGCGCTGCTCGCAGGTGTCATCGCCGGATTTGTCCTCTACTCGGGTAAAGAGAAGGACCCCGTTTCCATCCCGCTGTTCAAGAACCGCTTCTACGTTGACGGCTTCTACGACAACTTCCTCGTCCGTTATTTCCAGGACGCCTTCTCCGCGATCATCGGCTTCTTCGACGAGTTCATCATCAACGGCCTGATCGTCGGCGGCCTCAGTCGTGCGGCGGAATCCTTCGGCAACATCTTCCGCAAGGTCCAGTCCGGCAGCCTCCAGGGCTACGCTTTCGCCTTCGGCCTCGGCGTCATCCTCGTCGTCTATTTCACCGCGTTCTAACCAACGCTCCCCTTTTCCTGAAAACTAGCACCTAGCAAACTTTCAATCATGCTCGCCCTCCTTGTCCTCCTTCCGATCGCCGCGTTCATCGCGATCCTCCTCGGTGCGCCCGCCCGGCTGACCGCCATCGGAGCATCCGCGCTCAATCTCGCGCTCGGCCTCTTCGCCGCCCTCTCCTGGCACAACGCGGGGCTATGGTCCTTCTCCGCATCGGTCATGGAAAAACCCGCGCTCAATCTCGCCTTCAGCTTCACCGATGGCATGAGCGCCATCATGGTCCTGCTCTCCGTGATCGTCACCCTCGCCGCCGTGCTTTCCGGCAAGGCCCCCGAAGGTAAGGAAAAACTCTACTTCGGTTCATCGCTCCTCATCTCGGCCGGTGCCATCGGCGCCTTCGCAGCGACCGACCTGTTCTTCTTCTACGCCTTCCACGAACTCGCCCTCATCCCGACCTTCCTGATGATCGGCATGTTAGGCCGTGGCGACCGCCGCGCCGCCGCATGGAAAATCACCATCTACCTCGGACTCGGTTCCATCGTCCTGCTTGCCGGCCTCGTCTGGCTCGCCAACCTCGCCGGCACCTACGACATCCCCACGATGGTGAACGCCGTCAAAACCGGCACCCTGAAAATTGATCCAGCCTCGCAGAAAAGCATCGCCGCCCTGCTCATCGTCGGCTTCGGCACGCTGGTTTCGCTGTTCCCCTTCCACTCATGGGCCGCTCCGGCTTACGCCAGCGCACCTGCTCCGGTCGCCATGCTGCATGCCGGCGTCCTGAAAAAATTCGGCCTTTACGGCCTGCTCCGTCTCGCCATCCCGCTGGTCCCCGAAGGCCTGCAATGCTGGCTCACTCCCCTGCTCGTCCTGCTGCTCGGCAACATCCTGTGGGTCGGCTGGGTGACCATTTCCCAGAAACGCCTCGACCTCATGTTAGGCAATTCCTCGGTGATGCACATGGGCTACATCTTCCTCGCCATCGCCGCGCTCATCGCCTTCCCGGAAAATCCGCTCGCCCGTTCCGCCGCCATCGTCCTGATGTTCGCCCACGGCATTTCCATCGCCCTGCTCTTCGGCCTCGCCGACCGCATCGAGCGCAACACCGGCACCCTCGATCTCCAGGATCTCGGTGGCCTCGCCAAATCCGCTCCCGGCCTTGCCTTCATCTTTGGCATCGCCGCCATGGCATCCATCGGTCTTCCCGGTCTCGCCAATTTCTCCGGTGAAGTCCTCGTCTTCCTCTCCGCCTTCAAGAACTACAACGGCACCCACGGCCTCGGTCCGGTCCAAATCGCCTGTATCCTTTCCATCTGGGGTGTCGTCATCTCCGCCGTTTACATGCTCCGCGCCTATCGGAACATCTTCCAAGGCCCAAGCGTGAAGTCCACCGCCTCCTCCGCGGATCTCACCTTCGCCGACCGCATCCCCGCGGTGCTGCTGATCCTTGCCCTGTTCGCCGTCGGACTCTACCCGAACCTGCTTCTCAATCTTCTGAACTAGTCTTCTCTGATCACTGCTAACTGATCACTCTCCACTTCTTCCCATGCCCGCCTATTACCTAGAAGCCCTCACCGTCACCCTCGGCATCGTTCTGCTGATGGCCGAAGCGTTTTGCTCGTGCAAAAGCAAAGCCTGGGTCGGCATCTCCGCCGCCATCGGCCTCGCGGTCATCCTTGGGCTGACCTTCATCGCTATCGGGCCGGAAAGTCGAGCTTACGGTCTTCGGGAGATAAACGAAGTTGCTACTCTTGCTCCTAAATTTCCAGGAACTTGGCATGATTGGCCGCTGTGGAACTTCTACAACTTCGACGGACTCGCGAAATTCTACAAAGCCTTCGCCCTCGTCACCACCATCCTCGTCCTGCTGTTAGCCGTCGATTTCCGCAAGATCCTCGCCCGCTTCACCGAAGGACCCGAGTCGGAAAACGGCACTGGCGAATACTACGCACTCCCCGTCTTCGCCTGCGCCGGCATGATGTGGCTCGCCTCCGCCAGGGATCTGGCCGGAGCCTTCGTCGCCCTCGAACTCGTCACCGTCACTTTCTACATCCTCGTCGCCTACATGCGCCGCAATGTCGGCTCGCTCGAAGCTGGCGTGAAATACCTCATCCTCGGCGCGCTCAGCACCGGCTTCCTCGTTTACGGAATCGCCTGGGTTTACGGTAACACCGGCACGATGAACCTGGACGTCATCGGAGGCATGCTTCAGGACGGGCGCTCCGCTCAAATCCAGCTTACTCCCCTCCTCTTCGGCATCGCCCTGGTTCTCGTCGGCCTCGGTTTCAAAATGGGTGCCGTTCCGATGCAGATTTGGATCCCGGACGTCTATCAGGGTGCCCCTACTCCGACTACCGCATTTCTATCTGTCGGATCGAAAGCCGCCGGTTTCATCCTCACCATCCGCTTCCTTGAGCCCTTCCTTTCCAGCGATCTCACCCGCGGCCCGGTCGTCACGATCCTTCTGATCATGGCCTGCGCCACCCTGCTTTTCGGAAACCTCGCCGCGATCCCGCAGACGAATTTCAAGCGCCTGCTAGCCTACTCGTCCATCGCCCACGCCGGATTCCTCCTGCTCGCGCTCGCCGCTGGAAAAGGAGCCGCCGCAGAACTCAGCTCCGCCAAGGTCGTCTCCTTCTACCTCGCCACCTATCTGCTGATGACGCTCGGCGTCTTCTTCATCCTCGCCCAGGTCCGCATCCAGCGCGATGGCGAGAACATCAGCGATTTTAACGGCCTTGGAAAAACCAACCCGCAGCTCGCCCTCTCGCTCACCGTGCTTCTCGCCGCTCTCGCCGGAGTCCCACTCACCGCCGGTTTCTGGGGCAAGTTCTTCGTCTTCTCGCTCGCCGTGGACGCCAAGCTCTGGGTCGGCGTCGGCATCGCCTTCATCTCCGCGGCCGCCGGTTTCTACTACTACTTCAACGTCATCCGCGCCATGTGGTGGGCCGCTCCACCGAACGACAAGGCCATCGTCCTGCCCTGCATCAGCAAGGTGGTCATCGCGGTTCTAACCATCGCCGTGATCGTCTTCGGCACCTGGGCGCAGCCGATCTGGGCGTTGTTGAAATAACACGTGATTGAAAGTCGCGGGCTTCATGCTTTCGGACTGCGAGGGACAGGTCTCCGCTTTCCCACTGGCCGACATGTCGGAGCAGTCCACACCGTGTGTGACGCCTCGTGAAACAACCCCGCCGGATTTTCCGACGTTCGTTCTGGCCCTGCATCGCTCCGAGGTCTAGGCTCCGGCCATGGACGCCTTGATTCACCATCTCGAACAAAAACAGGAGCTTTCGTCCCGTGAGGTCGAAGTGGCGGCTTCCCTGCTGTTGGATCCCGCCGCTCCGGATGAGAAAAAAGAGCGCCTGCTCGAAGCCCTCGCCCGCAAGGGTGAAACTCCCGCCGAGATCGCCGGCTTCGTCGAAGCCTTCCTCGAACAAGCCGTGGACCCGCATCTCGGTCTGCTCGAACTCGAAGGACCCACGCTCGATGTCTGCGGCACCGGTGGCGACCAACTCGATCTCTTCAACATCTCCACCACCGCCATGTTCATCGCCGCCGCGGCAGGAGCCATCGTCGTGAAACACGGCAACCGCGGCATCACCTCGAAAAGCGGCGGGGCCGACGTACTCGAAGCGCTCGGCATCCGCATCGATCTATCAGCCGATGAATTCCGCGGCTGCATCGAGAAGGCCGGACTCGGCTTCATGTTCGCGCCGATCTATCACCCGGCGTTCAAGACTGTCGTTCCGGTACGGAAATCCCTCGCGGCCAAGGGTGTGAAAACCATTTTCAACCTGATTGGTCCGTTGCTCAATCCCGCCCGTCCCGAGTGCCAGCTCATCGGCGTTTTCTCGCGGGATCTTTGTCCGGCCTTCGCCGAAATCCTCCAACGCCTCGGCCGCGAAAGCGCGTGGGCCGTCCACGGCACCACCGGCGACGGGCGCTCGGTCGATGAAGTCAGTCTGATGGGTTCGACCCGGATTTGCAAAGCAGGCTCCCTGCAGGACATCGAGGATGAGGAAGTCCGGCCGCGCGATTTCGGACTCAAGCATGCCGAAGTCGAAGATCTGCAGGGCGGCGATGCGAAGGCCAACGCCGTCATCCTCGAAGCCATCCTCGCCGGTCGCGAAACCGGGCCGAAGCGCGACATGGTCCTCATGAATTCGGGAGCCGCCCTCGCCTGCGCCGGCCTCGCCGACGACATGGGCGACGGGATCGAAATTTCCCGCGAAATGATCTCCAGCGGAGCCGCCCTCGAAAAGCTGCGGCTCTTGCAAAAGACATCGCAAGGGTAAGGGTTGGACTGTGGCCAATCTGTCGGCAGGTGAAGCTGCTGCTATCAGATCAGCGCGAACTGCCAGAAAAGCATCGCCGCCCCGCGACCATCCCGCTCCGGAGGTTGATCCATCCCGCCAGTCCCATCAACCGGACGGGCAAAGCAAATTCGTCCATGAAGGCCACATCTAACATGGACAGCGCCGGGAAGCGAAGAGAAGGCCCTCGTGACGGGGAGCAACGGTTTGTTCGACGACCGCTCAATGGCGGCCGGCGTAGTGTTTCACCTTTTTGACCAGATCATCCGGGCTGAACGGTTTTGTTAGATAGGCGACGACGCCTTGGCCGATGGCAATCGCCTTCTTTTGCTGGTCTTCGGTCCCGGTGAGCATGATCACGGGGACGGTGGAAAGGACCGGATGGAGGCACCAACGTTCGAGGACCTGATAGCCGTCGAGCTCGGGCATCATGCCGTCGAGCACCAGCAAATCCGGGGCTTGGGCGATGGCCATTTCAAGCGCCTGACGACCGTCGAAGGCGGATTTGACGATGAAGCCGGCTTGGGTGAGGAAGAACGAGAGCACGCCGTGGATGAGTTTGTCGTCATCGGCGATGAGCACGCGGGTCGCGGCGGTGTCGTGCGTTCGTTGTGGAGGCGGCGGGCGTGTCGCGGGCTGCGGGTTTACCGTGGCGGGCGCTGTGGGCGATGCATTTGAATCGACAACGATGAGCTTCGCCACCTCATCGATGAGCTTCATCGGGCTGCAGTCCCCTTTGTTCATGAATTGGGTGGCGCCCGCCGCCCAAGCGGCTTGGACGACGCCGGAGAAGTAGTCCGAATTGGAAACGACAATCACCGGCAGGTGGCACAAGTTTTCGCGGGAGCGCAGGAACCCCAGCACCCCGAGGCCGTCGATTCCCGGCAACATCAAATCCAGCAGCAGGGCATCGGGCGGATTTCTAACGAGCTCCTCGATGGCCTGATGACCGTCGAGGGCGACGGCGACCTGATAGCCGACTTCCTCGAATTTCTGGCGGCAGACGTTGGCCATGAAGCGGTCGTCTTCGGCAATCAGGATGCGTTTCATGGTGCAGTATGGGCTGGGGACGGGTGACTATCAAGGTAACGGATGAGGAAACGGCGGATGGCGGCGAGTTGGCGGACGGCATCCTGATGAAGGTCGCTTGCCAGGGAGAACTGCGAGGTCACGTCAATTTGCTCGAGCCGCTTCATGGAGACGACGATGGCGCGCATGCCGCAAGAGGCGCTGGATCCGCCGAGTTTGTGGGCAAGCTGGCGGATTTCGCGGGGATTGCGGCGCTCGATGGCCAGGACGATGTGAGAAAGGATTTCCTCCGCCTGTTCGAGATAGTCGCGGGAGAGTTGGCGGAACACTTCCGGTTGTTCTCCAGTGATTCCCAGCAGGCGCTCGAGGTCTACCGGTGCGGGGTCGACGGAGGACGGCTCGGGAAGCGAGGCAGAGAGTGAAGGCTCCGAAGCCAGATGGTCGGTTAGAAGGCGGCCCAACGTTTTGGAGTCCACCGGCTTGCTGAGGTGATCGTTCATGCCTGCGGCGAGGCACTTCTCACGGTCACCTTTCATCGCATTGGCGGTCATGGCGATGATCAGGATGGAGCGGGTGTGGATCCGGCGGATTTCGCGGGTCGCGGTATAGCCATCCATGTTGGGCATCTGGCAATCCATCAGGATCACATCGTAAGGGACTGATTCAAGTGCCTTGAGGGCCTCGACGCCGTCATTGGCGACATCGGCGGTGTAACCGAGATGCTTGAGTTGGAGGAGCGCCACCCGTTGGTTCACGGCATTGTCTTCGGCCAAAAGGATGCGCAGCCGGCGATCCCGCACGGCCGCCGGGGCGGGCACGGACTCAGGGGCCAAAATCGTTGGCGACAGCGGAACCGGCAACGGCTCGCTGCTGAACAAAGTGATCAAGGCGGCTTGGAGGCGGGTTTGCTTGAGGGGCTTGATGAGATAGCCTTCGACACCCGCTGCGGCGAGGGTGGTATCCGTCAGGTGATCGCCGAGGGAACTCAGGAGAATCAGGCGGGTGGCCGCGATGACGGGATCCGACTTGATCTGGCGGGCGAGCTCGAGGCCATCCATGACAGGCATCTGACCGTCGAGCACGGCGAGGTGGAAGGGATCGGTACCGGAGTTTTCCAAGCGGAGCAATTCGAGCGCTTCATTTCCGCCGGCGACGCTGGTCGAACGCATCTGGAGATTGGCGAGCTGGAGCTGGAGGATTTCGCGGTTGGTTGGATTGTCGTCCACCACGAGCACGCGGAGATTCGTCGGGTGATCGGCCTTCAGGACGGCGGGCCGTCCCGGGGAAGTTTGTTTTTTGAAGCTGAGGTTGATCCAGAACGTCGAGCCTTTGCCCGGTTCGCTCTCGACGCCGATGCTGCCACCGAGCGCCTCGACGATCTGGCTGCAAATGGTCAGGCCGAGACCGGTCCCCCCGTATTTGCGGGTATCGGAATTGTCGGCCTGGATGAAGGGTTCGAAGATCCGCGCCCGGACATCTTCGGCGATGCCGATGCCGGTGTCGCGCACCTCGAAGCACAGTTGGACGTTGGTGTCGGATTCGGCCAGAGTGGAGACACTGAGGATTACCTCGCCGCGCTCGGTGAATTTCACGGCGTTGCTCACGATGTTGGTAAGCACTTGGCGGAGTCGGCCGGCATCACCGCGCAGATGGGGATATACCTCGCCTTGGACGTAGCCGGCGAGCTCAAGCCCCTTGTTGCGGGCTCCGCCGCCGACGATGTCCATGGTGCCCTCGATCACTTCGTTGAGGTCGAAGTCGCGCGTCTCGAACCGGAGCATTCCGGATTCGATTTTCGCGGTGTCGAGGATGTCATTGATGATGTCGAGCAGCAGGTCGGCGCTGCTGCGGATGGTGTCGACGTACTCGCGCTGGTCGCGGTCGAGATTGGTGTGGAGCATGAGTTCCGCCATGCCGATCACGCCATTCATGGGGGTGCGGATTTCATGGCTCATATTGGCGAGGAACTGGCTTTTGAGGCGGACTGATTCGAGCGCGGTGTCGCGGGCGAAGGAGAGTTCCGCGAGGATTTGCTGGCGGAGGGTGATGTCGCGGGCGGAGACGCAGAGGAGTTCCTGGCCGCCGAAGGTGAAAAAGGTGGCGGTGAGTTCGATGGGGATCTGGCTTCCATCCTTGGCGGTGTGCATGGCTTCGAAGATCCGGTGGCCGTCGTGCCGCAGGGATTCCCAGAACGGTTGCCAGCCGCCCTCGCGAAGTTCGGGAACGATGTCGAGCACGTTCATTGCGTGGAGTTCCTGCACGGTGTAGCCCAGAATCCTGCAAGTGGCGTTGTTGACGTAGAGCAGCCGGGAATCCGGAGCGACCCAGAACATCGCGTCGGACGCGTTGTCCACGGAAAACTGGGTGAAGCGGAGAGCCTCTTCGCTGCGCCGGCGTTCGACGATTTCGCTCTCCAACTGAGAGTTGGCGATTTCGAGTTCCGAGGTCCGGGCACGCACGGTGGACTCGAGCGACTCGGCGTGGCGGCGCGTTTGTTGCAACAGCGACCACTTGCCGGCGAGCGCGTGGGCGCACTGGACGACTTCGATCACATCGAAAGGTTTCTTGAGAATGAGCAGCCGGTCGGTCCTGCCCAGGCGACCGACCATTTCCTCCCACGAATAATCGGAGTAGGCCGTGCAGATGACGACCTGCAGGTCGGGATCGATATCCCACAAGCGGGCGGTCGTTTCAATGCCGTCCCAACCGGGTGGCATGCGGACATCCATGAACACGACCGAATAGGGGCGTCCGCTCTGGTTGGCGGCGATTACCTTTTCCAGTGCTTCGCGGCCTTGCGAGGCGAAGTCGAGTTCGAAAGGGGCCTCGTCGGGAGTGGCTGAATCCGTCCCGAAAAAGATGGCGTCCTCCTGCTCGAACTCGTTCCGGGTCGAATCCATGGCAAGGATTTTCCGGAAGTCCTCATGGATGGCCGCGTTGTCATCGACTACCAGAATGCGATGCTGCGTATCCAAGGCCGGTTCGTTGGTGGAGGAATTCATGGATTGAGTTTCGGTTCGGTAGGAGATTTGATCGGTAGTTCGAGAGTGAAGGTTGCGCCGGTACCCGGGCCGTCGCTAAGGACGGTAAGGCTGCCGCCCATTTCGCGGGCCGAGAGGGCGCTGCTGTGGAGGCCAAAGCCGTGGCCTTCCGCTTTAGTGGTGAAACCGTGGGCGAAAATTCGAGTTAGATTTTCCGGCGAAATGCCCACGCCATTGTCGATGACGGCGACACGAACCTTGTCATGGCCATCAGTCACGCGCAGAGTGATCCGTTTGTCAGGGTGGCCGGAATCGTCGCAGGCATGCTTGGCATTGCGGATCAGGTTCACCAGGATTTGCAGCGCCTTGTGCTTCTCGACGGTGATCTGCGGCACCTCGCCGTAGTCGCGGACCACTTGCACCGCGTGGCG
>NZ_JBDSCX010000026.1:0-49771 GCF_039920825.1 Luteolibacter sp. | reverse complement strand
TCCCCCAGGGGAGGCGGGGGGAGATCCCTTGTCCCGCCTGTATCTCCAACCCAATGAACTCCAACGTCCCAAGAAACTCGTGTTGAAGTAAACTTCAATTTCTGTTTGACTGCCTTCTCATGGAAGTCTTCTCATGGAAGTCGTGACGCACCAACCGGCCATAAGCTTTTCAATTTCATGATCCTTCTCCTTCCATTTGCTGGCCGGTGGTAGCGCTTTTGACGTTCGCTCAAAAATGAAATCGCTCATCGCCGCTCTCTTCTTCGTCACTTGCGGTTCTGCTGCAGCTGACGAATATCGATACCATCTTAGTGTGACCACGGGATTGCAGGAATGTGTATTCGATCAGCGAGGCAAACAAACGACCATCGTTTTCTCCAAGGATTCGGACTCGGAAGCGAGGTTCATATTGGAGAAGATTCTCGAGCTGGGAGGAATCAACGGAACAAAGGGCATGGATGAGTGGCATGGGGCTCCCTTTGACCAAGCGCTTATACTGAAAGGGAGGCTTGAACCGAAGATTCGCAGAACGGCATCAGCTCCCAATTCGGCTCAGTCCGAGGACTACCAAGAGTTCAAACTTGAAGAAGTAATGGTCCGATTTCCACTCGTTCGGCATCGGCCCGGCAAGGTGTTCGACACTGCTTTTCTGGAGACACATTTTTCTTTCGACACGCTCTTTCCCGAAGGTCTCGTATTTAAGGGCACGAAAGTCAATTTCGACAAGCACACCGCTAGTGGTGCATGCGCTCATCGTTAGGCGTTGCTACGCGCACACAAATTCCACAGACATGATTAAGCCACTGACTATCTCACTCTGCCCCCTGTCTGCCCTCGTCATCGTCGCGGTGTCTCGTCTCGTGGCAACCCTGCGCCCGCTCCGGCGTCTGCTCGTGGTCATTGCGCTGGGGGCGTGGAGCCCGGTCGTGGCGCAGGAGCCCGCAGGACGATGCGAGCAGTGGGATGTGTTTGAACTGGTGCTGAAAGGGCCAACCGAAGGGAATCCCTTCACCACCGTAACGCTTTCCGCACGCTTCACCAGTGGCGGGCAGGCATTGACCGTGCCGGGTTTCTACGACGGCAGCGGCGTGTATCGCATTCGCTTTTCGCCTCCGGCGCAGGGAGAGTGGAAATACGTGACGAGGAGCAGCAGCGCGGCCTTGGAGGAAAAGGTTGGGACGGTGATCGCCGTCGCGCCGGGCGGAGCGAATCACGGCCCGATGCGGGTCCATGAGACCTTCCATTTCGCGTATGCGGATGGCACGCCGTGGTTTCAGGTCGGCACGACTTGTTACGCGTGGACGCACCAACCGGCGGCGCTGCAAGAGCAGACGCTCAAAACGCTCGCATCCGCGCCCTTCAATAAACTGCGAATGTGCATCTTCCCAAAGTCCTACACCTACAACGCGAACGAGCCGGCGAATTTCCCTTTCGTAAGAAACGCGGATAGCACCTTCGACCTAACGCGCTTCGACCCGGAGAACTGGCAAAATCTCGAGCGGCGGATCGGGGACTTGCGAAAGCTCGGGATCGAGGCGGACATTATTCTTTTCCATCCCTACGACCGTTGGGGTTTCAGCGAGATGGACGACGCGACGGACGACTTTTACTTGCGCTACGCCATCGCGCGGCTCGGCGCGTTTCGGAACGTCTGGTGGTCGCTGGCCAATGAATACGACTTCATGATCCCGCCGCTTCGCAAGGGGCAGAAGGGTAACAAGTCGGTCGAGGATTTCGACCGCTTCCTCGCGATCCTCGGGAAGGAGGACGTCTTTGGGCGGCTGCGCAGCATCCACCACGCGTCGAAGATGTATAACCACAGCAACCCGTTGATCACGCACGTGAGCATCCAGAATCGCGACCTGACACAGGTGCTTGCGTGGCGGGAGAAATATCTCAAGCCGATCGTGGTCGATGAATGCCGCTACGAGGGCAACATCTCGCCGAGCTGGGGAAAACTGACCGGGCTGGAAATGGTGCGTCAGTTTTGGGTCGGCACGGTGGCGGGCGGCTACGTGGGACACGGCGAGACGCTGAGGCATCCGGAGGACATTTTGTGGTGGTCGAAAGGCGGCGTGCTACACGGGGAAAGCCCGGCGCGGATCGCTTTTTTGCGGAAGATCATGGAGGCGTTGCCTTACACGGAAATGACCCCGTCGCGCCCCGAGGAGAATGTCCTGCTCCTGTCGAAACCGGGCACCGCGACCCTCGCTTACGCCCTTAAGGCAGGCCCAATGAAACTACAGCTTGCAGGGAAGAATGATTACATGGTCGAAGCCATCGACACTTGGAACATGACGGCCAAGCCGTTGCCGGTCGCGCCGCCCGGCGAGTTTACCTTCACCGCTCCGCAGGACGACTTTCTTCTGCGGATCACGGTGGCGAAGTAAGCTTCCGAGCGTGCCTAATTCCACATCGTCACCAAGCATGGGCGCAAAGGCGTTTTCACCGAGAGCCGCAACGCCTAACAAGACGCTCCATCCAACGGAGGGTAACGCTCCTCTCTGAATTCGGGCTTCCCTCCCCGCCGTGGATGCGCTAGACGTTCGGTCAAGAAATTGGACCATAAGCCAGCATCTATCCGGTTTCTTGACATCGATCCCTTTACACACATGAATAAATACCAGAAAGCGGCAGCTCTTACCATTCGATTGGCCTCGCTTGGTCTCATCCTATACACAGTCATCGGCTCCATATCTGCGGCCTTGATAATGCCACAAGCACTCTGGATTATGGTGCCGCCTTTGGTCGCGGGCGTAATTCTATTCATTCTTGCTATTCCCCTTGGTTGTCTCGCGGCGTCGGGAATCGAAGAATAAGCCAATCACGCCGATGACAATATGCCAAAGATGAGCAACCGGCCATAAGCATCTCAATCTCACGACTCAATCTCCTTTCCTTCGCTGGCCGGCGCCAGCGTTCTAACGTTCGGTAAAAAAATGTCAGGCATCCAAGATCTTCATTAAAGATTGCCAGCATTTCAGACATGATTTTTTTCTGGCTCGACTCGTGCCTTACGCGGTTATCGGAGAATATTGGGGAATGATTTGGTAATTCTTGGCAATGCCCTTTTCCGCTTGACTCAAAGTGGCTCTTTGGTCCAGTTCCGGCACCGGTCTTTATGTGCTGGTTTGCTCTGCCCTGTCGGCATTTTTGTGGGCAACAATCATTTACTTCTGCCTGAAGTGGTTTAGCGGAAGCAGAAAAAAGATGCCGAACAATACGAGGCTGGGCAACCCTCACAAGCCGCCCTGTTCTCAACCTCACCCGTAACATGAACCCCAACCCCGCGTTCAACGCTCGCCCCCGGTAGTGGTTGGCGGCTCTGGGACGGTCGCCAAAAAACAAAGAACTGATGAATACGACGTTTTTCGGCCTCTGCTCCGTTCTGCTGCTGGCATCAGCCATCGGCATCCCGATCTACTACGTGATTTTCCGGCGGCGATTCTGGTTCCCTGCCTTTGTCTCGTGGCTCTTGCTAGTCGGCTCTCAACAGTTCGCGGTTCTAAGCAGCACGCACGGTCTATCGCCTGACGGATCGATCTCAACCGACACCACCACGGTAGGACTAACCTTATTCACCGGATGGCTTCTTTCGATTCCGTTCTGTGGAATTCTATTGCTGATCAGAATCCTTTTGTGTCGATTTGGCCTGCTGCCAACCAAGGTTGACGAACGGGACGCCGTGGTGGTTAAGGGAAAAAGCCAACAATGCGACCAAGTCGAAATGTCTAACCGGCGATAAGGGCTTGTTGAAGTTCTGACTTCTCATTTAGCCGGCGAGGTGCTCTAAAACGGTGCTAAGAAATATGACACAGTTACCTACTTCCGCAGACTCCGTATTCTCTTTTATTAATGCAACAGCGGAGGCTGTCGATTGCGGGTTTCGCTGGAGGACATACGACTATGGAAATCGTCCTCAATACCACTACAGCATATTCAATGGAGTGGGTGGAATTCCGATATTTCTTTCGGCGTATTTCGAGGTCACGCGGAATCCCCGCGCTCTCGAACTTGCTCGTGGTGCCCTCACTTGGTCATTTCAGAATGAACCGGAAGAAGGTAGCTTCCAACGCGGCCTGCAAATGGGTAAGTTCGGGGTCGCCTATTCCGCGCTCTGCGTCTCGAGAGCCAGTGTTCGCGATGAATTTCCCGAATTCACCGAAGATCTAGCCAACCACGTCCTCAGCGAAGCTCCCGGACCTATCACGGACTTGATCAGTGGAGAGGCCTCCAACGGATGGCTGCTTTTGCAACTGTGGCAAAAGAAGCCCGAGGCAAAATATCTTGAAGGCGCGATCCGGTGCGGCCGCTGGCTGGAGAATCAACTTGTCACGGACGAGTTGGGAACCCACTGCCTGGTGGACCCGATCCAAAAAAGTTTTGGAACCAAACCCTACTCAGGCCTGTCTCACGGCATTTCCGGGGTGGCTCATTTTTTCGCCTGTCTCTACCGGGCCACTTCTGATGCTCACTGGAAAGGCCTGGCGATTGCGCTTCTGGAAACCCTAGTCCGTCACGCTCAGCCTGCCCGAGGTGGAATCAACTGGAGTCCCATTCTCGGGATGAACGAACTTACCCGTTGCCAATACAGTCATGGCGCGGCGGGTATAGGGCTTGTCTTTGCGAAAGCGGCGGGACTTCTCGATCAACCGGACTATCTGTCCATCGCGCTGCAGGCCGGTGAAGCCACGTATCAATACGGGGACTACCGGGAGAATCCAACTCTCTGCACGGGGCTGGCCGGGGGCGGCGAGCTTCTGGTGGAACTCTATCGAATCACCATGGAGGAGATTTGGCTGGAACGGGCCAGGGAGTTTGCTGAGAAGGCACTTGCTTACCGCTCTATCATCGACGGCCAGACTTTTTGGCCTACGGACGCTGTCGATTGCTTTTCAGCCGACTTCACTTACGGAGCGTCTGGGATTGGTTACTTTTTCCTGCGAGTGATGAATCCACTTCAATTCGAGCCCCCTCTGATGTGAGACGGGAATTGAATCCGCTATCCAAAGAGCCGAATCGGATCCTTGGGAGTGATTCGCTCCCATCGTGGCTCTCTTCCACCTCCCATCCATGAATTTCCTTGTTTTACTCCTCACAACCGCTACCAAGCAAAAGGCTTTTGTTGTTCCCTCGTGGAGGTTCCCGGAAGCTTCGGTTCTCAACGGTAACATGTCATGAAAGCCAACTATCGCGCGGCCGCTTCGGCCGGATTGCTATTATCCGCCTGCGCGAACGTGGGCCACGCTGCAACGACGGTGCAGACCGTGGTGGGGCCGCAGGCCGCGAGCAGCAATTTCGATGTTCTTTTTTCAACCCCGCTCACCAGTGTCACGCAGCTTGTTTCGATCAGTGACGGCTCGGTCAACACGGGTGAGGGTGCGGCCTTCAGCATCAGCGCGATTTTGACCAACAACCAGGTGGTGCAGATCTTTTCCGCATCCCCGCCACCCCCGTTTTTTCAGACCCCTTCACTCGCAGCTTTTACCGGAAACGTTTTCACTCCCTTCGGCACTCCGCAGGATGTCAAGGCGTTGCGCTTCACGTCCACCGGCTTTCCGGCCGGAACCTTCGCCTTGCCCGCCTTGACCGTCCTGACCTTTACGGTGGTTCCCGAACCGGCGGCCGCCCTGTTGATGGTGCTTGGATTTGTTTTTCTGGCGTTCCGCCACCGCCGGCAAATCGCCTGAATCCGCAGCTTCGGCGATCCGGCAGTGAAACTCAGAGGCTGTCTGAAAATTCCGATCCGGATGCGGTGGATGACATTCCTGCTACTTTTTTCCGCGTGAACCGCGGATAGGGGGCATGGACGTCTCGTCCATGCGTGGGGACAGACGTCCCCACTCCCTATTTTAAGACAGGCTCTCAATCATTGGAGGAATCAGAACGTCGCTCGAACTCGGCGAACTTTCCGTTAGGGCTGCGGAGGATTTCAACCACATACTCGATGCTGACGCCAAAAGCGCCGCCAAGCGCGTCAGTGGCGCTCTTGATGACATGGGCCTCTTCTTCAGAAGTGAGCGGCTGTGCTACGACCAGCCGGAAACATACATGGTCTCGCGATGTCTGGATGACCTGATGCTGGCGGATCGAGCGGACCTTCATGACGGCGCTGTGGCCATAGTAGGGCGGGCGCAGTTCGCCGGAAGGAAGCATGATCAGATCCCGCGCACGCCCTGGAATGGCGTCGAGAATGGGCAAGGTGCGGCCACAAGCGCAGGGACCTTCCCCCACCGTGGCGAGATCGCCGATTTCATAACGGATTAGGGGCATGGCGAAGTTATGGAGGGGTGTCACGATGACTCTACCCGTCTCGCCAGGAGCGCAGGGTTGCCCCTCCGCATCGAGCACCTCGATGATGGATTTTTCAGACTGGAGATGCCAGCGCCCACCTTCACGGCACTGATAGGCCATCGCTCCCGTTTCCGCAGCGGTATAGGTGCTGGCCAGCGGGGCGTCCCAGATTTCACGACAAAGTCCTGCCAGCTCCGGCGGACTCGCTTCGCCCACACCGATGGCTTCCATCAGGGGCGGCAGCTGGATCTCTTCGCCGCGTGCGTGGCGGAGAATCTCCAACAGCAGCGATGGAAACGTGCAGAGGTAGTCGGGCTTCAGCTCGCAGATCGTCTGAACCAGCGCGCGAATGGGCGTGCGGTAATCCAACAGAAAGCTCGGTCCGGTGGGCCAGACCACCGAGGCCGGAGGCCCCCAGTCGGCCGTCTGCCGCAGGTGGACGCTCTCATCCATCACTTCCCGGCGGTCATCCCGCAGGATGGAAAGAAATCTGCCCGATAGATCGCGGCCGCGCCAGACATGCTCGCGCAGTTGAAACGCCTGCCAATAGAAGTAATCGAGGGTGCTGCGGGCGATCCGCACCGGCCGTCCCGAAGAGCCGGAAGTGACACTTTCACCGATGTTGCCATGGCCGTCGGGGAGCTGGCTTACCCGCAGTTGATCGCCCAGCGATTGAACTTCGGCACGAGTTAGAATTGGCAGGGATGCCCAGCGCTCGTTCCATTCCCGCATGGTGAGCGCCGCTTGACTCCTGGTTTTCGGATCGAGCCCAGCGGCCCGCAGCCGGTCACGCCAGAAGGGCAGTTGCCCGGCTGCATGATCCATCAGCGCTTCAACCTGTGGACGTCGCGCCATGGCCAGTTGCTCGTGGGTCATGAACTGGCTTTCCGCAAGCTGCCCGAGGACGGCGAGCAGCGCGGCGGCGGGCGCCTGCGGGATCGCCGGCCAAACGGCACCGGGAAAAGCCGGGTGAGGCGTCGGCGAATTCATGCCTGATGCTATTTGCCACGCGCCGCACCCCAAGGATAAACCACACTTCTTGCGCGTGGATGGGATGGCATTTCAGTTTTCTCGATGGGACTGGTGAAGAAGCGGCTTTAAAATGAAATTCGACTAAGAATTTCAGCGCGAGGGTGTCTTACTGGAGGTATCCTTGCACCCTGCAAGCAATCACATCACCTCCGGGTAGCCTGAAACCGTATGAAAATCCCATCGTTCCTCTGCATTGCCGCATCGCTGTTTCTATCGATGCAAATACTAACGTCGCAAGAACTAACCTCGCAAGAAGCCCCCTCTGCGGCCGCCACGGACCAAGCGGTGGTGTTCCCCAATTTCCTCACCAAGAGCGGTATTCAAATCATCTCGTCCACCTATGGATCCGGCGTCAATTTTTCTGACGTGACGGATGAGACCGTCAAATTGCTCAACCAGCAGTCCAGATTTTACGCCTGTCCGGAATGGCTGCGAGCGGATCCAACCCCAGGTTGGAACAAGGCCCTGGTCATTATTTTCAAATACCAGGATCGCAGGTATCTCTTCTCATCCGGGGAGGGCGGCAAAGTGGACATCTCCCTCTTGAAACTGAAGGCGGCCGAGCAGGACGCTTCGGCGAATCCCTAGACTAAAACGTTACTTTCTCTGTTCCATCCTCGTTTTCGGATCGGCGGGGACGGGCTTGCCGGTTTCCCCGATGGGGCTGGTGAAGAGATAGCGCCAGACGTCTTCGTGGATGAATTTACCGGAGGCGTCCTTGACGGCGGCCCCGCCTGGCATGGCGGAGCTGTGGGCGCGGCCGTGATTGCCGCCGACATCGGCGTCCGAAATCAGGCGGCGGGTGTGGCCGTAGGGCGCGGGCGTCTTGTCGACGTTGACGACGGGACCGAACTGTTGGAGGCCCATCAGTTGCCAGGAGCGCGGGTAGTGGTCGCTGATCCAGCCGTCATCGAGGACATTGGAGAAGCCAAAGAAGCTGCTTTCCGGAGTGGCGGATGGGAGTTTCTGCCAGACCTCGTATTGGTCGCGGGGGCCGGAGAACATGACGACGCGATCCACCTTCACCGCCTTGGCCATGCGGGCGGCGGTGGTGGAGCCGTGGGAGATGCCGGAGAGGATGACCTTGTCCCACTGGAGTCCCTTGCCGTCGCGGGTGAGGAATTGTTTCCAATTTCCCTCAGGGTTCTTTTGATCGAGCCATTTCACGAACTGATAGGAGCGCTCCATGATGCTGTCCGGCTTGGGAATGTCCACGGCCTCGCTGGCATCCTCACCGGTGGCCGCCTCCAGCCGGATGTTTGATAGAAACAGATCATCCTTCGGCGGCGGGCCGGAGTAGAGTTTGTCGAACCACTCGCGGGCATAACAGACCTGGATGGAATTCATGCCGTAGCTGTCGAGGTGGTTGAACAGTTCCTTGTCATAGCCCATCAGCCAGATGACGAGCTTACCCTGCGACGGCACGCGGGTATCGACGCTGGCATGCTCGACATCCTGCGGCTTGCCGCCCTTTTCCAACAGGAAACCGATTTCCGGATGGGCCTTTGCCCGCGGGTCGATCTCGCTGGCGCGGGCGGTGAGGTCGTAGTGTTTTCCTTCCGTGGGAGCGGCGGATAGCTGGCTGACGAGGAGGGCGGTGAGGAGTAAGGCTTTCACGGTGATGATGAAATCGGGAAGGAAGAGTTTTTAACCGCGGATTTCGCGGATATATGGGATAGGGAAATAGGAAAACAAAAAGCTCTTCATGATCCGTCCCATCCGTGTAATCCGCGGTTAAAAAACTCTTCGATTAGTTCGCGTCCGCGGCGGGGATGAGCTTTTGTTTGGCGAGCCATTTGAGGCTGGCGGTTTTCCACTGTTCCCACATCGGGCCTTGGTAGCCGTTCAGACCGTGGCCGCCCGTGGGGAGCTTGAGGTATTCGGCGGGGACTTTGTTTTTTTCGAGCGCGTCGTAATACATCTGGCTGTTGGCCGGCACGACGAGAGTGTCATTTTCCGCATGGGCGATGAAGGTGGGCGGGGTGTCGCGAGTGACCTGCTTTTCATTGGAGAAAAGGTCGATGGCTTTGGCATCCGGCGACGGGCCTAACAGCGCCGCCTTGGAGCCGCCGTGGGTGAGCTCGCCCATGGTGATGACCGGATAGACGAGGATGGAGAAATCCGGACGGCAGCTTTGTTTGTCGATCGGGTTGTTGGCTTTCGGATCGCCCCTGTCGAAATGGGTGGCGGCGGTGGCGGCGAGGTGGCCGCCGGCGGAGAAGCCGATGTTGCCGACGTGCTTGAGTTTCCAATCGGTGGCATGCGAGCGGACGATGCGGGTGGCGCGTTCGGCATCGGCGAGCGGGAGGGATGAATCTCCGTTGGGCAGGCGGTATTCGACGACGATGCCGGTGACGCCGTGCTCGCCGAACCATTTCGCGATGCGCTGGCCTTCCGGTTCCACGACGAGCATCGTGTAACCGCCTCCCGGATAGATCATCACGGCGGTGCCGTTTGGTTTGGCCGGGTGATAGACGGTCATGACGGCTTCGCCGGGTGGCTTTTCGCCTTCGGCCAGAGGCTTGCCGGTGGTGACGGAGAAACGTTCCGGTGTTGGCTCCGCAGCGGGTGCGGCGGCGCCGGGCAGAATGGAGAGAAGTGAGGCGACGAGGAGTGCTGTGGTCCGGTAAGTCATGGTGTCCTTGGGTTTGAGCGGAAGATCGGTGGGTGATCTGTCCGGTGTAAGATTGCTCTACGGGGAAACTGGCGGGGTTTTTCCAGATCAAAATTTGAGAGAGGCGGAAATGTACCAGAGTGATCCGACCGCAGATGGACGAGTGAGATCATGATTCTGAAATCTTCCTGTTTCTCATCTCTTCTCAACAAACTCCAAGTCTCCTCTCTTATCCGCGTCCATCTGTGTTGATCCGCGGTTCAAAAATCTTCCTTTCGTTTCTCAATAGGGAATCACCACCGTACGCTTTCCAGCTTGTGGGGATTGCGGATCATGTAAATGGCCTTGAGCCTGCCGTCTTCGAAGGAGAAGGTGGTGACGTTGATCGAACCGTCCCGCCGCTTGGTGATGACGCCGGGTGAGCCGTTGATGGTAACGATGCGGTTCTGCCAACCGACGATGGAACGCTCGCGCAGACCGAGGAACATGCGACCTATCTTGTCGGGACCGTAGATGGGCCAGATGGCCGCGCGGACGACTCCGCCGCCGTCGGAGTAGAGGATGGCGTCATCGGTGAGCAGGGACATGAGGTCCTTGAGCTCGCCCGTCTCGCAGGCAGTTAGAAATTCCTTGACCAGCCGCTCGGCTTCTTCGGTGGAGGATGGACGCGGCTCATCCAACTTGCCGAGACGGGCTTTCGCGCGGCTGACCATCTGGCGGCAGTTCGCCTCGGACTTGCCGGTAATTTCCGCGATGGCGGCGTAGTCGTGACCGAATGCCTCGCGCAGAAGGAATGCCGCGCGTTCGACGGGTGTCAGTTCCTCCAGCATCATCATGAAGGCGGTGCTGAGAGAATCGGCGAGCTCCGCGGGAGCCGTTTCATTTTCGATGATCGGCTCCGGCAGCCAGACGCCGACGTATTCCTCGCGCTGGCGCCGGACCGACCGCATCTGGTCGATGCAGAGGCGGGTGATGGCGGTGGTCAGCCAGGCTTTGGGTTCGCGGATTTCAGAAACGTCCTGTTTGTGCCAGCGGAGGAATGTTTCCTGCACCATATCCTCGGCCTCCGTGACACGGCCTAACATGCGATAGGCGATGCTGAAAAGCAGCGAACGAAACTCGGAAACGTCACTCATGGGAAAGCGCGGGGCAGGGCATCATGCCTTGAAACCAACGGGCAGGCGGAAGCCTATGCCGAAACGATTCCAGCTGTTGATGGTGACGATGGCGAGGGTGATTTTCGCGATGTCCGCCTCGGAGAAATGCGCGCTAATGATGGCGAAGTCCTCGTCGGAAACATGGCCGCCGGGCAGGCGTGTTAATTTCTCCACCCAATGCAGCGCGGCTTTTTCCTGCGGAGTGAAAAGATCCACTTCCTGCCAGAAGGCGAGCAGGTTGAGCCGGTCGTCGGTCTCGCCGATTTTTTTCGCGTCCTTGAAATGCATGTCCGCGCAATAGGCGCAGCCGTTGATCTGGGAGACGCGGAGCTTGATGAGTTCCTGGAGGATGGGGGCGAGGCCGGAAGTCCGCACGGCGGTTTCCATGGCGAGCATCGCCTTGATGACTTCGGGGGCGGCTTTCCAGTATTCGAGGCGGGGCTTCTGCGGGTCGGTATTGGTTGGTGTGTTCATGTCACACTGGATGACGAAACGGGAGCGGGGTTTGTGACAGGGGCGTGAAATAATTTTTTCCGCGGTTCTCATCAGGGCGGCGGGAACCCGGATGGGGGGCTGGTTTTAGATTGCATCGGCGGAGGTTTCCGCTTGTTTGGAGGGCCATGAACCCATTCAGCCGCCGTCATTTCATCCAACTCGGGGCCGCCGCGACTCTCGCTCCTTTCATCAACGCCCGGGGGCAGGATGCTCCAGGGAAAAAGCTCGGTGTCGCGTTGCTGGGGCTGGGCGATTACGCGACCCATCAACTCGGGCCGGCCCTCAAGCAGACGACGAATGCGAAGCTGGTGGGCATCATCACCGGATCGCCGGCGAAGATCCCGGTCTGGCAGAAGGAGTATGAGATTCCCGACGGAAATATTTATAACTACGAGAACTTCGACACCATCGCGGACAACAAGGACATCGATGTTGTTTACGTTGTGACACCGACCGCGCTGCATCCGGAGTTTGCGATCCGCGCGGCGAAGGCGGGCAAGCATGTGATTTGCGAAAAGCCGATGGCTCCCACGGCAGCCGATTGCCAGCGGATGATCGATGCCTCGAAGGCGGTGGGCAAGACCTTGCAGATCGGCTATCGCCTGCATTGGGATCCCTATCACCTCCGGCTGATGGAGATCATGAAGAAGAAGGAGTTCGGCGATTGGAAATCGATTTCCACACGGAACGCCTCGGTGATGAAGACCTTCACCGACCTCAACGCCTGGCGGATCAGCAAGAAGCTCGGCGTCGCGGGATCGCTCTATGATCTCGGCGTCTATTGTGTGCAGGCATCGCTTTACACCGCCGGGATGAATCCGGTTAGCGTGACGGCGAAGCATTCCACCAAGCGCACGGAAGTTTTCACGGAAGTGCCTGAAACCTACGAGTGGGTGCTCGAATTTCCCGATGGCAGGAAGGCCGACGGCTTCTCCAGCTATGGCGACGAAGGGAACCATGTCCGCGCCGAAGTGGAGAAGGGCCGCGTCGAGCTAACACCCGCCTACTGGTATGCGGGCATCAAGGGCACGACGCCCGACGGACCGATGAATTTTCCCGCCGTCAACCAGCAGGCCAAGCAGATCGACGGCCAGTGCGCCGCAATCCTAGCAGGCACCCCGAGCATGGTTCCCGGAGAAATGGGCTGTCGCGATATCCAGGTCGTCAACGGCATCATCGAAGCTGCTGAGACCGGCAAGCCCTTCACCTTCGGAAAATTTCCCTACTAACCAAACCTAGGGAGTGTAAACCGTCAGGCCGCCCCATTCGGGCTGTTGACCCGTGTTGCCCCCGCCTTCAAAACACAGACCACTCATGAAAAAATCGTTGTTACTCCTCATCGCGGGCTCGCTCCTCGCGCAGGCGGCTCCGTCCAAGCAATGGACGCCGGAAGAAGCGAACGCCTGGTATGCCAAACAGCCGTGGCTGGTTGGCTCTAACTACGTGCCCGCCACCGCCATCAGCCAGTTGGAAATGTGGCAGGCGGAGACCTTCGATCCGAAGCGCATCGACCTCGAACTCGGATGGGCGGAAAGCCTCGGCTTCAACACGATGCGCGTCTTCCTCCACGACATCCCGTGGAAGACGGACTCGGCGGGTTTTCTCAAGCGCATCGACACGTTTCTCGACATCGCGAAGAAGCACAAGATCCGGCCGATGTTCGTATTCTTCGACAGCTGTTGGAACCCCGAGCCAAAGGCTGGGAAACAGCCCGATCCCAAACCGCATGTCCACAACTCCGGCTGGGTTCAGAGTCCCGGTTGGGAAATCCTGCAGGATCCCGCGAAACAGGATACGCTGAAACCTTATGTGGTCGGCGTGATCAGTCATTTCAAGGACGACAAGCGCATCCTCGCGTGGGACCTCTACAACGAGCCTAACAACGAGAACGGCGGCCGCTTCAAGGAGGATCCGAATCAGAAATTCCCAAAAGCGCTGATGCTGGTGAAAAAGGCCTTCGAATGGGCGCGTGAGGCGAATCCATCGCAGCCGCTGTCGTCCGGCATCTGGATCGGTGATTTCGCGAATCCCAACGAGTTCCAGAAGACCCAGTTGGAGAGCTCGGACATCATCAATTTCCACTGTTATAATGGACTGGTGGAAACGCAGAGTAAGGTCGATGCATTGAGAAAATACAACCGCCCGATCATGTGCAGCGAATACATGGCTCGGCCGGAAGGCAGCACGTTCCAAGCGGTTTTGCCGTATTTCAAGGAGCAGAAAGTCATCGCGATGAACTGGGGCTTCGTCGATGGCAAGAGCCAGACGATCTATCCGTGGGACTCGTGGACGAAGGAATACAAGAGCGAGCCGGATCCGTGGTTCCATGATATTTTCCGCGGCGACGGCACGCCTTACAAGGAGGACGAGGTGAAGCTCATCCGTTCGCTGACGGGCAAGAAATGATTTGTTGATTTGCGAGGGCGGGGCCGATTGCCGGTCCCGCCTTTTTCGTGCTCGGGCGACGCTAGAAACGCATTGTCATTTCTGGTCCGCCCGATAGCCTGCGGAACCATGACCCAAGACTCCCGCCAGGTTCTCATCGAGCTTCTTTTCCTGTCCCTTTACATGGACGACCACCTCTCGCTGGCCGAGGATGAGGTGTTGAACGATGCGCTCGAATCCCTCGGCTGGGACTCGCCGGCTCCGCGGGAAAAATTCATTTTCAAGGCGTTCTCATCCGCCCGCGAGGCGATGACGAGTCTGGACAAGATCCGTGAGTTTCTCGATGTCCGCACGGCGGTCATCAAGCGGGATGGCGAGGAGGCTGAATCGCTCACCTGGCTCTCCAAAGTTCTTGGCTCCGACGGGCTGACCTCGACGGAGAAGTATTTCCTCGACCAGTTGGAGGCCCGTTTATACCCGGGAAGTTGAGTTTTTCGCGGATTTTCGTGCGGACGTAGTTGTTTGGCGGACAACGATTTCGGGCATTGGCCGGGGCGGGGGATTCTATCTTTCCTTGAAAAATAGGGAAATGGAGGCGTAGTTGCCGCGCCCCTTCCCAGCCTTGGAAAGCCCATGCCCATGTTTTCATCCGCCTCCGCTTCATTGCGGAACACCCTTTTGACTTACTGCTCGCTCGCGCTTTCCGCGCACGCAGTCGTGTTGAACAGTCCGTCCCAGACGGCGGTCAATGCGGCAGTTTCCTGCTCGCTCATTGATTACGGCCGCGATTACACCAACGGTGCCTATACCAATGGCGCATGGTTCGGCGGTGCGTCCATCGTTCTCGCGACCGCCAGTTTTGCGGGAAATACTTCGGCTGACGCGAGGTTGCTGGAACAGCTCCGATTCAGCAGCACCGGCACCAACGAGATCTGCGCCAATGGCGGCTATCCCGCCCAGCACGAGCTGCAGGCGACCGGCATGTTCGCCATTGCGAAACTCACCCCGCGGATCTGGAACCAGCTCACCACGGCGGAGAAATCACGCATCGATCTCATCATGAAGGCGTCGCTCATCTCCTGCGCCTTCACCACCAGCAATAACAATCCCTTCGTCAATTCCCAGCGCACGCTCGACGGTGACACCAATCTCGGCCGTGACTGGAACCCGAACTATCGGGAGGGGATGTTGGGCAGCGTGCTCGTCGCCATGACCTACTTCGGCGGTCCCACGGCCACCCAGTCGATTCTCACCAGCTACGATCACGCGCAGTTTGTCTCGCAGCTTTATTCCGCCGGTCTCACCAACGCCGGCCTGACCTTCAATTATAAGGCGGCCACTGGTAACCAGAACGCTCCCACCGGCGCGAACATCGAGACCGCCGTTAGAAATTACATCTATTACAATTCCGGCATTAGCGACTACACGGGCATTTACAATTCACTGGCCACCGATACCTACGGCAAAAACGTCAACAGCGGACTGAACAACGGGGCCGGAATCAATGGATCCGGCAAGATCAACTCGGGAGCGGCGACCCTGCCGAACCCAGGAGTGGCGGGGATGCTCAAGGAATTCGACAGCAGCGATGGCGGCGGTTTCCGGAGCTCCCTCGAATACTGTTATTACGGCTATCGTTCCCATCAGACCAACCAACTCGTCCTCATCATCGGCGGCTACCTTCAGAAGGGCACCGCGGTGACTGACAATGCCGCCGCGAAGATGCGGATCGGCAACACGGATCTTTGGTATAAGATGGCGAATGGCTACCGCGATTACGACAAAGGAAATGACTACGGTTTAAAGAACGCTTTCTCGCCACAAATGCAGGCATTTCCTTATATCCGGTCGCTCTGGGAGGACGTGCTCTATCCCTATCACTTTTCCAGCACTGCAATCCCGACGGACAGCGACGGCGACGGCACGGATGACGCGACGGAAGTCCGTTTGGGGCTCAATCCTGCCAGCGGCGTATCTCGCTTCATGGTCTGGACGGAAGGCCGCGGTATCCGCTGGCCCTCGGCTCCCGGGCTGACCTTCGTCGTGCAGCGCAGCTCTGGAAGCAGCAGCGTGAACTGGGTGACGATCGCAACGGTCACGGGCGTCTACGGAACGACGGGTTTCACCGATCCCTCGCCACCGGCGGGAACCGTGCTCTATCGGGTGGGGCTCAAACCTTGAGTCATTAAACGCAACTTGATGCAATCGCCCGAAGATAGGCTGCGAACGCCGTTTTTTCGTGAATTCATGGCTGCGGGTTTTTGGTGTTTATTCGATTGAAAATCAATCGATTGTGTCAGTTTCTTGAAACGCTTTTTCGCTCCGCATCTTGACAAAATCTCCGCTGAAGGTAGACCTAAAGGTGCTATGAATATTAAGTCCCTTACATTATCAATTTCCGGCGCGTCCCTGGCGCTGGTATCATTCGCAACCACGGCTCAAGCCAAGCCGGACAAACCGAAAAAGCACCACCTCAGCTTCGAACAGGCCGATGCCGACAAGAGCGGCAGTCTGGATGTATTCGAATTCGCAAGTACCCAGGGTCCGGGTGTCCCGATGGTTGAAGATCGCAGACGCTTCCTGCCGATCGACGTCTCCGGAGCGTTCGAGGTGGTCATTGATCCGCTGACAGGGGAGCCCGCCGTTGATCCTCTAACCGGTGATCCTGTGCTCGGCGATCCGATTCCCGACGGTTTCGTCACCTTAGAAGAGCTGGAAGCCTATCGATCCGGCGAACGGACGAAATCCGATCTCACGCGTTTCGAATTGGCCGATTTCGATGGCGACGGCGTCCTCACTCCGGTGGAGTTCGGCTACCTCACCTCGCCCAAGGTTCCGCTCAAAAACGTCACCCGCAAGTTCAACCGGCTGGACACCGATGACGACGGTTTCCTGACCAAGGACGAGTTCAAGAAACCTGACGCCGATCCCGCCTGATCCGCAGGATCAATTACAACCAGCCAGCCAAGCCGGCGTTCAGTGATGAACGCCGGCTTTTTCGTTGGATGGCATCATCGCAAGAACTGGAGTTGATAGTTTCATAGTCGGGTGCCGCTCAGTGCGGTCAGTGGTGGTGGGATGGCGCAGACGGTTCTGCAATTTTATTGTTCGGTGCGCGCGAGTTCGCATGGACTGAAGTTGTTAATGGAATCTCCGCCCCTCCGCACGAATCGCGTCGTCCACCGCGCAGACGGATCGCCACCGAGAATAAGATATACCTCGAAAGCATTGCCGTGCTCACAGAAATGGAAGGCGTCAACCTCAACGCCGTCTTCGGCGATCTTCGGATTCACGAGAGCACGAAGGTGAAGCGTTGCCGACTTCGTGAACATATCAAAGTGCTCCATGATTCTCTTCGCGAGGTTCAGTGCGTCAGGGTTAGGCCGCAGCCGTCCCCCTTGAATGACAACAGCGTAAGGAAAGACTTTGTTGGGAACGACAATCCAGTTGGTCATTTCGACGCATTCGAGAGCTGACCAGTCGAGTTGCATATTTCAGTGAACGGCTTAATTCGTTCTGCACACGTCTACCAAAGGTGATCGATGACGGTCGATTGATTTAAATCCGGAAGCTTGTCACGTTTCGCCGGGTTTCCGATCGTGCCACTCACCGGGTGATGAGCTGCACGCCTTTCTTGCTACCCACGGCCACATCCGGCTTGCCGTTTCCATTCAGATCCACGGCCTGGACCTGGCAGCCGATGCCGGTATCCGAGTCGATGACCGATGCCTGCCAATGGACGCTTTTGCCATCCTTGCGGTTGTAGAAGATCACCGTTAGAGCGGGATCGAGGGAGCCGGGATCGTGCTCGTTGTGGGCAAAGTAGCGCTTGCCGGTGACGAAATCCATCCGCCCGTCCCCGTCGAAGTCGGCGCTGGCGAGTGAGTGGAGTTGGCTGAGCTGCAACCCGCCCTCGCCGGTCTTCGCGGGATCTTCCGGCAGGATGTCGTGACGGGTGAAGGTGACATTGCCGTCCTTTTTCACATTCTCATACCATGCCAATCCGTAGCCGTGGGCGTTCAGGCTGGTGATGACGTCGTTGTCACCGTCGCCATCCGCGTCGAACACCAACATCTGTGAACCTCCCTGACCGGCAAAGGGTTCCTTGTGCCAGGTCCAGCCGGTGTCTTTGGTGGCGAGCTGTTCGAACCAGCCGTCTTTTTCCAAAATGTCCATCCGGCCGTCGCCATTCAAGTCACCGACGCCAAGACCGTGAATATAGGGGGTATCCGTCCGTTTTTCGGAAATGGCGACGAAGTTCCACGGCTTTGTCACGTCCTTCCAGTCGGGCACCGCGTAGCCGAATTTTCCGCCCTGCATGCAGACGAATTCCTTTTTTCGATCGCCGTCGATATCGATCCAATACGGGCATTCCGTCGCGGCCTCGGTCATCACCACGTGGGCCGGCCAGATGCCGTCCTTGCCCGGATTCAAAAATAGCGTGAGGTTCTTCCCGGGATGACTGGCCATCAGGATGTCGTTGCGGCCGTCACCATTGAAATCCTCGACCCAGCTCAGGAACGAATCCTCCTGATAGACCGTGGGTGGTTGCGCCTTGCCCTCGGTAAACTGCTTCCGCTCCTTGAAGCTCGGCCCCTTGAACCAGAACGCACCGGCGACCAGATCCTTCACCCCGTCGCCGTCCAGATCTCCGACGGACAGTCCTTCCGTTAGAAAATCCGTCGTCACCACCTGCTTTTTCCACGGTGCATCCGCGGGAGCAGCGGAGGAGATGGCGATCAAACACAGGGAAACGACAGATACTCGGGTTTTCATCCGGTCTGAAACGTCCTGAGCCGGTGGCGTCTTTCTTCCAATGATGGGGTCCCCGAAACCCGTCGCAGGAACTTTCCAAGCGATCCGAAAAGAGTTCCTCTTGAATTTCGCCTTTCCGGTTCCACGGTGTCGCATGGAGCGCTCCCACCGCACGTGATTGTGTAAAGCGACGGTGCGTAGGCGAAGGGGGGTCATGGTCCTCCCGGCGTTCACCGCTCCACCTTTTTTTCCCGACGGTCTGCGCGATGGCGGAAGGACTGCGCGAGATTTCCGGAAAATTTCCGTTTGCCAAGTTGGCGCTTCGGGTTTACCGGAATGCAAGCAACCACTTGCATGCATTCATGAGCTCTCCCGTATCTCCACCTGCCGGTTCCGCTGCCGAGAAATTACTCGACGCGGCGACCGTCGTTTTCTCCCGCACCGGCATCGGCAGCGCGACGACCCGTGAGATTGCGAAGGAAGCCGGAGTGAACGAGGTGACCTTGTTCCGGAATTTTCAGAACAAGCAGGGCCTGCTTTCGGCGGTGCTGGAGCGGGCGTTCCTGCCATCCGCGGAGCAGCGGGCGCTGCCGGGAAAAACCGTCGGCACCGGGGCGACATTGGAGGAGGTGCTGATGGAATTCGCCGCCGCCGACTTCGAGCGGAAGCAGCGGAACATTGCGCTGATGCGGGTGCTGTTGGGAGAGGTGCATTGCTTGGGCGATCAGGAAACGGAAGTGCTGCGGCGGATCTTCAAACCGTGGAAAGAAGAACTCGCCGCCCGCCTTCGGGAAGCGCAGCAACTCGGACTCATGCGGGAGGAGGCGAATCCGGTGATCATCGTGGACCAACTGGTGGCGATGCTTTTCATGGGCGCGCTGAAGGCGGAGACGATGAAGTGCCCGGAGTACGACGCCCCGACCTATCTGAAATCCTGCGTGGAAACGATCCTGTTCGCCATCCAAACGCCGAAGGCTGCTAGAAGACGGAAGAAGCCATGAGCGCCGCTGTGTCCACACTCTATGGCTCCGATCCGGAGTTCCTCTCTCCGCTGGCGGCGAAGCTGCTGGAGAAGGGAATCCTGAAATGGGCGATCTCGCTGACGGCTTCGCTGGCCGCGATTCTTGAGGTGATCGATACAGTCATCACGAACGTGGCGTTGCCGGACATCCGTGGAAATCTTGGCGCGAGCTTGTCCGAAGCGGGCTGGATTTCCACGAGTTATGCCTGTGCGAACGTGGTGATCATTCCTCTATCAGCATGGCTGGGCTATCGCTTCGGCAAGAAGAACTATTTCATGTTTTCCTTGATCGGCTTCACGCTGGCGTCGCTATTGTGCGGGCTTTCGCCGAATCTTGGGATGCTCATCTTCGCCCGCATCCTGCAGGGCCTGACGGGTGGGGGACTGTTGGCAAAGGCGCAGTCGATCGTGTTCGAGGCGTTTCCCAGCGCGGATCGCGCGTTCGCACAGGCGATCTTCGGGATGGGCATCATCGTCGGCCCCGCGATCGGTCCGGTGATGGGCGGCTGGCTGACGGACAATCTCGGATGGCGCTGGATTTTCTACATCAACCTGCCGCTCGGGGCCCTCGCCGTGCTGATGGCTTGGACCTTTCTGCCGACGGATAACAAGAAGGAGATGAATCGTGCGGGCACGGTGGACTGGACCGGCATCGGCCTCCTCGCGGTGGGGCTGGCGTGTTTCCAAATCATGCTGGAGGAAGGGCAGCAGGAGGGATGGTTCGAGTCGGATTTCATTCTAACGACGGCCCTGCTCAGCCTCGTCGGCATCGCACTCTTCGTCTGGCGTGAGCTGACGACCCCGCATCCGGCGGTGGATTTGCGGGTGCTGCGCCATCGTTCGATGATCGGCGGCACGCTTTACTCCGCCATCCTCGGCATCGGCCTGTATGGCATCATGTTCGCGGTGCCGATCTTCGTGCAGGACTATCTGCACTACACCGCCTTGCAAAGCGGGATGCTGCTGGTGCCGGGCGCGATCGTTTCCGCGGTGACGATGATGCTCTTCGGCAAAATCGGCGGCAAGGTTTCGCCCAAGGTGCTGATCACCATCGGCGCGCTGCTCACCAGTCTAACCGGAATCAGCCTGATGAACATGAATCCTGACACTGGTTCCGGACAACTTTTCTGGCCGTTGGTCTTTCGCGGAGCGGGCAGCGTGATGATCTACATGCCGCTGAGCATCGCGACGCTCGGACCGCTGCCGAAGAAAGACATCGCCGCCGGCTCCGGACTCTACAGCCTTACGCGGCAGCTCGGCAGCAGCGTTGGCATCGCGCTGATCACCACCATTCTCGTCCGCCGCGAGGCCCAGCATCGGGCGGTGCTGGTGGAGCGCATCTCGGATTTCCGCCCGGCATTCCTCGACCGGCTGCACACGCTGACGGGATTTTTCTCCGGCCAAGGCGCGGATCCGGTGGCGGCGCACGACCAGGCGATGAAAGTCATCGACCGCATGGTCACCAGCCAGGCGACGATCCTTTCCTATGGCGAGCTTTTCCTCGGCGTGGCCGGGCTCTTCATTTTTACGCTGCCGATCATTCTACTGCTAGGTGGCAAGACGAACAGGGACGCCGAAGAGGCCGCGGCCGCCGCTCATTGAAAATTTAAAAACAAAATCATCATGTCCGAATCATCCATCAACGAGACCGATCCGCAGGAGCCGGTCGTTCCGAAAAAGAAGAACCCGTGGACCAAGCTGGTTCTGCTATCCCTGCTGTGTGCCGGACTGGCTTGGTCTTTCCACGCCGTGCGGCTGGCACTTGTCAGCGAGAAAACAGACGACGCCTACATTGAAGGGCACGTTCACCGCATCGGTGTCGGAGTGGCCGGCACGCTGATGGAGGTCATGGTGAACGAAAACCAGGAAGTGAAGAGCGGACAGCTGCTCGCGAAAATCGATCCGCAGGAATTCGAAATCATGGAACGGCGGGCGAGTGCTTCGTTAGAACAGGCGAAGGCCGGAGTGCTGCAAGCGGAGGCGAAGGCCGCTCAAGCGCGTGCCGCCGGATTTCAAGCCGATGCAGCGATCTCTCAGGCCGAGGCGGAAATCCAAGAGGGCGAATCCCGCAAGGAACTCGCCCGCACGACGATGAAGCGCAACGACTCGCTTTCCCAAAACAACATGCGCGCGGTCTCCAAGGCGGAAGCCGACCAATCCCAAAGTGACTTCGCCGCAGCCGAAGCCGTGGTAACTGCCGCGCAAGCGAAGCTCCAATCCGCCCGTGCCGGAAAAGAAGCCAGCCTCGCCGCGATCAAGGCGGCGGAGGCGGCGATCGTCGCTGCGCATGCCGATATCGATGCGAGCCAGAGCGAAGTTTGCGAAGCCCGCCGTCAGCAGGAACTCACCAACGTGACTGCTCCGACTTCGGGTCGTATCGGCAACAAGAACGCGGAGACCGGCAGCCGCGTGCAGGTGGGGCAATCGCTCTATGCGGTGGTCGAGGACGACTATTGGATCGTCGGCAATTTCAAGGAAACGCAGTTGGAGAATATGCGCGTCGGCCAGAGTGTGGACATCGCGGTGGATGCGTTAGGCGGGAAACATTTCAAGGGCAAGGTCGACAGCTTCTCGCCCTCGACCGGTGCCCGGTTCGCGCTGTTGCCGCCGGACAACGCGACGGGAAATTTCACCAAGGTCGTCCAGCGCGTGCCGGTGAAAATCACCTTCGACGCCGACTCCATCCGTGGCTCGGAAGACGCGCTGCGGCCCGGACTATCGACGGTGGTTCGGGTGATGCTGAATTGATCTACTGCTAGATGAAGCGGACGGGCTTCTCGTAAATGGCGAGGACGATGCAGCCTGCGTAGCCGGTGCCGCGGTGGAGCGTGCCGGGCGGGTGGATGCGCATCGTTCCGGACTCGATCAATCCGTCCGTGTCCTCCTGGGTGCCACAGAGCACGAGGATGTGTTCGTAGCCTTCGTGGATGTGAGTGGGAATCGGCGAGGTGACGCGATAGCGCAGCAGGGCCGCGGCCGGGCCTTCGATTCCATCGCCGTAGAGACGATGGATATCGACGCCGTCGCGGAAGTATTCCCACGTGTAGTCGTCCTGGTGACGGACGATTTCAAAGAGTTTGTTGAGTTCGATGACTGGCTCTGCGGCCGGGTTTTCGATGGGTTTTCCTTCCGTCATGCGGAAAGGGTTTTAACAACTTCCGCGGATTCCGCAACCGCGCCGAACACGCCGCCCTGCATTTTGATCATCTTGATCGCGGCGAGGTGGTTTCCATGGTCGGTGGCGGCAGTGCAATCCGATAGAAGCAGACATTCGAATCCCCGGTCGTTCGCTTCGCGCATGGTGGTGTGCACACAGACGTCGGTGGTGATCCCGGCGAGGAGGATGTTTTTGATGCCCTTCTGGCGGAGGAGCATATCGAGATCCGTGCCGTAGAAGGAGCCTTTTCCGGGCTTGTCGATGATCGCCTCGCCAGGGAGCGGCGCGAGTTCGTCGATGATGTTCCAGCCGGGTTCGCCACGGGTGAGAATGCGGCCGCAGGGGCCAACATCGCCGATGCCTGCTCCGATGCGCTGGCTTCTCCAGCGTTTGTTTTCCGGCAGATCCGATAGATCCGGGCGGTGTCCCTCACGGGTGTGCATCACATGATAGCCGAGCGCGCGGGTGGCGGCGAAGACCTTCTTGATCGGCTCGATCGGCGCGCGGGTCAGCGAGAGATCGTAGCCCATTTGATCGACATAGCCGCCGGGGCCGCAGAAATCGATCTGCATGTCGATGACGAGAAACGCGGTGTTTTCCGGGCGAAGGTCGCCGTTGTAAGGCCAGGGATAGGGATCGGCATCGACGTAAGGCATTTTTCTGAATGTTGAAATTGGTTGGATCTCTGAAACGGCTGATCCGAAACCGGCCTTGGGCGTCTTTGGGGGGAAACTCAAGGCCGGTCGGATTGCAGCAACCGTTTACCACAAAATTTGTCTGCCGGGTTTGGTCATGAGTTAGACCGCTCCCTCCAGTTCCACGTCCCCGCCGTGGGCGGGTTCCTTGGCGGCTTTCGGGACGACGCAGAGTTTGGCACAACCGAACAGGATGGCACCGACTGATAGATAGCTCAGCGCCACCATCGGTGTCTTGTTGATCCCGATCGCCTCGCCGTGCATGAGTCCGAAAAAGGTAAGCACGCCGCCCGCGAGGGCGAAGCCCGAGGCTTTCAGAAAATCGCGATCGACGATGTAAACGGTGACCGCGCCGAGGATCACTCCTGCCAGGATTGAACCGCCGCCGAGGATGGAAAGCCCTTTATAAAGCACCCCGGTCTGCGCCATGGCGGCGATCATGTCCGGAGTGATTTCATGGATGCCTGCGACGGAACCGAGCGAATTGTCGATCTGGAGTTTGCCCCAGGCGGCGAGTGACGGGATGATCGCCATGATCACGGCCGGCGCGTGGCGGTGCGGACTTTCCTGGAACGCCTGCGAGCCGATCAGCATGCCGATGTAGAGAAGGATGGGCGAAATGGCGACCACCGGAATGACCGCGGTCATCAGTGAAATGACGCCGAACCAGGAGAGCAGGATGACCATCACCCCAGTCGCGGCGGAGTATCCGATGCGACCTCCCATCGCCTTCCAGCCCGGGTGACCGATGTAAACGGCGTTGATGTATGGATTTCCCATCAGACAGCCGATCAAGCTGATGATGCCATCCGCCGTTAGAACTCGGGTCGTGGGATATTCATCACCCGCCGCGGAGGCGCTGACGACGTTGTCCATTGCTTCAACGAGATCGTAGATACCGAACGGAATCGCGGTGACCAGGATGACGCTGAGGAGTTGCCAGTTCAGGCCGCTGAAGACCAGGCCGAAGACCGGAGTCGGGGCGGAGAAGCTGAACGTCGAAAACGAATCTTTCAGGGCATCGAGTTTCATCCCGCCGAAATTCAGGCCGAACAAGTTGGATCCCCATGCGATGAGCGTGCCGGCGGCGATGGCCACCAGTCCCGCTGGAATGCCGCCGTATTTCACCCCGCCAAACCAGCTCACGATGATGATCGCGAAACAAACCACGCCGATGACCGGAGTCATGAACATGGAGAGCGCCGGGGCCATGGAAATGAAGCTGATCGAAACCCCGGCAAGCGCACCTAGCAGCGCCGCCTTGGGAGTGATCTTGCGGATGATCGGCGCGAGGAAACCGCCGCCCATCAGCACGAAACTCTGGATGAAGACCCACACCAGCCCCGCCTGCCAGGCTTTCGTGGGATCGCCGGTGGCGAGCTTGACCGGCAACATGATGACGAGCGTGACGATGAACATGTGCGGCACGCTGATGCCCGAAGGCAGCGCGCAGACATCGGTGCGACCGGTTTTCGCGGCCAGCTTGTAGCCGAGCCAGGCATAGTAAAACGTGCTCATGCACATCATCATGCCGGCGGCCGGCAGGATGTGCTTGAAGACCATGTCGGGCGGCATTTTCAGCACGTACAGCAGAAGACCGCTGAGCGTGAGCATGTTGACCAGGATGTTAGTCCCGAATCCGAAGAAGGCGTTCCAGTCTCCCGGAACCCAGATTTTTGGTTTGATGGTGTCCATTGAAGCGATGTGTTTGAATTTTCAGTTGTGATGCAATGTGTCAGGCGAGCGCGGGGAGGATCGCGGCCGAGTCGGTGACCCAGCCGAAAATTCCACCCTGCGCCTTGATCATCTTGAGCCCCCATTCCTGGAAATCCGGGAAATAGGAGCCGACGCAATCCGAGGGAACGAGGCAGTTGTAACCGCGGTCGTTCGCCTCGCGGACCGTGGTGTTCACACAGACTTCGGTCGTCACACCGGTGACGACGAGCTGGGTGATGCCACGATTCTGCAGGATGGCGTGGAGGTCGGTGGCGAAGAACGCTCCCTTGCCGGGCTTGTCGATCACAGGCTCGCCGGGCTCCGGATAGAGTTCGGGGATGATGTCATGACCGGCTTCGCCGCGGATGAGGATGCGGCCCATGGGACCCGGATCACCGATGGATTTCTCTGATTTTCCGCGGACCTTTTTTTCGGGGGGGAGGTCTGCTAGATCGGGGCGGTGACCCTCGCGGGTATGGATGACCTGCAGGCCCGCGGCCCGCCAGGCGGCGAGCAGCGCTTGATTGGGCCCGATGGTCCGACGGAGCTGGGAAACGTCATTGCCCAGCATCTCGCCGAAGCCGCCCGGTTCGAGGAAATCACGCTGCATGTCGATGATGAGCAGCGCGCATTTCGCGGGGAAGAACTCGAACGGGTAAGGCTCGGCGGAGATGGCTGTGACGGATGACGTGTCCATGCGCTTGCTGGGGGAGAGAGTCAGAAGAAAATCGAGAGACCGGCGCTGATTTGATAGAGATCCTCACGATCCCCACCGCCGATGGCCTGGTTGCCGTCAAGCAGTCCGTCGTTGCTGAGGTGGTAGTATTTGAACGCGGTGTAGGCGGTCCAGAATCCGTATTTTTCCGGGATGAACTTGAGTGGAAGGCTGGCCTTGACCCCGGTGCCGAAGACCGCGAGGCCGGCTCCACCGGGAGAACCATCGAATTGCTGATAGAATTCGTTGCCAACCAGGTTGATGTAGGTCGGGAAATCGAATTTAACGTCACCCGCCTTGAAGCCCGGATCAATGCCGAAGGTGAAGTAGAAGCTTTCCTCCGAGCTGGAGGAGTCGAAGACCACGGTGGCCTTGTTGTCGAGTTCCTGCCAGTAAGCGACGTAGGGATTCAGCGCGAACGCGCCGAGCCATTTCGAGTCGTCGAGCTTGAGTTTGAGCTCCATGTGATAGGACGTCGTGTAGGAATCCACCATTGAGTCAAAGGCGGTGAAATTGGTCTCGAATTTCACATAATCACCGAGACCGTAGCTGAGACCGAGGATCGGATCCCATTCGTTCCAGTGTCCGGGATCCGCGCCGGATTCATGGGTGTGGATGGAAGCCCAGACTCCGGCGGTGAGCGTGACGTCGTTGACGAACTGGCTCTTGTCGGAATACAGGCTCCAGAAGGAGAGCAGCAATGGTTGGAAAACCATGCCCTCATTTTCCACATTGAGTCCGCGAGGAGTGATGTAGTTGCTCGAGAAGTCGAGCTGGAGGAGGAAATGGACGATCGGTTGTGCGGCCGCCGGTTCCATTGCGGGTGCGGTCGTCGTTTCCGTGGTGCCCGCGAGGAGGGGAGAGGCAAGGGCTCCGGTCATGAATGCGGCGGCGAGGAGGCCGGGTGTTCGGCGGCTGGGAATCGTGATGTTCATGGTGTGCTGGTGATGTTGTTTTGGAGGCGCGCCATCTCTTTAGCAAAGGCGGTGCCAGCCGCTTCACGGAGTCACAAGCCGCAGACAATGAATGGAATGCAAATCACGGGGTGTTTCGGGTGGAGGTTGGTCAGTGTCGCGTTTGTTCCGGGCTGCAACACCCGCAACACATCACGGTTTCTCCTGCGGAAAGCGGCGGTAGATACGGCTGCGGTTCACACCTAACAAGCGGGCCGCTTCGGCGACATTTCCGCCGGTGGTCTCGAGGGCGCGCTGGATGAGCTCCTGTTCCGCGGCGTCGAGATTGAGTGGGAGCGGTTCGGTGGAAACCGTCGCTCTAACAGTGGTTTGCGCTGGCGGTGTGTGGCTTTGAAACAATTGCAGGTGATGAGCGGAGACGGGCTTCCCGCCGCTCAGAATCAGCGCGCGTTCCATGACGTTTTTCAACTCGCGGATGTTTCCGGGAAACGGATAGCTGCGGAGAACTTCGAGCGCCTCGGGCAGGACCGATGGAGCGGCCATTCCCATTTCCGTGGCGAAGACGTCGAGGAAATGCGCGGAAAGCAGCGGAATGTCCTCACGACGCTCCCGCAACGGCGGTGTCTCGACGGTGAAGCGCGCGAGGCGGAAGAACAGGTCCTGCCGGAAATCACCGGCCGCCATTTTATCCGGCAGGTCGGCATTGGTGGCGGACACCACCCGCACGTCCACTTGGCGAGGTTTGTTAGATCCCACTGGCGTGACTTCGCCGTCTTCGAGAACGCGCAGGAGTTTTCCCTGGAGCGTGGATGGCATGTCGCCGATCTCGTCGAGAAAAAGCGTGCCGCCATCGGCCAGTTCCAGAAAGCCCTTGCGATCCGAAGTTGCGCCGGTGAACGCCCCTTTCATGTGGCCGAAGAACAGCGACTCGGCGAGCTCGCCGGGGATTGCGACACAGTTGACGGGGATGAACGGACCGGTGGCGCGGGGGCTTTGGTGGTGAATCGCGCGGGCGACGAGTTCCTTGCCGGTTCCGCTCTCGCCGGTGATGAGGACGCTGGTTTTTCCGAACTGATGGAGCTTCCGGATATCGTCGAGCATGCGTTTCAAGTGCGCGCTGCTGCCGACGAATCCGCCGACGCCCCAGCGCTTCGCTTCATCCGCGGCGATCTTGGTTAGACGGGCGGCGGCTTTGTCGCGGGCTTGCTCGGCTTCCTGACGACGGAAAATTTCCTCCTCGAGCTCGGTGTTACGCTGGCGGAGTTCTCGCGTGACGCGGCTCAGCTTGAGGTGGGTGGTGACGCGGGTGACGACTTCCTCGGCATGAAACGGCTTGAGGATGTAATCCACCGCCCCTAACCGGAATCCGCGGACGATGTCGCCGGTTTCCTGGCGGCTGGTGATAAAGATGACCGGGATATCCGCAGTCTCCGGATCCGCTTTCAGAGCACGGCAGACGGAAAATCCGTCGTTGCCGGGCATCATCACGTCCAGCAGTACAAGATCGGGCTTCGCGCGATGCACCAGATTGATGGCGGAGCGACCGTCGGACACGGCGAGAATTTCGTGGCCCAGTGGTTCCAACAGATTGCTCAGGAGCGAAAGGCTGGCAGGAGTGTCGTCGGCGATGAGGATGCGGGCGTTCATGCGACGGGAAGTTGGGCGATGAGCCGCTGGATGGATTTCATGTCGTAGCTGGAGAGGAATCCGCGCAGGTGATGTGAAAGCCTTTCACCGGCAGGTCCGAGGTCCTCGACGTCGATGAGGCAGTTCTTCAGCACGGTAGCGCTGTGGAGTTCGGCGGCAACAGTTAGACGCGTGGCGAGTTCCTGTGGCAGGGTGATTTGGCCGAGGTCGAAAGTGATGTCCGGAGCCGTGACCGCCTCCGGAGGATCGTAGTCGAAACGGACATCAGGCACGTGGCGCAGGCATTCGTAAATGCGTTCCGCGCGGAAGGGCTTTGCGACGAAATCATCGCAACCCGCCTTGAGGCATTCCTCGCGATCCTGTGCGAGCGCCGATGCCGAGGTGGCGATCACTTTCAAACCGGCCGGCGCGAATTCCGCGATGAGTTTGCGAGTTGCTTCGATCCCGTCCAGAGCGGGCAGGCGGATGTCCATGAACACGATCTGCGGCCGGGAAATGCGGGTGACCTCCATCGCCTGGCTGCCATTTCCCGCAAGAACGACCTCGCAACCGATCTGCGACAGCATGGCTGATAGAGCACCGCGGTTTTCCGCGATGTCGTCCACGACCAGCGCGCGCAGACGGGTGCCTTCCGCGAGCTGGCGGACTTTTCCTCGGACGGTGCGCGCGGGAGTTGCCGGTGCCGTATCGGATGGCGCGAGGCGGACGGTGAGAGTGAAGGCGGAGCCGACTCCAAGCTCGGAGCGGACGGTCAAGTCGCCACCCATCAGTTCCGCCTGGCGGCGGGCGATGGCGAGTCCGAGACCGGTGCCACCCGAGGGAGGAGCGTCGGATCCTTGTTGGAATGGCTCGAAGATTTTATCCAGCGATCCCGCGTCGATTCCGGTTCCCGTGTCTTCCACCGTGAATCTCCACTCGTCGGCATCGCCACGTTCGATCCGCAGGGCGACGAGGCCGCGCGGGGTGAATTTCACCGCGTTTCCTAGCAGATTGATCAGGATCTGGCGCAGTTTCCCCTCGTCCCCGCGGACGACGGAAGGAACCTCTCCGGAGGGAAACACAATGCGTAGGCCGAGTTTCTTTTCCTCGCAGGGATGTTGGAACATCGCACCCATTTCCCTAACCAACGCAGCCGGGTCGAAGTCCGTGAGGGCGACTTCCATGCGGCCGGCGTCGATTTTCGAGAGGTCGAGGATTTCCTCGATCAGATGAAGCAGGTGGTCACCGCTGCTGATGATGGTGGCGACGGCATCGCGGTGGAACGGCGGCAGCGATTCGTCGCGGGAGAGAATCTGCGAGTAGCCGAGAATCGCGTTCATCGGAGTGCGGATCTCGTGGCTCATGTTTGCGAGAAATTCGGATTTCGCGAGGTTCGCGGATTCAGCGGCGAGCTCGGCGGCTTTTCTAACATCGACCTCGCGCTGCATGGCGTCGGTCTGGCTGGAGCTGCTCCGGAGATAAGCGGCGAGTAATCCGGTGATGACGAGGCCCGCGCCCAAGGAGAGCCAGGGAAGTAGGTCGGTGCCGGAACCTCGGAAAGCGGGAGTCGGCTCGTAAAGGAGGGTCCAATGACGCCCGGCGACATCCAGTGTTTCCCGCCAGACCGGAAGCCCCGCGCGGCGCTCGCCCGCCTGCCGATAGAGAAGCGACCCGTTGTCCTTGTCCGAAACCGTCAACGCCACCTGGGTGTCCGGCCGTTTTCCCAGTGCCAGATCGATGAGATCGCCGATGCGGAAAACAGCGGTGGCGAATCCGGTTAGAGCCGCCCGCCTCTCTTCCACCGTGACGGCGGCTTGGTTATAGACCGGTCTGAAGACGACGAATCCCAGCTGCGATCCGGATTCCTGCGCCAGACGAATGGGCGGCGTGGCGGTGGATTCTCCGCTATCGCAGGCTTGTTCCAAGGCGGCGCGGCGGCGCGACTCGGAGCCAACGTCGAAACCGAGCGCGGGAGCGTTTTTCTGCAAGCTCTCCAGATAGTAGACCGGATAATAAACCGGGCGGCTGGCGGCCGACTCCATCCCGCCGCCGGGTTTTTCCTGGGTGAATTGAAAGCCGGGAAAACCATCGTTGCGTGCTCCTCCTTCCCAGATGTTCCGTTTGTCTCCGGGCACTTTCGGATCCCAAGCGAGTGCCTGCAACTCCGGTTGTCGATTCAAGGATCCGGTGACAAACACGCTGAACTCCTCGCGGGTGACGTCGGAGCGGGATTGGAAAAACGCAGCCATCCCATGGAGAACCTCCAGCGAACGCATGATCTGCCCGCGGATGATGTCCGCCCGGTCCTGAGCCATCCGCTGGACTTCATCGAGCCTTGCCTTTTCGCGGGCTTGCCACAGTTCGACCGTCACCAGCCCGGTCAGCAACAACCCGGCCGCGAGCGCAATCAACGCGGGAGCTTTCACCGGGAAAAATTCCTCGGGCGGATTCGACATGTCGGCGACAGGAGCAAGCCCGCGGGGAAGCACTCCTTGTGCCAAGCGAAATGGCGAGGGGGAGGGGACGTCTCCGTCCGGTTCCCCGGATGAGCGATCACACGCTCACTTCACCGGTGGCTTTTCAACCGCCTTGGGCCTCTCCTCTTCCTTCGGTGCCGGTGGTGTGGTCGCAGGTTTTTCCGGTGCGGATTCCTTGGCGGGGATGGGAAGAACGAGAGTGGTGCCGCCCTGGCCGCGCGGATCACCATCCATGAATCGAGATGGATAAGGCATGTAGTTCCGGTAAGGCATCCGCGAGTAGTCGTATTCCGGAGTCGGGCGGGGTGTTAGGAATTCCATCATGCCCTGCTCGTATTCCTTCGGATGGTCCTTCTGGATGAGCGCGAGCATCTCGCCGGTCTTCGCCGCCGGGATCAGGTCGCTGCCGCTCTTGAGCGCGTTTTGCAGGGAAACGACGGCCAGCAGGTATTGGCCGGCGGCGAGTTGTTTTTTACCGGCTTCGTAGTCGCGAAGATTGTCCACTTCACGGCCGCTCACGTTGTTTGACTGTGCGATGAGCTGGCGGACTTCTTTGATTCGCTTGCACGCTGCCGTGTCCTCGCGGCTGTTAGCCTCTTTCATCGCCCGGTCGAGGAACAGGTCCACGTTTTCGCCCGGAGTCGGTTGAAATCCTTCGGGCAGATCCAGACAGCGGGGGAGAACCATCAGCAGCAGCGCGGCGCGCAGTTCGACGAATTCCATTTTCCCGGTTGTCTCGAAGGACGATGGTGTCGTCACGCACAGCACCTCGACATTCACGGGCAGGCCGGCGCGGAATTCGCGATAGCTCTTTTCCAGCCGACTCAGGGTTTGGATCGTTTCGCGGAGTTCCGCGTTGTCCGAACCCGATGAGCGGTTGGATCCCTGCATCTTGGAGAGCTTCAGAAGGGCCGGCTTCATGTCGTCGAGGGTTTTCACTCCTTCGATGATTTTTGCGATCTCGTCTCCGCTCGCCTTTTCAAATTCGAGCCGCGCGATGATTTGCGAGCGGGGAATGAGGGTGGTTTCCTGGCTGGCCAGATTGCGCAGCGACTGGGAGGCTTGGCTGGTGTTTCCGGAAATGCTGGCCTGCAGGTAGTCCTGCCAACTGGTGACAAACTGGCGCGCGTTGCCCAGCTCTGATAGAAGCGAGCGCAGCGCGGCGTCGTTGGAGTCGTAACCCTGGCTTTCCCCTATGTTGTTAAAGCGGTTGCGGGACAGCGAAACAATCACCTTGTCCAGCTCCTCCGGCTCCGTCGCCCGGGTGATTTTTTCGCGGGCCGAGTCGAGGATGCCCTGCAACTCGGTGATCATTTCCTGGGTCTTCTGCTGCTGTTCGTCCTTGATCGATTTCTTGAGAGCGGCCAATCCTTCCTGGGCTTTTTTCGAGGGCTCGTAGTTTCCGAAATTGTCCAGCGTCTGCTCGAGCACACGGCTGTTGTCCTGGGCGAGCCCTGCCTGGATCTGGCGGATAAATTGTTTCAAGGAACCGGCCTGATGCTCTTCGTCGTCGCCGACCGCGAGATTCTTCATTTCCTCCTGCAGCGTCGTCACCAATTCGTCGCCCGCCTTTTTTGCTTCCTCGGAAAGCGCGGAAGAACGCGCGGCCAGAGTCAGAATCAACAATGGGATGAGTTTTCCGGAGGTCATGTCCTATCAGGTATGAAATCCGTGAAGTCTTGGCAACGGGAGATTTGTGAAAATCCCGTGAAAGCGGCTGAGAACCTGTCTTAACACCGCCTCTTAGAATAAATCACCGGATCTGTCCTCAAACCCAAACTCCGTTCGTCATTCTTTTGAAACAAGCCTCCACGAAACCATGAAAAACGAAACCTGCTACGGCCCTGATGAAGCCCTTCCCGACCATTCAGTCGTCTCGCACGACGACTGGATCGCCGCGCGCAAGGAATTGCTTGTGAAGGAAAAGGAACTCACCCGCCTGAGCGATCAACTCAGCTCCGCCCGCCGCGCATTGCCTTGGGAAAAGGTGGAGAAGAACTACGTCTTCGAGAGTCCGGACGGGAAGGTGACGCTCGCCGAACTCTTCGGCAGCAAGCGCCAACTCATCGTCCATCATCTGATGTTCGCTCCGGGGTGGAGTGAGGCCTGCGTCGGTTGTTCGCATTCCGCCGATCATGCGGATTCCGCGCGGCAGCATTTTGAGAACGCGGACGTCTCCTACGTCGCCATTTCACGCGCTCCGGTCGAGGATCTTCTGCGTTTCAAAAAGCGCATGGGCTGGACCTTCCATTGGATTTCATCCGGCGACGGCGATTTCAACTACGACTACGGCGTCTCGTTCACGCCGGAGCAGGTGGCTTCCGGAAACGTTGGCTACAACTACGCCACCTCCACTTACACCTTCGACGAGCTTCCCGGCGTCAGCGTTTTCTACAAGGACGAGGAGGGAAATGTTTTCCACACCTACTCCACCTACGCCCGAGGGCTTGATATTCTGCTAGGCTCTCACAACTACCTCGACCTCACGCCCAAGGGCCGCGGAGCGAAAGGCACTCCTGACGATCCCGGCTGGCTCCGCTATCACGACCAATATCAAACCGCCGAAGCCAAGAGCTGCTGCGCCTGCAAATAAAACCGCCATGAACCCGCTGCGTCGTCCCTGTGGTGCCCATGTGAAAATCCCCCGACCACGCGCCGCGGGCTTCGCCGGTTGGATGGTGCCAAGCGTCTTGCTGGTCCTCATTCCCAAGTGCCCCGCGTGCTTCGCCGCCTATGTCGCGCTCGCCAGCGGCATCGGCCTCTCCATACCGGTGGCGGATGGACTCCGCACTGCGTTGATTCTCCTCTGCGCCGCATCGCTTGGATTTCTAGCAATCCGCAAGCTCCGCCGGGTTATACAAAACCACAGCAATCGTCAGTCGTCGGTTTTGAATAAGCGGTGATCAAACGCCCGCGTAGCTTCTGTCATCCGACCGCCGGGGATAACTTGGGGTGGATCCTTGCTAACAATTGCCGCAGATCCTCCGGTTTGACCGGCTTCACCAGATGTTCGTCGAAGCCTGCCTCAGCCGTCCTGCGCCGGTCTTCGTCCGCACCCCAGCCGCTCAGGGCGACGAGGTAGGTGTCGGGACGACTTTCCCTCACCCGGCGTGCCGCTTCGTAGCCATCCATGATCGGCATCCCCAGGTCGAAGCAGGCGAGCTGCGGTGATAGACGGAGCGCTTCCTCCACCGCTTTCTCACCGTCGTAAACCACGTCGCACTCCATTCCCTCCATGCGGAAGAACATCCCGAGGATGTCGGCGGTCGTCTTTCCGTCATCCGCCACGAGAACGCGGAATTTTTCCGAGGAATGAGTGGCGCGCTCAGGTTCCGGTTCATCAGGAAGCCCGGCCTGTTCCTCCGCAGGAAGCTCCACGACGAATTCGCTGCCACTTCCCTCGCCTTCGCTGGTTAGAGAAATGGAACCGCCGTGCATCTCTACCAGGGATCTCACCAGCGTCAGGCCGATTCCGAGACCGTCCTTTGATCCGGAGGCTCCCTGATCAAAAAGGTTGAAAATGGTGGCCTGGTCTTCCGGACTGATTCCCTTTCCATTATCCCTAACTGAAAATCTGGCGGATCCGCCGGAGGTGCTGAGTCCGAGAACGATCCTTCCGCCCGGCGGAGTGTATTTGGCGGCGTTCAACAGGAGATTGGAAACCACTTGTGTCAGCCGATGCCGATCAGCCGTCAGCATGAGATCCGGCGATGCGTTCTCCACCACCAGTTCGTGTCTTAAATCGTCTATCAGCGGCTGCACCGACTCGACCGCCTGGTGAATGACCTCTTCGATCCGCACGGAGCCCGTTTGGAGCTTGATCTTTCCGGTGCTGATCCTTGACGCGTCCAGAAGGTCATCGATGAGGTGGGCCATCTGGCCGACCTGGCGGTCGATCATATCGCCGATTTTTGCGACAAGCGCGGCATTTTCGGAATTCTCACGCAGGACCTCCATGCCGGTGAGGATGGGGGCCAGCGGATTCCGGAGTTCGTGCGCCAGCATGGCCAGGAACTCATCCTTGCTGCGGGACGCGCGCGCCAGCTCCGCGTTGCTCCATTCCAGCTTGTCATTCGCCTCCCGGAGTTTGCGTTCGCTCTCCAGCAATCCCTGCCGCTGGCGGGCGAGATCGAAAAACACCGCCGCCTTGTTCAGCAGGATCACCGGATTGATCGGTTTTGGCAGGAAATCGATGGCACCTGCCTCGAAGCCACGGATCCGCCGCTCCTGATCCACCGTGCCAGCAGTTAGGAAAATGATCGGCGTGCCGCGCGTCCGGTCGGTGCTGCGCATGATCTCCGCCAGCTCGAAGCCGCTCATCCCGGGCATCTGGATGTCCACGAAGGCGAGGGCGATCTCATGCACCAGCAGCAGCTCCAGCGCTTCCTGACCGGATCGGGCTTTCAACAGTTCCAGTCCATCTCGTTTCAACAACCCTTCAAGCGCGATGAGATTGGCCTCGAGGTCATCGACGAGCAGAAACTTGATGGGTGCGGATTCGGACATTTCAAAGGGCAGTGGAAAGGGCGTTTAAAGCTAAGGCAATTTCCCGCAGTGACAAGGGACTTGCGGAGGGGCAGGCCGCAAGAGCGGCTTTCGGCATCGCCGTTCCTTCCGCGGTTGCGGGCTGCTGGACGAGAGCCCGGCCGCCGGCATGGCAGACTGCCTTGAGGCCCATCTCTCCGTCGGTGCTGGCACCCGTTAGAATCACTCCGGTCAGCGAGTCCCCGTAGGCGTCGGCCGCGGATTGGAACAGAACGTCGATGGCCGGTCGGGAGTAAAGAACCGGCTCGTCGCTGGACAGGGAGAGCGTGAAATCCGGCTCGACCAGCAGGTGATAGTCCGCGGGCGCGAAATACACCGTCGCCGCGCGGATGGCCTCCTTGTCCTCCGCCTCTTTCACCGCGATGGCGCACCGCGTCGAGAAAAGATCCGCCAGCAGGCTCCTCTTGTCCGGCGGCACATGCACCACCACAAACACCGGAAGCGGATAGTCGGCAGGCAGTGCCGGCAGAATGGTGGACAGCGCTTCGATCGCGCCGACCGAAGCACCGATCACGACGGCCGCGGGAGGTGTGGCAGCGTATTTGTTCATGATTCGCCTCGTTTCTGGTAGATGCGGTCCTCGCGGTCGAACTCGGCAAATGCAGTCGAATGTGTGGAAAAGCGCAGGCTCTCCTTCGAGCCGATTCCGAGGAAGCCCTTGCGGACGAGCGAGTCGCTGAACAATCCGATGGCCCGGTCCTGCAGGTCGCGGTTGAAATAAATGAGAACATTGCGGCAGGAGATCAGCTGCGTTTCTCCGAAGACCGCGTCGGAGACCAGACTGTGATCGGAAAAGACGGCCCGCTTCCGCAGCGTCGGATCGAACTTGGCGCGGCCGTAGCCTGTCGAGTAATAATCCGATAGAGAGGATTTTCCGCCCGCGCGGCGGTGGTTCTCGGTGAACTGGGCGATCCGGTCTAGTTCGTAAACTCCTGCCCGTGCCTTCTCCAGCGCCTCGCCATTGATGTCCGTGGCGTAGAAAATCGTGCGGCTCTCCAGGCCTTCCTCACGGAAGAGGATGGCCATCGAGTAGAGCTCTTCGCCCGCGCTGCATCCGGCGATCCAGACTTTCAACGATGGATAGGTCCTCAAATGCGGGATCACCTTTTCGCGAAGCGCCCGGAAGTAGGAGGGATCCCGGAACATGTCACTCACTTGGACGGTTAGGAATGGCAGCAGCCGTCCGAGCGTCTCCGGTTCATGCAGCACGCGATGTTGGAGCTGGGAAAACGTTTCGCAGCCGAAGTGATCCTTCGCCTGAAGCAGGCGGCGCTTCATCGAGGCGGGCGAATAGCAGCGGAAATCGTGGTGATACTTCCGATAGATCCCCTCAAGCAGCAGTTGCAGCTCGATCTCCTCGGTTTCAGCGGCGGAGCTTTTCATCGGGGCATCCAGACGCGGATGAGCGATAACAGTTTTTCCACATCGAGCGGTTTTGAGAGATAGTCGTTTGCTCCGGCTTGGAGGCACTGTTCCTGATCGGTCCTCATCGCCTTGGCTGTCAGGGCGATGATCGGCAGCTTGCCCCATTCCCGCCGCTTGCGGATTTCCTTCATGGCGGTGATGCCGTCCATTTCGGGCATCATGATGTCCATGAGAACGAGATCGATCTGTTCCGCCGGATTTGCCAGTGTGGATTCCAGTGCCGCGATCGCTTCGAGACCGTTGCGGGCGATGCGGAGCGTGACTCCACGGCCTTCCAGCAGGCTGGTGAGCGCGAAGATGTTTCTAACGTCATCTTCGACGACCAGGATGCGTCGTCCCTCAAGGGCGGCGTCGCGGTTGTTGGATTTTTCGATCATCCGTTGCTTTTCGAGAGGCAGATCCGACACCACCTGATGGAGGAACAAGGAGACTTCATCCAGAAGCCGCTCGGGGGATTTCGCTCCCTTGATGATGATGGATTTGGAATAGCGGCGCAGGCGCTGTTCTTCCTCCGGAGCGAGCTCCCGTCCGGTATAGACGATCACCGGCGGGAAGGAATAGGAATCCTCGGTGCTGAGTGTTTCCAACAGCGAGAAGCCCGAGGCATCCGGCAGGCTCAGATCCAGCACCATGCAGTCGAAGGTGGAGGTGCTCAGTTTCTCAAGGCACTCCGCGGCGGTCTGGGCGCAGACGGCATCGACATCCCGCGAGCCGAGGAGATCGCGCATCGCCTCGACCTGCACGGGATCATCCTCGACCACCAGCACCCGCCGCATTTTTTGTGTTAGGCGGGTTTCGAGATTGCGGAAGGCCTCGGCGAGTTGTTCGCGTTTGACCGGCTTGAGCATGTATCCCACCGCCCCGAGCGCGATCGCGGTTTTTGAATAGTCACCGGCGGACACCACATGGACCGGAATGTGGCGGGTGCGCGAGTCCGCCTTGAGCCGCTCCAGCACAATGAGTCCGGAATTGTCCGGCAGACCCACGTCGAGCACGATCGCGCTTGGCACATACTGTTGGGACAAGGCCAGCGCCTCTTCCGCCGTGGTTGCGATGAGGCATTGGAAATTCAGTTCATGGGCGAGATCAAAAACGATCTGCGCGAAACGCTCGTCGTCCTCCACGGCCAGGATCACGCGTCCGGCTCCGGTAAGATGCTCGCGGTCGTCCGGGATTTGAGTGAGGGCCCTTCGCTGTTTGCGAGGCTCCTCGGCTGACGGAAGCGCGTGAGTGGAAATGGCCGGGGTGGGGGAGGCGGCTTCTTCTTTCGCCGAGGGTCCCTGATGGGTCGTCGGCAGCAGCACGGTAAATGTGCTTCCGTGTCCCGCCTCGCTGACAATCTGGATTTCGCCGCCTAGCAGCCGGGCGAGATTGCGGGAAATGGAGAGTCCCAGTCCCGTGCCGCCATATTTCCGGGCGGTCGTGCCATCCGCTTGGAAAAACGGATCGAAGATCGCCCGCTGCTTTTCCGGAGCGATGCCGATGCCCGTATCGCTTACCGCGAACGCCACCCGACCATCCGCCACGGAGCTGATCGTCAGTTTGACCAATCCCTCTTCCGTGAATTTCAGCGCATTTGATAGAAGGTTCTTCAGCACCTGTTCGAGCCGCTGCGGGTCGGTTTCGATGACCGCGGGAGCCGAGGCATCCGCTTCGATCACCAGTTCCACGGATTTCTGGGAAGCGACCGGGTCGAAGGTGTCGCGCAGGGAGGCCATCACCCTTTGGAGTTTCACCGGCTCGGGATTCACCTCCATGTGCCCGGCCTCGATCTTCGAGAGATCCAGCACGTCGTTGATGAGGGTGAGCAGGTCCTTGCCGGCGGATTCGATGGTGAGCGCGTATTTGATCTGCTCGGTCGTTAGATTGCCGCCGCGGTTTTCCGCCAGCAGCTTCGCGAGGATCAGGGAGGAGTTCAGCGGTGTCCGCAGTTCGTGGGACATGTTCGCCAGGAAGTCCGACTTGTAGCGGCTCGCCTGCTCCACCTCGCGTGCCTTGTTTTCCAGATTGATCTTGGCGATGGCGAGGCCGTCCTTCTGTTGTTCGAGCACCTTGGTCTGTGCTTCGAGCTGGGTGTTGATCTGTTCGAGCTCCGCCTGTTGGAGTTCCAGGCGTGATTGGGACTCCCGCAGCGCGCGGCCTTGCTCCTCCAGTTCTTCGTTGGACACCCGGAGTTCCTCGCTCTGGGCCTGCACCTCTTCGCTCTGCTGCTGCGTCTCCTCCAGAAGCTCCTGCAGCCGCATGCGGTATTTCACGGATCTCACCGCCACCGCCACCACCGGTTCCACCCGGCTCAGAAGTTCCACGTCTGGCTCGCGGATCGGGTTGAAAAATCCGAATTCCAACACCGAGTTCACGCCTCCGTCCAAGGTGAACGGAGCGATCAGCAAATGGCGCGGAAGCGATTTACCCAAACTTGAACCGATCGTTAGATAGCCCTCGGGGACATTGTGAATGGTCTGGACCCGGCCGCTCTTCGCCGCCTGTCCGAGCAATCCCTCGCCGGGAAAAAACCAATCGGGCACGCTGCCCGCCGAGGCCGCGTGGACGCCGGTGCGCCGGTAGCCGCCGTTGTCCTCCACGAACATGGCTCCGGCCTGGGCGTCGAGGTATTCCGCCAGAAACCCCACCACGTTGTCCGCCAGATCCGCCAGATTGAGTTCCCCCATCAGCTTTCCGGACAATTCCGCCTGGCCGTTCTGAAGCCACGTCTCACGCCGTGCCGCGAGGCGGATTCTGATGAAACGGCAGCCGATGCCCGCCATCATCCACAAGGTGACGACGGCGAGGGTCCGCCGGACTTCAGACAAATCCCTGCCGGGTCCATCCGGTGTCGTGAAGTAGGCGACGATGATCAGAATTGTTCCGACAAGGGCGACCCAAAGCGGAATCCGCTCGCGCCAGAAGAAGAAGGAAAGCGCCATCGGCACCATGTACACCATGTAGATGGCGACGCCGTAGGGGGTGAAATAATCCGCGGCGAACACCACCGCCATCGCAAGCCAGACGCTCCAGGAAATCACAGGGGAGGATTTTTCTTCGGACCGGGTCATTTGAGGTGCTTGGCGTGAATCAGACAGGAGGGGCGCTCCGAAGATCAGGGGTTTCCCCAAACCATTTGATCAGACACACGTTGGCCTTCTCTGTGCAAGATTCAGGTTCTCATCCCATTAGCAGATGGCGTTCCCTCATGATTCGTCGGGGAAAAGCGCCGATTCTGCACGATCCTGTTCGCGCATTTTGCATGGATTGATTGCAAAATACACTCAGCCCGATCCGCCATTTCCGACAGCCGAATGTGTTCCGGCTGTCTCAGTCGGTAGGTAATCCGGCTGAGAGGCGATCTGAAAAATCAGAAGGAGCGCGTTCATTCTGAACGCTATTTGCGGCGGACATCCTGTCTGCCGGCGCATCCCCGGATCGCCCGACAGGATGTCGGGCTCAAACAGTCGACAAAATATCGACGCTCCTCATTTTTCAGGCGTCCTCTGAGACAGCCGCGACACAATGTGCAGCGTCACCATTTCACTCGCGAACTTTCTCTGGAAAGGGCGAGCCCATCCGCGCGCGAGAACCGGTATCCGTAGAAGAGAGTTTCGCGCAGAGGCGCAGAGGGTGGATTGATGAGTTTTGAATTCATCTGAAAACCTCTGCGTCCCCTGCGGCTCTGCGCGAGAACCGGAAATTCTATCTGACGAAGGGGTTCTGCGCGGAGGAGGGGTAGCCCGTCTCGGTAAAATCGTGGGGACTGTTTTGAGGGCGTCCTATTTACCGCGTGCAAAGGCAGCACCGGTTCGATTAGCTTCGCCTCATGAGATTCGTGATGAAGCAGGAGTTCTGGTGCATGGGCGATGATTTCGTGATTCGGGATGGAGCGGGAAACGACTGTTACAAGGTCGATGGCCGGGCGTTCAGTTTCGGCGACAAGCTGAGCTTGCAGGACATGGCAGGAAACGAACTCGCGTTTATCAGCCAGCGGCTTCTATCGTGGGGGCCGAGCTATCAGATCCATCGTCCGGGGCATGGGGCCGCCGAGGTCAACAAGGAGCTCTTTACGTTTTTCCGCTGCAAGTTCGAGATCGATGGCCCGGGCAACGAGGACTATGAAGCCAGCGGGGATTTCATGGATCACGAATACGAGATCAACGGCCACAACGGGCAGGCCGCGGTCGTCACCAAGCGCTGGTTCTCGTGGACGGACAGCTACGGCATCGAAATCGCGGACGGCGAGGATCCGGTGCTGTTGCTCGCAACGGCGGTCGTGATCGATCTGGTCTGCCACGATGGCAAGAAGCAGCATTGAAATGGTGTAGAGGTTCTCGCGCGGAGCCGCTGAGCCGCAGGGGGAAGAGATCAGGGCTTTTCTAATAGGCTTTTGTCTCATCTGAAAAACTCTGCGTCCCTGCGCCTCTGCGCGAGTAAGGTTATTTCTATCGAAGTAGGAGGTTCTCGCGCAGTGACGCAGAGCCGCGGAGGGAGGAATTAGACGGGCCTCTCATCTGAAAAACTCCGCGCCTCTGCGTCCCTGCGCGAGAACAGGAATTCATTTCCAAGACCCGATCACGTCCCGCGCAAATGCTCCCCAAGGAGCGGCGGACTCCGATCCGCCGAAGCCTTTGAGCCGTTCCCGCGCGGCGCTAAGCTCCCCTCATGAACCGCGCGGAGACCCCGGAATCGCCCTCCGTTACTTGAATTCCGAGGGATCGAAATTCCTCCAATCCTTGAGGCTAGGTGGCATACGCGATTGCGTAATAGGAATTAATTAAAAAATCTGAATAATCAGCCACATCAGATAACCAACCCTTCGAGGTAAAAAGTTTTCCGACCCACCACCTGCCGATTCCGGCCCAACCAATTTCCGAGACAGCCCGCCGAATTTGAAGACCTCAGAATGCTGATCCTTCCAACGGCTCTCTCTATCAGACAAAAGACAACACACCCGAATAAAATACTAGAAACATACAACACTATGAAACTGACCAACACCCCAAGCATCAAAGCAAAGTCCGGTATGACCCTCCTCGAATTGACGGTCGTCATCCTCGTCTTGCTTTCCCTCATCTCCATCCTCTTCATCGGTGCCCGCGCCTGGAAGAAGGGTTCGGATCGTTCCGCCTCCATCCTCACCATCCGTAACGTCCAACAAGCCGTTCGCTCGTTTGCGAACATGAACGGCGTGGCCGAAGGCGGAGCGGTGGCTACCACCGATATCTTCGGAACAGGCAAGTTCATGCAGAACAACCCGACCGCCGGTCTCCATCCAGGTGGCGCCGGTCTGACCTACACGATCCTCGCACCAACGGTGGTGCCGGTTGTCGGCACCCTCTACCTCACGGTCGCCGGTTCCGCCACCTCGGACGCGACTCCTAACACGTATTACATGCCGACTGCCGGCAGCTACAGCGACTGGTAATTCCAACGGAATCCGATTCCAACTTCACGGCTCACCTGCTCATGGCGGGGGAGCCGTTTTTTTGTGATCCATTCCGATCTGTTTCCCTATCCTTGCCGGGCATTGCAGAAAGAAGAATGAACCACAGATGAACGCAGATGGGCACGGATTTGAAGATGCTTTCAAAACATCTCGCTCACTTCGCAGCCCCTGCTTGGCTCAATTTCCGCCCCCGATCGGACCCACCCGGCAGCTCCCAAGGTGGCTGCGGGCGTCTCGCCCCAGTCCGTTGAGGGAGCGTCTCGCTCCCTGTTCTGGAACCCCAACCGGGAAGAAACGCAAAGCCGAACCGATGGATGGTTTTCAAAGGCACCGCGAATCGAGCGAATCCTGCGAATCTTCCATGAGGAGCCCGGACGCCCTCGTCCGGCTTCTTCCCATAGGGGGCGGGAACGTCTCGTCCCAGCTTCCGCTTCTTTTTCCTCCCTGCGTTGTCCCCGGCCATTCCAGCCAGTGGTTTTGCCAGTTTTTCTCTTCCCTGAAAACTGAACACTGCCAGCTGGAAACCTCTTCCTTCAAGGGGCTCAGGGCGACTCCGTCATGTGGATCAGGTTCCATCCATGGCCGTCGGGATCGAGAAAGCTGTGCTGATACATGAACCCGTGATCTTCCGCTTCCTCGAAAACGGAGCCTCCGGCCTCCAACGCTTTCCGGATCATCTCATCCACCTCGGCCCGGCTGCTGCAGGTGAGACAAGTCAGCACCTCAAGAAACTTGGAAGTGTCACACAGGCCGCGGGGCGAAAAGGTGGAAAACACGGACTCCTCCGAGAACATGACACTGATGGTGTCACTCATGATGATGTAAACACACGACCCGCTGCTGACCGCTTCGTTCACCGTAAAACCCAGCGCGGTGTAAAACGCCCGTGCTCCCGGCACGTCTTTGGTGGAGAAATGAAGAATGATCTGGCGGCTCATGGGGTGGGTGGCGTGGGGTCGTTGGCCGGAAGCTTTCCGCTGGGGCGGTTGCCGGAGTATCAGAACGAGGATTGAAGGGAAATGGAAATTGGCATCTCCCCACTGCTCACTGTTCACTGCTCACTGCTCACTGCTCACTGCTCACTGCTCACTGCTCACTCGGCACTTATCCTAACTTTCTCCTTCCCGTCGCCCGTTAGTGTGGCGATGCGAAATGCCTTGGTGAAAAACCTGATGAGATCCAAATAAAGAGTCACCGACCGTGGGGAGGTATTCACCCCGGAGTGGATGGTCGAGGCGACGCTCCTCATTTTTCAGACGCCCTCTCAGAAAATACCGATGGCAGGGACGGCCCGGAGGTCCATCGCCGCCATCGGTTGTTTCAGACCGCATTACAGCACGCGGCCGCTCACCACGTTGCTCCAGTCCGAGTACCCGGTGGAGCCGCCCACGGCGCGGATGCGGAAGATATACATCGCACCCGGTGTTAGGCCGGAGACGGTGATTTCGCGGCTCTTGCGGCTGAGTCCGCTGATGCTCCATGGTTCGGGCTCACCCGTCGTGCCCAGCGCGGCGTATTGGTATTCATACGTCAGCGCGTTCACGATGCGTTTGGTCTTCAGGACCATCTCGCCGCTCATTCCCTGCACGGCCGAGACGCTTTCCGGCGCGGGCAGGGGATAGGATGCGGTGTTCGTGCTCGTCGCCAGGAAGCCGCTGGCTAACAAGGTTTCCATGTCGTTGCCGCAGTTGATCTGCACGTAGAGCGCCAGCTTCTTCATCATCTCGATGAGTTCAGCCATGCGGTTGTTTTTCGCCGCCGTGGCCGCGGGGCCCCCGTTTTTGCGGGCGATCCTCGATGCACGGAACGCGGTGAGGCCGGACTCCAGTTGCACCTGCGTCACCGGCGGATCGGCCGGCGGCGGGGTAGTGCCGAAGAATTTGTCGAGGACCGTGCCTCCCTGGACGTCCAGGTTGTCTTCAGTTCCGCTGGCAAAGGCCAGCGAGACGCGCGTTTGTTTGATGGTCATATTTCGGGTGTTGTTTGATGTTGGGGTGTGTCTCTTTTTCTTTTCCAGCGGAGCAACCGTTGCGGCCATCCGTCATCGGTATGGAGTTAGACTAACTGTTGAAATTTATCGATTGATTTTTTCGGCACTATTTTTGAAATTTCGACCTACGCGATAAATTCATTGATTTTTGCTAACGAGGTTTTTTCCGAGGCTCCATATGGATTCCATGTTAGGGGTTGGCCTGCTCCGGCAGCCCTCTTGGCTGATTTCTATCACGTTTTGGAAAAATAATTTTCCTCCGCTATGGCCGGATTCGGGACTAACTGGCCGGAATTGTTCCCTGATAGGCGGTCTTCAAAGATCAAAAAAGAACCGTCCATCCGCCGATAAGCAGGATGAATTCGGATGAAAACCGGGCAATTTCTATCCAGAGAAGATTATTTCGCGCAGAGCCGCTGAGGCGCAGAGGGGAGATTTGATGGGTTTTGATCTCATCTAAAAACCTCTGCGGCCCTGCGTCCCTGCGCGAGAACCTCTCTTCCTACCCAGAGAAGAGTGTCTCGCGCAGAGACGCTGAGGCGCAGGGGGGAGATTTGATGGGCTTTTCTCTCATCTAAAAAAACCTCCGCGGCCCTGCGCCCCTGCGCGAGAACTTCTATTTCTATCCCGAGAAGAGTGGTTCGCGCGGAGACGCTGAGGCGCAGAGGGAAGATTTGATGGCGTTTTCCGATGGGCTTTTCTCTCATCTGAAAAACCTCCGCGGCCCTGCGTCCCTGCGCGAGAACCTCTATTTCTACCCAGAGAAGAGTGTCTCGCGCAGAGCCGCTGAGGCGCAGAGGGAAGAGTTGATGGTGTTTTTCAATGTGCTTTGCTCTGATCTTTAAAACCTCTGCGGCCCTGCGCCCCTGCGCGAGAATAGGAATTCATCATCTTTCAGGCTGTTTCGGAAGCTTGGAGGTTTTGGCGCTGGAAACGTCGGTCGATTCTGTTATTTGTTATCAGATCATGACCGAAAATGAAATTGGAAGCATCGTTATTGCCGGCGCGATCGAAGTTCACCGGGAGCTGGGACCGGGCTTGCTTGAGTCCGTCTATGAGGCGGCGCTTGCCCACGAGTTGACGGAAAGAGGGTTGTCTGTCCGTCGCCAGGTGCCGGTAGCGATCCACTACAAAACAATTTTTTTGGAAGAAGGCTTCCGTGCGGATCTGGTCATCAACGACCAAGTGATTCTTGAACTGAAGTCAGTCGAGCAATTGTCGAAGGCCCATCGTAAACAAATCCAAACCTACCTCCGGCTCACTGACACCAAGCTCGGCTATCTCCTGAATTTTGGAGTCGCGCTTATGAAGGAAGGAATCGTCCGGGCGGTCAACGGCCTGCCCGAATAGAAATACCATGCATTTCTATCCGAGGAAGAGGACTCGCGCGTAGGCGCAGAGCGGGAGAATTGAAGGGCTTCGATCCCATCTGAAAAACTCAGCGCCTCAGCGGCTCTGCGCGAGAACCTCTCTTACTATCCAGAGAAGAGGACTCGCGCGGAGACGCGGAGGCGCAGAGGGAAGATTTGATGGGTTTTGATCTCATCTGAAAACCTCCGCGGCCCTGCGTCCCTGCGCGAGAACCTCTCTTACTATCCAGAGAAGAGGACTCGCGCAGAGACGCTGAGGCGCAGAGGGAAGATTTGATGGGCTTTTCTCTCATCTAAAAACCTCAGCGGCCCTGCGCCCCTGCGCGAGAACCTCTCTTACTATCCAGAGAAGAGGACTCGCGCGGAGGCGCTGAGGCGCAGAGGGAGAGTTGATGGTGTTTTTCAATGCGCTTTGCTCTGATCTTTAAAACCTCTGCGTCCCTGTGTCTCTGCGCGAGAACCTCTCTTACTATCCAGAGAAGAGTGTCTCGCGCAGAGACGCTGAGGCGCGGAGGGAAGAGTTGATGGCGTTTTCCGATGGGCTTTTCTCTCATCTGAAAAACTCTGCGGCCCTGCGCCCCTGCGCGAGAACCTCTATTTCTATCCAGAGAAGAGTGGTTCGCGCAGGGACGCTGAAGCGCAGCGGGAAGAGTTGATGGTGTTTTCCGATGGGCTTTTCTCTCATCTAAAAAAACTCCGCGGCCCTGCGTCCCTGCGCGAGAACCCGCATTCATCAGCTCCAGCCCAGGTTCAGCGCGGTGGATTCAGTCACGTCCGCTCCATCCTTAACCCAGCCCGGCCCGGAATGAACTCACGCAGCCCCTCGAAAGATGACCGCAGGCCCTGCGTTCATGAACGAAGCCGCTCCATCCATTCACCCCGCCTCTGCTTTGATGAAGGAGGGGCTGAAACAAACGAACGCAGCGCCTTCCTTAATGAAGGAAGCTCCGAAATGAAGGAACGCAGCCGCTTCCTTCATTAAGGAAGGACCGAAATGAATCAAGGCAGTCCCCGGCTTAACCACGCCAGCCGCTCCACGGATCACCGCAGCCTCTGCTTGGCTCAATTTTCCGCCTCCGATCGGACCCACCCGGCTGCTCCCAAGGTGGCTGCGGGCGTTCCGCCCCAGTCCGTTGAGAGAGCGTCTCGCTCCCCGTTCTGGAACCCCCAGCCGCGAAGCCGCGAAGAAACGCAAAGCCGAACCGATGGATGGTTTTCAAAGGCACCGCGAATCGAGCGAATCCTGCGAATCTTCCATGAGGAGCCCGGACGCCCTCGTCCGGCTTCTTCCCATAGGGGGCGGGGACGTCTCGTCCCAGCTTCTGCTGCTTTTTCCTGCCTGCGTTGCCCCCGGCCAATCCAGCCAGTGGTTTCGCCAGTCCTTTTCCCTCCTAAAAACTGAACACTGCCAGCTAGAAACGTCTTCCGGCACTTCCCCCAAGATTCTCCTTCCCGCCAAGCCTTTGATTGTTAGTCTGGCGATGCAAAATGCCCCCGTCCGATTCCCAGACCTTCCTCCGCGAGCTCGATATGAATGGAGCGGAGCGACATGGACGACCCTCAAACGTCGCCCGGAGGGTTCGCGCGGGGGCGCGAATCAAGCTCTGGACCGCCGCCGACCGGCTGCGCTCCAACCTAGACGCCGCTGTATATAAGCACACCGTCCCCGGCCTGACGGTCAAAGACCGGCGCTACAACGCGAAGGACATCCTCGGGCATGGGCGCCCCATGAACCCTCCAAGCTCTACCTCTGCGTTCCTTGGCGACCTTTGCGCCTTTGCGGTAAACTCTTCCGATTCTTCCAACTTCGCCTGGGGCCAGCACATGCTCCACCACCTCGCGCCGAATGGCGCGATGGCCCTGCTGCTGACCAATAGCTCCATGAGTTCGAATTCCGGCGGCGAGGGGGACATCCGCCGCGCCCTGATCGAGGCGGATCTAATTGACTGGCTGAACCGAAATAAAAATTAACCACGAAATCAGTCAAATAACATGGACTATCCTTATGAAAATCTGAACCCAGAAAAATTCCAACTTTTCTGCCAAGCCTTGCTTGTAAAGGAATACCCTGGAGTGCAGTGCTTCCCGGTTGCTCAACCTGACGGTGGGCGAGATGCGACTCAAATATATTTCGATATCGACAGGGGAAAAGAGTTCGCAATGTTTCAGGTGAAATACGTCCGCAATCCATTTTTGGAGACTGATCCGCACAAATGGCTTGCTGGAATAATTGCGAGTGAAGCACCAAAAGTGAAAATTCAGATTCGTGCAGGCGCTAAGTTTTTCGTGCTTATGACCAACATCCCGGGTACTGCGCATCTCGACTCTGGGAGCATTGACATCGTAAATAAGAAACTTACCGAAGAACTCGGGATAAAGTCTATTTGTTTATGGAGAAATGATTTGAGCCGCCGACTTGATTCGGCTTGGGATTTGAAGTGGGCTTATCCTGAATTGATGACAGGGCCAGACCTAATTAGGCTAATTATAGAGAGTAGTCTGTCAGAGTCAAAAGAGAGGCGTGCAAGCGCAGTTCATGCATTCGTAACCACACAGTATGGGATCGACCAATATGTAAAATTTAAGCAAGTCGATCTGGATAACAGACTGCTTGATCTTTTTATTGATGTTCCCATCAATTTCAGTCAAAGGTCTCCATGGCACACCTCTGAGCACTGGTCTCGGTTTGGCCATGAAATGCAAATGGAGTATTGGTCCCACAATATTACGGGTGGGGGAGAGGAGTCGATTTTGGTTTTGGATGAAAGAATGGCTTATGCTCGGAGGATGGGCGCAAATGGAACTGGTGCCGCGACATTCGCGCTATCCCAGGCCGCGGCCGATGATTTTCCATTTGCTGTTATTGAGGGTGCGCCCGGACAAGGAAAATCGACTATTACACAGTATATTTGCCAAGTGCACCGAATGCGACTTCTCAATAAGAGGTCCGATTTGAGTCAGATTCCGCAAGGCCACCAGACTGCACCTGTACGTTTGCCAATCAAGGTCGATCTGAGGGATTTCGCCGCATGGCTGATCCGGAGAAATCCCTTCACCCCTGAAGCGGAAGAAATCCCCATCGCAGTGTGGAATAAATCTCTGGAGAGCTTTCTCGCAGCCTTGATACGTTATCAATCGGGTGGGGCTCAGTTTGACGTGTCTGATCTTCAAGCGGTAATACGTCTCAGCGCTGTTCTTTTAGTAATGGACGGTCTTGATGAGGTTGCTGACATAAAACGCAGAGCCGATGTTGTCGCTGAAATTGTGAAGGGAGCCGAACGTCTTAAAGACCTTTCAGCATCCTTTCAAGTGATCGTTACGAGTCGGCCGGCGGCCTTTGAGAATTCCCCTGGTCTGCCTAGAAATATATTTCGCTACCTGAGCTTAAATTCGGTTACTCAAGAGCTAATTGATGAATACGCAACAAAATGGCTGAAAGCCAGGAGGCTTGTTGGTCGTGAAAGTTCAGATGTGAAGCGAATACTCAAGGATAAGTTGAGTCAGCCTCATATTCGCGATTTGGCACGCAACCCAATGCAGCTCGCGATATTATTAATTCTTATTCATACACGGGGCTTTTCTCTGCCGGATAAGCGTACCGCACTTTACGATAGCTACATCGATCTATTTTTTGATAGGGAATCCGAGAAAAGTGATATTGTCAGAGATAATAGAGAACTTTTGATCGATATTCATCGGTATTTAGCATGGAAGTTACACGTTGAATCGGAACAGTCAGGCGACGAGCGGCTAAGTTGTCCCGCCGGAGCAATCGAGGAAAATCGACTTAAATCAGTATTGCGAATTTATTTAGATTCTGAAGGTCGTGACCCGAATGGCACTGACTTAAGCGAAATTTCGGGGTTTACCGCGATGGGGGATTTCTTTGAAAATTGACCTGGCTGCGGTGAGGTAGCTGAAGTTCTTCGGCCGCTTTTTGATGGCCCGGGGTTC
>NZ_JBDSCX010000025.1:0-47036 GCF_039920825.1 Luteolibacter sp. | reverse complement strand
AGTCACGCAGGCTGGTGCGAGACTACGAGGTGAAAACAAGCCATTCGGAATCGATGATCTACCTGTCCATGAGCAAGAGAATGCTCGCCAGAATCGGCTGATAGATAATTTTAAGACAGCCTCTGAGATTTCGAAGTTGTTCAGCAGTTTTTTGAGCGATTGAAAGCCTTGTTCGTTGAGCGAAAAACCCTGAGCTTTCTCTACCCAGTAGTCTGCAATCTGGTCAGATACGTGATCCTCGAGGTCGAGTAATCCCTTCTGCCACTCGAACATGAGTTCGATCTGTTCCTTGCGTTCTTGGAGTGCTTCGAGTTGCGCCCGCTGCTTGTCGATGACAGGGGAGTCTGATAGTTCCCTGTCTGATTTTCCGCTGTTACAGTCCTCGCATGAAGTGGTGAGATTCAGAAGATCATTGGTACCGCCCTTGGAAGTTGGCTGAATGTGATCAGCATTTAGCAGCACATCCGGAGCTTTTCGCCCACAGTATTGACAGGTGAACGAGTCGCGTTTGAATACCTCGAAACGGATCTTCTTTGATAGCGACTTTCGAGCCATTTTTAGGAGAATGTTATTGAAAGGAACGCCGCATTTGCAGTGGTTGAACCGCACGTTGTATAACCGCGCAAACGTGGCATGAAAGAATGTTTTCGCGGAGCTTTCCCGCCAGTCTTACATTTCCAGAGATTCTGGCCATCGTCGCTTCCCGATGTCGACAAATGATCACCGCTTTCGTCGCGAGGACCGCGCGGTGCGCTGGCAGCGGATTGCTGCCTACATCGCGGAGCACCCGGAGAATCTCCCCATCCCGCTTGCGAATTTCGACCGCCGGCTCTCCGGGGGGCGCGTTCATCCCCCAGGGTGTCGATGTCACCTCGCACGAGCCGAACTATTACTACACCCGCTTGGGCGAACTGAAGCTGGAGATGCTCGCGGAAGCCGCGAAGGACGCACGCGCCCGCGCCGAGAACATCCTCAACTCGGCCGGCAACACTGGCGTGGGCAAGCTGGTTTACGCGGATATGGGCACCATCAATATCAACGCCGCCAACTCCACGGAAACTTCGAACGAGGGCAACAACGATACCTCTTCGCGTGACAAGGACATCATTACCATCATCCATGCCGAGTTTGAGGTAAATTGATTCCCGCCGCACGGATCATCCCTGCGGATGAATCGGGAGAATGCTCTCCCAGTGGAGCAGAAGGCCGTAATCTCGTTGGGATACGCCAGCATTCCTAACCGAAAGGGACGCTTCCGGTTGATCGAGTGTCCGAAAGTGTTGCTCAAGTTCGCGCAGTGGCAGGTGAGCTGGTTTCGTCCGGCTGGGGCGAATGAAACGGGTGAAGTTTCGATGCCGCTGGCCGGTCCGCAGGCGGATTTACAAGTTCTTAACAAATTTGTGAGAACCTCCTCACGCGCATTTCACAAAAGCAGCGTTTCATGGTCGCAAGTTCCGGGACCGCGGAACGCAATCCAGATCAAAGGCCCGATGAAAACCCTCCCCATACTGCTCCTTGCCGCCACTGCTGTTCCTTCGAAGGCTGACCCGCAACTGACTTCGTGGTACACCGCGGATTCCAGCCAGTACGCGCGTCTCTATCAGAGCACTGCCGACGAGACGGCGGGCACGGTTTCCAAAACGTGGAGCCGCGGCACCGGTATCCAGAGTTCTCCGACCTACGCCGGAGTCAGCAAGATCGCCTATTCGACAAGCTGGGTCTATATCCGTGCGACCGGCCTCGCGAGCCACATCATGGGGCCGTGGTATCTTGATGCGGCGAAGACGTCGAATTTCCCCAATTTCCCCTCCAACAACGCGAAAATCTATCGGATCCCGCGGGTGCCTTCGGTTCCCGCATCCAAGACCCTCACCGGACTGGGAGCCACCGGTTGCATGGTCAACGGAGTTTCGATGTTCGACTCGCGCGACGCGTTTTCCTACGTCAGTGCCAGCTCCACGGATGCGACTCCTGTCAATGGTCTAACGGGCTACGGCGTGTGGAACCGCGATGGCTATCACAATGAAAATGTCACCTTCGATCCCGCGTTCGCCCATCAGGCGGGAAACAACTACCACTACCATGCCCAGCCCATCGGCTTGCGCTATCAGCTTGGCGACCATGTGAACTACAATTCCACCACCAACCGCTACACCGAAAGCACCGCCGCGGTGACCGCGCACTCGCCGATCCTCGCATGGGCTGCGGATGGATTTCCGGTTTACGGGCCCTACGGCTATTCCAGTCCGCTCGATCCCAACAGCGGCGTGCGGCGGATGGTTTCGGGCCACGTCCTCCGCAACGGCAGCTATGGAACCACCAATCTAACTAGCACTGGACGGACTACGTTGCCGCCGTGGGCGCAGCGGATCCAGACTGTCGCGTTCAAAAATGGGCCGGGGGTCAGCACGACCTATGCGCTCGGCCATTACATCGAGGATTTCGATTTCCTCGGTGATCGCGGTTACACCCAGGGCGTTGATTTCGACCTCAATGAACAAAACGTCCGCTGGTGTGTGACACCGGAGTTTCCGGCGGGAACCTATGCCTATTTCACTACTATCAACGCGGACGGCACTCCGGCCTATCCCTACACCACCGGCCGCCAGTATTATGGCAATCCGACCGGCGGCACCACTACCATCGGCGAGGCCGTCACGACGTTCTTCGATGGTGGATCTAACAAAATTGAAACATCAAAACAGCCGGCCGTGAATACCGTCAGCGGAAACGTAACCGTCACCTGGAGCGCGGTCGAGGGCGGCACCTATCTGGTCGAAGCCTCGGACGATTTGAAAACCTGGCCCGATCTCACTCCCGCCGTCACCGCCACGGATGATGTGGCCGCTTTCACCGAAACCGGCGCGAAGAACAGCCATTCGAATCGTTTCTATCGGATGTCGCGGACCTCGCTCGCCTCCTTCGACAGCTATGGATTCGACTACACCGCCAGCGGAGGCGGCACCACCACCGCCGTCGCTCCCGGCGGCAGCGCCGCGCGGGGGACCACCGTCACCGTCACGATCACACTGCCCACGACGCCGCCGAATCCTCCCGCGAACCTGGTCCCGACCACCATCACCCTCGGCGGAACGATCACCGGGACATCGATTTCGCGGCCGAGCGCAACCACCGCGCAGGCGACTTTCGTCATTCCGGCGAATGCCACGACTGGCGCGCAGAACGTGGTCGTCACCTTCACTCCCGCACCCAGCTACACGTTGACAGGCGGGTTCACGATCAATTGAGTCGTTGTGATGAAACTCCATCGATGGTTCCTATCAGCCGCCGCGATGGCCTCGCCGTTGTTCGCGACGAATCTGGAGGTCACCATCGAGCCGGTGTTCAACGGCGAACCTCTGCGCCTCGACTCACTGCGTTATGAGACGGCCGCGGCGGAAACCATCTCCGTCACGCGGCTGAGTTATCTATCGAGCGGATTCGCCTTGGAGCGTGACGATGGGAAATGGATCGAGTTTCCGGAAAGCATCGCGTGGATGGATGCGGCGACCCGGCGGAATACCTATCCACTCGCCGATGTTCCGCCGGGGCATTACCGGTCGCTGCGCTTTTACATCGGTCCGGATGCTCAAACGAATGCCTCCGATGTCTCGAAGTATCCCGCCGATCACGCTCTCAATCCGAACCTCGACGGCCTGCACTGGAGCTGGCAGGGAGGTTATATTTTCATGGCGCTTGAAGGTCATTTCCGCACGGGAAACACCACGCCGGAGGGGTACGCGCTTCATCTGGCCCGCGATCCCAACCGCACCCGCATCAACCTGACCGTTCCTCTCGATCTCACCCATGACGCCGGAGTGTTGATTCATTTTGACCTCGCGGCGTTGTTGAACGCGCCGCGGCCGCTTTCGTTTGGAAAGGACGGGACGGCGACACATTCACGCGACGGTGATCCCGTCGCCGTTTCTCTAACATCGAATCTGCCGGGAGCCTTTCGCGTGAACAAGGTGGCGTCGGTCGAGACCACTGCGAGGAAGCTGCCTCCCGTCACGCCGATCGATCTGCCGGAAAAGTTCACGCCGTACCGTTTCACCATGAGCCGGACATTCCCCGTTCCCGATCTGCCGCGGGACAATCCGCTCATCAATGAACGGGTGGCGCTCGGCGAAAAGCTATTTCATGAAAAAGCCCTGTCGCGCGATGGCTCCATTTCGTGTGCGTCCTGCCATCAGTCTGACGCAGCCTTCACCGACCGGCTTCCTGTCAGCAACGGAATCGAAGGCCGGAAGGGCGACCGCAATGCCATGCCACTTCTCAACCTCGCGTGGAAAAAGGAATTCTTCTGGGACGGCCGTGCGAAATCCTTGCGCGAGCAAGTGCTGATGCCAATCCAGGATCATCGCGAGATGGACGAATCGCCGGAGCATATTTGTGAAAAACTAACAGTGGATCAGGACTACCTTCATCTGTTCCAAGCCGCCTTTCACTCGCCCGGAATCACTGCGGAAAAGATCTCGCTCGCTCTCGAACAATTCCTTCTCACCTTGAGTGCCAGGGATTCCAAATTCGACCGTGCGCTTGCCGGCAAAGCCGAGTTTTCCGACGAGGAAAAGCGCGGTTTCGAACTGTTCATGACGGAAAACGAACCCCGCACCGGCCAGCTCGGCGCGGATTGTTTCCACTGCCACGGCGGTCCGTTATTCAGCGATCACCAGTTCCACAACAACGGTCTTGAAGGCGACGAACCCGGTCGCGCCAAGGTTACGGGGCTTCCGGGCGATCAAGGGAAGTTCTCCACCCCGACATTGAGGAATGTTTATCTAACCGCGCCCTACATGCACGACGGTCGCTTCGCGACGCTTGAGGAAGTGGTGGAACATTACAGCAGCGGCATCCACCGCAGCGGGACGCTCGATCCCAACATCGCCAAGCATCCGGAGAAAGGCCTCAATCTCAATACCGCGGACAAGGCCGCTCTGGTCGCGTTTCTTAAAACCCTCACCGACGTGAAGCCCTCCGGACCATGAAAATCCTCATCCTTCTGGTGTCGGTCGCCACCGCTTGCGCTGGAAACAATGTGCTGCTGATCATCGCGGACGACTTCGGTGCGGACAGCCAATCGCTTTACAACACCACCGCCGGAGCCACCGCTCCGACGCCTAACATCAACGCGCTGGCCGCCAGCGGCGTTCGCTTCACCAACGGTTACGCTTGTCCCGTTTGTTCGCCGACGCGGGCCTGCCTGCTGACGGGAAGGTTTGGATTCCGCACCGGAGTGGGAGAGGTGATTTCCGCGGTGAACTCCCTAACATCCGCCGAGCTGACCCTTCCCGAGGTCATCGCGCGGAACTGCGGCCTCGGCATCCAAAGCGCGTTGTTTGGCAAATGGCACCTCAGCGACGGCACGCCCGCCGCCGTGAAGGATTTTCCTAACACCATCGGTGGCTGGCCCCACTACGCGGGTTCCACCGCCGGGGCCCTGACCAGCTACACGAGCTGGCTCAAGACAACCAACGGCAGCAACGCGAACACCACCACCTACGCCACGACCGATCTCGTCAACGACGCCGTCATGTGGATCAACGCCCGCAACGCCGCGAATCAGCCGTGGCTCGCATGGGTCGCCTTCAACGCGCCTCACACGCCGTTCCACGTTCCGCCGACCAACCTTCACGGTTACAGGGCGAATCCCGCCACGAATCTTTTGAAATACCGCGCGGCCGTCCCGGCGATGGACACGGAAATCGGACGCTTGCTTCTATCTGTTAATGCCGCCACGACGGATATCATTTTCATCGGCGACAACGGGACGCCGGGGCAGGTCATCCAGCCGCCCTATGGCAGCACCCACGCCAAGGACACGTTGTATGAAGGCGGCGTCCGCGTGCCCTTCATCATCAGCGGTCCGAGCGTGACGGCCGCCGGCCGGACCGACGCATCGTTGGTTCATGTGGTCGATCTGTTCAGCACGATGCTGGAAATGGCCGGAGTTCCCCTGCCGACGGACGTCACCCTCGATTCCAAAAGCCTGAGGCCCATTCTCGCCAATCAGGGCGATGATTCGCGCAACCGGCTCTACATCGATCAGTTTGACCAAAGTGCCGTCACCACCGGAGGTCGCGTGATTCGTGACGACCGCTACAAGTTGATCCGTTTCAACAGCGGCAACGACGAGTTTTACGACATTCTAACAGACCCTGCGGAAACCACGAATCTTTTTGCCGGAGGCCCCGCCACCATGAGCGCCACCCATCAGGCCCGCTACTACCGTCTTCGTTTCAATCTCGGAGGCTACACCGCCGCCGCCACGCCTTCCGCGTCGGGCCATGGCATCGATGCCGGCGGATTCTGGCTAACAGTTCCGGAAAATGCCGCAGCCACCCAGACGTTGGGGCACAGCACGGATCTCGACTTCTGGTCTCCAGCCACCAACGCCACCCGGAGCGGCGCCGGAGGCAATATCACGTTCACGGTGCCCCCTCCACTGCCTGAAAATGGCTTTTTCAGCGTGCTGACGGAGCAGTCTTGATGGCGGGGCGATGAGAATCCGGGGTTGGCAAGGCGGGTTCCTTCCGCAGGTTCGGGAGTCCCCGGAATTTCACTTCGCGCTTGTGGCAGGCGGGTGGGGATTCCAATGTCCCGCCGCATGAGTGAATTGACGCCCGCCATCGAGGTCTGCATCGCAGGGACCGGCAGTTATCTCCCGGAAAAAATCCTGACCAACGCCGAACTCGCCGCACGCGTGGACACCAGCGACGAGTGGATCGTTTCCCGGACCGGAATCAAGGAGCGCCGGATCGCCGCGGACGATGAGTTCACCTCGCACATGGCGACCAAGGCGGCCCAGCGGGCACTTGAACAAGCAGGGCTCGCCGCCGAGGACATCGAGTTGATCATCGTCGCGACGATCACGCCGGACACCCTGACGCCGGCGACCGCCTGCTATGTGCAGAAAAATCTCGGAGCCTTCCGTGCGGTGGCGTTCGACATTTCCGCCGCTTGCTCGGGATTCCTCTACGCGATGAAAATCTCGAAGCGCCTGATTTCCGATGGGGCCTTTAAGAACGCGCTGATCATCGGTGCCGAAAAACTCTCCGCCGTGACGAACTGGGAAGACCGCGCGACTTGCGTCCTGTTCGGCGACGGAGCCGGTGCCGCCGTGTTGCGCGCCGCCAAACCCGGCGAAGGCTCGATCCTTGCCACCGAGATGGGAACCGACGGAAATCTCACCCATCTCCTCAATATTCCCGGCGGCGGATCGGCCTGCCCGATCACCAGCGCCAACGTCGGCGAGCACCTTTTCGCGCTCACCATGATGGGCAAGGAAGTCTTCAAACACGCCGTCAACCGCATGAAAGAGGCGGCGGAAAAAGTCATCGAACGCGCCGGATTGCAGCCCGAGGACATCGCCTGCGTGATTCCGCATCAGGCGAATTTGCGGATCATCGATGCGATCGCCGACCGTCTCGCGGTGCCGAACGAGCGGGTTTTCGTGAATCTCGACAAATACGGCAACACGTCCGCCGCCGCAGTGGCCATCGCCCTCGATGAGGCGAACCGAACCGGTGCCTTCAAGCGCGGCGAGCACATCGTGCTGGTGGTTTTCGGGGCCGGTCTGACGTGGGCGGCCGCCGCCATCCGCTGGTAACCATCCGGCGGGCGATTTGGAAATCGTTTGGAAACAAGGGGTTCCACCGTGATTAAAAATGAATCAATCTGGCTTGTTTTGCGTCAAGCCTACCTGGAATACCCCGCGAAATGGTCTTTTGAGAGTTGACGGAAGAGTGACAATTCTTAGGGTTTTCCATGTCAAAAATTCATCGTTCTCAGCAGTCACATTACTGAAAGTTGAGAAATTAGCCGCCCGAATCCCCATGGTTTGACGAATCATTGCTATGTTGCCCTCACTCTCCCTTGGAACCTTCCGTTTGGATTCAAACACCAGCGAACTGAGTTCCGTAACGCTGCCAATTCCCGATCAGACCGATCACACGGGTGGCCCGAAGGTGACGAAAAAGCGCAAGGTGCTGATTGTGCAGGGCGACTGGGAAGCGGGAATGTCGCGGTTGGCATTGGATCTTAAGGACTCCGGTCACGAGGTGGGAAAGGTTTTCTTCTGTGCGCCGGATGTCGTTTACAAGTTCCGCGGCATCCAGACCCACTTGTTCCGCAAGACGCTGGCGGATTTCGACTTGTGGCTGCGCGAGCTGATCCGGACCGAGAAATACGACACATTTTTCCTCTACAACCATTACCGGCCTTACAATCAGGTGGCTTGGAAACTGGCGGAGGAAATGGACCTCGGCTGTTTCGTTTTCGAGCTGGGTCTGATCCGTCCGAACTGCGTGACCGTTTTCAGCCGGAAATCCCTGCCGCTCGGGACCTTGGCGAAATCCTGGAAACGGTTGCTCGCTGGTGGCCCGCCGCCGGAGAATGTGGAGACCCCGCGCGAGCTTTGCCAGGTCAGCACCCCGGCCAAGCTGGTTTCATTCTGCACCAACTTTTTCCTCAGCCGGGTGACTTCGCCGCTTTTCCCGAACTTTGTGGATCAACGGGATATGAAGCTCTGGAGCCATTTCAAACATGGCGTGATCCACCTCTGGCGGTTCATCGAGCGCAGCCGGGATTGTGAAATGGACCCGCTTTTCGCCGGGGAATGGTCGGGGCAATATTACGCGGTTCCGCTTCAAGTACACAGCGACACGCAGATCACCAGGTGCTCGGATTTCCAATCCATCGAGCAGTTCATCAAGAAGGTGGTGCATTCGTTCGAGAAATTCGCCCCGGCGGACACCAAACTGGTTTTCAAGGTCCACCCGATGGATCGCGGCTACAAGGACTACACCGACCTCATCGCCGGATTGGACCATCGCCTCGGCGGCGGCAGGATTTTCTACGTGGACCGGGTGCAATTGCCGACGCTGCTCGGGAATTCGCGCGGTGTGGTGAACATCAACAGCTCGGTCGGGATTTCCGGACTCGTTCATCACGTGCCGGTGATCACCTTGGGAACGGCTGTTTATAATTTGGTCGAGCTGACTTATCAGGATGGGCTCGATGCCTTTTGGACCCAAGCCGAACGGCCGAAAGGCCCGCGCGTCAGGCATTTCATCAATTTTCTGCTGACCACCAGCCAAGGGCGCGGGACGCTTTCCCAGCGTTGCTTCGATGTCACCGGGCGTTGTAAAATCCAGTGGCCGGAGCCGTTCCGGAAGGAGTTTTTCCCGGAATATCCTCAGGCTTCGTCCAAGCCGGAGAAAGACTCCTGATTTTACCCGCGCTTTAGGGAACTCGGTCCTTGTGCCGGAAAGCTCATGTCCGTTAGCAATTCCCCTGTGGATGGCCATGATCTCCTGAGCATTCCCCGGCGCGAGAGCTTCGGGCGAATCCTCGGGCAATGCCGGGCGATCCCCGGAGTTTCGAAAATTCTCCGGGTCGGCCGAAAGCGTTTCATCGAGCGCATCAAGAGTCCGCAGCGTCAGGTCTTGATCGGACAAATCCTGCGCTACGGAAGCGGACGGGATTTTCAGGCGGCTTTGGGAAGTTGGGCGCGGTCGGCATCGGTTCCGGTGGAACCCTTTTTTCTACCTACCGGAGAGATCACCAAGCGCTGCTCGGTCATCGTCAACACCGTGGACCGGGCGACCGAATTGGAACAAACACTCGCCTCTCTGAAAACCGAGTGGAACTCCGCCGACGAGCTGATCGTCGTTCTCGGCCCGACAGGCGACCGCAGTGAGGAAATCATCGGGCGGTCACCGGTGCCATGCCAGTTGATCCGTTGCCCGGAGCGAAATCTGGCCATTTCGAGAAACCTGGGACTGCAAGCCGCGTCCGGGAGTTTCGTGGCCTTCATCGATGACGATGCCTCTCCGACACCCGGCTGGCTGGATGCACTTCTCCAGCCATTCGAGGAAGATCCCAAGGTCGGGATTTCCGCAGGCTTTGTGCTCGATGGCGAGGGCCGGCATTTCCTGAACCGCTATGTGGTGGCCGACACGCTCGGCCGTGCGTTTTGGATCGATGACGCTGCCCCGGCTCGGGAAAAAATCGACCGGCTCGGTCCGCAGCGGGCGTTTCTCACCGCCACCGGTTGCAATATGGCTTTCCGCCGTGCGGCACTCGAAAGCATCGGCGGGTTCGATCCATTCTATCGGTATTTTCTCGAAGAAACGGATGTCGTTTGGCGCGTGATTTCCGCTGGTTTCAAGTGCGCGATTTCACCGACGAGCAAAGTAATGCATCGCCTCGGATCGAATCTCGCCCGCACTCCAAGCTTCGATCCGGAGTCCCGGAGCGCTGTCGTCCGCAGCCAGATCCACTACATCGGGAAATTTGGCAAATCGACTTTTACTGCTCTGGAAATCGAAGCCTGCGTCTGGGAACGCGTGCTTCTGGATTTGGAAAAAATCGCCTGGGATTGCTGCGAAAATACCTCGCGAAACCCGCTCTGTGGCGACCTTCAGCAGCGCTATCTATCCGCCGTGGCGGGTGAATTAAGACTCGACTCACCCCCGGATTCATCCAGCCTTTCCCCCCCTCCGCGTCCTTCATAGAACCAATGCCTTGCAGCAATGTCACCGGTCACCCGATTTCTTGACCCACTCCACGAAAGAAGGCGGCGGTTGTTCTGGCACCCCGTGGTGAAGGAAATGAAAAGGCGGGCGGCGAGGGCGTTCAGCCACCTCAAGCCGATCTACGATCGGACCCATCTCATCAAACCCGGAGCCAAGCTCCTGATGACCATGGGGCGCGACGAGAATCCCCGGATTCCCTATTTCCTCGAATATTACCGGAACCTTGGGATCGACCATTTTCTGTTTGTTGACAACCAGTCGGACCCGCCGATGGCGGACGTTCTGGCCAACGAGAAGGATGTCTCGCTGTGGAGTTCCGAAGAGGCCTACGCAGACACCCGCTTCGGTGTGGACTGGATGAACGCCCTGCTCGGCGCCTACGCCGTCGGCCATTGGACGCTAACCGTCGATCTCGACGAGTTCTTCGTCTATCCGTTCATGGAAAACCGTTCTTACGGCGAGCTGCTCTCGTTTCTAACCGACTCCGAGCGGCTCAGCTTCTACACCCTCCTGGTGGACATGTATCCGCAAGGTCCGATCATGGACGCGCATGTCCCGTCGGGCGAGGCACCCTTGAAATACGCGCCGTATTTCGACCAGTTCGGTTATTACGCGATCAAGGGCGGGCACGAGGATACCTTCGTCCGCGGCGGTCCGAGGCTGCGCGCATTCAATACCGAGGATTTCAACGCGGCACCCGCGCTGAACAAGACGCCATTGATCAAATGGCATTCGCGGTTCGCCTACTACCTGAGCACGCACGTCGCCTATCCGGCGATGTTGAATCACGCCCACAAGAAAAACCACGAACCGACCGGAGCGCTGCTGCATTTCAAGTTCGTTTCCTCGTTCCGCGAGAAAATCGACCACGCCATCCAACACAAGAATCACTACAACGATTCCAAGGAGTATCAGAAATACCTCGATCATCTGAAGACCTCGGAAGACTACACCCTGTTCTCTCCTGTATCCACTCGATACGAGGGAACGGAATCGCTGATCAAGGCCAACATCATGACCTCCGGCTGTTGGAAATAAGCCGGATGTTTCCATTTTATTCATGAACCTCGGATTCATCATTCTCGCCCATCACCAGCCGGATGCCGTCCGGCGGCTGGTTGATCTGTTAGCGATCGATGGCAACCGCGTGGTCATCCATTTCGATACCAGCGCCACCAAGGCGGACCAGCAGGCGGTGGAACGCATCGCCGCGGAAAAGCCCGGCCAGGTTATCGTCATTTCCAAAGTCCATTGCGTCTGGGGCGAGTGGAGTCTCGTCGATGCCGTCCTGCACGCCCTGCGCGAGTTCGAGAAGCTTCCCGAGCGGCCGGAGTACATTCACCTGATGAGCGGCGCGGATTTTCCGATCCGCCCGGTCTCCGAGCTGAAAGAGTTCCTCAGCAGGAATCCTAACAGGGACTTCATCGAGTGCTGCGACATCACTCAGAAATCCTGGGTCAAGGGCGGCCTGGGAACCGAGCGCCTGCGCTTTTTCTATCCGTTCAACTTCAGGACCAGCCGCGCCGCGTTCGACCGGATGGTGCGCTGGCAGCGGAAACTGAAGATCCGGCGGCGGATGCCGATGGATCTGAAACCGCACATGGGTTCGCAGTGGTGGACCATGCGTTGGCCGACCTGCAAAAAGGTGCTGGATTTCACCCGCGATCATCCCGAGGTCCCGGAATTTTTCAAATCCACCTGGATTCCCGACGAATCGTATTTCCAGACCGTCATCGCGAAGATCATCCCGAAGTGGCAGATCGCGGATCTCCAGTTGATGTTCCATCACCTGACGCCGGCCGGGCGGCCTTATGTTTTCTATAACGACCACCTGCCGTTGCTCCAGCGCCTGCCGCACTTTTTCGTGCGCAAAGTCTCGCCGGACGCTTCCGTGCTGTTGGAGAATCTCTATCAGCAGAATGGTCCCCCCCGGCGGATTCCGCGGTTGAAGGCGCTGGCCAAAGCGCGCGATCTGATCCAGGCGAAGATCGATGAGAACCACACCTTCACCACCGGTGTTCCCGGTTACTATCAGGACAAGCTGCAGTTCGTGGCGAAGGCCGATGAGCCCGGCGCCCTGCCGAAACAGCTCGTGGTGAAGTCACCGATCACCCGCCCGGTCGTGATGCTTTTCGTTGAGGATCCGGCGGAGCTTGCGGAACTCGAACGGATCACGACATCCCATCCCGGTTTGTGCTGGCTGGGACGGCCGTTCGCCCCGAAATCCATCCGCATGCCGGCGGAGCAACTTTCACGCAGGGGGCTAACTGCAAAAAGCTGGCGGACGCGCGACGGGTTTGCCCGGCAGTTCTGCCGTTACCTGGTGGATGCGACTCCCGAATCCATGATTCCGGTGATGGCGATTCTTCCATTGGAAAGTCGCCCCGAGCTCGAGGTTTTTGACAAGGTGGAGCGGTTGCTGCCGGTGCACGTGATGCCCGCAGACTCCGCGCCGCATGTCGTCACGCGGATGAAGGCGTCGCTTTTTGAAATCTCCCCGAGGATCCTCGCGCGGACCGTGCCGGTTCCCGGCAACGGGATCACGGCGATGTTCGAGGCGCTGCTGGCCGATCCTTCTTACCTGTCCCGACAGCGTTAGAATTTCCTCACCGGCAGCCTGGCCTTTTCCGCCTGATAGTGGGCGAGCAGTGCGGCTCGTTCGTCCGTTTCCCACGGATCGAATTTCTTCGGATGGTCCTTCAGCGGATAGAGACGTCTCGCGACTTCCGCGATCACCGCCGCCGGAAGCGGGCGGCCTGGAAGTTTTCGGAAGTCCCGGATGAATCCGATGGCCCGGTCCGACAGCGACTCGCGAACAGGCTCGTCGATAATCTCCATCGGGGCATCGATGCCGGTCAGGAATGCCAAAACTTTGGCAGGGTGCGCGACCGTGTCCTTGAAATCCCAAAGCGTGACATTTTCCGCTCCGAACACGGTGCTCAGGTCGGCATGGACACTTGACCACAGTGTGGGAATTTCTCCAAACAAGCCCCGGATTTTTCCGAACCGTCGGTACCGGTGATTGCGGAGGATTTCGGAGTAGATGGAGGTGAGAAATCCTGGGTAATCGCGTATCGAGAATGATACCTGGATGTTAGGTCCGAGCTCGTCGTGAACGTGGTGCCATTTTTCGGCCAGGGAGGTGTAGATCTTGCCCTTGATGAATCCGCCGGGCCCGCCTGATAGATTTTCGTCGGAGATGAGGACGGTGTGGCAGCGGGCGAGGTCCTCGCGGCCGAGTCCGTCGAGCACGGCCTCGCGGTGTTCCGCCAGAAGCGCTTCGTCGCGAGCGGACTTCGAAAGCGCGACCAGGTGTTTCGAAAGCCTGGCCCGGGTGTCGGGCAACGACAGGTAGAGCACGCCGTGGTCGAGCAGAGTCGCCTTGTTCGTCGCGAGGTTTTTCTGAATGTAGGTGGTGGCGGTCTTGTGGGCTCCGAGATGGAGATGGATCTTACGATCACCGAGTATCCACGGTTTTTCCTGCTGGTTGGAACTGAGATTGCGGCGGAACATGGTCGGAAAGCGAAATCAGTGTTGGCAGAGTTCCAGGAAATCCGCAGGGAAACGGCTTTGCAGATAGGCCCACTCGGCGGCGGTGCGTTCCTCCAGCAGTTTCACGATCGGCTCGGGAATCGGGTGCTTCTCGGTGACGTGAATCGGCTTCTCCGCCGCCTTCGGGGTGAATGGCTTGATGGCGAGATGGTGAGTGACTTTGCCCAGAAACGCGGCCGGATCGTTGCGGATCATGTCAAACGGAAGGAAGGTAATCTGGTTGCCGAAATGCCGCTCCCAGCGCGGGATGTATTGGGAATAAATGCCGCGCTGATAGAGATTCTCGTCATCGATGAAACCATGCCACTGGGCGGTGGTGAACGATTCGACATTGCGGCCGGTGACCGAGATTTTCATCCGCAGATGGGAGATGACCCGTTTGAGCGGATTGCGGACGATCATGATGATCTTCGCGTCGGGGAGCAGTTCTTTGACGTATGTGACCCCCTCTTCCGGGATAGTGCAATAGGCGGGGCTGATGTCACCGCGGATCATCCACGGTTTGATGGGGAATGAGAAACAGTCCTTGTACCACTCCAGTGACGGTTTGGGATTGCGGGAAATTTTTTCGAGATAGGTGTCCCAAGCGAGTTTGCGGGCGGGATTGTTGAGAGTTTTCTTCTTCTCAATGAGCCGTTTGATCGCCTTGTCACAGTGGTTGGTGGTAAAGTTGCGATGGGACGGGATGAATTCGTGATTGAAGAACTGCAGCTCCTTGAACGGGGGCATCCAGATTTTCGGATGCTGCCGCAACTGGTCCCAAAGCCATGACGTGCCGCCTTTCTGGACGCCGATGACCAGGAAATCCGGAAGCTGGCGGGCGGTGCGGGCGACGCGGGGTTCTTGTTTTTTTGGTCGGAAGATGTCGAAAAATTTCATCGGAGAGAAGTTCAGGCGGGTGAGGCGGGGTGGCAGGGAGCGTAAACCCGGAGTTTGCACTGGCGCAAGCCGGTCTCGTCGAGCGGTGAAGATGGGGGAAGGCTTCCGAGGTCGGGCAAATCCCCGGGGTCGAGGGTGGTCAGGCCCGAGCCAAGGGCGACGATGGACTCGTGTTTCTGCTGATAATAGGAATTATGTGCCAGGTAGAAGCCGCGTGCTCCGGCCCGGGCGGCCGCCAGGTGGACGTGGAACCGCTGGGTGATGAAGACGTCCTCATCGCCGATGGGCGGGCGGAAATGCACCAGTTCGCGTGCCGTGAAAACCGTGCTGCGCGGGACTTCCGCCTGCAGTCGGGCGATCGCCTCACGGTCTTCCCAAGGAAAGCTGACCCAGAAGACGATTTCATCGAAAGCCTCGGATTGTTTCACCAACCATGGCCAGAAAGAGGATGGAAGATCCTTGAGGTGACGGGTGATCAGCGACAGATGAAGGCGGCGCTTCGTCGAGTCCCGCCGGAAAATCCGGTCCACCGGCAGAATAAAACTGTCGTCGATACCGTCGATGATTTTAGCGGACGGAGCGAGGCTGGAAATGAACTGGTAGCTGATCGCATCCCGGGTTTCGAACTGCGTGAAGTACGACATGATTTCAGCGAAGCGCGAAGGATCGGGGCAAACATCATCGAACGGACCGATGCCGATGCCCGTCGCGAACGCCGGCATTCCGTAGATTTTCGCGAAGGATGAGGCAAGCCCGAGGAAGAAGCCCTTATCACAACGGGTCTGATAGAAATATCCGCCGCCGTGAAGGTGGAACGAAATCGCCTCGAACAGATCGCGCGATCCCTTGTAGCCGATGCGGAAAAATCCGAAGTCGCGCATGAAGGTGAACCCGCGCTCGACCTGTTGCCAGAAACTGAGATCCGGGACCGACTTCGCAACCGTATTCAGGTCGTCGCGGAAGAGCACACGCGTCCGCAGCGGGTGTTTCCACGGGATGTGGAATTTGCGCAATGGTTCCGCGGAGTTTTCGAAGAAGACGAATTTCTCGCCGTCGTGGCCGGGCTGGGAAAAGTGCTCCAGCCAGCCTCTGACGATGAGTTCGTCGCCGTAGTTAGGCGCACCCGCACCACCTATCAGGATGCGGGTGGATGTGGCGGTAGGAGATGACGTCACTTCGAAGGAGGATGGTAGGTCCGGTTCAATCGAACAGCCAATCATCGAGACGGATGCGTTTGATCACTTTCATGACCTCGCTGTAGTTCTTGATCTTCTGTTCGAGCGGCTCGGGGTTCTGTCTCAGCGCGGTGACTTTCTCGGAATGAACCGCGCGGTCCGGACCGAAATACGCGAGCAGCCGGTGGAGTGTGGCAGGATCGTTGATCTGGTTGTATTCGATAGGGGTGGTGTGCTGGCCGGTTTGGTGGCAGCGGCTGATGATATGGTAATAATACGCGGCGTTCTTTAGCGCGTAATTTTTGAAATCTCCCATTTCAATGGTGATGGGAGCCCACGGCTTGCGGGTGCCGGCGTGATTCATGATCCACTGATTGTTCTGTTGGGCGATCTGCAACGAGGTATAGCTTTCCAACAGGTCGCGGGTGAGAATGATCTTGTGAACTGTGGGATCCTCGACGAGCGACTTGAGGATGGGGTTGTGATGATCGGGAAAGATCCTGAAGCCGACATGTTCGGCAGGCGTCCGGTCGAGGATGGCGTCGAGATATTCGCGTGGCTTTTCCACACGGAGCGATGGCCGAACGACAGGGTGATCTCCTTCGACCAGGTGGCGGACGGACGAGTTGACTCCATTGGGCTGGTTCAGCAGTTCGCCATGGCAGGTCACGCCTTCGATGGAATTGAGCATCTGTTCTAGCAGATTTGATCCGGTTCGCATGATGGAAAGGATCACAAAGCGGCGGGCTGGAGTGGGCATGATGACGGAAAATGAAATCGGGAATGGATGGTCTAGCGACCGGACAAGTTGTTATAGATCCGGTAATCCGCCGCGAGGTAGGTTTTCAGCCTGGCGAGCAATTCATCGGACAGTTCCATGGGCTCCGGTGGGGGAAGGTTGGCCTCCACCGCTTGTGTTGAGCCGAACCAGCTGCTCGGGTCGAACAGGCGTCGCTTCTTCACCACCGGCGAACCCGTGCTTTCGGGCGAAGCGTTGCGATGGGGAATCACGATGGGTTTGCCAATTTTTTGGCTCAGGTATTCGGCAACGGTGTCCATCTGGTCCAGCCGGAACACGTGGTCCACGCCGAGCTGGCCTTTCGCGAGATTCATGAAACCGGCCTGGGTGCCGATCTTTGCACAGTAGGCGGGTTTGACTTTCGAGATGTATCCTTCGACGAACTGCTCGAAGGAAATTCCTCCGGTGTATTTCTGATGGGTCGGATGCGCCTCGTCGCTCAGCACGGCTCGCGTTTGATATTTATACCAACTGTAAACGCGTTCGACGGGCTCGCGGACGATACAAAACGTTTCCATCTGCTCGGCGATGCCGGCGCGGCGGAGGAGGGGACGGATATGACGTTTGAACGTCTTGGCGTTGATGTGCTTGAGCGTCGGGATTCCGCCGAGACCGCTTTCACAGTAGGGATTGATCGCCTTCTCGATGGATGTGGATCCGCATTTGGGATTGCACAGGAATGCGAACTTGTAATTGGCACTAATTTTCATGTCAGAAGTCCCGATCAGGTGAGTGTTTCGGAATCTGCCACCCGGGGGATGATCAGGCGCGCTCGAATATCGAATGGGTCAGGGCACGGAGGATGAGGAACAGCATTAGTCCGAGGATGATGATGGCGACCGTGGCGTAGGGCCGGCGGGGGATCGCGATGTCTTCGGGCAGATAAGGGGTCTGGATGACGGTGAAGAACTTGGAGCGGGCAACCGCATCGACACGGTTTTTTTCCAACATGGTCTCGGCGCCGGTGCGGAGGCGGGTGGCGAAATCAATCTTGAGCGCGAGCTGTTTGAACTGGAGGAGGAGTTGGTTCATGCGGTCCTTCTCCGGCCCCGAAAGCTTCGCGGATTCGATGTCGATCAATTCGTTGACGGAACGGATGTGGCTGCGCAGCGTTTCGAGCCGCGGGGAGTTAGGCGAGTCGCGCTGGATCGACGACATTTCCGTTTCCGACCGGAGCAGGTCGAGTTTCATTTCCTGGACGGCTTGGAGGCTGGCTGAGATGACCTCGTCAGGGTTGATGAAATTGTGTTCGTTTTGCAGCGTGATCAGCTCCTTGTTCAGTTCCTCCACGCGGGTGGCGGTGCGTTCCATTTCGCTGTTGACGAAACTGAGCTGTTGCTCGGCGATCTGCTGGTTGATCACGTTGATGAACTCTTCCGCGTTCTTCAGCAGTTTCGTGGCGATCTTTTTGGAGAGTTCTGGATTGAACGTGTCCACCGTGATGATCGTCATGCCGGTGTCCTTGTCGTAATGGGCGAGGATGCGGTTCCGGTAATATTCAAGACGCTCTTCCAGATTGGCATTTGACTTCAAACGGAAGAAATAATCCGTCTTGGGCGAGGTGTAGTGTTTGACGAGATCGAAATTCTTCTCAAGTTCCAGCAGAAGGTCCGCCGAGTTGATGTAACCGATGGCGACCTGCGAATCGAGGGAGCCGGAATCGGACAGACCCGGCAAGGCGAGCTGGACCAACCCCGTGGTTACCCCGGATGCGTCTTGCTGTGAGATCTTGAACTCCGCCGTACTGATGAAGCGGTCCTGAGTGAACAACCACAGGTAGACGATCGAGGCGGCAAGCGCGATGAAATAGAGAATGGCGAGGAAACGGATCACGATCTGTGAGAATCCGGCTTTCCGTTGGGTGTGAATGTAGGTGGCGCTCATCAGTTTGGAGATTGGTTGCCGTCAGGCGGATTTTCGGAATTTTCGAGTTTTCTTTTTTCGCGGCGGGCACGGCGGCGGGCGGATTTTTTCGCACCCTTTCCGCCGGACGACCGACCCGCTTGTTTCGGATCGTTGTTGTTCCGGTGTTCGCTGACGTATTCGTTGTAGGCCTCGATGCCTTCATCGATATCAGGATAGAAATCCGCCTTGCCGTCCCGCATGAACAGCGCGGACTGGCAGGATTGTTTCAGGGTCCGGAGGTTGTGGGAAACGAAGATCAGCGAGGCGCGCTTGCGGATGCTTTCAAAGGCGGCCTTGGCTTTTTCCCGGAAAATGGTGTCGCCCACGGAGGTGAGCTCATCGATGAGATAGACATCGAATTCGAAGGCCATCGAGAGGCCGAAACTGAGCCGGCCCTTCATCCCGGAGGAATAGGTCGAAACCGGCATGTCGAAATATTCGCCGACCTCGGCGAAATCGACGACCTGGCGGACGACGTAGCGGCTTTCGTCGAAGTTCAAGCCGTTGATCCGGCAGACAAAGAGGACGTTCTCGCGACCTGTTAGCGAGCCTTGGAAACCGGAGGTCAGTCCGAGCGGCCAGGAGATTTCCTGATCGGTGATGATGGTGCCGCTGTCGGGAGGTTCCGCGCCGCCGATCAAACGCAGGAAGGTGGATTTGCCGGCGCCGTTAGGGCCGAGGATCGCGAGGTTCGTCCGGCTGGGAATGGTCAGCGAAACGTCGCGCAGAACATACCTGACCCCGTTTTTCACCGGATAGTATTTCGTGAGGTTGCGGATTTCGATCATGGCGGGTCCGGATTAGCGCTGGCTCAGGAAATTACGGTTGCCGTGGAACAGCGTGAGCCCGACGGAAAGGACCACGATCGCGACCGTGGCAGGATAGACGAGAGTCGCTTCCCCAGGATTGTAGTAAGGAAAGAGTGCATTCCGGCTCAGCTCGATGGTGTGGACCAGCGGATTGTATAACAAGATCTGCTGCACCGAGCTTGAGGCTGCGGAGATCGGGAACAACACGGCGGAAATGAAAAGCAGCGGGCGCTGGAGGATCATCACGACTTTGTCCACTTCGTTGAAATGGGCGGAGGCTACCCCGAAGATCAGCCCGAGTCCGCAGCCGATGCACCAAGTTAGGAAATGGCAGGCCAGCACGATTTCGAGATGTCCCAGTGACACGAAAATGCCGAAGAACATCCCGAGAATGCAGAACAACGTATAGGAGAAAAGCGTGGTCAGCAGTTCGAACAGGAAGCGGGCGATGAACGTATCGAGCGGACGCACCGCCGGATAGACCAGCAACCCGGTGTTCGACCCGATCGCGTTGATGCCCATGTTCATCGGGCCGGTGAGCAGTCTCATCAGCAACATCCCGTTGAGCAGGAAAAACGGATAGGGAATCTCCGGCACCGTGCGCTCGGCCAGAGTTCCGATGAGCACGCCGATGACGAGCACGCCGAGCAGTGGTTCGAAAAGCATCCAGAAAAACCCGAGGCGATATTCCCCGAAGCGAGTGGACATCTCCCGCTTGAGAAGGGCCCGGATGACGAGCACCTGGGTGACCCACGGGGAGTGCTTGGGAATGGGAATGGGAGAGTACATGGAGCGTGTTCCTGTTGGAACTTTTACCGGTTCGATTTGGTCAGCGAATAAGTCGAAACCGTGGTGTACATCAGTTTCGCTTTTTCAGAGGAAACTCCGTAGGCGATCATCAGGTCGTAAAACATCCGGTCCGCTTCCGAGCGGGAAATCCCCGGCTGGGTAAAGAGCCAATCATGAAAAACGGCGGACCAGGTTTCCTTGTATTCCACGCCGTCACCCAGAGAGCTCTTGATGAACGACGGAGCGGTCATCCCGTTGGAAGTGTAGCCGGCTTGCACATGCCAGACGCGTCCGTCCAGTGCGACCGTCCACGGCTTGCGGACCCGGTAATGGCCGTTAGGCAGCCGTTTCAACTGCGGAGCTTCCGGCGGTGCCGCGGAAATTCCACCTTGTCGCGAAACCGGTGTCACTTGCCGTCCACCGGGAGGCAGGCCCGTCGGTGCGCATCCGAAGACGAGGATGCACAGGATCAGGGCATGACGCATGGAGATATTCAAGGTCGTTGGCGGGCGATGTTATCGGCTGATGCGATCGACGTTGTAAGCTGCCTGCGAAAGCTGCGAGAACGGCAGGAGCTGGGAGATTAGCCTGCTCCAACGAGCCAGCGGAGCCTCGGTCACGTAAACGAGATCCTCACCCCGGATCGGGAATCGTTGGGTCAGGAACATAATGCCCGGATCCTTGAGATTCAGAGTATAGACTTGGTCCGGATTGCCTTTGCGGAAAACGAACACGCCGGATGGATCCGAAGTCCGCACGTCGAAGCCAGCGGCCGCACCCAAGGCATCCGCCAAGGTCGGAGCCGGCACGGGGAACGGCACGGTCGTGGGTTTCATGATGGCGCCCATCACGTAAAAGCGGTTGGACATGTCGGTGGAGACACTCAACAGGTCGCCCTCCTCGACAGGGAACGAGCGCTGACGGAAACCCTGATAGTCGAAGGTGTAGTCGTGTGAGTTCCGGCGAAGCGTGTATTTATAAAGGTGCTCGGCTTCCACCGGACCTCCCGATGCGGCAAGCAGGTCGAGCGAGCTGATGTTGTTCCGTTCCAGCGGCACCGGCCCCGGAGTCTTTACCTCGCCGATGACATTCGCGGTGCGGGCAATGCGGTTCGACCGGCCGACCGACGCCTGGGCGGTATTGGAAATTGGCTTCAGCTTCTCGTTCAGGCTCGCCGAAATCTGTGAGAGACTTTGGTTCATCACCTGAATCTCACCCGCGTAAGGAATGGTAATTCTGCCGTCTTCCGGGACTTCGATCGGGCCGAAATCGTAAGGCTCGCCACGGGTATAGAACGGGCTTTGCTCAGTTAGATCGGTGATGACGAAATGAAGCGCGTCCCGGGTGCGGACTTTATCGGAATAGCTGCCTCCTTTGACTTGGGGCGGCTTTTCACCCGAGCCGTAGCTTCGGCCCGGTCCGGGCAGATCAGCCTTGGATTTTACGTCGATCAACTGGAAGTCGTTTTGCTTCCCCTCGATGGCTGACTTCTGCGGCCCCGTTTGGGACATGTAGGTACATGAGGAGAGCAGATAAAGGCAGGTAAGCGGGAGAAGGCGTAGCAGGGAACGGTCTTGACTCATGGGATGGCTGGAATGCATGCGTTCGTTTCAACAGGGAAAAAGCGTAGCCGGTTGACCGTTGGACGCCGGGAAAGGAAGATGATTTTGAAGCCTGCATGTCAAGCCCGCTAGCGGACGGAACCTCATCATTCAGATGATTTTATGAAACCGGGATTCCCGGAGTATCCGCTTGGAACCAAATGCGTTTCCGGCGTACAACGGCGTTTTCCCGAGGAATATGAGATTTTTTGACATCACCCGATTGTGCAAGCGCGCGACCTTTCCGGGCCCCAGCGGTATCGACCGGGTGGACCTCGCCTATCTCAACCGGCTCCGGTCCGTCGGGCCGGTCGAATATCTGGTCAATGGCGTCGCCGGATTTTCGGTCATCGATCCCCGTCTGGGCGATGCCTTCGGCGACAAGCTCCAAGCCGTCTGGCGCGGTGAACAGGACCCTTTCACCGCCAGCCAACTCGCCCCGCTCTGCGACAACTCGCGGCGCGTGAGAATGGCCGGAAAATGGCAGGCAAGGCGGCGTGGCCTCGCCGGCATCCATGCCACCCAAAGCCTTCACGAACTCTGTGAATCCGGCATCGCCGGGTTGGATTTACTCGATGCCTCCGCCGGCGAAGGAGCCTACCGCGTGGACAATCGCTGGCGCGCCAATGGCAAAGGCGGCTGTTTTTTCGGGATTTCCCACTCGATGCTCGGGCGCAGCGCTTACCTTTCCGCCCTCGCCCGCCATCCGGACCTGAAACGGGTCATGTTCATTCACGACACGATTCCCTGTGATTTTCCCGAGTATTGCCGCGAGCACGAGGGGCCGAAACACCTGCTGCGCCTCCGCAATGCCTTCCGCTACGCGACCCATCTGGTCGTGAATTCCGAATACACCGCCCGGCAGCTGGATCACTGGCGTCGGAAAATGGGTGCGCCGGAGCTGCCAGTCGCGGTGATCCCCATCGGCGTGGATCCCGGCGTGCTCTCACATGCCGACGGCGCGACTGCCGTTCCTTCGCACCGCCCCTATTTCGTCATGCTCGGAACCATCGAGCCGCGCAAAAATCACGCTCTGCTGGTTCACCTCTGGCGTGAATTTACGGAAAATCTCCCGCCTGAGGAAATCCCCGAGTTGCTCATCATCGGCCGCCGCGGCTGGGACAATGAATCGGTGTTCCGGCTTCTCGATCGTTGCGAATCCCTGCGCGGCCACGTCCGCGAAATGAACGGCGTCCTCGACGACGAGCTCTGGCCCTTGCTCCACGGCGCGCGGGCGATGCTGTTCCCTTCGTTTGTCGAGGGCTGGGGGATGCCGATGGTCGAAGCCCTTGCCATGGGCGTGCCGGTGATCGGCTCGGACATCGCGCCATTTCAGGAAGCCGGCCAAGGCATCCCGACCCTGCTCTCGCCCTTGGATGGAAGCGGATGGAATAAGGCGATCCTCGAATTCTCCCGCAACGATTCTCCGACACGGCTCGCCCAGATCGAGCAACTGGAAAACTACCACCCGCCGACTTGGGACGGCCATTTTGAAAAACTCGCGGAGTTCCTCAACGAACCGTCGCTCGCCGAGGGGCGGGGTTGACAATACTCCCGGTGCCTGAGGATGCTAACGGCGGATGAAGCAAGAGTTGCAGGGGGAAGCCGCATGGATTTATCGCAAGGTATTGAGCCATCCGTTGCTTTCGGCCTTTTTGCAGCAGCAGGAGCCCGACGGAAAACCCATCCTCGTCGGCTGGGGATACCGCCCAAGCGGCCGGGCCGCCATGCAGACCGCGCGGCGCAAGGGCGGCAGGCTGTTGCTACTGGAAGATTCGTTCGTCCGCTCCATCCGCACCGGACATGGTTCGACAGTTTACGGTGTGATCGCGGATTCTAACGGGATTCACTATGATCCTGAAAGCAAATCCGATCTTCTAACTCATCTGGAATCGGGACAACCCACCGGTTGGATGCGCAAGGATGCCGGAATCGGAGATCCTGAAAAACTGATGGCCCGCTTCCGCGAAATCGGGGCCTCGAAATACAACTGGTTCCCCGGCGAATACCGCGACGAACCGCTTCCCGAAAAAGAGGGCATCCTCGTCGTCGATCAATCGCGCGGCGATGCCGCCATCCGCTATGGTGGGCTCGCGGTGAAGGATTTTGACCGGATGCTGCGCGATGCGCTCGACGCGTCCGCCGGAGCGCCGGTTTATGTGAGGGCGCATCCGGATCATCTGTTTCGGAAAAAACATTCCTGCTTTTCACAAGACCTTCTGTTGGACGCACGGGTGAAATTACTCTCTCCCGACCTCTCACCGGCGCAGTGCTTTTCATTCTGCCCCACGGTAATGGTTGGCAGCTCGCTGATGGGCATGGAGGCCTTGATCCACGGCAAAAAAGTCATCACCTACGGCAGCCCGTTCTTCGCCGGCCGTGGTCTAACTGAGGATCGCGGGAAAACCGTTTCACACCGCGCTGTCGGTCTCACCGGATTATTCGAAGCCGCCTACCTGCGCTACGGCCATTACTTTGATCCCGACACCCGTGAGCCCTGCGGCCTCGCTGAAATCCTCGACCACCTCTCCCTGCAAAAGGAAATGTTCCGCCGCAACAGCGGCCGCTCAGTCACCGTTGGCTTCTCGCCGTGGAAACGGAGAATCGTCACCGACTACCTGCGCAGCCCTGCCGGCGAACTCACCCAGGTCAACGATCTCGCCGAAGCCCGTCCCGACGCGCGATTGTTAGTCTGGGGCCGCAAACCGCAAATCGACCGGGCCAACGCACTCCGCGTCGAAGACGGCTTCATCCGCTCGAAAGGCCTCGGGGCCGCGTTCAATTTTCCCTACTCGTGGGTCCTCGACTCGCGCGGCATCTATTTCGACGCCGGAGCACCATCGGATCTGGAAGACCTGCTCAACCGCGGTTTCACCGACGCCGATCTCGCCGAAGCCCGCGAGTTGATCGAAATCCTGCGTGAAAAGCGCCTGACTAAATACAATCTAACTGGTGATCGTGTTTCCCTTGACGCGAAGCTCGTCAACGGCCGCAAGGTCATTCTCGCCCCCGGCCAGGTCGAGGCCGATGCCTCCATTGCCTTCGGAAGCCCCGACATCAAATCCAACATCGAACTCCTCCGCCGCGTCCGTGCCGCCGAGCCCGATGCCTTCCTCATTTTCAAAGCCCACCCGGATCTCGTCGCCGGAGCCCGACATGGCAATGTCCTGCCCGCCGGTTTCGCGGAAGCCTGCGACCTCGCCGTGACCGAAGGAAATGTCCTGGACTGGCTCGATGTCTGCGACGAAGTCCACACGATGACCTCCACTGTCGGCTTCGAGGCCCTGATCCGCAACAAACCCGTCGTCACCTACGGCATGCCCTTCTACGCCGCGTGGGGCCTGACCACCGACCGTTTGGAATGCGTCCGCAGACAGCGGAAACTCACGCTGGAAGAACTCGTCTGCGGGGCCCTGATGAAATACCCGCGCTACCTGAATCCGGCGACCGGGGAATTCACCACCGCCCTCAAGGTCACCCGTCTCCTCACCTCCGACAGTGTTGCTGGCGACCAGCGGGCGCTGCATCTCAGGACGGTCTCGTTGTTGAAAAAACTCTGGGTGGAATCCGCTAGAAAATCCAACAACGCGTGAGTTCGGAATCTCCAACAAAGCCGCTGTGGATCGAGGTCGTCACCGACACCTACGTGCCCGATATCAACGGCGTCTCGTTCTCGCTCGGCCGATTGTGCAACGGCCTGCGCGGCCTCGGGCACCGGGTGGAAATCATCCGCTCTGGCAGTTCTAACGGCGAAAATGAAACCACCGTTCTGTCCTGGCCGTTGCCGGGCTACTGGGAAATCAAGGTCGGCGCTCCCTGGCCCGGCGAACTTTACCGACGCTGGAAAAAGAATCGCCCGGACGTTATCTACGTCGCCATCGAAACTCCCTTGGGATTTTCCGCCGCCGCCGCCGCACTCAAGCTCGGCATCCCGGTCGTCGGCGGGTTTCACACGAACTTCCGCGAGTATCTCCAGAACTACGGTGTTCACTGGGTCGGCAAACAGGTGTGGCGCTATCAGAAATGGTTTCACGACCGGCTCGATCGCACGCTCGTCCCGTCGCCCGATGCGCGTGAAAAATTGATCCAAGCCGGATTCTCGAAAGTGTCCGTCCTCGGTCGCGGCGTGGATACGGAATTGTTTTCTCCCGCCCGCCGCAGTGAGGCACTCCGCAGGGAATACGGTGTCACAGGGGAAACGCCCATCGCTCTCGTCGTCGGTCGCGTTTCCACCGAGAAGAACATTGGCCTTGCGATCCGCGCTTTCGCGAAGATGAAACAAGCCTGCCCGGAGATGGTTTGCATGGTCATCGGCGATGGTCCCGCCCGGTCGAAGCTCATGCGCGATCATCCCGACGTCCTGTTTCCCGGCTATCTAACCGGCGAGAGTCTCGCCGCCTGTTGCGCATCCTGTGACATCATGCTTTTCCCCAGCGAGACCGAAACTTTCGGAAACGTCCTCATCGAAGGCATGTCGAGCGGTCTCGCCGTCCTCGGCTACGACTATGCCGCCGCCGGCTGGCACGGCAGCCACGGGGAAAACCTTCTTAAAGTCGGAAAAGGCGATGAAGCCGCGTTTCTCGATGCCGCAGTGGATTTGCTGGAGCCATCACTCCGCGCCAAGCTGGGAGGCGGAGCCCGCCGGACGGCGGAAACACTCGGTTGGCCCGCGATCATCATCGAACTGGAAAACGTCTTCCGCGAAGTCATCAACCGCTAGCACCCATGTCCCATCGAACCACGCCGTTAGAAACCGAGACAATGCCGCCCGGCATTCCCTACATCATCGGCAACGAGGCGGCGGAACGGTTTTCCTTCTATGGAATGCGCACGATTCTCGTCGTGTTCATGGTGAGCTACCTTCACCTGATGGACGGCAGGGGAGCGCATGGCATGTCGGACAACCAGGCGGTCGGAAATTTTCATCAATTTGCCAGCTGGGTCTATTTCACACCATTGTTAGGTGCGCTGATCGCCGATGTTTTCCTCGGAAAATACCGGACCATTCTCTGGCTTTCCATCGTCTATTGTCTAGGTCACGCCGCGCTTGCGTGCATGGGCAACTATGGACATTCCCCGCAATGGTTGTTCTCCGGCCTGCTGCTGATTTGCATCGGCTCGGGGGGAATCAAACCGTGCGTCTCCGCCCATGTCGGTGATCAGTTCGGGAAACGGAACCACCATCTGATTTCAAAAATCTATAACTGGTTCTACTTCTCCATCAACTTCGGCTCGTTCTTCTCCACGCTGATGACGCCTTGGCTGCTGAAGTATTGGGGCCCGCACTGGGCGTTCGGTGTTCCCGGCGTTTTGATGGCCATCGCGACATTCATGTTTTGGATGGGGCGGAACCGCTTCGTCCACATCCCGGCTTCGGGCTTTGGCTTTTTCAAGGAGGCGTTCTCGCGGGAGGGCATGGTCGCGCTCGGGAAATTGATTCCGCTGTTCACCTTCATCGCGGTCTTCTGGTCGCTCTATGACCAGACCGGTTCCTCGTGGGTCTTGCAGGCGGAGCAGATGAATTTGAAATTTCTCGGCATTACCTGGCTCGAATCCCAGATCCAGGCGGTCAATCCGATCCTCATTCTCGTTTACATCCCGCTTTTCACGTTCGTCATCTATCCGTGGCTCAACCGGGTTTTTCCACTCACGCCGCTGCGCAAGATCGGACTCGGCATGATCCTGATGACCGCGTCGTTCGGTCTAACCACGCTGATTCAAACTTGGATCGATGCCGGACACCGTCCGTCCGTCGGTTGGCAGATCGGTGCCTATGTGATCATCACCGCGTCGGAAATCATGGTCTCCATTGTTGGCCTCGAGTTCGCCTACACGCAGGCTCCCAAGGCGATGAAATCCTGGGTGATGTCGCTGTTCTGGCTTTCCGTGTGGGGTGGCAACCAGTTCACGGCGCAGGTGAATCACTTCATCGCCATCCCGTCTACCGGCGACATCCAGTTCGAACAAGCAACGGCGAAACTACCAGCAGATTGGCAAACCTCGCCGCGCACGATTTCGTTGCCGGGCTACGACGGCGTTACCGGCACCGATGACGATCTGGTGGCGCGTTGCAATCAAGGGCAGATGGATTCCTTGGAAATCCCCGGACGCCCCGCATTCACCGCCGCCGCCACCCGCATCGAGGCCGCGGCTGGCGGCGAGTTTCCTTCCAATGAGGCGGGCAGAAAGCTGATAGGCGATGCAAGGGACCCGTGGGGTAACCCGATTGTTTACGACCTCATCGACTCGTCGCACGCGCGGATTTCCAGTGACGGACCGGACCGGACTAACAAAACGCAGTGGGACATCGGCATTATCATCACGAAAAACAGCATGGACCCGCCACCGGGCATGGACACCTGGCTCGGTCGGCGCAACGCCGAGCTCGGCATCAAGGAAATGCCCAGCCAATCCGGCTTCACCCGCACCGAGTTCTGCGGCGGCCAGAGCAAGCTCGAAGGTGCCGCCTACTTCCGTTTCTTCACCTGGCTGGTGCTGGCGACGACCGTGTTGTTCATCCCGTTCGCGTGGTTCTATCGACCGAAGACCTATCTGCACGACTGAGGTTTGTCCCTTGTGTGAAACCGCTCGCGAGCCAGATTGCGCCAGCCATGAAACTTTACACACTCGTCCAGGAACAACGGCTGCCTATTTCCCGTGAAGCCGCTTGGGAGTTTTTCTCCACGCCACGGAATCTCGACGAGATCACTCCGCGCGACATTGGCTTCGAGATCGTCAACCAACCCGGCGAGCGGCTCTACGACGGCCAGATCATCACCTATCGGATTGAGATTTTTCCCTTTGTCTGGGTTTCATGGATCACGGAAATCAAATCGGTCGAGGACGGCATATCCTTCGTCGATGAGCAACGCTTCGGGCCCTACAAATTCTGGCACCACCGCCACACCTTCGAGGAGATTCCCCGCGGCGTGCTGATGACCGATTTGGTTCACTATGGTCTCAGCTTTGGCCCAGTCGGAGCCATCGCCCATGCGGCCTTCGTGCGGAGGAAGCTGGAATCCATCTTCAATTTCCGCCGGGAAATTCTGGCGAAGCGATTTGGGGTGCTTTGATAGAAGTAGCTGGCGCGAGACGCGCCAGCCACGTTCGGAGGATCCGCTCCAGATCACTTCGCCGGAACGCGGAATTTCGCGGTGGTGAAGCCGGGCGCCTCGGCGGTGAATTCCCACGCTCCGCCTTCGCCCGCGGTGGCGGGTTTGGAGGGAAGGGTGATCTTACCGTTGAGGCTGCCTTTGGATTGGCTGATGCCATCTGATAGGCCGAGGATGGCGCGAAGGATGGTATCCGCATCGGTGTCCTTGAGAGCAATTTGTGGCGGCATCGGGACTTCGCCCCAGGCGCCGTTGCCGCCGGTTTTGACTTTGTTTTTCAGGTAGTCGAGAGCATCGGGACGGTCGCGGTATTTGAGCGAGACATTCAGATAGGCCGGCCCGACCGAAGTGTGGTCCACTTGATGGCAGGCAAGGCACTGGTTGGCGGTGACAAGCGCCGTGATTTCCGGTGAAAACTGCGGGCCGCCGGCATCGTGGCCGGTTGCGGGGATGTAACGGGCGGAGACGGTTGTCTGGGCCGCGTCGGGCGCGGTTCCACTGATGACCTTGAAGTCGATGGTATTTCCGAAAACATAGTCCGGGGCTTTTCCGGACAAGTTGAGAGTGAGTTCGGGCGCGGCCTTTTCCGTGGTCAGCGAAATGCGGGCGATTCCGTTAGTGCTCTTGCCGTCCGAGGCGACAGCGCGGATTTCACTGCCTTCACCGGCGGGAACCGTGATCGTGGAACCCGTGCCGAGTTTCTTTTCGGTGATGCCGGTGGTGAGCCACCACGTGACGACGATCGGATCTTTCTCGGCGTCGGTCGCGGATTTCACGCTGAAGGTGCGGTCCTTTCCGGCGACGGGCTCGATTGCGATTTCAGGCGAGTGATTGGCGGAATCAGGCAGGATGCGGCGGAGGAAACCGTTTTTGTTGAACCACCATTCGGATCCGTAATCGAGCAGCCAGATCGAACCGTCGGCGGCCATTTCCATGTCCATCGGGTGGCGGTTGCCTTCATCAAGGACTTCGAGTTTTTCCAACTTTTCGCCGGTCCCGAGTTTGGCCTTCCAGATTTTTCCGCGGATCCAGTCGTAGGTGAGAAGCGTGTGGTCGTCCTCTTTCGGGAGGATGTTGTATTTCCGCTTGGGGCTGAAATAGAACACAGGGCCGGCCATGGCATTGCGCCCGCCCTTGCCCATTGCGGGGAATTCCGGGCTGTCGGCGTAGGGATACCAGATGAAGGCGGATTGCCCGGGCGGTAGATCGATAAGACCGGTATTGCGGATGCCGGTGTTCTTCGGTGCGGCGGGATCGGTCATCCGGCCGGGCTTGCCGGTGGTGAAATCGACGATCGGATAAGGTTTGTTATTTGCTATCAGAAACGGCCAGCCGAAGTTTCCGGCTGCTTTTGCCTGGTTCACCTCGTCGTGGCCGGCCGGGCCTTTGTCGGAGGCGTTCGCTGCGTCGGGCCCGACTTCGCCCCAGTAGAGCGTGCTGTTTTTCGAATCGATGGAAATACGGAAAGGATTCCGGCAACCCATGACGAAGATCTCCGGGCGGGTCTTGTCAGTGCTTTTGCGAAACAGATTGCCGGGCGGGATCTCGTAGCCTTTTTCGGTCGGCCGGATGCGGAGGATTTTCCCGCGAAGGTCGTTGGTGTTGCCGGCGCTGCGCTGGGCGTCCCACGGCATGCGGTCCGGGCGGTCGTCGATGGGAGCGTAGCCGTCGCTGGCAAACGGGTTGGTGTTGTCGCCGACGCTGAGGTAGAGCAACCCGTCGGGGCCGAACTGGACCGAGCCGCCATGATGGCAGATCCGGTCGTGCCGTTGCGTTTGCACGTCGATGAGAATCAGCTCGCTGGAAATATCGAGTTTCCCGTCCTTAAGCTGGAAGCGCGACAGGCGGTCGATCAGCTTGTCCGGCACCGAGTAGTAGAGAAACACCCGCTGGTTTTTCGCGAAATTCGGATCCAGAGCGATGCCTTGCAGCCCGTCTTCCACCGCGGAGTCGCTCTTTGGATCTGTCGAACGCAGCGCGGAAACAGGTAGGTCGCCGATTTCAAAAACTCCGCCGGTCGACGGTCGGACGCGGAACATTTTGCCCTCGCGCTCGACGAAATAGACGTCCCCGTCGGCTGCCACGCTGATCGACATCGGATCGTGAAAACCCTCGGCAATCGTTTCTTTCCGGATTGGGGCGGCAGTGGCTGCACCGATCAGGAGCAGGGAAAGTGGGAGGAAATTTCGCAGGGGTGCTTGCATGACAGAGTGGGATTTCAGTGCTCAGGCAAGAGCGTTGTCAGATGGGAAATCAATCTAAAGCGAAAAGCTCGCCGCTGATGGGGGGCTTGACGACCACTGGAATAGGGGAGGTTTTTTCCGCCTCCGGAGCCTCAACCTCGGTCAGGACAGTCTTGGCGGACGTCCCGGAAGGCTCAACCTCGGTCACGACAGCGTCGGTGGATGTCCCGGGATCCTCAACCTCCGTAACGACAGCCTCGTCGGATGTCCCGGAAGCTTCAATTTCGGTAACGACAGCGTCGGCGGATGTCCCGGAAGCCTCAACCTCAGTAACGACAGCCTCGGCGGATGCCTCGGGAGTCTCAATTTCGGTCAAAACAGCTTCCGCGGGTGCTTCCACTTCCAAAATGGTGGCGGGAACTTCCTCTACCGGCTCGGCAATGGCTTTTTGCTTATTGAGCTCCACAAGCCGGAGTACCTCGGCCTTGGCGGCGGCGATGCGGTTGGAATCGCCCACCGGGCCGATCCTTTTTGAAGGAGCAGGCAGGTCGCGGCCGGTTTCGAGGGCATTGGCGAGCCGGGCCTCGGCTTTTTCAAGCGCCTCGACGGCGGCGGCCTCACGTTTTCTCATTTCTCCGGCGTAGCGGGAGGAAACGGCGACGGACTCGCGCAGGCGCTCGATTTCCACTTGGAGTTCCGCAGAGTCATCGGGGCGGTTTTGCGCCAAGGCGAGTTGCTCGCGGGCTTTTGAAAGCTCATTTTCGAGGCTGAAACTGCGGTCTTTCTGCAACTTGTCCGTCTCGTTGGCGCGGGCGTTGAGGTGTTTGATCGCGTCCTGGGATTTCTTCAACTCGGCTTCGAGTGCGGCGATCCGCTTGGTTTCCGAATCAAGCGCCTTGCGGGCGGCATCGAGATCGGAGGCGGCTTTGTCAAAACTCTCTTTGGAAATGGAGGCGGCCTGGAGGTGGTCGAACTCGGTTTTCAACGCCTTGTGAGCGGAGCGGGATTTTTCCAAGGCGGCTTCCAGATTCTTCGCACGGTCCTGTTGCTGGCTCTTTTCGGGCGAAGGGGCGGGTTTGGTGGCCTTGGCGGGAGCCGCTTTGGACGAGGATCCGCGCGCGGACCAGCCGATGTAGCCGAATAAAACGGACAGGATGACCAGCGCCGGGATGACCTTCGAGAGGTTCGTGAGAATTTCGTTCATGATGGGATTGGGGAAATCACGCGGAAAAGCCGCGTTCGGCGGTGTATCGCGGGATGACTCCCCCGGTCAACTGCATTGCCACCCTGATCCCCCTTACGAACGCGGGGGGAAGCGTCGTTCGCCGTTAGATGGTGTATTCCACACCCGGTTCCGGAACAATGATTTCCGTGGTGGGAAGGCGGCGTTGGATTTCCTGGCGGAACCACTCGACCGCGCCATCGTCGCCATGGACGAGGAAGGTCTTTTTAGGAGCGACCTTCACGATGTAGTCGGCGATGTCCGCACGGGTGGAATGGCCGCTGAAATCGAAAATCCGCACTTCGCAGTTGAGCGGGACCGCCGGGAATGCGGGATCGAGCACGACCGAATCACCCGGCTTTGCCGAGCGGATTTTTCCACCCGGTGTTTCGGGATCCGCATAGCCGACGAAAAACAGGCCGTGCTTTGGATTTTCCAAAACCCCTTGGCGGGCGAAATTATTTGAGACGGTTTTCTCCGACATCATCCCGCTGGAGAGGGCGTAGATGCAGCCGGGGTTGAAGGGGATCGGTCCTTTGCGTTTCTTGCTGCCGGCTTCGAGTTCCATGTCCTTGAGGAAACGGAAATTCGGCAAGTGGCGGCGCGAGGTGGTGCTGAAACGGTCGTAAACGTTGGTCATTTTCGTGCTCAACCCGCCGATGTAAACCGGGGTCTTCTTCGGGATCAGCCCTTCCGCCTTGAAGCGGTGCAGCATGCCTAACACCTCCTGTGTCTTGCCCATCGCGAAAACCGGAATCAGCACCGAACCCTTGCGGGCGAGGACGTTCTTGATCGCCTCGGCCAACGCGTTTTCCTCGTCCATCCGGTTGTAGCCGGGGTCGCGCTCCTGCTCGCCGCGGGTGGTTTCGACGATCAACGCATCCACCTTGTCCTCGGGGAAAAGCGCACCTTTTTGCAGCGTGCTGTGCTCGAAATTCACGTCGCCGGTGTAGAAAATCTTTTTCCCCTCCGCTTCGATGGTCACCCCGACCGACCCGAGGATGTGCCCCGCGTCGTGGAATGTTCCCCGGAACGTGCCCGCCGGATCGAGGTCGAACGGGCGCTCGACGCCGCGGGTTTCGAAGCCTTCCTCAATGTCGTCCAGCTCGCGGTGCTCGAAAAGCGGATACTCGGCGATGCCGTGCTCGATGCGTTTCGCCTGCATCACGTTCACCGAGTTGTGGAGCATCGCGGTGGCGAGTTCGGCGGTCTCAGGAGAGAGGAAAACCTTTGCCTGTGGCTGATCCTGGAGGAAAACCGGCAGCGTCCCGACGTGGTCGAGGTGCGAGTGCGTGATGATGATCGAGTCCACCATGCGCGGCTCAAGGTACTCGTAATGAGGGATCGCCTCGGAGCCTTCGTGTTTCGGATGCATCCCGGCGTCCAGCACCACATTGGCGTGTCCGGATTTCAGCAAATAGGAATTCGCACCGATACCGGCGTGGCGACAGAGACTTTTGAATATCATGATAAAGGCGGAAAGCGGAAACGGCGGGACCATGGGCGTCCGCGCCTGTCCTGTCAACCCACCCGCTTGACGCGATTGTGCGGGGCACTAGGCTCGCCGCCTTGTCCACCCACACCCAACTCGCCGTCATCGGCGGCGGTCCGGCCGGCCTCCGTGCGGCGGAAGTCGCCGCCTCGGCGGGTTTGCAAGTCACGCTTTTCGATGCCAAGCCATCGGTCGGTCGGAAATTTCTCGTCGCGGGAAAAGGCGGGCTGAACCTCACTCACGGCGAATCGTTCGACCGCTTCATCACCCGCTACTCCGGCCCGGCCCAACCTGCGGAAACGTGGGAAAAACTCATCGCCGGCTTCGATCCCGCCGCCCTCCGCGAATGGGCCGCGGGACTTGGCGTGGAAACCTTCCAAGCCACCAGCGGCCGGGTCTATCCGAAAGCTCTCAAGGCCGCACCGCTCCTGCGCCGTTGGATCGAGCGACTGCGCGGACTCGGCGTGCGTTTCGAAATGAATCACCGGCTGACATCACTCGCTCCGGGAAATCCCTATCAACTCGGTTTTTCCAACGGCACCACCGCCGCTGCCGACTCGGTGATCCTGGCCCTTGGCGGCGGTTCTTGGACGAAAACCGGTTCCGACGGCGCGTGGCAGGAGATTTTCGAAAAACTCGGCATTTCCCAGAACCCGCTCGCTCCGGCCAACTGCGGTTGGGAACACGAGTGGTCGCCCGAAGTCCTCGCCGCCGCCGAGGGCAAGCCATTGAAAAACATCCACGTCAGCGTTGGTGATCAGACGGTCATCGGCGAGCTCATGGTCACCCGCTACGGACTCGAAGGCGGTGCGATCTATCAACTCGGTGCCACCCTCCGCGCCATGCCGGAGCCCGCTCTCGCCATCGATTTCAAACCCACCTTCACGCATGAACAGCTCGTCGCGAAGATGGAATCCGTCCGTCGCGATTTCCTAACCGAAGCCCGCGTCCGCTGGAAACTCAGCGACCCCGCCCACGCCATCCTTTCGCGCCACACTTGGACCGATGCCGCCTCCCTCGCCCGCGAGGCGAAACACTGCGTTATCGGGCTGACAAAACCGCGCCCGATCGACGAAGCCATTTCCTCCGCCGGCGGGGTCTGTTGGAACGAGATCGATGCCAATCTCATGCTGAAAAAACTCCCCGGCATCTTCGTCGCCGGAGAAATGATCGACTGGGAAGCGCCCACCGGCGGCTATCTCATGCAAGGCTGTTTCGCCACCGCCACCCGCGCCGCGAAGTCGGCGGTGGAGTGGATTTCACGGTAACTCGCGGCCTTCGAGAATCGCTTGGGAAAACGGGTCACCCGCCGCCGCGAACTCACGGAGGTGGCTCATGGCAAGTTCCCGCACTTCCGCGAAGGGATTTTCCATGGCCGGGATCAGGACCTGCCACTCGGAAAAACGTTCGAGCATCTGCGACGCCTCTTCCAATGAAGCGGTGGGAAGTCGCTTTTTGTAGTCGGCACGGACGACAGATTCGAGATGCAGGATGTCAATGAGGTCTTTATCCCGGCCCGTTTCCAACTTGCTCTGGATCAAATCGAGTGGCTCAGGAAGCAATGTCCCGTCTGCTCGCAATTTGGCCCGTTGGCAAATCACGTCAAAATCCGTGATTTCGATTTCATTTGGCTTTCGAAAAACATCGAGAGGGCAGTCGAGTCCTTGAACCCTGACCATGCTGGTCTCTTCAATCGCATCAACCAGATCCATCCCGGAAACAGGCACCCAGCCGGGAAGACGATGAAGGGAGAGCCCTCCGAAATCGCAACAGGTCTTCTCCAAAAAAGCAGCCCATTCATCACTGTTACTCATTGGATCCAGCCAGATATCCCCGTCAAATGTGGATCGGCTCAGCCCGTGAGCGATCACCGCCAAGCCACCGATCACCAAAACCCGGTGACTCCGGGTCAACTGTCTGACAAAACGGTCTGTTGGAGTTTCCATGCTTCGACTCGTTCGTTGACCCGGCAGGCGATGTACCAATCCTCGGACACCGAATCCGGATTCTTCAGCCATGGTTCGCTGTTATCCGTAATCTTGCTCTTCGGCGGGCGGGGACCCCGGGCCGCGGTGTATTTTCGCCGGGCGACGCGCGCGGCGAAATCTTCCTGCAAGCGCCGGATCGAAGGATGATACTGCGTGAGTTTCACAACGCGGAATCTACCACGCATCCGGGGAATGGGAAGCTTCGAGGAGAATTCCGCCGAATTTCAAGGTTCCACCTGTTTGATTTCCCGTGCTAACTTCCGGCATGGGAAAAGGTTATGAACTGCACCAAGCACGGTCGCTGGCCTTGCAGGGGATCGGCAAGGATCTGGCAAGGCGGGCGAAGTCGAAATGCGAACTGACGGGCGCAGCCGGAGTTCCACTGCGGCCTTACGAGGTGCCGCCGGTGGGACTCGATCCCGACATCGAGAAAACTCTGTTGGTGAGCGAGGCCTGCCATGAAGTGCTGGAGCATCCGGCACGGCTGAAGGGGCGCGAGTGGCAGTGTCTGGCGGAAACTGTTTGGAGCGAGCAAGCCGCGACCCAGGTGGTGGCTTGGCGGATGCTCCATCATCTGGCGAAAACCGAGGATTGGGCGCGCGAGGTGATCGAGGAGGTTTTCCTGGATGATGAGGTTGAAGAATGGGCGAAATCGGCCGAACTTTGAAGCGAACCGTGTCGGACGACTCTCGCGCCATGAATTTCCCTCGCAACTTTGGGCCGGTTCTGAGGTTGGTTCCCGCATGTTCAGCGCCACCGTCGCCGACACACCTTTTTTCCTGAAAATGGAGGCTGACCCCACTCCACATGCAAACGATGGCTGCGACCTTGATTTCGCGCTGATGGAGCGCATCGGCGAGGGGGACCACGCGGCGTTTCGGAGCCTTGTGGAGCGCCACCAGAACGCGGTCATCGGCACCGTCGCCAAGATGCTGGGAAATGCATCCGAATCCGAGGACATCGCGCAACAGGTGTTTCTGCGCATTTGGAAAAACGCCAAACGCTATCGGCCGGACGCGAAATTCACGACCTACCTTTACACCATCACGCGGAATCTGGTTTTCAACGAAACCCGCCGCAAAAGCCGCAAAAAGGAGGTTTCATCCGACGAGCGCGAGGAGAATTCCAACAATCTCATCGAGGCCAGTCCCGACCGCCAACCCGATGCGGAACTGTTGCAATCCGAACTGCAACGCGCCGTCGATGATGCCATCGCCTCGCTGCCGGAAGCCCAACGGATGGCGGTGGTCCTGCGCCGCTACGAACAGCTTTCCTACGAGGAGATCGCGGATGTCCTCAAGCTTTCCGTTTCCGCGGTGAAGAGCCTGCTGTTCCGGGCGCGCACTTCGTTGCGGGAAGCGCTGAGCGGATACCTGGCGGAATAAGGCGCATGGACGTCTCGTCCATGCGCGGGGACGAGACGTCCCCGCCCCCTATTGTTAGGTCACCGCGAAAGCTGGATGGCTTCGCAAACCGCCGGGAAAATCTGGCGTTTGCGGCTGACGACTCCGGGTGCGTGGAAGAGGGTTTCGTCGAGGCGCTCGAAGGGAAGCTTTGAAAGCGCGGAGTCCTCGCCGACGGCGAGGATCATGCTGTGATGCAGCGCGACGTCCGTCACGGCCAACACGGCGAGATCGTATTTCATCTTGGTGAAAAGCTCTTTAAGGGCGTCCTCAAGTTCTTTCCTCCGTCCCGCGAAGCCGTGAAGATCGCGCTCCTCGACTTGGGAAATGCTAACCAAGAGTCCTTGCTCGGTGAATTCCTTGCGGTCGGCATTCAGGATTTCCTCCGGCGTGCCGTTGGCGATGAGCGAACCGACGCCGAAGAATTCATCGGTGAATTTCTTCGGATCCACGCCGGCCACGCCGCTGAGCCAGGTGAGCATCTCGCGGTCTAACAAAGTGGTCGTCGGTGAGGTCAGGCAGAGCGTATCCGAAACGATGCCGGCACACAGGCACATCGCCACGCTGGGTGCGGGCATCAGGCCGCGGTGGAAAAATTTCCGACCGACGAGCGTGCAGGTCGAGCCGACGGGTTCGTTCAGATAGCGGATCGGCTCGCGCGAGACGAGGTCGCCTGCAAGGCGGTGGTGATCGATGACTTCGGTGATTTCCGCTTCCTCCACGCCGTTGACGGCCTGGGCGTATTCGTTGTGGTCCACCAGCGCGAGACGGGTGCGCGGCGGATCGACGAGGTCGGATTTTGCCAGCACGCCGATCATTTTCCCGCCAGTGTGTTCGACGACGGGGAAGAGGTCCTGATCGATGGCGGCGAGGTGCTTGCGCAACCGCGAGATCGGTTCCGCGGCCGTCACAGTTAGAAAATTCTTCTCCATGACGTGGCGCACGGTCCGAGAACAACGGATGAGTGTCGAGGCGCTCGCGGTGTCCTGATGGCAGCGCAGAACGACGACGCCTTTTTTCGCCGCGTAGCCGAGGATTTCCGCGGATACGGTGTTTTCACCGGTGACTAGCAGCGCACGCGCGCCGTGGTCGATCGCCGAGCGCTGCACGATCGGCCGGTCACCGCAGATGACGAGGAATTTTCCGACGTTTCCTTCTTCGATCGCCTGCTTGAGCCGCTTGTCGATGGTGGATTGGGAGGACGCGCCGACGAGAAGAATCAGGTCTTCCTCGAACTCCGGCGACGGCAGCATCGCGCCGAGGCTTTCCGCGTTGAGCGTGTCGGCGAGCTTTGCCAGTGACACATGGACGGTCCGCACGCTGAGGCCTTCGGTATCGGCGGGGAGGAGCAGCTTGAGCAAATCGAAATAACGCAGGATGCCGCAGAGATTTCCGTCGTCATCCTCGACGGGCACACAGCGGATTTCCGCGGCGAGCATCCGGCGATAAGCGGTTAGGAAAGTATCGGCCACGCTGACCTTGATGATCTTGCGATGGCAGATCATGCCGGAGTTCACCCGTACGTCGGTTAGCAGCATCGGCGCATCGAGTCCGGCCCGTTCCAGCACCCATTTCGTGCGCTGGGAGATTTCCCCGCAGCGGGCGGCAATGGCTTTGGGCTCCTCGCCGACGGCGCGGAGGAGGGCTGCGTAGCCGATGGCGGAGCAGATCGCGTCGGTGTCAGGGTTCTTATGGCCGATGACGTAGAAGGGGGGCATGGGAGCGGTGAGAGGTAAATATATGGGAACTGTCTGCCAAGCATAGGCAGCGCCGGACGGACATCAAGATTCTTACCGGTTGCGGAAAGGATTGGCAAACAGTGGTTATTAAATCCTCCAGGACCGGATTGGGGAGAAATCAAATGCGGTAGCCAAATGCCTGGCAAAAGGGCTCCAGCATCGCCCGCACGGGCTCCATTTCCTTGGCATAGCGCTCCCAACGCCCGACGGCGCTGGAGTAAACCTTGCGGGTCACGTCATGATAGGTCGGTGCGAAGAGGATCTTGCCGCTTGCGTTTTCCTCATGGCGTGCCTGGTCCGGGTGCCAGTCCAGGCCGAGAAAACGGGTGACCTTTTTGCCCTCCGTTTCGAGATCCTCCACGACATCCTCGTAACGCGATTCGATCCAGTCGAAGCCGCCGAGATCGCGCATCCGCAACCAGATGCCCATGAGGTCCGCGTAGTGTTTCGCCGTGCGCTCCATGCTGAGAAAGTTCGCGTTGGTCGCGTTCAGCATGATGTTGAGGAAAAAACAACTGATCACCACGTCGCGTGGATCTCGCAGGGAAATGATCACCTTGAGCTCGGGAAAAACCCGCAGCCAAACGGGGAGCGACGACGTGGGCGAGGGATTTTTATCCAGCAGCATGCGGGCTGGATTTTCACCCGGAACTTCCCGCATCAGGCTTTGGACATAGCGCTGGCGCATCCCGGCCCGTATCGTCGCCGGTAGTTGGTCCAGCGCGTGTGCGGAGTTCCGGCCGGCCATTTTCGGGTGACCGGCAATTTCCTGGGCGAAACCAACGGGCTCATCGAACGCCATCACCTCCGGATTCGCCCCGAGGATCTGCTCCAACAACGTGGTTCCGCTGCGGGGATGGCCGCCGAGAAACGCGAACCTGTGGCTTCCTTCCGAAGCCGGAGCCTCCTCGCGCCAGCTCCGGATCGTCTTTGATGTTAGGGATGCCATCAGCTCCTGCCGGCGGCGCTCTCCCTCGTCATAGCCGCGCTCCAAAGCGGAAGTATCGGTGAGCGTGCGCACCACCATCTTCGCTTCGAGCAGCCAGTGCATCGCCTCCTGATAGTGTCCGAGTTCGTCAAGCACCACGCCGAGCAGATGGCGGCTTGCATATTTCACGTAGGGATAGCGCGGGCCATCCTTGATCAGATCGCGCAGTTCCATTTCTGCTAGGGAGGTCTCCTTCCGCCGGTGCCGCAGGAACGCCCGGAAATAGCGGGCCTGGTCGTCCCGCGGATGACGGGCGAGACAGGCTTCGACCTGTTCCCACGCTTCGGGAAGACGCCGTTCTTTTTCCAACCATACGGCGAGGTTGATCCGCGCGTCCACGGAGTCCGGATTGGCGACAACCGCCTTTTCAAAACAGGACCGCGCATCATCCAACTGCCGCAAACCCTGATATTGATGGCCGATGGAGGAAAGCAGCGAAGCGTTCCCGGGTGCCAGTTCCAGTGCCCGGCGGTAAGCTTGGTTTGCAAGCGGGAAATCGAGAGCCCCCGATGCCGCGTTTCCGAATTCGAACCATAGCTCCGGCACTCCGGCATAGTGGCGGACCAGTTCCCGATAGTCGGAAAGCGCCGCTGCGCAGTGTCCGCCTAGCAGTTTTTCGCGTGCCTTCCGCCACCGCACGCGATCCCGTGGGGAGCGTTGCAATGCGACCAGATCGTTGTTCGGATTCATGGTGATAAATGGTCGGCTTTCATCGCGGATTGGGAAGCATGTCGATGGGAATAAATGTGTTAGGCGGTGGTGGCGGGTTCAGTTTTTCGCGGGGCCGATGGTCTGGCCGGGGATCCAGGTTCCGGCGATCTCCTTAGAGCCGAACGTTTTCAATCCGTGTCGCGGTCCGCTCACCCATTTCGCCATTTCCCGTGCCATGCGTTCGAGCGGATGCTTGAAATGACTGGGCGTCGGCTCGATCCAGTCCACCGTTTCATCGGATGACAAACAGACCAACGACACGTCGGCGGGAATGCGATAACCTTGCGATTCGAGCTGGCGCTTGACCCATAGAAATTCCGCCCAATCCAGACAGATCCACGCGGTCGGCTGGAACTCGCCATCGACCCGCCGGAAGATGCGGCGCAACTCCTTGGGATGGTTGAACGCCACCGCGGGTGTTTGAAGTCCTTCACGAAACGGCAGACCGCGAGCCGAGGAGACATCACGGAATTTCGCCCTGATCGCGTGGATGAACGGCGTGGAGCGATTGCACAAAGGAAATGCGATTCGCGCGTGCCCGAGATTCATCAACTCGCCAAGCGCGTGTTCAAGCATCGACGCCGTGGAAATCCCGATCACCGGAATGTCGTTGCCATCGGCATTTCCTCCGCAGAACAGAATGCGCAGTTCCCGGCGTGTCGCCCACTTGGCCAGCATGCCGTCTCCCAGGATTGCCACCACTGCGTCCGGATTTTCCATCGCGAGGAGCCGATCCCAGTGGCGGTGACGGATCACTCCGCCGCCCATGTTCGCGGTGTGAAATCTAACGCGCCACCGTTTGGGGACTAACAAATCACTCAGGCGTGCGGCCAATTGCCAGTGCTGACCCACCGTATGCTTGCCCGGCATTTTCGGAATGATGACCAGCAATGTCATGATTTCCGGCTCGGAAACCGCACCTGCCGCGGAGCGATGGCGAATCCTGTAACGCGTTCTCAATCCAGCACCTTCAATCAGGCCCGCCGTTTCCAACCGTTTGAGAACCTTGGCGAGCGTGCCGCCGCTGATGCCCAGCATCGCTGCCAGGGTGCGGCTTCCCGGAAGCTTTTCCTTCCAGCGTCCGCTCCGGATCATTTTGCCCAGCACGGCCTCCGCTTGCTCGGATTTTCCGACAACCTTGTCCTGGCGGGCAATTCCATGGCTCCTTGCGGTCATCGCCTCATTGCTCATATCCGCGAAACTAGGCATTCGTCGTGCTGTAGCAATTTCGAATTTGATTTTCGCCTTTGGCATCACGGTATTTGATCCAATCTGTATCATTTGTGACGCAGAAAAACACTTCAAATTTGTTTGACGCTCCAGCGCTGAAAGAGAGTCTTCGGATTTAATTCAAGTGGTATCAAAGCCAGCGGAAACAATTATTGTTAGGTTGTCCTCCGCATGATTTCCCCAGTCCGTTCCAAGCCATATCTTCAATCAATCATGAAACGCCCCAAGTTTAAGAAAGTGTTGCGACCCACCCTCCAGGCGGTGCCGCTGGCCGCACTCATGCTCGGAGCCGCGGAGGCTGGAACCACCGTGGGTTTGAATTTCCAATCGTGGTATTACGACTCGGGAGTCACTCCGCAGACCGTGGGCTACGGTGCGGGTTATCAGACCACCGGCTTTCCCGTCACGGCCAAGGCATTCGGGATCGATACAGCCGACTGGACCAACGCCGATCCGTTCGACTGCAGTAATCCCATCAGCGAAACCGTCCCGTTTGGCGGGACGCTTTCCGCCGCTGTCACGGCGCCGAACGCCTGGCAATCCGGGATCGGGGCGAAAATCCCCGGCTTTGTTTCTGGAATCACCGTGGATCCGGGGAACAACGAAGTCACTTGGGGATATCTCGACGACGGCAACACCGACGGCGGGCATCCCTCCGTCGACCTCACCGGCCTGGCGGCGAAATTTCCAAGCGGCTACGTGATCGCAACCATCACCGGCGGCGGGGGAACGAATGTTTTCAACGATGTGGACATCACCGATGGGGTGACCACCAGCACCGTGGCCTATGCCACCGAATTTGTCGAAAACCCTCCTTCGAACACCGATGGTGGTGGCGGGACCGTGGGCATCAGTGCGGCCAGTGCGGTTTTCACCAGCGACACCATCAGCGTCATTCCTCAGCCGAAAACGGCGGGGAAACGGTCCACTCTGGCGGCGATCGTCGTCACTGACAAACCGGTAATTCTCAGGGAACCGTCGGGGGGTGGCACTTTCGCTACCGGCAGCACCGTCAGTCTGACGGCAAATGTCATCGGACTTCCTCCTTTGATCTATCAATGGAAGCGGAACGGAGCGGACATCCCTGGTGGGACCTCCTTGAGCTATACCGATGCCAGTCTCGCTCCGGATGAGGCCGGCGACTACACATTGGTCGTGACTAACGGATCCGGAACTGCCACCAGCGTGGCAGTCCATATTAATGTGGTGACCCCGTCCTACCGTATCTGGGCTGGCAATGTGAACGGCACCTGGGACATCGGAACCACCGCGAACTGGACGGATGGCAGCAACCCCACAACATACAACGACTTGGATAATGTCGTGTTTGACGATTCCGCCACCACCACTGCGATCACTCTGGCCGCGCCGGTGAATCCCTCGGCCATCTTTTTCACCAACAATACCAAGAGCTATGACCTGAGCGGCAGTCCCATCGCTGGGCTTGGGTCGCTGATCAAAATGGGAACTGGTAATCTGACTCTATCCGGAGCCAACACGTTCACCGGAGCAGTCGATATCCAAAGCGGAAAGGTCATCACTAACAACTCGGGAAGTCTCGGTTCCGGAACATCGGCCGTCTCGCTCGGAGCGAACGCCATACTCGAGGCGAGCGTGTCCCACACCCTCAACCGGGGACTTATATTGGCCGGGGGAGCCGCTCAAATTTCCACCGCTGCCGGAGCCACCCTGACCATGACCACCTCCTTCGCGGGAGGTGGCGGCGTGCTCACCAAGACCGGCACCGGCACGCTGCGGATCCAAGGCTATGTGGGAGGAAATTTCGGGCTTACCAGCATGCAGATCAATGCGGGAACCATTGAAATGGCGGGGCATGCCTTCAATTCCGACCTCGGCTTGGCCTCCATCACGGTCAATCCCGGGGCTGTATTGGCCATTCCCGCGGGATCGGCCCATGCTCTCGGCGGCGCTTACACGAATTCACCGGTCATCAATCTGCTAGGTGGCACTTTCGCCATCGGCCAGGAACAGTATCTCGACGCGATCAACATGACGGGAGCCACCATCCAGCCAAACGGCGGGCCTCCGGAAATCCGATCCGATTACAATTTCAACCTCCACACGCTGGCCTCACCGAACAGCTCGTTCATCAACGGAATTACTTTCAACCGGGTGAACTCGAACTTCGTTTTCACCGTTGATGACGGTCCGGCGGCAGAGGACCTGATTTTCGAAGGGACCATCATGACCGGAACCGATCCCGTTACGAAAGCCGGCCCGGGAGTCATGGTCATGCAAGGGGCGCTGGGTTATACCGCACCGACTCTCGTCGACGCAGGAACGCTTGTCGCCAACGCGGTGTTCGACACTTCGTCCGTCACGGTTGCCGCGACCGCCACCCTCGGCGGCACCGGCAGCATCTTTGGTTCGGTCGTCGTCAAATCCGGAGGCACGCTCGCTCCGGGTGTCGGAGTCGGTGAATTTTTCACTGGTCCGCTCACTTTGGAAACCGGCTCGACGCTGGCGGCCCAGCTCGATTCATCAGGTGCTCCGACGGCTGATGCCGTCAATGTGGACGGTGACGTCACGCTCGCCGGCACGTTGTCGCCCACGGATATCGCCACGACTCCCGTAGCGTTGGCAATCGGCACCAAGCTCACCTTGATCACCTACACCGGTGCTCTGACCGGCACCTTCACGGATCTTTCCGAAGGCTCGTCGATCAACGCCGGAGTGAACAATTTCACCATCTCGTACAACGACTCATCCGCCGTGACGCTCACTGCGGTCGCCGGAAGCCCTTTCACCACTTGGGTCACCGGAGCTCCCTACAACCTTTCCGGATCCAACGCCTTGCCCGGCGCCGATCCCGACCACGACGGGATCGCAAATTCCATCGAATTCGTTCTCGGTGGAAATCCGGCCACCGTCAGCGACACCGCGCTGCTTCCCACCAGCGAACTGGTCACGAACCCGGGCGGATCGGTTCCTAACGGAAACTATCTGAAGTTCACCTTCCGCCGCACCAGTGCCTCGGCTTCCCTCACACCCGCCGCCCAGTCCGACACCGATCTCGCCGGACCTTGGACCACCGCGGTCGCCGGCCAAGGCGGTGTGGTCGTAGTTACCACCGCCAACTTCTACGGCACGGGAGTGGACCGCGTGATCTGCTACATTCCACGTCCTGCAACCGGCCCGTTTTTCGGCCGCCTGTCGGTGACCACTCCTTGATCCGTCAACTCACATCCGTTCCGGAACTTCGATTCCTAGCAGACCCAGGCCCGTTTTTAAGGTCCGGGAGTGAAGTCGCAAAGTGCCCGCCTGCTGGAGCGGAACACCTTTTCCTTAAAAAACGCGAGGTCAGGGAGGTAGATCATCTTTCACTGTCGGTTTTGATTGCCAGAGGCTTTGGGAAAACGGGAGCGTGTGGAATGGAACACGGCAGCGACAACGTGACTCTCATCCTCAACGCAGCAAGCGAGGGAGACAGGCAAGCGGCGGAAGATCTGATTCCGCTCGTCTATGGGGAGTTGCGCAAACTGGCGGCCTGGCGCTTGGGGCAGGAGGCAGAGGCACACACCCTGCAGGCGACCGCCTTGGTTCATGAAGCCTACCTGAAGCTCTCGCCGGGGGAACCGCAGTGGCAGGGGAGAAAGCACTTTTTCTGCGCGGCCGCCGAATCGATGCGCCGCATCCTGATCGACCGCGCGCGGCATCGGAAAGCCGTGCGGCATGGTGGCGAATTGCAGCGGACCGGGTTCGCGGAAGACCTCATCGCCGTTCCTGCCGTGAAAGATGACGAAATTCTCGCCATCCATGAAATCCTCGATCGCTTCGCCCAAATCGAGCCTCGCAAGGCCGAGGTGGTCAAGTTGCGTTATTTCGTCGGAATGACGATCGAGGAAACCGCCGAGGCCCTCGGCATTTCGACGCCCACTGCGAAGCGTGACTGGATTTATGCGCGGGCCTGGTTGTTCCGGGAACTGAAACGGGACGTTTGACGGAGCCTCCGGTTTTTCGCGATCCATCGAGGAAATTTGATCCCATCTCCGGGGGGATTTCGCATAGTCAGGTCGAGGTCAAAGATGGTCTCAAAATTTTTCACCAAGAACCACCCGCCGTGCCAAATCACCTCGCTCCGGAAATCATCCTGCAGGCCGCCTTGGAAATCCCGTGCCCGCAGGAACGCGCCGCTTACCTTGACGGGTCGTGCGGGGACGATCCGGCGTTGCGCGAAGAGGTCGGGATGCTCATCGCCGCGCACTTTGCGGATGAAACTTTCATGGAACCCTTGGCCGATCCTCTTTGGCTCGAAGCACGCAGTGAGCGGGAGGGCGATATGATCGGGCGCTACAAGTTGCTCCGGCAGATCGGCGAGGGCGGTTTCGGCACTGTCTTTCTAGCAGAACAAAGCCAACCGGTGAAACGTGAGGTGGCGCTCAAGGTGATCAAGCCGGGAATGGACTCCAAGGAAATCATCGCACGCTTCGAGGCGGAGCGACAGGCGCTGGCCCTGATGGACCACCCGCATATCGCGAAGGTCCATGATGCGGGGACCACGGAAGGCGGGCGGCCCTACTTCGTGATGGAACTGGTCATGGGGGTGCCGATTACGAAATACTGTGCCGATAGCCATCTCGACGCCAGGGAACTGCTGGAGCTTTTCACCGGCGTGTGCGCGGCCGTGCAACACGCGCACCAGAAAGGCATCATCCACCGCGACCTGAAACCGTCTAACATTCTTGTCCCGCTCCACGATGGCAAGCCGGTGGTGAAGGTGATCGACTTCGGAATCGCTAAGGCGCTCGGGATGGAACTCACCGAAAAAACGGCCTTCACGCAGTTCGGCCGGATGATCGGGACGCCTCAATACATGAGCCCGGAGCAGGCGGAACCCAACGCGCTGGATGTGGACACCCGCAGCGACATCTATTCGCTGGGGGTGATCCTGTATGAACTG
>NZ_JBDSCX010000024.1:0-62365 GCF_039920825.1 Luteolibacter sp. | reverse complement strand
TTGCGGATCAGGTTCACCAGGATTTGCAGCGCCTTGTGCTTCTCGACGGTGATCTGCGGCACCTCGCCGTAGTCGCGGACCACTTGCACCGCGTGGCGCGTCAGGGAGCCTTCGTTCATGTGCAGGCCGTCTTCGATCAAATCGCTCACGGGGAGGGTTTCCGTGATGCCCGAAACCTTGGCGTAGTTCTGCTGCATGGCCACGATCTCCTTGATGTGGTCGATGTTCTTGCCGAGCAACCGGAGTTCCTGAAGCAGTTCCGCCTGTTCATCCGCGAGCCCTACGGCCAGCTTGCCGAGGTATTCCGGCAGTTTCCGCCCTGTCGGATCGGTGGTGAAAAACGCGGCGAGATCGTCCGTGTGCCGATGCAGCAGGGCGGCGGTTTTCGCGACGCTGCCGACTCGTGATTTGCGCACCTTGTCGGCGACCACCGAACAGGAGACGTTGACGCTGTTGAGGACATTGCCGACGTTATGGAGCACGCTGGTGGCGACTTCCGCCATGCCCGCCTGGCGCGAGGTTTCCAGCAGTTGTCTGGCGGTGTCCGCCAACTCCGCTTCCGCGCGTTTGCGCAGGGTGACGTCGCGATAGTTGATCACTCTGCCAACCGGCGTTTCGCCGACGTTCTGGGACTGGACGTATCGCTCGAAGGTCCGGCCATCCTTCAGTTGGACCACGTCGAAGGCTTGGTTTTCGTGAAGAACGGCGCGATTTCCGGTCTTGCTGATGAACTGCTCCGGATCGACGACTTGCGCGCTGGCGAGTGCCAACCATTCTCTGTCATCCTGCCTTTGCAATACCTCGGGCGGGAAGCCCCACATGGCCGCGAACTTGGTATTGTAGGAAACCACCTGCCCCGACTGATTGACGGCCAAGATCCCATCGGCGGTGGATTCAAGCGTTGCATTGAGAATGGAAAGCGAGCTGGCGAGCTCCTGGGTCCTTTCCTCGACCCGCTGCTCCAAGCTTTCGTGCACGGCCTGGAGGGCGGCGTCGCGGTGCTGGATTTCGCCCAACATCTCGTTGAATCCGTCGATCAGGTTGCCCACCTCGTCCTCACCCTGCTTTTCGGCGCGGATGGAGAAATCCTTACGCGTCGCCACGTCGCGCACCACTTGCCCGAGGTTCATGATCGGCCCGGAGATCATGGGAAGAAGCTTGCGAGTCAGTAGCAGGGCGACGAGCGATGCCCCGACCATCGCACCCAAGGCGAGGTAGCCGGAGCGCACGAGGTTGTTCCGGAGTTCGAGCATGTCGTGGCGCAGATAGATCGTGCCCACCAATTCTCCGGCGACCGTGATGTCGTGGAAAACCTCGAGATAGTCGTCGGCAAGCTGGTCCTGGAAAACTTCCAGGGAGTCGTCGGTGAAACGATGGAGATTCCGCTCGATCGGGACCGGTGGCGGTGTGATCGGGGTCGCCCCGGACGGCTGATAGCTGGCAAAGGGCAGTCCCTTGGCGTCGTAGATGAAGGCGGCGTCGATGTGGTTGTCGGCACCCAGCGCGCGCAGCGTCAGCTCCGCCGCCGCCGGATCTTCGAAGGTCAGCGCGGCGACGGTGTTGTCGCCCACCATCGTCGCGGTCGTCAGGAGTTCACCCACCATGCCCCGCCGGAAGTTGACCATTTCAAAGCCGACGATCACCCCGCAGGTGAGCAGGAGCGCCACGCTGCTGGTCAGCATGGAAATAATCGTCAGCTTCCGCTTGATGGGGATGTTGCGGAGGATTCTCACGGGGTGGTCCTCCCGGAATTCAAGGCCAGCTTTAGAAGCTGCGAGCTGATTTTTAACCCGGCCTTTTGCGCCGGGTCCTTGTTGATGGCGAAGCGCAGGGAATCGTTCTGAAGGGTGAAGGTGACCATGCCCCCTTGCCGCGCGAACTCTTCTGATTCGCCCACCGTCAGCACCGGGGTGCCCTGAAGCGCTCCCTTCAATTCGCCAAGCTTGGCATTCTGGGACGCCCCCACAAACAGAATCTGGGTCTGGCGGGCGGCGGCGACCGATGATACCTGAGACACCACAATCGGGTGCCCGTTGATTTTCCTGCCCTTGACGGCTTTCTCCAGTTCGTCGCCAAACGGATTGGCGCGGAAAACTCCGATCACCAGCGGACTCTCGGGAGTCGCGAAGCCGCTCGCCGGCCACTCGACGAATTTTGCGAAGTTATAAAGGAACGCGGCCTTGAGCTGGTATTCTTTCGAAACATCAGCCTCGGCCGGGGCGACGCCGATCAGCATACAAATCAGCAGGATCCGCCATCCGCCAAGGACCCTGCGGGTTGCCGGGAGCTTTCGATTTCCAGGTGACATGATAGGGTTGCCGGGGGAGTTAGAATTTCCAAGTGACTCGCGCGAAGAACCCGCGCGGGACTATCCCGTTCGTGGTTCCGAAGAACTGGGTCGCTTCTTGATGCCCGGCGTCCAAAAGGTTTTGCCCAACCAATGAGAGATCGAGGGCGTCCGTTGGCCGATAGGAAAGCCTGACATCGGCGGTCACATAGCCCTCGACCCCCGTTTCCTGATCCACGGCGCGGAACTGGGCATCGATGCTCGCCCGTCCGAAATCCAGGCTGGAACGCAGGATCGCCTGTTGCTGCGTTTCGGCCATTTCCGGGCTCCCTACGGGGACCGGCCCCCCGATATCGGCGAGCAAGAGCGAGTAGCTGGCGCTCAGGCGCCAATGGTCAATCGGCTCCACCGTCACGGACGCTTCGCCACCGTAGGTGTGACCGCTTTGAATGTTCATCAGCGGAAACTCCGCCGTGCCTTCCGGATCACCGGGAACAAACCGGTCGGGCGTGGTTCCGAAGTCGATCAACTGGTTATAATCATTATAGAAAAGCGCGACGTCCACATTCACCCGCTTCTCCGGCTGAATGCGGTAGCCCAGTTCGTAAGCCCAGAGAACCTCGGAATCCGGATTGGCAGTGCCGACGATTCTGGGGACATAAGGACCGCCGGGCGCGGCGATGGGTTCGCCGATCTGCACTGCGAACACATCCGAATCTTCCAGGACGTCCGGCGTCCGCACGGCCCGGGAGACCGCGGCCCAAAGGGTTTGGTTGGCGGCCGGCTTGAACACCGCGCGCACGCTCGGTTGGATTTCAATGCCGGTGAAATCATTGTGCTCGATCTTGGTCCCGGCCGTCAGGATCAGCTTGTCGGGAATGAGCTTGAACTCATCCTGAATGAACCCGCTGAAAAGCTGGAGATTCAAATCGCCCTCGTGGACCAGGATCGTGGGGGTGGTCTGTTCGGCGTCGTTCCCGATAAACCGGTAACCCAGCCCCCAGATGACATCATTCCGATCTCCAACGCCGAAGGTGTGCTGGGCGATGAGATCGAATGTGTCCACGGTGGGGCGGGCACGGGTGATTTCATTGCGATAGGTGCGATCGTAGTAAGCCTGCACCTCGACGCTTGAACGTTCCGCCAGTTCGTGGGTCCAGCGCCCCAAGGTGTTCACGTTGTAGCCGTCGGAAGCATTTTCATTGAAATCCACCACCGTGGCATCCCCCTGCCAGGTGAAATGCGTGTCCTCGCCCTGATAGTGATCGATCCGGAAACCGCCGCTCTCGCTTTGCCAGCCGTCCATCGCGGATCCCCCGGACGGCTGCTCATAGGCATCGGACAGTTGGTAGCTACCGAAGACGCGATAGTAAGTGTTCTCTCCGATCCTGCCGCCATAGCGCGCACCTTCCGTGGTGAGATGAACATCGCCGCCACCCGCGTAGAGCAGTCCACCCTGGGTGTCCCGGGCGCTTTTGGACTCGATGTTGATCACTCCGTTCACCGCATTGGCCCCCCACAACGTGCCACCCGGCCCCCGGATCACTTCGATGCGATCCACATCCTCCAGCATCGTCTGCTGCAAGTCCCAGTAAACCCCCGCCAGCGTCGGAGTATAGACCGCGCGGCCGTCCACCATGACCAGAAGCTTGTTGGAATACTGGCCGCTGAACCCCCGTGACGAGATCGACCACTGGCTCGAATTGATCTGACCCACATCCATTCCCGGCACCAACCGCAACGTTTCCGCGACCGAAGTGGCACCGGAGCGGCGGATGTCGTCATTGGTCAGCACCGAGATGGCGGCCGCGGCGTCCAACAGGGATTGCTCCCGCTTGGAAACCGAAGTCACCGACTCGTTCATCAATTGCTCGATACTCAAATCGGCCAGATCGACTGCACTGACCGCGGCTTGCGCCTCAACGGCTAACAGCATGCCCGCCACAGTATGGACGGCGAACCGTCGGAATTTCATAATGCAATGGCTGGGCGATGGGTTCACAATTTTAATGATTCGGAATGGATGAAATCGGTGACGAAGGGTATTTCGGACGTGGCGACAGCACAGGTGCCAGGGCCGCGGATGCTTACGATGAGCCGCCCGATTGCCGGACTTATATCGAGATGCTTTGGGCGTCGCCTCGAGACTGTCGGCGGATTTGCTGCGTGGAGACTCAGGGCTGAAAATTGAAAATCACTAAATCACGGTATCTTTGATTTATTGATTTTCAACATGCCAAAATTCAAGGGAGCCTTTTGGCAACGGCTTGACCACTATCTTTTCGCTTTCCGCAATCTTTGCGGGAATCAGGCATTTTGCGAAACTCCGTTGCAACGGCGGAAGGGAAGTCTGCAGCAAGCTCAAGCTGTTTGTCGCGGAATGATGTAATCACTTACAACTACCAAGCTAACAAGAGCACCTATGTCTGTGATCGGAGACCCGGATCCAATATCGATAGGAACCAATATTCTATATTCGAACGCAACGTGGGTCGTAAGTTTGATAGGATCTTTGGCCGACGGGGCGATCAAAATCCCGTCGAATACCGCCGCTGGCCCGGAGTCAACTCCATGAGGCGGGCGCGGAAATGCTAGAATCGGGAATAAGGTGGTACTTCGGGCCAACTGCACGATGGAAAGCGAAAGAACAGAGCTTCACCCGAAATGATCTCCAGCGGAGGCGCGCTCGAAAAGCTGCGGTTCGTGCAAAAGGCCTCGCAGGGCTGATCAGCGATTCGCAATCCAATTCGTGATCAGGCGGGCGAGTGCCAGCCCGGCCACGAGCGCGCAAACCGCGATGACGATGGTCGCGAAGTGGAGCATGGGAAACCTTCGCCATGCGGATTCGCGCGGTCAAGTCGCCCGGAGCTGTTTTTCGAATCGCCAACCGGCCTTGATTTTTCAACATTAGCCTGTCGCCCATGAAGATCGTTTTCCGCCTGAATTACCACACCGTTCCCGGCCAGTCGCTCTGGTTGAAATACTCAACCGTGCTGGATGAAAAGGGCGTCCGTTTTGACCAGATCGTTCCACTGCATTGGCTCAACGATGGACAATGGGAAACCAGCGTGAACGTGCGCGGTGCCGGATGTTTCCGGATCGAATACAACTATCAGCTTCGTCAATCCAACAACGGCGTCGAACTCGACGAATGGGAACCGGCGAGAGTCGCGGAGATCGATCTCGACACCCATGAGGCGGTCGTCCTTCTCGACTCGTGGTGTTCCCCCGGGACTGTGGATTATGCCTTTGAAACCAAGGCCTGCGTGGCGGTCCGCCCGCTTCACGAATCTTTTACCCAATCTGTTATTCCGGAGAGTGCGAATCACACGTTCCAACTCCGCATGGCCGCCGTGCCCGAGGGCAAGGTTCCCTGTTTGACCGGCAGCGTGAGCGAACTCGGCAACTGGGGTTGGCACTCCGCCGTCCCGCTCGAGGAAATCGCTCCGGACGTCTGGCAGAAACATGTCTATCTGCCCGCGGATTGGATGATCGATTACAAATACGGTTTGTTCGACTTGAAATTGAACTGTGTGGTCAGCATGGAGTTGGGTGAAAACCGCAGGCTGACTTCGCACTCCCATGCCTCCCGCCAATGGACTCATATCCATGATGAATGCTATCGCCGGGATACCGCCGGGCTGTTCCGCGCGGCGGGTGTGGCGATGCCGGTGTTCTCGTTGCGCAGCGACAAAAGCCTCGGCGTCGGCGAGTTCGCGGATCTCAAGCCGTTCGCCGATTGGGCGCATGACGTCGGCCTGAAGCTGATCCAGATCCTGCCGATCAACGACACCACCTCGTCCCACGACTGGACGGATTCCTATCCGTATTCGGCGATCAGCGTTTTCGCACTGCATCCGATCTATCTGCGGATCGAGGACCTCGGACTCGCCATGCCGGCGGCGTTCGCGCAGGAACTTAAGTCAGCTTGCGAACTGTTGAATCCTCTCCAGCAGGTGGATCACGAGGCGGTGATGAAGTTGAAGACCAAACTCACCCGCAAGATTTTCGAAAAACACCGGCTCGCGATTGTTGCCAGCGCCGCCTTCAAGGATTTCCTAACAACCAATGCCGCGTGGGTCGTTCCCTACGCCTTGTTCTGCGTCAAACGCGACCATTTCGGCACCGCCGATTTCTCCCACTGGGGCGACTGGGCGATCTTCGACCGGACACGGGTCGATGAACTCACCGAGGCGGCCCATCCCGAGTGGCCCGAAATCGCCTATCATATCTGGCTCCAGCACGAGCTCGACAAACAACTCGCCGACGCCGTCGCCCACCTGCATTCGCGCGGACTCGCGCTCAAGGGAGATCTGCCGATCGGCATCGACCGTCAATCGGTGGACGCATGGTCCGCGCCCCATTTGTTCAAGATGGACGCGCAGGCCGGAGCGCCGCCGGACGCCTTCGCCGTGAAAGGCCAGAACTGGGGATTTCCCACTTACAACTGGGAGGTCATGCAAAAGGACGATTACGCCTGGTGGCGTTCGCGGTTCGCCCAACTCAGCCATTACTTCGACGCCTATCGGATCGATCACATCCTCGGCTTCTTCCGCATCTGGCAGGTGCCGTTCGACCACGTGGAAGGCATCATGGGCTTTTTCGATCCGGCGATGCCGATCCAAATCGATGAAATCCGCAAGCGCGGCATCGACTTCGATTACAATCGCTACTGCCGTCCCTACATCCGCTGGAATGCGCTGAAGGAACGCTTCGGCGATGCGGCGCAGTATGTGAAGAACAGTTTCCTGCATGATTGTGAAAACGGTTATTTCCAACTCCGCGAGCAGGTTCTAACGCAACGGCGCATCGATGATTATTTCAAAGAACATCCGCACGATGATTTCATCCGCGAAGGCCTGATGGACTGCGCGAGCGACGTGTTGTTCTTCGAGGTGAAGGGTTCGAACGGCACGCAGTATCATCCGCGGATGTCGATGCAGGCGACGCATTCCTACCAGGACCTCGATCCCGACATGCGCTGGCGGGTGGAGGATCTCTACAACGACTATTTCTATCGGCGTCAGGAGGATTTCTGGCAGGGCCAGGGCTACGCGAAACTTCCTGCTATGCGCCGGGCCAGCCCGATGCTGCTCTGCGGCGAGGACCTCGGCATGGTGCCTGCCTGCGTGCCGGGCGTGCTGAAGGAGCTCGGCATCCTTTCGTTAGAAATCCAGCGCATGCCGAAGACGCACGAGATCGAGTTCTTCAATCCGCAGAACGCACCTTACATGAGCGTCGTCAGTCCATCGACCCACGACATGTCCACGCTGCGCGCGTGGTGGACGGAGGATGCGCAAACGACGGCCCGGTTCGCGTGGCAGATGTTCGGCATTTCATTTCCCGAGTCCGAACTCTCGGGCGAGGTGGCGACCAAGATCATCTGGCAACACCTGCAATCGCCCGCGATGTGGGCGATCTTCCCGCTCCAGGATTTGCTGGCGATGGACGAGGCGATCCGCCATCCGGATCCGGAAGAAGAGCGGATCAACGTGCCGGCGATCATCCCGTTTTATTGGCGCTACCGGATGCATCTCCGACTCGATGAACTGGCCGCCGCGGATGGATTCAACCGCAAGTTGAAGCGATTGATCGAGGCCGCCCGCCGCTGAGAGGCCGTCTTAAAATTTTCGGAAGTCGGTTCAAATTCTATCGAAGATAGTCAAATTCTATCGAAGATAGATGACTCGCGCGGAGCCGCAGGGGCGCAGAGTCAGAAGTTTATTGATTTTGCGGGGATTTTCTCTTCCCCAAAAAACATCTGCGTCCCTGCGGCTCTGCGCGAGAACAGGAATTCATCATTTTTCAGGCAGCCGCTGAGGGGGCTTTATCGCTCACCTGAGCGGGATTCATCCGCATTTTTCAAGACGTGCCTTGACCCCGCAACGCCGGGGGGAATACCGTCCCGCCGATTTCCCCGTGTCAGCGCACGATTCCCGATCGCCATCATGAACATTCACGAATACCAGGCCAAAGAGCTTTTCGATCGTTTCCAAGTCCCTAGCCCCAGCGGCCGGGTTGCCAGCACTCCCGAAGAAGCCGCTGCGGCTGCCAAAGAATTCGCCGGAGCGAAATTGGTGATCAAGGCGCAGGTCCACGCCGGTGGCCGCGGAAAGGGTCATTTCAAAAACGGCTTCCAAGGTGGCGTCCATCTCATCGAGTCACCCGAGCAAGCCGCCGAGTTCGCCGGAAAAATGCTCAATGAAACTCTCGTCACCGTGCAAACCGGTGAAGCGGGCAAACTGGTCAGCAAGGTGATGATCGCCGAGGCCGTGGACATCACCCACGAATACTACCTCGCCATCCTGATGGACCGCGCCACCTGCCGCCCGGTCATCGTCGTTTCCACCGAAGGCGGCATGAGCATCGAGGATGTCGCGCACAACACGCCGGACAAGATCGTCCGCCAGTTCATCCATCCGCTGCTAGGCCTCCAGTCTTATGAAGTCCGCAAGCTAACAGCCGCACTCGGTCTGACCGGCGACATCGCCAAGCAGTTCGCGAAACTCCTCGGAAACCTCTACAAGCTCTTCATCTCCTGCGATTGCGCGATGTTGGAAATCAATCCGCTCGTTACCACTCCCGACGGCCGCGTGCTCGCGCTCGATGCCAAGTTCGGCTTCGATGACAACGCGCTCTACCGCCACCCGGACATCGTCGCCATGCGCGACAAGTCGGAAGAAGATCCTCGCGAAGTCGCCGCCTCCGAATTCGAGCTCAACTACATCGGCCTCGATGGAAACATCGCCTGCCTCGTCAACGGCGCCGGTCTCGCGATGGCCACCATGGACATCATCAAGCACTTCGGTGGCGATCCTGCCAACTTCCTCGACGTGGGCGGCGGAGCTTCCAAAGAGCAGGTGACCGCCGCGTTCAAGATCATCCTCGGTGATCCGAACGTGAAGGGCATCCTGATCAACATCTTCGGTGGCATCATGGACTGCAACGTCATCGCGGAAGGCGTCATCGCCGCCGCCAAGGAAACCGGCCTGCCGATTCCGCTCGTCGTCCGCCTCGAAGGCAACAACGTGGAAATGGGCAAGGCCACCCTCGCCGCCTCCGGACTCAACATTGTTTCCGCCGACGACATGGCGGACGGAGCGAAGAAAATCGTCGCCGCAGTCGCCTGAAAACTTCAAACTGAAATCTAGCAACTTTTTCTTATGGCCATCCTCATCGACGAAAACACCACGCTCCTGGTCCAGGGGATCACCGGCAGCTTCGGCGCGCGTCACGCCTCCCTCTCACTCGCCTACGGCACCAAACTCGTCGCCGGCGTCACTCCCGGCAAGGGCGGACAGAAGTTTGAAAACGTCGTGCCGATCTTCAACACGGTCTCCGAGGCCGTGAACGAAACCGGAGCCACCGCTTCCGCCATCTTCGTGCCACCTCCATTCGCCGCCGATGCCATTCTCGAAGCGGCTGATGCCGGCGTGGAACTCATCGTCTGCATCACCGAAGGCATTCCCGTCATGGACATGATGCGCGTCAAGGAGGCCCTCCGCGGATCCAAGTCGCGCCTCGTCGGCCCTAACTGCCCCGGCCTCGTCACTCCCGGCCGCGGTGAGAAATCGCACGGCGGCTGCCGCATCGGCATCGCTCCCGGCTACATCCACAAGCGCGGCAACGTCGGCGTCGTTTCCCGTTCCGGCACGCTCACCTACGAAGCCGTTTTCCAACTCACCCAGCTCGGGTACGGCCAGAGCACCTGCGTCGGCATCGGTGGCGATCCGATCAACGGCACCAACCACCTCGAAGTGTTGGAAATGTTCAACAACGACCCGGAAACCGAAGCCATCATCATGATCGGCGAAATCGGCGGCAACGCCGAAGTGGACGCCGCGCGTTGGGCCAAGGAAAACTGCAAGAAGCCCATCGCCGGATTCATCGCCGGAGCCACCGCGCCTCCGGGCCGCCGCATGGGCCACGCCGGTGCCATCGTCGGGGGTGAGGAAGACACCGCCCAAGCCAAGAAGCGCATCCTCGCCGAGTGCGGCATCGCCGTCGCGGAAACTCCTTCCGACATGGCGAAGACCCTGCTCGAGCGCTGGGGCAAGTGAGCTGACATTCTATCAAAAAGGGCGGGGCGCAAGCTCCGCCTTTTTTTGTTGGAGTACAACCAACTGGAGCGCGGAATTCATTGCGCGCGAGTCTCTTCAAAGTAGCTGTGGGCGTCTCGCCCCAGACCGTTGCGGGAGCGTCTCGCTCCCAGCCTTTCCGTTCCGAAAAGAGTTCACCGCAGAGCCGCAGAGCCGCAGAGCCGCAGAGCCGCAGAGGTCGCGAAGGGACGCAGAGGAAGAAGAGAGTGGATGTTGATAGTGGATCGTTGATGGAAAGAGGAACCATTCTTCACTTCGACGTTCGATGTTGGGCGTTCGATTTTCGATGTTCAACGGGCCTGTAGTGCACGGTCTGCGACCACCGCACTTCACTCTCTTCCATTCCACGATCATGTCTTCCAAGTGCTTCTCGGTCGCGAGTTTTGAAAGGGTCAGCAGTTCGGGCTTGGTTCCGACTTTCCAGATGGCGTGTTGGATGGGCATGGCAAGAGGCTAAAATCAACGGAAGTGCTACAACCGATCCATCGACCAAAATTTCAAACCGGCTTGGCCGCTTGGAGTTTTTCAAGAATCGCTTCGGCCAGAAACCGGAAATCGCTCTCGCAATCCTTAACGCTGGCATTGTGTGCACCGATGGCTCCATCAGCCGCTTTCAGGTGAAAAATTGGCTTTCTCGCCTCCATCGCCATCGGCATTAGACTTCGATAATGCTTCAGAAGGCCCAGACAATGTTCATCAAGACCATAATCTAGAGGCAATTGATTGGTTCCACCAATCACTGAGGTATTGAACGTCTCCGGAATTCTCTGCGACCATTTGTCGTATGCTTTCACCGGACGGCTGTCCCTGATTCCAAACTGAAGCACAACGTATCCCAGTGGAGTCATGCTCCCCACCGGAAGGTCGAGAGACGGCTCTGGATTCTTCAGTCTTCGCTCGCCCCATTCTTCTCGCCACCGCCTCAAGGTCGGCCCGAGGTTTCTTAGACCTTGGATGGAAAACAGATCGGGTGCCAGTGGCACCACCACCGCATCTGCGGAAATGAGCGCGGAACGATTGATCGCTCCAAAGTTCGGCCCGACATCGATCAGGATGATATCCGCACCAAAATCCGCGGCGGCCGTTCGAGTGAGACGGTGGAACGCACTCGTCACCCGGAAAGCCGCTTCGTCACGGTCCAGGCACTTGATCCACGATTCCGACAGTTTTGATTCGAAACTGGAAAGGTTCAGATCTCCCGGAATCAATCGCAACCTGCTCGTGATGGACTGCACGGGAGCTGGTCCGATGTCTCCCAATCCCCGGATCAGCGGGCTAATTGAGGCCATGATACTTTTTTTGCTATCAAAGTCAGGATCCCAGAGTTTCTCCAACTCGGATTCCGAAAGAAACATCGAGGTCACGTTCGCCTGCGGATCGAGGTCAGCCACCAACACTTTTCTGCCCATATCGGCAAACATCCATGCGAGGTGATAGATTAACGTGGTTTTCCCCACGCCTCCCTTGTTGTTGAAAAATGCCAGGGTTTTCATCGGTGTGGGTGCTTGGGGATCTCCGCCAGGAAATGATTGATTTCGAATTGAAATGACGGCTCCGGACTGCAGTTCTCTTCCATCGCGCGTCTGGCGCGGGCGATACCACGGCCGAAGCGGTTGACATAACCCAGCACATGCATGGCCTCCGCGATGATAGGGTTTCGGTAGGCATTCACCTGCGGGAAATTCTCAGGCGAAGCATCGCCATACAAGCCACCGGGATTCTGAATCTCAATCCGGTCGCTGAATTGATAGAATCGCACCGGGCTCGTCGATTGATAGTCGCGGTGCAGTACCGAGTTCATCAGAAGCTCGCGAACCGCCTCCGTCGGATAGTCAAAAACCGCCTGCTCGCGCAGTTCTGATACCACAACGGGTTTCTGCGTGAAGCGGCCCTTGAGGAAACTGTCCATTTCCGAGAGCACCGTGATCAGACTCCCCGTGAAGGTTTTTTCAGCGACTACCTCGTCAGCCAAACCGGGACCATCGTATTGAACAAACTGAATCTTCGCACCGGGAAAAAGATCCAGTGGGTCATAGGCGAACACCAGCATCCCGGCGTTTGTTGGGCAGTTTCGTTTCAAATTGTAAAACCGCAGGGCCGCCAGTTGTTCTTCCAAAGTCCGGTGATTCTCCGCAATGACCTCCGCCGCCACCGCTTCCGGGCGGTAGGTTTGACGGAACGTTTCCAAATCCAACCGCTTCAAGTCGCCTTCCGGGCATGGGGTGGCATCGAAGGTCGGGAAATTCGAGGTGCGGCGCTCCATCATTACCCTTTCTTCCGCCTCGCTGGCAGTGTCTTTGCGAGGTCCCACCCGGATATGGACCCGTCCCTTGTAGCGGACAGGAGGCATATCCTGCGGACGCACTTCCACCACGAGGACATCTCCGTTTCCTCCTGGGTGCGGAACTTTCGATACGTTCAAGACCGGCATCGGCATGATCTGCCCGTCGGAACGGAAGGACGCGAACTTTTGAAGCAGCTCGTCGGTGATCGAGAGACGGAATGACGGATCTTTCTCGTCGATTCCGATCAAGAGGTAGCCGGGCTCGCCCCGTCCCGGCATGTCGTTGGAAAACGAACAGATCGCTTCCCGGAATTTGTCCAGATCCGTTGTCGAACGGGTCATCTCGACGCGGTCCAGTTCGCCACATTCGAGCAGGGATTTAAGAAATTCGGAATTCATGGACGGGCAGACTCTTTCACGGAGGCGATGCGATTGGAAGGCTTCCGTGATCTTTCCCCCTCAACCCGATTTCCAGCGGTCAGTTCCGCCACAACTGCTTCGAAGAGATGGGTGGCGGAGGCGCGGGCGGTGGCGAGTTGGGTTTCCAAGGAGTCCACCAAGGTCATCGGCCACGATCCGCCGTTGTTCGGCAAGGGGAGGTATTCCCAGTATCGTTGGATAAACTTTGCCACCGGAAATCACTGGTTGAGCAGTGGTGTTGTCACGCTCTCTGAGATCAGTCGTCTTTAGCAACCAAATCAAGAAATCCATCGAAACGTGCTTTTCATCAAAAGTTGTGATGAACGCATTGTCAGTCATGAACGACCATGGGCTTCGGCGGATCGGAGTCCGCCGCTCCATGGGGCGAGCTTGCACGGTTTTTTTCACCGGGCAGCGTCGGAAAGCGCTCACACAGAATTTTTTACACCCCCCGAACTGGAGCGAGACGCTCCAGCCACTTTGCGGAAATGTATCCGTGTTGCGAACTGGACAGATGACGGAGCCTTGATAGGTTATCCAGTCATGAAAGATTCCGCCCATCGAGATGCGAAAAGCGGCAGCGCATTGGCCGACTTCGTTCTCATCGTGGTTTGCCTCTTCGGAATTGGCGGATTTTTTGCTTTCGAAAGTGTCCACAATGATTGTCATCTCAGAAAACTCCAGCCACTTGCCACTGCCACCGCACTCGAACAGGCAGCGAATTATTTTTATACGGAATATGGAAAGTTGCCGGATGTTGGAGAGCGGATGACAATCGATTCGCCGGAAGGCGTGAAGCTGCTGACTGTTCTGCTAGGACTAGAAGGCCAATCGGCGAACAAGCAGAATGCCTGTGACATCAAGTTCCTGTCCGTCAGGGAAGGCAAAAATCACAAAAACGGCCTGATCCACCATGCCACGGGAACCTCCGTCGAAGGACTCTATGACCCGTGGGGAAATCCCTACACCGTGGTGCTCGATACCGACTACGACGAAAAGCTCCACTTCAGCGTCGGTTCAAGAACCGTTGATCTGCAAGGCCGCCGCTCCGCCGCTTTCTCGCCGGGGGCGGATGGGAAACTTGGGACTGCGGATGATGTGAAAACCTGGTGAGATTCGATCACGGGGGTTCGGGAGAACTGCTAGAGCGGGTTTTCGGAATGCGAAGTTACAAGGAGCGGCGGACTCCGATCCGCCGAAGCCCATGAAGTGGCGATGGCCAGAGGAGAACCGCGATTCATCGGCTCCCATGGGCTGTGGCGATTCGGAGATCGCCACTCCTTGTTCTCGCGTTGCGGCGAGACGCCGCAACCACGTCCGTTGTCCGCCAGATTCGTTAGAAGACGCTCCGCACGAGGCCGCCTTCGGCGCGGATGCAGGAGCCGTTGATGACTGCGGCGCGGGGGCTGCAGATGAAGGTGACGATGTCGCCGATTTCCCGAGGGTTGATGAGGCGGGCGATCAGCGAGGTCGGACGGTTTTCCGCCATGAACTTCTGCTCCGCTTCCTCCAGCGAAAGACCGGGGAAAACATTCTGCATGAATTTCTCCACGCTCTCGGTGCGGGTGGGTCCGGGCAGCACGGAGTTCACCGTGACCTGCGTGCCTTTGGTCAGTTCCGACAGCGAGCGGGAAATGCCGAGCTGCATGGTTTTCGTCGCGCTGTAGTGCGCCATCTCGGGTGCCGGGCTGACTCCGGATTCGCTGGAAATGAAAACGACGCGGCCGTGACCGCGCTCCAGCATTCCTGCCAGATAGTGGCGGGCGAGACGGACGCCGCTCATGATGTTGATTTCTATCAGCTTTTGCCAGGCCTCGTCGGTTTCGTCGAAGAAGCCGACGGCTTCGTAAATGCCGAGGTTGTTGACGAGGATGTCCACTGCGGGCAGTTCGCGGATGGTGGTGGCGCAACCTTCCGCCGTGCCGTTGTCGGCGACCGATGGCACGAGATCGGCATCCGGCACTTGGGACCGGATTTCAGCGATGGCCTTTTCCACGCTGGCGGATGTCCGGCCGTTGATGACGACCTTAGCTCCTTCCGCCGCGAGCGAACGGGCGATTTCCTGACCGATTCCTCCGGAGGCTGCGGTGACGAGGGCGACTTTGTTTTTGAGATCGAGATTCATGATTGGATTCAGGGTCACTACACTACTGAGAAGTCGTCAGAGAAAGGAGAAATTAACCACGGATTTCACGGATAAGAAAGTTTGGATTCCAGCGTTTGGAGCCTTTGCTCCGATTTCCGTTCTCACAATGATCAAATCCCATCTAATCCGTAAGTCTTATCTGTGTTAATCCGTGAAATCCGTGGTTAAAAATCTTTGATTCTCCCTAATGCTGGGACGACACTCCTGCCACTTTTTTCCGCGTAAACCGCGGATAAGGGACCCCTAAGTTTCAAGGAGCGGCGAGACGCCGCAACCACGTGGGCTGTCCGATGGTAGAAATGGACGAGGGCGTCCATTCTCCTTATTTCAGATCCGCATCCGGTCTCAAGGCATGCCTTCCGAAGAGCAGCAGCGGGATGCCGACCGCCAGCGAAAGCAGCGCCACGACCGGCCACGCGCGGGCCGGCTGCAATGGAAAGGGGCCTGCCCTGAGAGCGGCCATGTATTCGCCATAAAGCGCGCCAGCCTCGTCCTCGTCGGTCTCATCGACGGCCACCCGCACGCCGCCGATGGCGTTGCTGTAATACCAGAAGAGCTGCACGAAATGCTCGTCGAGCACGAAGGCCTCCATCCCCCGCGATTCGAGGAAGGACCGGAACAGGTGCGCGTCTTCCGGCACGGTGAAGGTGGTGATCGTTTTCATGGTTTCATCCGATAGAGTCCGGTGAGTGGGAAATTGAAGAGCATGTCCTGCTCCGCCGCGCCGCCGCCGATGTTGTGAATGACGAGCGGCACTCCGCCGTCGGTCTTCCTGTCGCTGACGATCATGACGTGGGGCAGGTTCGGCGGAACGGTGCAGGTGACGATGTCGCCGGGAAGGAATTTCGCGGAATCGTTAGGCGCGGGCAGCGGCAGTTGCCAGCCCTGGCGCTTGAGCCAGGTTTTCAAATTGGGAACGCGGCGGTGGTCGATGTTCTTGTCCGGTTTTGACAGGCCCCAGTCTTTCGGGTAGGCGGAGAAATTTCCGGCCATGTCCTCGTGAACGAGTTTCTGGAGATCCTTCGACAAGCCGTCGCGCATGGCGCGGATGACGACATCGGTGCAAACGCCGCGGTCGGAAGGAACATCGCCGTTAGGGTATTCCAGCGTGGTGTAGTGGGAATCATAATAAAGCGTGACACCGATCTGCTTGCGGGCCGAGGCAACGAGTTTGTCTCCTGTCTGCGCGTGAAGCGGAAGCAGGGTGAGCAGCAGGAAGAGGAAAGGTTTCATGACGCGGGATCCGAACATTTTCACACGGCTTGTTTTTTCGCGAAACGGGGAAACACCCGATAGATGGCCCAGACGAGAAGGATGAATCCGGCGTCGTACCAGATCCAATCCTCGGAAGGAATATAATAGCGCCCCACCACATCGTCGCGCCATGGGTAGAGCCACGCAATTCCGCCGGAGATGGCATCCGCCGCGAGGTGCAGCGCGTAGGCGATCCAGCAGGCGATCGCCACCGGGATGCGGGAGCCCTTTTTGCAGGTGTATCTCGTGAGGGGCACGAGGAAGGCGATCGCGATCGCCGCCCAGACCGTGTGGGACCAACTGCTTTGGCGGGATTCCAATGACAGGTGCGGAGAAAGGATGTCAGGGAGAAACCCGAAGGTCCCGATGGCAACGAGGTTCCAACCGGAAAACATCCGCGGGCGACCGGCGGCCATTGAGATCCTATCAGCGAGCAGGCAGCCGCAGACCGGCAGCAGGCTGTGGGTTCCGATCATCATGTTTCCATGGATGCCCTATCCGATCGCGTGATGCACGCTCAAACTTTCAATCACCCGGCTTGGTCATCTCCACCTTGCGGAACTCAACTTCGGTGCCTTCCGCCTGAAGCGCGATTTTGCCGGAGCTGGCGGTGCAGTTCGTCCCGTGGTTCACGAGGACGCCGTTCACATGGACGATGATTTCCGCGCCCTTGCACTGGATGGTCATGGTGTTCCATTCGCCGAGGGGTTTCTCGGAGTCGTCGGTGAGGTTCTTGATGTTGCGTGCGTCATCGGGACCGCCGCCGAATTTCTGGCCGTCCTTTTTCGGCCGGCGTTTCTCCATGTCCGGGACCTCGATGTTTTCCTGGATGCACCAGAAGTCGCCGGCGTTGTCATGAAGCATCTGGACTTCGATGGACTGCGGAAACATGTCGTAGAGGGCGCGCGGCTTGGACGCATGGACCAGGACCCCGCAATTTCCTCCGTCCTTGGGGAAGCGGTATTCGACGGTGAGGGTGTAGTCCGAGTAGGTTCTGTTAGAAACAAGATGGCCTTCCGGTTTGCCCATGCTGACGAGCATTCCGTCGCGGACGATGAAGCTGGGAGAAATGGCGGGGTCCTTGTCGGCCTGCGGGACATCGGGGGTCCAACCGGCGAGGTCCTTGCCGTTGAAGAGGGAAACGGGACCTGCGGCGGCGAGGGTGATGGTGGCGAACAGGCAGAGGATGGATTTCATGGAGGTGGGAAATTACGCGGTGGATCGAGGGACTATTGCGGCGGGATGAAGAACATGGACGAGACGTCCATTCCCCCTATCAGTCCAGGCCGAGGTGGGCGCGGGCGGCGGCGAGGATGTTTTCGCTTTCTTCCTCGGTGTAGGGTTGTTTCCCGTCGAAGGCCCAGACGGTGCCGGGCCACGCGGGATCACCGGTCGAGCGGCCGATGATCTGGATGTGCATTTGCCGGACTTGGTTGCCGATGCAGCCGATGTTGAGTTTTTCGGGCTGGAAATGACTGGCGATGAATTCGCAGACCTTCCGCTGGGCGAGCATCACCTCGACGTATTGCCCGGGCTCAAGCTGGTGGAGATCCTCGATGCCCTCGACTTCGGGGATCAGGATGAACCAGGGAAACAGCGCGTTGTTTTTCAAAAGCAGCCGGCAGCCGCCGATTTGTCCGATTTCAAACCCGCCGGAGGCAAGGCGCGGGTGGATTTCAAATGCCATGGGGAGATCAAGGCAGATGGATCGCGGGTTGTCACTCCTTGAGCCACGCGCCGTTGGGGGCTAACAGCATATCGAATGCGTTTTCCGACGCCTCGTCTCAAAAGCAGGCATGAAGATTCCCAAGCATCAACAACACCGCGATCCATCCGACTTCCTGCGGGTCCGCGTGGATTCCACCAACTGATCCAAAGAAACGTTCCCTGTGTCATCGGTGGAAATCGAGTCCCGCCTCCCCAATAAAGGGGCGGGACTTCTCCCCGTTCCGATTCCTAGAATGAGAAGGCCAGTCCACGCTCGCTTCTCCCCTTGACGGCGGGCACTGAAACGATTTGCTCAGTCGTCTGAAACCCACCCGCGGACGCCCGCCTTTCCCTACATGAAACCCATTTGTCACACGCTTCCGGCGGTGCTTTTGTTCGCCTGTCTGCTGCCGGTTTCGGCGGTGCCGGTCATTTCCGCGATCAGCCCCACGCCGGGTAGCCAGGTCGCCGGGCTGACATCGTTGCAAATCACCTTCAGCGAGCAGGTCGGCGGCGTGGACACCTCCGATTTATTCATCAACGGCGCAGTCCCCCAAACGGTCGGCGGCACCGGCGCGGGTCCCTACACCTTCACGTTCAACCAACCACCACCCGGCACGGTGGGCGTGGAATTCGCGGGCGACACCGGCATCGCCGGTATTTCCGGATCAGGACCGTTCGTTTCTCCATCGTCTTGGAGCTACACGCTGGTGGATACTCTTGCGCCGACGACACCGTCGCAGTTTCCGTTTCCGGGTTCGACTGCCGGCACTCTAACACAGGCGGAGGTGGCATTCAGCGAGCCCGTCACCGGCGTGGATGCCGCCGATTTCAAGGTCAACGGAGTGGCGGCGACCTCGGTGACCGGCTTTGGCTCCGGGCCCTACACGTTCACATTTTCCCAACCGGCGGCCGGTGCAGTCAATTTCACTTGGGCAGCAGGCCACGGCATTGCGGACCTCGCGGGAAATCCATTCGGCGGTGCCGGCTGGAGCGTTACCCGCAGCGCGTCCGGCGCGGGGAATCTGATCATCAACGAGTTCACCGCCATCAATTCCTCGACCTATCTGGACGCCGAAGGTGACAACGAATCGTGGGTGGAAATTCAAAACACGGGTGCCTCCACCGTCAATCTCGGCGGCTGGGCGCTGACTGACAACCCTGATGCGCCGGGTAAATGGATCTTCCCTAACCGCACGCTGGCGGCCGGTGCCTATCTGGTCGTGTTCACGTCCGGAAAAGACCGACGGCCGGTTTCGGGCGAGTTGCACACGAATTTCAAACTCGGCGTCAACGGCGGCGATCTCGCGCTCGTGAGTCCCGACCGCCCCGTCATGTTCGCGACAAATTTCGCCGGATACCCGGCGCAACGGTCGGGCTTCAGCTACGGCCTGTCCGGTGGCGTCGGCCGCTATTTCACCCCGCCGACACCCGGAGCTGTTAATTCCGCAACCACTCTAACGGCGGTGGCGACAACTCCGACCTTCACCAGCGCCCGCGGATTTTACGATGCGCCCTTCCAGCTCATGCTCGGCACGGCGACCGTCGGCGGGTCCGTACGCTACACCACCGACGGCAGTGAACCGACGGCCACCACGGGCACGGCTTACAGCGGGCCGATCACCATCAGCGCGACCACGGTGTTGCGTGCCGCCACATTCGCGGCGGGATTCGTGCCCAGCGCCACGGTCACGCATACCTATATTTTCCAGAATCAGGTGATCAACCAGTCCAACACGCCGGCCGGATTCCCGACGACCTGGGGCACCAGCAGCGGATTCACTAACAACATCGTACCAGCGGACTACGGCATGGACCTCGATCCACTGCGCGTGACCCCCACTAACTCCGCCACGGCCCAGGATCCGGTGAAAGTCCAGCGCTACAATGACGGACTGCGCGAACTTCCATCGCTTTGCATCGCCACTCCTAACAAAAGCATGTTCGAGTCGACCGGCATGTATCACTCCAGCCACGTGACGGACAAGAATTTCGCCGCTCTTCCCTGCTCGGTGGAAATGATCCTGCCCGACGGCACGACCGCGTTCGCGACCACATCCGGGCTGGGCATGCATGGCAATGCGAGCCGCGAGCCGGTGAAAAATCCGAAGCACGGATTCAAGATGAAGTTCAAGCCCGAGTTCGGCCCGGGAAGCCTGGATTACCAACTCTTCCCGGAATCCGCTGTGAAATCCTATGATGACATCGTCATTCGCGCGGAGTTCGGCACGAGCTGGCGGCACTGGTCGGATGTTAACGGAAATGCCAACGGCTCCTTTCAACGCAGCCGCTCGACCAGCATTCGCGACCAGTGGATGAAGGACACGATGTTGGAAATGGGAGGGGTCGCGGGCCACAGCCGGCTCACCCACCTTTACATCAACGGATTGTATTTCGGCATCTACGATCTCACGGAAGATCCGTCCTCGGCATTCGGCGAGAATTTTCTGGGAGGCCAAAAGACGGACTACGACGTTTACGATCAGGGCGTGCTCGCGGAAGGCACGTCAACGGTTTATACGGCGATGACATCGCTGCCGAACGCGACGTTGAATTCAACTTACGAGCAGTTCAAAGGCTATCTCGACATGCCGGCGTTCATCGACTACACGTTGCTGCATTTCTACGTCGGCCACCAGGACTGGGGCCTGAACAAGAACTGGTCCGCCATCCGCCAGCGGTCGGGCGGGACATTCACCACGGAAGGCAAATTCCGCTACATCCCGTGGGATCTCGAATGCATCCTGCTCAACACCGACATCAACCGCGTCCCTAACGGAGGAACCGGAAGCAGCACCGACGTCCCCAGCGGCCTGCACACCAAGCTGGATAACAACCCCCAATACCTCCTCGACTTCGCCGACCGCGTCCATCGCAACATGATCGCTCCGGGCGGGGCTCTAACGATCGCGAAAAACACCTCCCGCTGGCTGAAATGGCAGGCGATCGCCGACAAGCCCATCGTCGCGGAAAGCTGTCGCTGGGGCGACTACCGGCGCGACGTGCATCCGTATGCCGAGGGCACCTACGCGCTCTACACCCGCGAGTCGCAATGGCTGGCCGAAAACACCCGCGTCACCGACACTTATTTCCCGACGCGCCCCGCCATCGTCATGGGACAACTCAGTACGGCCGGTCTCTATCCGACCCTCAACGCGCCGGAAATCCGCAATGCCGGTGTCGCCGTGGGAACGTCGCTGGTGTCGCCGGGCTATCAGATCACTATGGCACTCCCCGTGGCGGGCAGCGGAACGACCAGCGCCGGAATCATTTATTACACCACCGACGGCACCGACCCACGCATCATCTACAGCGGCGCGGTGAGTTCCGGCGCTTTGCCCTACACAACAACTCTAACCATATCGTCCGCCACCACGGTGAAAGCCCGTGCCCTGAACGGCACGACCTGGAGCGCGCTCAACGAAGCCACGTTTTCCACGGACAACTCGCCACCATTAGTTAGAATCACCGAACTGATGTATAACCCTCCCGGCGGTGACAACCACGAGTATCTGGAAATTTTCAATGCCGGTCCGCGGACCGTCGATCTGAACGGCTGGTATTTTGCCGGTGTCTACTACGTCTTCCCGCCCGGTTCGTCGATCGCGCCGGGCAGCCACATGATCATCGCGGGTAACGGCAGCCCGTCCGGTTGGAGGACTAAATACACAGGCGCGACACCGGCGGCTTACTACAGCGGCACCCTTTCGAACGGCGGGGAAACCATTTCCCTACTGGACGCCGCGGGCAACGTGATTTCCTCGGTCAACTACAAGGACAAGTCGCCGTGGCCGGTCAGCGCTGATGGCGGTGGCTATTCATTGGAAATCGTCGATCCGCTCGCCGATGCGAACAACGGAACCAACTGGCAGCCGAGCGCGGCATTGGGTGGAAGTCCGGGCACGGCCAATTCCGCACCCGTCGCTCCGGTCATCACGACCCAGCCACTCGATCAGATCGTTCTCCAAGGAACTCCCGCGTCATTTGTCGCGGCGGCCAGCGGCAGCGGTCTCGGCTACCTATGGAAATTCGGTCAAACGGAAATCCCCGGAGCAAACTCACCCACTTTTACAATTCCGAGTGTGCTTCCTGGTAACGACGGAGTTTATCGCTGCGTCGTCTCGAATGCCGGCGGCTCGGCCACCACGAACTTTGCCGCGCTCGTCGTCAAGCAGACGTATTCACAATGGATCGCGGACACCGCACTTATCGGCCCCGACACGACCGCAAACGGGGATCCGGACCACGACGGCATCGTCAATATCGTCGAGTTTTACCACCACCTCGACCCGACCGTGCCGGATACCGGATCAGGGCGCGCCGCCATTTTCAACCTGGATAGCAATCCCCTGCCCGGCAACTCCACGGTCCGGTTCGCCTGGCGCGAGAATCTCCGCGCGAGCCTTGGCTCCATGGTCTTTGAGAAAAACTCCAACCTCAATAATCCTTGGTCCGCAACGACCCCATCCCTGCTGGAAACGATTTCCACCGATCCTGTCACCGGTGACAAACGGCTGCGTGCCACGTTTCCGATCGCGCCGGAAGAGATTCGCAATTTCTTCCGCATGAAGCTGAGCCATTGACCTCGTATCCCTTGATTCCGTGATAGATCCGCCCGTCCGAACAGGTAGGATGGGGCCGATGAAATCAGGTTTCTTGTGCGCCTCCGGGCTGTTCCTCACTGCCGTATCCGCCTCTGCTGCCACCCGTGTGCTCCAGGCCTTCGAAGGCGATGGCTTCGGAGATTGGAAAGTCGAAGGCGATGCATTCGGTCTGGCGCCGGTCCCCGGAAATTTCGATGGCTTGACCGCGAACCTGACCGGCTATTCCAACGACTCGCTGGCCTGTTCAGCCCATGGCGGAGACCCCGCGACCGGCTCGCTGACTTCGCCGGATTTCAAGATCACGGAAAATTTCATCGGCTTCCTCATCGCAGGCGGAAATCACCCCGGCAAGACGGGCGTGCGGTTGATCGTGGATGGAAAAACCGCGATGGAGGCGACTGGCGCAAATTCGCTGCAATGCAAACCCGTCATCTGGGATGTCTCCGCACTGAATGGGAAAACCGCGAACCTGCAACTCTTCGACACGGTGACCGGATCATGGGGCGTGGTCGCCGCCGACCATTTTATCCTAACTGATTCAAACAAGCCCACCTTCCCTTCGACCACCAGCGGCGGACTGCCCGATCTGATTTCCAGCGACACGATTCCCGGCCTCACAATCCCCGAAGGCACCAAGGCGACGGTCGTCGCGGATTTCAAAAACCAGCAACTCACCTCCCCCACCGCGCTGACCTTTGGACCTAACGGCGAAATCTACGTTGCCGAGACGCACCGTTTCCGCCATGGCGTGCCTGATAACCGCGACCACCTCTATTGGTATCTCGACGACATTTCCTCCCGCACCACCGCCGACCGCCTCAAGATGTATGAGAAGTGGCAGAACAAGGAGGCGAACACCTCCATGAAGTTCCTAACGGAAGAAGAGGATCTTGTCCGCGTCCTTTCCGATCCGGATGCGAACGGCGTGTTTCAAAAGCACGGAGTGTTCGCCGGGAAATTCAATGACGCTCTGGACGGTCCCGCAGCCGGGGTTTTCGCTTACGAAGGCACGGTGTTCCTCGCCTGCATTCCGAAAATCTACGCGCTCCGCGACAAGGATGGAAACGGCGAAGCAGAGGTTCGCGATGTGATCGAGGACGGCTTCGGCATCCACGTGTCATTTTCCGGTCACGATCTCAACGGCTTCGCGCTCAGCCCTGACGGCCGGATCTACGGCACGCTTGGCGACCGCGGCATGAACATCGTGACCAAGGAGGGCAAACACTATGAATTGCCGGATGAAGGCTGCGTGTTCCGTTTCGATCCCGACGGTTCGAATTTCGAAGTCGTCCACTCTGGCCTGCGCAATCCGAAGGAAATCGCGTTCGATGAATTCGGCAACGGCATTTCGGTGGATAACAACTGCGACCAGGGAGACAAGTCGCGTGTCGTCTATGTTGTCGATGGCGGCGACTCCGGCTGGAACATGGGCCATCAAGGCCTTCTGGTTCACCACAACCAAATGGGCATGGAGGAACGCCCGCCCGCCCGCTGGCTGGCCGAGCGCATCTGGGAGATGCCCAATCCCTCGCAACCCGCCTACATTCTGCCACCGGTCGGCCACATCACGTCCGGTCCTTCCGGCCTCACTTATCACCCCGGCACCGGATTCCTCGAAGCCGAAGCGGGGCGCTTCCTCGTTTGCGATTACAAGGGAGGCGCGGCCAACTCAGGGATCTGGTCTTTCAAGGTCGAGCCATCCGGTGCCGGCATGAAAATGGTTGCTCCCCGCAAACTTAACTGGGGCGCGGCCGTCACCGACGTTGAATACTCGTGGGATGGAAAGCTAACAGTCACCGACTTCATTGGCGGTTGGGCATCGCATGACGACGGCCGCGTTTACTCGGTCGCCGCGGACAAGCCATTCCGCGCCGAAGAATCCGCCGGAGTTCCAGCATTGATCAAAGAAGGATTTGAAAAACGCACCGCCAACGAGCTTGCCGGCCTGCTGTTCCACCCGGATATGCGCATCCGTGTCCGTGCGGAACTCGCCCTTTCCCGCAAACCGGAAGGCCTCCCACTGTTCACCAAGGCCGCCACGCAAACCAAGAACCGCCTGACCCGTCTCCACGGAATCTGGGGCCTCGGAATCATCGCCCGCCGCGGAGCCGCCGTGCTTCCGGGCGACGCTAACAGCAAAGCAGGCGATCCCGTCCTTCGTGAAATAGCCCGCAGGGCACTATTTCCGTTTCTCGCCGACAGCGACATCGAAGTTCGTGCCCAGACCATCAAGGCACTCGGCGAATCCGGCCTGAAAGCCGATGGCATTCCGTTTGAAAAACTCATCGCCGACAGCTCGCCACGCGTCCAGCTCTTCGCCGCGATCGCCGCTGGACGGATGAAATCCACCAGCTCGGTTCCCGCCATCCTCGCGATGTTGGACAAATCCCCCGATCTCTATCTGCGCCATGCCGGATCGTTCGCGCTGTCATTGCTGGAAACACCTGCGCAACTCGCCGCATTGAAAACCAATGCCAGCGCCAGGGACCGGATGGCCGCCGTCATCGCGCTCCGCCGCTCGAAATCTCCCGAGCTCGCCGGATTTCTAACCGACTCCGACCCCGCCATCGTCGATGAAACCATCCGCTCGATCAACGACCAGAATATCGTCGAAGTCCGCCCCCAGGTTGGAGCCATGCTGGATCAGGCCGTTAACAGCCAACATACCACCATGATCTGGCGGCGGATGCTGCACAGCGCCTTCCGCGCCGGTGACGAGGTGAACGCCCGCCGCATCCTCAAGGTCGCCCTCGATCCAAAAACTCCGGAAGACTCCCGCAAGGAGGCATTCCGCCTGCTCGGCGAGTGGACCACGCCGCACCCGGTCGATCAATCCACCGGCCGGATGGCCCCGCTACCCGCTCGTAATCCAGAACTGATCCGCAAGGTGTTAGGAGGTAGCATCACCCCGCTCGTGCAAACCGATGGAAAATTCCTCGAAGCCGCGCTGTCACTGATCCAGAAGAATAAGCTCGATCTCTCCACCGTTCCTGACGACGCCCTCCGCTCGCTCGTGCTCAATGAGAAGGTTCCGGGCCTGGCCCGGGTCGAAGCGCTGAATCTCTACTCGACGCGCAAACCGGCAGGCTTTGACGCACTGCTCGCCACACTCGCCACCGGCAAGGATGACGACCTCGCCATCGGCGCGCTCGCCAGTCTCGTGAAATCCTCTCCGGATGCCGCGCTCGAAGGATTGGCGAAATCCACCGCCAGCGGCAGCGCCCATCGCAAGCAGGAAGCATGGAAACTCGCCGGCGGAATCACCTCGCCCGCGGCTGCGAAACTTTTCGTCACCGGACTAACGGATTTACAAAAACAAAACGGAGTTTCCCCCGCCGCGCTCGAACTGCTCGAGGCCGCAGGAAAACGGAACGAGTCCGAGGTCAAAACCGCACTCGCCGCATTCACCGCCGCACAGGCCGCATCCACCGATCCGCTGGCTCTCTATCTGCCATCACTCGAGGGTGGCGATGCGGAAAAGGGCGGCCAGGTTTTCGAATCCCATCCCGCCGGCCAATGCATGCGCTGCCACGCCAGCGGTCACGGCGGCGGAGATGCCGGGCCGAATCTATCAGGCGTCGGGCTTCGCGGGGACCGGAAGTATTTCCTCGAATCACTGATCAATCCCGGAGCCAAGGTCGCCATGGGATACGGCATCGCCAGCGTCACCCTCAAAGGCGGGAAATCCGTTGCGGGCATCCTCATCGCCGACACTCCCGACCACGTTGATTTCGACAGCAGCGGCAAGGTCCTTCGCGTTTCCCGGTCCGACATCGACACGATGACCGTACCGATGTCCGCCATGCCGCCGATGTCGGCCATGCTCTCTGCCGGGGAAATGCGCGACGTCATCGCCTGGCTTTCCGAACAGAAAAAAGACAATCGGGAAGAGAAAAAACGTCCGGCTCCGGAGAAGGTTGTCCCTTGATTTCCATCGGTCGCTTTCGGGTGATTTGAAAAACTTCTAAGAAAAAAGGTTCTCGGGAGTCCTTACATGGACAGCCGACCCCGACCTTTTTTCCCGATGAATCCGACACAAGACCCACGAGACTTCGCGACTGAAATCCAAATTCCGCGGAAGCGTTCGTTCTGGCAGAAACTCGGCGGCGGCTCGTTGTCGATTTCCCTGTTTCTCCATGTGATCCTGCTGGCCGTCGGCGTCATTTGGGTATTCCAGATCATCCCGGAGGAGCAGGATAAAGTGATCCCTTTCATGCCGAAGTCCGGTGGAGGTCCTCCGGCCTCCGAGTCCCAGGTAAAGAAACAAAACGCCCGGATGATGCAGGCGAATTTGTCGCGTCTGGTAGCCAACGGCACAGTCAGTCCCATCGTCCTTCCCGAAATTGAGAACTCCTCCCAAATGACCTCAATGGGCTCAATCAGCCCCGAGGGAATTTCCGGCCGTCTCGAAGGAACTCGCGGCGGAGAAGGAAACGACCACGGCCCGGGAGTCGGTAACGGCATGGCTCCGGGAATGAGCAATGGCACCGGATCGAAAAATCCCTTCGGAGCGCTTGACATGACCCCCGATGCACTGGTCGGCACCTTCTACGATCTCAAGCAAACCAGCAACCGCGAGCAGACCAACATGACCGACGACGAGATGCGGGTGGAAGTCCGCGACATCGTGAGACGCGGATTCAAGGAGAAGACCTTTGAGAAATATTTCAAGGCTCCGTCCAAACTCTATCAGACAAAATTCCAGATCCCGATCATGAGCGCCGATGGAGCGCCCGCCGCCTTCGATGTGGAAAAGGAAGTGCAGCCGAAGCGCTGGGTCGTCGTCTATCGGGGATCGGTGAAGGCGCCTCATTCGGGCAAATTCCGTTTTGTCGGAGCCGCGGACGACCTGTTGGTGGTGAATTTCAACAACCGCCCGGTATTCGATTACGGATACACGCTCGCCAGCACCGGCACCCACCTTTTCAACCGTGGCAGAGACATGGATGGCACCACCGAGAACAGGGAGCTCGCCAAGGAAGTCCGCAGGCTGAGCCCGATGAGGATTCCCATCACGTTCTACAAATACGCACAGACCCCCAAATACAACGAGAACATCGGTGGCATGGCGGTTGGTCCGGAGTTCGAAGCGAGAGAAGGCCAGACGTATCCGATAGAAATTCTCATCGGCGAGATTCCCGGTGGTTACTTCTCCGTTTCACTGCTGATCGAGGAAATCGGAGTACACTATCAGAAGGACCCCGGCGGCGCGCCCATTCTGCCGCTGTTCCGCCTTGATCAATCTCTGCCGAATCCCGAGATGAAAGGTGAGGCACCGCCTTTCGACCCGAGCGGCCCTATCTGGAAATCGATGGGCAGCGCTGTAAAGCAGGATATCTAACATGTTATTCCTCCGGCTTGCCGAGGGCGAGCAGGATGATCGACGGCACCGGAATCGGCTTTTCCACCAGCAAGTCCTGCAGGAGATTCCGCAACCAAGGCCGTGACGCGGTGATGCTTTCAACGACGATCGCATGCTCGCCTGATTTTCCGATGATCCGATAGCGCTCGATCTGAATCGTGACGAGCAGCTCCTCCCCCTCCAACAGGAGTTCCGCTGAAATGGTTTTCTCGCGGCTGCGGATTCGGAGATCGGTGAGTTTCCCATAGCGATCCATCCGTGAGGCGAGCAGCGATTTCGCGGCGGTGGAGGTGAGGCTGTCTTTGATGCCACTGAACATGAGCTGAAATTAGGCGGTTCCGGCGAGGTTTCAACAGGGATTCATTGCCAGAGACCTTCCGCAGTTGGTAGAAGCAGTCATGAGCGAATCCCCCGCCTCCCCGCAGATGCCCGCTTGGACGGAGCCGCTCATCAAGGCGCTGGAACTGACCCATCACCAAAGCGCGGAAGAGGTGCTCCAGCGCGCCGAGCTCGCGGCGAACCGGCTCGCACCCGACACGCGGCGGATTTGGAAATGGATCCTGGCGATGGAAGGATTCGCGGTGCTCGCACCGATCGCCTGGCTATTGGTGGTACGGCTCGGCCTGCCGATTTCCTACGCGGCCTATTCGGTGATCGTCTGCACGGTCCTGGTGGTGGGCATCTGCTGGTGGCTGCGGTGGCGGGGAATGCAGCAAACCTGGGCACGGGCTCGGATGATGGCTGAAATCGCCCGCTCCGCGATGTCCACGACGGGCCTCGCCGGCGATGTCACGGTCGATGCTCTGGGTGGCGCACCGGCATTGCAACCGATCGCAAAATGGATTCTCGGCGATCATCCGCTTCCGGAAATTTCTCCCGACGAGGCGAAGGCGCGGTATCTCACCACCCGCATCAATGATCAGCTGAATTATTATCGGAGGAAACACGATGAAGCGATCCGCGACCGCAGACGGCTGAGCGGTTATGTCACGCTTTCTCTCGACGGGGCCTTGTTCCTCGCCGTAGCGGGCGTCGCACTTTCACTGAGCCACACCGCGGAGCGATGGCTGCGTCTGTCGGGTTCCGATTACATTCTCGGCGTCGTCGGATCCTCGCTGCCGCTGGTGGCGATCCTGATGCAATTGTTGGGATCTTACCTCGAACTCAACCGCCGGGCCGGACGCTACGCCCAACAAGCCGAGTTTCTGGATTCGGTCAAAAAAAGGTTCGAAGATCCGATGACTGCGGACCAACTCCGGACCGCGATGCAGGAAGTCGAGCGGGTTCTGTTGAGCGAGGTGGTCGAGTGGTTCTATCAGGCACAACATTCGGAGCCCTATTACCGGTCGAAGAACAACGCGCTCGAAGCATCGGAAATCCGCGACGTGCTCGCGGCGGGTCCGCGGTCGTGGAAACAGAAACTCATGGTGTGGTTCGGAATCAGCGCGGGATTCATCGGCCGGGTGGTGTTCGGCCGCGTGCTGGTGGTGGCGCTTTCCGTGGTGGTCACCACGGCCTTCATCGCGTTCTGCATTCCCAAGGATTCGGCGGAACTGAGCAAGCTGCGGCTCGAAGACGGGCGCCTGCTTTCATCGCCCGGAGCGGACGGCTGGCAACCCGTTCCCGAACAAGCGGAGAAGGGATTCATCCTGATCGCCCACGGCCTTCACGATGGAGTCGATACCTCGGGCAAACTTGGCACCAAGCCTCACTGGATGACCCGGATGGAGGACACCCTGCGGCAACACCTTGGACCTAACACACCCGACATCTGTCTCGTGGACTGGCATCTGGCAGCCATCCCGGCGGTTTTCTCGGGATTCGGATTTGAACCCGACCGTGCCAGCGCCGGTCAGGACCATCTGATCCCTAGCAGGCCTCAGGCGTGGTTGCAGGATGTGGCGGCGATTCGCCCACAGGCAGAGGAAATCGGCGAACTGGTGGGCTTCAAGCTCGCCAGAGCGTTGCGCGCCGGAATTCTGAAACAAGACCAACCGATGCATCTGATAGGCCACAGCGCCGGAGGCTTCGTCGTCCTCCAAGCCGCGCTGGTCCTCAGACAACTCGGCCTCGCTCCCAAGGACCTCCGCATCACCATGCTCGACACCCCGATGCCGGTGATGCTGGAACAACTCAAGCTCCTGAGTGACGACGTGCCGGTCGATTTCTACTGCACCTCCGCCTTCACCACCGGCATTCCTGAATCCGGCTTCGGCCGCTATTTCACCAAGTTCAATATCACACCACCCGCAGGGACCGATCCCTACACCGGCGCCCACTCCTTCGCCCACCAGTGGTATATCGACTCGATCACCGCAGGTTCAAAAATCGGATTCGGACTCTCGCCGTTCTCGGTGAAACGTTGACTTTGCCCGGACTATCCTCCTGATCCAACCGCTTTCCATTTTCCCACGCGCGTTTCTGTTTTGCAGCCATCCGCTCTTCTTGATATAGAACCACGATTGGTCCGCTTCTTGCAGATTGTATCCCCTCCCCTTCCCCATGCCTGATCCCCTCAATAAACTCAAAAGGCATCTGGCGGACCACGTCACGGACGACGCTCGCGAGTATGACTTCGATGTTGACGACAAACCCGAAGCCGAAGTCATTGCCCCTTTCATCACGCTGAAGATGGCGTTGGGCGAACTGGACCGGAAGATCAACCAGAAATGGGCGGACGCCGATCAGGAAGCGATCCGCCGGCAGCGCTTTCACCGCCGCAGTGCCACGGTCGCAATCGTATTCGGACTGGCCGCGGTATTTCTGGTGTTGATCCAACTCGGCCTCCAGCTAACAGACGAGTCGCTCGTTTCAGTCGCCAAAATTTTGGAAATGATTGCCGTGATCGTCGCCACCATCGCCGCGGTGCTCGGGATCGGCATCAAATCCGACACCAAGTGGTTCATTCAGCGCCATATCGCCGAGCGCCTGCGGGCGTTGCGGTTCCGGGCGCTCGGCCATCCCGACCTCTGGTGTTCCAAGCCCGGCGATTGGGGACAGTGGATCGACGGCGAAGTGAAAGCCATCGTCAACACCCGGACCATCAAGGAGGTGAAGGCCTGGGCCGGCACCCTTCACGCGGCACCGGAAGACACGCCCCCCACGACCTGCGTGCCGGATGCCGACAACATCAAGGCATTGGAATACTACTATCTGTACAAACGGGTGATCTATCAGGCCAATTATTTCGGCGAGAAGTGCGGGCCTTCCGCAGACCACGCCAAACATCAATCGGCACTCAGCCAGTTCATGCACCGCCATCACGGATTCGCCCTTTTCCTGACTTCGGTTATCATGGTGGCCATCCACATTTTCGCCGAACACAGGGCCCCGCATGAATCGCCTCCGGTTAGGCACACCGAAGTCGCCTCCCATGAACCGCCGGCCCCGAAAATATTAGATTTCCGTGAAGCGGAAAAAAACCTGCTCACCACCTTGCCCAAGGCGGATTCATCGTCTCCGGCAGAAGCGATTTCATCTTCTCCACCAACGCACAAATCCGGATGGGAAATCCTCGCGGTGTGGTCGCTTGTGCTTGCCGGAATGATTCCGCTTTTGAGCTTCGGTATCAAAGTTTGGAAATCCGCCTTCGAACCTGCCCGCAGTTTGGCGCTGTGCGTCGCCAAGGAGTCATCGCTCCGGCGTGAAGCCATCATCCTGGACACTCAGGACATCAACTTCCCACAACTCCTCGAAAACATTGCCGACATCGAACACTTCTTCGCCCACGAGCACGCCGAATGGCTCCGCCTCATGCTGGAAACCGACTGGATGCCGTGAGGCGGCCCGCGGGCCAAACCTTGCAAAAGGAGTGGAAGCCACCCACGATGCATCTGCCAATGCATCGGTCCCTCCATGAGCTTTGACACCTTGGCTCCGTTCTACCGGGCGATGGAATTTTTCACCGCAGGTGGAAAACTGCAGCGCTGCCGGGTGGCGTTTCTCGGGGAAATTCCGATGCCGCGCAAGATCCTCATCGCCGGCGAGGGTCACGGCAGGTTTCTACCGGAATGTGTGAAGCGCTTTCCGGACGCCCGGATCGTGGTGGTGGATTTCAGCGCGAAGATGTTGGAAATCGCGAGGAGCAAGGTGGCTTCGGACCGCGTCGAATTCGTCCACGCAGATTTCCTGGAGCTGGTGGGCCCTAGCGGCGAGTTCGACCTCATCGTCACGAATTTCTTTCTCGATTGTTTCGTTGGGAAGGATCTCGCGTTGGTGGTGGCGAAACTCGGAAAAATGGCCGCGCCTCGTGCGGACTGGCTGTTAGCCGACTTCGAGATTGCTCCTGAAGGAGCCGCCCGATGGCGCAGCCGGATCATCGTGGGGATGCTCTATCGGTTTTTCCGCGCCGTCGCCGGGCTCCGGGCAAACCAGCTTTGCCCACCGGATGAGGAAATCACCAAAGCCGGATTCGCCCGCTACCAACGCGAGACCTACGACTGGGGCCTACTGAAAAGCGAGTGGTGGCGGCGTGGATCTTAACGGGGCGCGAAATCTCCCGGCAGATCATTTCGCGGCTTTGATGTCCATTACCTTGTCAGTGGGTATCCAATGATCGTAGTTCCCTTCATTCACGACCAGCCAGTTCGGTTGCATGGCGATCAGGGTGCCGTTGATCTTGAATGCCGGCTGCGTGCTCAGCGGCCAGGTAATCACCGTAACATCTACCAACTTTCCAATCGGCGGGGCTCCGGGATCCGAGCCGGGAGCCGCAGCCGCAGCAACCTTTTCCGTATTCATCAGGAAACCGACGCACAGGGCGCCCCCAACAACCGCAGCGTAGATAAGATTTGTTTTCATGGCCTTCGAAGATCACCCGCGTTCCAGCCCTTGTCATCTTGAAAAATCCGGCTTCACCCCGCACCGCCACGCCACCTATAACCATGGTTTGTTGAAAAAAAGTGGTGGGCCGGCGGAAAATGTAATGGCGGTCTGTGAGCGTCGCCTCCTTGGCATTGTTCCTTCCCTCCGACCGCTACTCCTGTTACTGATTCCATCGGTTATCTGAATCCTAAGGCACCGGCATCCTCCCATGCACCCTCCCAAGATCTTCATTTCCGCCACCAGCGGCGATCTGCGTTCCATCCGCCAGATCGTCAAGGAGGCATTGCTCACCATTAACTGCCACCCGGTCGAGCAGACGAACTTCGAGCCGGACGCCCGCACGGTGGAGAACATGCTGCGGGGAAAAATCGGCGATTGCCAGGCACTCATCCACATCTGCGGCATACGTTACGGGGCGGAGCCGGACATCGCCACCTTGCCGCCGGGCACCCCGCGCCGGAGTTACACGCAGTTGGAATATCACATCGGCCGCCAGCTTCAGGAACAGCGCGGTGACGACCACTTCCGCGTCTATACCTTTATCTGCCTCGAGGATTTCCCTTATGATGAGGCACCAGACGCCGAGCAGCAGGAAAAGCGCGATCTCCAAAAGGCCCACCGCTCCCGCCTCTTCGATGATCCCCACCTCCGGGAAAAACCCAAGGACGGCGACGATCTCAAGCTTCGAGTCCTCGCGCTCCAAGAACAGGTCTTCGCTCTCCAGCAGGAACAAGCCGAGGTGAAAATCGAAGTCCTCCGCAACCGACACCTCGGCCTCAAGATCGCCACCGTTTTTCTGCTCCTCCTAGGCGGCATCTACGGTGGCATCCGGCTCCTTCAGCGAGGACAGGAAATCGTAATCGCCAAGCAGGACCGGCAAACCGGAATGCTGGAGTTTCACGCCGACCTCCTCAAGGAAGCCGTCGTCCAACTCGAAAAACTCACCGAGGAAAAAAAACTGCTTGGCATTAGGATCAACAATCTGCCCCGCGAAGACGTTGAGAAAGAACTTGCCGTTCGCGTCGGAGTCTCCGCCGTGGAACTCCGCCTCAATATCGAGGCCGGGAAGCGAAGCCACGACGCCCTCGTCCGCGCCCGCGCCAACCTCTTGGCTGGCAAACCCGCCGACGCCATCACCGCCGCCGAGGAAGTCGAAAAGGCCGACTCCGCCGCCATCGCCCGCTTGCTGGAAGCACTCAACATCAAGGCCGACGCCTTCTATCAGACCGCGGAATATGAGAAATCCCTCGCCACCCACCGGCGGATCTCCGGACTAGCTGATCAAACCGCCGATCCGCTTGCCTGGGCCGATGCCCAGCACGGCGTGGCCATCGACCTGAGAGAACTGGCCCGCTATTCCGAAGCCGCACCCTTGATGGAGCAGGTCATCACCATCAAGGAACAGGAACTTGGCCCGGACGATCCCTCCGTTGCCATGTCCGTTCGCAATTTGGCCGAAATTTTGCAAATGCAGGGAAAACTGGCTGAATCCGCGATTCTCTGTCGCCGCGCACTGGAAATCGACGAGACGAAGTTGGGCAAGGACGACCCGGCTGTCGCCAAAGATCTCAACCAACTGGCGAGTGTGCTTCAGGCCCAGGGCAAGCTGCCGGAAGCGGAGCCACCGCTCCGTCGGGCCCTGGAAATTGCCGGGGCAAAGCTGGGAAAGGATGACCCGGACGTCGCCAGAGGCCTCAACAATCTGGCAGGCTTGCTGAAAGCCCAGGGCAAGCTGGTGGAAGCGGAGCCCCTCTTCCGTCAGGCACTGGAAATCAGCGAGGCCAAGCTGGGCAAGGAGCACCCGGATGTGGCCGTCGAACTCAACAATCTGGCCGACCTGCTGGAGGCCCGGGGCAGGGCGCGTGAAGCAGAGCCGCTCTTGCGGAGATCCTTGGAAATCGGCGAGGCGAAACTGGGCAAAGACCATCCGGACATTGCCACCCGACTCAACAACCTCGCGACTCTGCTGCAAAGCCAAGGGAAACCGGCGGAGGCGGAGCCACTCTTCCGCCGGGCCATCGCAATTGATGAGTTGAAACTGGGAACTGCCCATCCAGGACTTGCTACTGATTACATCAACCTGGCTTCCTTGATGCATGCCCAAGGCAGATTGACCGAAGCCGAACCCCTTTTCCGACGGGGGCTGGAGATCAACGAGACGGCTTTGGGAAAGGACCATCCGAGCGTGGCCAAAAGCCTCAATAATCTGGCGAATTTGCTGAGAGTCCAAGGCAAACCCGCGGAGGCGGAACCGCTCTTCCGCCGGGCGATCGAAATTGGCGAGGCCAAGCTCGACAAAGATCATCCCGACCTCGCCATCTGGTTCCTCAATCTAGCAGTCTTCCTCAGGGACCAAGGCCGCCCCGCGGAGGCGGAACCATTCTACCGCCGGGTGATCCAAATCGCCCTGCACCACCGGAAGCGGTATGGAGAGGCAGTTCCGAATGAGGACAAGATGCTGGAGAAATATGCGGAGCTTTTGCAAAAACTCGGCAGGAGCGAACCGGAAGTCACTGGGGAAATCCTCCACCTCAGACAGGAAGCGGGGCTGGAATAGAGTTAGATTCGGGAAAGTTCCGCGCGCCTGAGGAGATCGGGTTGCGGCGGGATCAGTCACCGCCCAGCCGCTTTACCAGCAGCTTGGCATTCTTCGATTGCTCATTCTCTTCTCCCAAAACCTTCTTCCACCCCTCCAAAGCTCGTTTGGCAAATTCCAAGCCATGCTGCCGTTTCCCTTGGGATTCCAAACACAGCGCGAGATTGAAAAAATTTGCAATCACGGTGAGATGTTCTTTGCCAAGAACCTGCTCCTGTATTGTCAACGCGAGGCGATATTCATTCTCCGCATCCACGTATTTGCCTTGGGAATGCAAGACCGTACCAAGAGTCATTCGGCAAAATAACGTATCGGGGTGTTCCGCGCCAAGTACGCGTTCCATGGCAGGCAACACGCCGCGGTATTCCTTCTCCGCATCCGCATGTCTGCCTTGGGAAGCCAGGTCCCCTGCAATCTCTGTTCGGGTGATCAAGGTATCGGGATGATCTGAGCCGAGTTTACGCTCTTGATCAGTTAGTATCGCGCGATGTTCCTTCTCCGCCTCCAGATTTTTGCCGCGGGCATTGAGAATATTGGCAATCCCTCCCCGGACCTTGAGAGTATCAGGGTGCTCCGCGCCGAGCACGCGCTCCATGGTGGGCAACACGGCACGGTATTCCTGCTCCGCTTCCCTATATTTGTACTGGGAATAAAGGGCTCCTGCGAAGTTTACGCGGCTCGTGATGGTATCGCGGTGCTGCGGGCCGAGTATACGCTCCCGGATAGCCAGAACGGTGTGGTATCCTGTCTCCGCCTCCAAATATTTTCCTTGGGAAAGCAAGGCACTAGCGAGGTTCATCCGACTCATGAGAGTAGCGGGATCCTCCAAGCCCAAGACACGCTCCTCGATGGTCAGGATGGCACGGTGTTCTCTCTCAGCCTCAGCGTATTTCCCTTGGGTATAAAGAGCATTGGCCCAGAGGCTGTGCGAGCGGAGAAAGAATATGACTTTCTCCGAATTAGTTTCTTTCTGACCCGCTTTCCAGACACATTGGGAGACGCGGGCTTGCTCGTCGTATTGCCCGCTCAAATAGAGAAGCCAGCCAATATCGTTTTGGACTTCCACCCACTCCATAAGATCTTGCTCTTCACTGGTGAGGGCGGCGGCGGCATAGTAGTGGGCGAGGGCGCGTTCGTACTGGACCTGCTCGGTGGCGGATTGACCGGCAAGAACCAAGGCTGCGATGGCGTCCTTGATCGGTTGGCCGGCGGCGGCAAGCGAACGATCTTTTGCACGGAGGGCGGCAGCTTCGGCCTCCGCGAACTGTTGGGTGACGAATAAAGCGTTGGCCCGGTCAAGTTCCGACGTATCCGTTTGGAGGATGAGCTTCTTCGCGAATCCGGGTAGTTGCTTGGCCAACGTCCCGGGCGGGAGTTTCAGGCCTTCTTCAAGGCTCACGTAGGCGCGGGCTATTGGGTCTTCTTGGGGGGCGACTTGGTGCGCCTCGGCGACGGCTGCGGGAAGGGCACGGACGGCGGCAAGAAGCTGTGCGTTCTGCTGGGCAATGTGATCCAGCGTTTCGACGGTGCCTTTCTGTTTTAAAACCATCCAGCCGATGCCGCCGAGGGCGAGAAGGAGAAGGCCGACGATGGCGGCGGCCCACTGGCGGGCGCGGCGGCGGAGTTTGGCGAGGTCGTCGCGAAGGCGGAGGACAATGTTTTCGGTGTGGAGGAGGTCGGAGCTGCCGTGATAGAGATTGCCGTGGGCGCGGACCTGGATCCGGTAGGTTTCCTGGAGTTGGCGGAGTTCGGCAGGCTCGGGATCGGCGGGATCGACGGGGTGATTTTCGTCGAGGATGATGTACCAGACAGGCTTGCCTTTCTGGCGAGCGTAGAGGGCTTCGTATTGGGTGTAGGAGATTTGGCCGAAGTCGGGATCGGGCGTCTTCGGGCCGTCGCCGTAGCGGTAACCGACGATCTGAATGACGGCTTGGGATTGATCGACCCATTTCCGCAGGACCGCGAGGAGGTCGCCGGTGTCGGTGGGGGCGATGTCCTGCCACTTGGGCTCGTAGCCGAGTGAGATGAGGGTCTTGGCGACGAGGTCGCGGGCGGAGTGGAGTTCCCTGCTGACCGCGGAGATGAAGATCACAGGGCGGGAACTCAGCATGCTGGAACTCTGTCAGATTTCGCGCAGCGTGGCAAGAGATGGGACGGCCCGGGGTGGCCGAAGGAAAAACCGGCGGCAGTGCCATGCTACTTGCAGCGGAGACGGACTCACAGAGCGAAGCGAACGAGGAAGCTTTTCCGCATTGCCCCACAGTATTAGTCCCGATGGATTGATTTGTCTCCACCGTATCAGTTGCCCTCAAAGGTCCTTCGTCTTTTTCGCTTTTGGCTGTATTGCTTTTGGCTTTTTCTCCGGGTCCGGTGGAGCGTCGGCAGTGAGTTGATTGGAATAGCGAACGATGAACTCGTAGGGACTCCACGAATAGGACAAGTGGACCGCGACCGTTCGATCTTCGTTGTGAAGACGATCCTTGATATGCCACGTCCAGTTGCCTTCCGTGTGGCCGCCGTCGCCGGATCTCTCAATTTTCCCGTATTTGGCGGAGAGGGATTTGAACAGTTTCTCAAATAACAGATTTCTCAGCGGAACGCCATTCGCACCATTGCCCGGCGGGATGGTGAGGTAGACGGTGCCGACTGCAAACGTGACTCAGTGAACTCGAGTTCGATCCGGTCGACCGGGTAGTCAGCGAATGTCCCGCCCACGCATATGAGTTTGGTCGCGGACATTTCCTTAGTCTTCACGTCCGGCCTCTTCAGCATCAGCTCCTCGGCTCTCGCAGGTGTCGAGGACCATGGGATGTCCAGAAATTCGGATGGAGGCTCCGCCGCGTCGAGCGAAGCTGTTGCCACGAGCGAAACGACGATCTGCGATAGGAACGACTTCATGATGTTTTTAATGGTTTCCGCCGGACAGCGTGTGGTTCAGCGGGGATACTGGGAATCCGGGTTAGCTGCGGCAAGGAGGGAATCGATGGATTCCCGTTCATTCACGACAAGCGGGGTGGAACTTTGATGCGGATGGATTGAGCAGGCTCCCAACGCGTCAGGCATGGCTTGGCCGGCGCGGGTTGTTTACTTGGTCGGTTTCCCAACGGTTAATGTCACGGGCTTGCCTCCGAGTCGGGCGATTTCGATGGGAGTGTCCAATGGGTAATCACCGCTCCGGGCGGTGACAGTGAAATGGTCGGACAACTGCGTGGCGCGCGGCAGGATGGAGGTGGACGAGCCACCCGCATAACTGCCGTTCGGAATCTGCGGGCGGATCATCGTCTGGATAAAGACGTCGTCGCCTCCTGCGGGCTCGATGCGGCTGGCGATCAAAGCGACGCTGCCCTCGCGCGAGCCGCTCGTGTCCGCGTCGGGAAGCGTGACCGAACTGTGGCCCGAGGACTCATCCACGGAGATGGATCCTGCGGCTGCCGTGCGGATCGAAAGCAGCGCGGCGCAAGCGTCCTTGTCGGTCCCTACGTTTTGAAGCGTCAAGCGGAACCCGGCAGGCGGCGCTGGGGCGGTTCGGTTGCAGCCGAGGAGCAAGAACGGCGTCACTCCAATGATGAGGACAAATCGGGGGATGTTCATATGACTAACAGTGTGATGGTTCAGCGAAGATATTGGGAATCAGGATGAGGTCCGGCAAGGAGAGAATCGATTGGATTCCCGTTCCTTGACGACAAGCAGGATGGGACCGGATGGGAGTCGACGGGCGGGTATCTGGCGATGATCCCCGCGCGGGCCGGGGAGGACTTATGGAGTGCGGGGGGAAGCGATAGCGCCACACCGCTTTGGATTCTTGCGTGGATGCGGGGCGATGGAAAACAAGGGGAGCCGGTTTATCCAAAGCGGTGTCGCCGCTGCGCTTTGCCACCGCAGTCCATGGGAAGTGGCGAAATAAATTTCGCGGTCCGGCGAATCCGGCTTATGAAATCCGGCATGCCGTTCCGACTTGAGAGTGACTACCAGCCTGAGGGTGACCAGGCGCAGGCGATTGCGAAGCTGACGAAATCGCTGACCGCGGGAAACCATCACCAGACGCTGCTGGGGGTGACGGGGTCCGGGAAGACGTTCACGATGGCGAACCTGATCCGCAACCACGGCAAGCCGACGCTGATCATGTCGCACAACAAGACGCTGGCGGCGCAGCTCTACTCGGAGTTCAAAAATTTTTTCCCGCACAACGCGGTGGAGTATTTCGTTTCTTATTTCGACTACTATCAGCCGGAGGCCTACATCCCGCGGAGCGATACCTACATCGAGAAGGATTCGTCGATCAATGACGAGATCGAGCGGCTGCGGTTGAGCACGATGGGTTCGCTGCTGACGCGGCAGGATACGATCGTGGTGGCGTCGGTTTCCTGCATCTACGGCTTGGGCTCGCCGGACGACTATCAGAACATGATGGTGCCGACGTGGGTGGGGCAGAAGCTGACTCGGGAGGAGTTTTTGAATTCGCTGGTCGGGATGTTGTTCGAGCGGAATGACATCGCTTTCGGCCGGGGAAAATTCCGGGTGCGCGGGGATGTGGTGGAAGTTCATCCGGCGTATCTCGACGAGACGGCAATCCGGGTGGAGTTCTTCGATGACGAGGTGGAGCGGATCACGAGCATCCACACTCTAACCGGCCACACGATCGACCGGCTGGAGAACCACACGTTTTTCCCGGCGAAGCAGTTCGTCACGCCAGGCGACAAAATGAAGCGCGCGATGGTATCCATCCGCGAGGAGGCGAAGGAGCAGGTGACTAAGTTTGAGAAGGAGGGCAAGCTGATCGAAGCGCAGCGGCTGCGGATGCGGACGGACTATGATTTAGAAATGATGGCGGAGATGGGATTCTGCCAGGGCATCGAGAACTACTCGCGCCACATTACGGGGCGGGAGCCGGGTGCTAGGCCTTACACGCTGCTGGATTTCTTTCCGCGGGATTTCCTGCTGTTAGTGGACGAGAGCCACGCGACGATCCCTCAGGTGGGCGGGATGTATGAGGGCGACAAGAGCCGCAAGACGGTGCTGGTGGATCACGGATTCCGCCTGCCGAGCGCGCTGGACAACCGGCCGTTGCGCTTCGAGGAGTTCATGCAGATGACGGGACAGCGGGTCTATGTTTCTGCGACGCCGGGGCCATTCGAGATCGTGAATTCGCGGCCGGAGAACAAGAACTACATTCCGGTAAAATCGAGCCGCGAAGAAGGCGGGCTCAATTTATTCGACCTCAAAAAACTCCGCGTGAAACCCAGTGGCAACGACGAGCCGGTGGAAAAATTCGATCCGTCGAAGCGCGGCACGCCGTTGGTCGTGGAGCAGATCATCCGGCCGACCGGATTGCTTGATCCGGTGTTGATCCTGCGGCCACTGAAAGGGCAGATCGACGAGACGATCGAACTGTGCCGCCAACGGGTGGAACGGCACGAGCGGGTGCTGGTGACCACACTCACCAAGAAGACGGCCGAGGACCTGAGCGAGTATCTGCTAGGGACCGGACTGAAGTGCCGCTACCTGCACTCGGACATCGACGCGGTGGAGCGCGTGGAAATCCTGCGCCAGCTCCGTGCGGCGACTTTTGACATTCTGATAGGAATCAACCTGCTGCGGGAAGGCCTCGATCTGCCGGAGGTTTCGCTGGTCTGCATCCTCGACGCGGATAAGGAGGGATTTCTCCGCAACGAGACGTCGATGATCCAAACCGCCGGCCGCGCCGCACGCCACATCGGCGGGGAGTGCGTGCTTTTCTGTGACAAGGTCACTGATTCCATCCAGGCACTCATCGATGTCACGGAATACCGCCGCAGCCGACAGCAGGCGCACAACGAGGAGCACGGGATCACGCCGCAGAGCGTGAAACGAGCGCTGCAGCACAGTTTGCACACCCACGAAAACGCCCGGCAACACGCGGATAAACTCAACAGCTCGCTCGTCGCCGAGGATGAGACGACTTACGACAAGCTGCGGGTGATTTCCGAGTTAGAGGAGGAGATGCGGGAGGCATCGTCGCGGTTGGAATTCGAGCGAGCAGCCCATTTGCGAGATCAGATCAGCGCGTTGAAAAACAACACTCCGGCCCCGCCGATGAAGGCGGTCAAGTATCCCGCCGGAAAAAAAGGCCGAAGCCGCAAATGACTGCGGTCTTGACCCTGAAGCCCTTTTCATGCATGGCTTTGGCGTGTTTCATCCGAAAACAGACCGGCCTTATTTCGATGCCTGGCTGCGCCGGACCGGCCGGCAATTTGCGGTGAGCGGGCGTTTGACGCAGACCGCCGCCGCTCTATCCGCTACGGAGGGTGGCACGGTGGAGGAATGGAGATCGCGTCTGAGAACCGTGCTGGAAGGCGGCGAGGAGCCTTCGCTGGACCTGCTGGTCCGGATCGACACGCTGCTGGCAGGGCCGTCGCGGAAATTGTGCCGCGACGATTGCCAAGGATCGCTGTTCTAATTCCCAGCCGGAGGGTCGGCGGGACTTTTCATTTCGAGACTGTCTGCAAATTTTTCAGGCCCGGGCTCTTCTTGCGTTTTTGACTTATACGCTTATAGGGTTATATCTGATTGAATAATTAATCCTGTTGTGATAGAACCCTGCTAACCGATTGTATTTATCCCGCGAGAATGCATCGATTCCACTCAAAATCCGTCATCCGGCGCCTCAGATTCGCCGCGTTTCTGTTATGCCTGAGGTATGTGTTGCCGGTGGCAACGGTGATCCTGCTGGCGATCTCGCTCCTGAAGAACGACCATCATATGATAAATGTCGCGTTGTCGATGGGGGCGGTGACGATTTTCAGCATCATCGTCCAATGCATCGTGGCGACCCGCGCGCTTTGTCCGTTGTGCATGACGCCGGTATTGGCCTCGAAGGGGTGCTCCAAACACCGGAATGCCAAGACCTTGCTGGGAAGTCATCGTTTCCGGGTGGCGGTGGCGGTGTTGTTCAAAGGATCGTTCACCTGCCCCTATTGCCATGAGTCTTCCGTGTTGGAAGTCCGCCCGAGGCACGGGATGAATTACGGCAGCAATTCCCGGAGTTGACAGGTTGGCTGCTTCCGTAAAGTTTCCGCCCATGAATTTCGTCACGAAATCCTTGCGAGCCATCATCCCAACCGCGGCCGGACTGGCACTTGCAATCTCAGTCCCCGCCCGCGCAGAAAACGCCATGCCTGAAACACCATCCGACGTCGCCGCCGCCCCCGCCGATGCAGCCAAAACCGCATCCGGCCTTGCCTCCAAAGTCCTGCAAGCGGGCAAAGGCGACAAGCATCCGGCAGCAGCCGACACCGTCACCGTGCATTACTCCGGCTGGACCACCGATGGAAAATTGTTCGACAGCTCCGTGCAGCGCGGCCAGCCGACCAGTTTCCCGCTCAACGGCGTGATCAAAGGCTGGACCGAGGGCCTCCAACTCATGGTCGAGGGCGAAAAGCGCCGCTTCTGGATCCCTGCGGAGCTCGGCTACGGCGAAAATCCCGGCGGCGGTCGTCCCGGCGGACTCCTCGTTTTCGATGTCGAATTGATTTCCATCAAACAGGCTCCCAAGCCCCCCACCCCACCCGCAGATCTCGCCGCCGCTCCTGCGGACGCTGAAAAATCAGCTTCCGGCCTCACCTCGAAGACACTCACGAAAGGAACCGGCAGCGCGCATCCGAAGGACAGCGACACCGTGAAACTCAATCTCTCGCTCTGGAGCACCGAGGGCCAACTTCTTCAAAGCACAGCCCAGCAGGGCGGCGGCCCCGCAGACATTCCTTTGGATTCCCTCCGTATCGGCGGCCTCGCCGAAGGCATCAAGCTGATGGTGACCGGAGAGAAGCGCCAAATGTGGATTCCCACGAAACTGGCATTCGGCGAGCATCCGCCGGAAGGTGTCCCCGCAGGCGGCTTGGTCGTGGAAGCGGAATTGGTTTCCATCAAGGAAGGCATCCCGGCTCCCGCCACTCCCTCCGATGTGGCTGCGGCTCCTGCCGATGCGGAAAAAACCGCGTCCGGCCTCGCCTCCAAAGTTCTCACAAAGGGAACTGGCAGCGCTCATCCGAAGGCCACGGATACCGTCACGGTCCACTACTCTGGCTGGACCACCGATGGAAAACTTTTCGATAGCTCCGTCAAACGCGGGGAGCCCACCAGCTTCCCACTCGATGGCGTGATCAAGGGCTGGACCGAAGGTGTCCAACTCATGGTGGAAGGCGAAAAGCGCCGCTTCTGGATCCCTGCGGAGATCGCCTACGGTGAGAATCCCGGTGGTGGCCGTCCCGGCGGACTCCTCGTTTTCGACATCGAGTTGATCAAAATCGGCAAATGACTTCGACCAGCTTCAGGCTTTCCGCCTTGGCGATGCTGATCGGAACTTCCTCATGTGCCCCATCCGCGCATGAGGCTCCGGCGAAACCGCCGGTTGCGGCGAAGGAAACTCCCGCCGCTCCGCACAAATCCGTGCGGATGAACGGCCGGGGCAAGATCACGTCGATTTCCATCCCGGATTTCTTCACGCTCCAGCAATCCGGCAAGGTCCTGCTGTACGACGCCCGTCCGGCGTTTTTCTATCATCTGGGACACATTCCCGGGGCCATCAGCATGCCGAAATCCGGTTGCGATGCGGAAATCGCCAAGCGTGAATCCGAAATCAAGGCCTCCATCGCCTCGAAAACACCGATCGTCGTTTACTGCACGAATCTCCTCTGCCCTGACGCCCGCACCGTCGCAATCCATCTGGCGGACAACGGCTACTCCTCTTCCACGCTGACAGGCGGCTGGGAGTCGTGGAAGGAAGCCGGCCTGCCCACTGAATAACTTCTAACTTATACCGATATCACCATGTCTTCGTTCTCCAATGTCACCGTCGATGCCAAAGCCAATGTCTATTTCGACGGCCGCGTCGTTTCCCACACCGTACATTTCGCGGACGGCACCAAGAAAACCCTCGGACTGATTTATCCCGGAAAATTTCATTTCGGCACTGCCGCTCCGGAGCGGATGGAAATCATTGCCGGCGCCTGCGAGGTGATTCTGGACGGTACCACCGAGGTCATCACGATCGAGGCAGGCACCGCCTTCGACGTCGCCGGTAACAGCGGATTCACGATCAAGGTGATCGACGGCATTTGCGAATACATCTGCTCGTTCCTTCCCGCCTGATGCCGAGCGCCGGTCGCATTGGAAAGCTGGCCCTGGCCATCCTGACGATGGTCTCGTTAGGGTCGTGCGGCATCCGGCTGCCCGACGTTCCCAAGCCGTCCTATCAGGCAGCGGCGCGGGATCCGGATTTCGTTCCGGACAAGGGCAGGAAGAACCCGGATGTGCTGGTCTGGTTGATTTCCGACAAGCTGCACACCGGGATGGTGTTCCCGTACGACTGGCTGATCGAGTCCGGCTTTATTCCTCCGAAGGGATTTGGAAATCCCAAATACGTCACCCTGAGCTGGGGCAATCGGACAGCCTACGTGGAAAAAGGCCTGCACTCGCCGGGGAAATTTTTCATGGCGCTCTTCACGCCATCGCCCTCGGTGATGGAGCTCATCCCGGCGAATTGGAACGTCACCGAAGTCTGTCCCTATCAGCGGATCTGGCGGAAGCTCGTCGCCCGTGGAAGAGGCAGGGATGTCGCAGCGTTCCTGAACAATTGCAGCAAACAAGGTTCCGATGGCAGGCCGATCGTCTGCGGCACGTCAAGCTGGGGTGGTGGCGTTCTACTGGAGTCCCGGCATGTGTATTTTATCCCGCGGATTTGCAATATCTGGACGGCCCAGGTCATCGAGTCGATGGGCGGAAAAATGAATCCATGGAACGCCGTGCTCGCGGACGGGCTGATCCGACAGGCGGAGAAACCGCCGAATGATTTCGAACAAATCTGGTGGGGCGGCGGCAATCATAACCTAACTCCCGAAGAACAATCGACCCTCGCGCCGCTTGAGCCATTTTCCACCGGGGAGATTCAGCACGGCGGGACCACCGGTGTCCAGCAGGCCAAGCCCCCGATCTAATAAATCTCGCGAAGGTGACGGAATGCCGTGGCCTTGCAGAAATTTCCGCAGCGCGGCTCGCTGCAGTGCGATCGGCAGTGATCGGAGGACCGGCAGATGCAGACGTCCTTGCGGATCGAGGACTTTCACCTGATCGAGCGCCCAGGATTCCAGCTGGTCGAGTTCTTCGGTTTCGGCAGCTCCCCGAATAAGGGAAAAAGCTGCATCACGGTTTGAGATTTCCGCCAGAAGCGGCAGAACTTCATTTCGAAGGCGGTTCCTAACGGCAACGGGCATGGCATTGCTCGCATCCTCACGCCAGCGATGGCCGTTCGCCACCAACCATTCCGTCAGTTGTTCCCGGCGCACCCCTAACAGCGGCCGGATCAGTTGCAGCGCGACACCGGATTTCGTCGTCAGTGTTTGCTCCGCTTTCATACCCCTGAGGCCGTGGGAACCACGCAGGAGATTCCATAAAACCGTTTCAGCCTGATCGTCCGCGTGATGCGCGAGAAGGATCCGCGAGCAACGATGTTTTTTCGCGCAATTCCCGAAAAATTCGTGCCGTGCGTTTCTCGCCGCGGTCTCCATCGATTCGCCGTCGGAATTCATCTGCGCCGTGACGTCGATCCGTGCCGTTTCAAATTCGAGTCCCAGATTTTTCGCCAGACGGCCGACGAATTTCGCATCTTCCGTCGATGCACGCCCGCGCAGGCCGTGGTCAAGGTGGCAAACCACGACATCCTTGAAACCCGCCCCAACCAACAAATGCAGCAGCGCCACCGAGTCCGCCCCGCCCGAGACACCGACCAGCCAGCGCTTGCGGCGCGAGGCCGCGGCAAACCAAGGGATGTTTTCAGCGAGCAGCACGCAGCTTTTTTGCCTGTCATTCACCGTCCGGACAAACCCCATTTTCGGAGCGGTTCACAGGGACGACTCCGGCGGGACATAGGCTGCTCTCGCCGTTTTCACCTCACCATGGTGCTTCTCCGCCCAATGAAAGAGCGGGACGAGAATTTCCAATAACGACTCGCCCAGCCCGGTGAGCGTGTATTCCACCTTGGGCGGGATACTCGGATAGACCTTGCGGGTGATCAGGCCGTCCTGTTCCAAGGTCCGCAGGGTTTGCGCGAGCATGCGCTGTGAAATATCGCCCACCGCCCGCTTCAGGACGGTGAACCGCATCGTGCCGCGGGAAAGCGTCGCCAGAACCAACAGGCTCCAGCGATCGCCGATGCGATCCAACACATCACGGACGGGGCATTCAAGAGCGTGATCGCTGCCTTTTTCGACAGGTGGAAAGTTCAGTTGCATGGAGGCAATAGGTTGGATTGCGGGACGGTTACTCCGACGTAACCCAATGACAAAAAAGACCCCTCTTGTGGGAAATCTCCAGACTCGGTATCTTTTAGTAACCGACCCCGAAAAAGTTACCGGGTTCGGTCCATCCCGTCAAACCACAACACCATCATGAGCACTCGCCCCACCCTACTTGTCACCGGAGCCTCCGGCCAACTCGGCCACTTGACCGTCGAATTCCTCATCTCCTCTGGAAAAGGCCGCATCATCGCCGGATCCCGCGATCCGGAAAAACTCGCGGATCTCGTCGCGAAAGGAGCGGAAGCAAGGGCCGTTGATTTCAATCGCCCGGAAACACTCGCCACCGCCTTTGAAGGAGTGGACCGACTGTTGATCGTCAGTACGGATTCCATCGACCAGCCCGGCCGCCGGCTCATCCAGCACACTGCCGCCATCAAGGCTGCAAAGGCAGCCGGGGTGAAACACATCCTCTACACATCCGCCGTCAGCGCGGCCCCGGATTCCGCCTCCATCGCCCTCCTGGATCACTACGAAACCGAGCAGGCCATTGTCGCCTCCGGACTCAGCCACACCATCCTGCGCAACACTCTCTACGTTGACAGTCTGCTGATGTCGTTGCCCCAAATCCTCGCCTCTGGTCAATGGTTCCACGCCGCCGCAGATGGCAAGATCGCCTTGGTTACCCGTGAGGATTGCGCGCGCGCAGCCGCTGCCGCGCTAGAATCGGATTTCACCGGTGATCAAATTGTCGAGATCAGCGGTCCAGAGCTGCTGGATCGCAACGAAATGGCGGCCATCATCAGCGAACTGTCCAGCAAACCCGTGGCCGCCATCGGCATTGACGAAGCCAGCCTGACGGATGCTCTCAAGAAGGCAGGCATACCGGACATTTTCGCCCGCCTGCTCGCCACCTTCGATACAGCGCAGGCAAACGGAGAACTTGAAGTCCTCACCACCGCGGTGCGTGATCTCACGGGCAGGGAACCCACGTCGGTCCGAAGCTTTCTCGCTGACCACATCTAACATAGATAACTCATTAAAAGCCATCGCGCCCCTGCGGCCCGGTGGCTTTCTTTTTTCCGAACACTGATCTCGGGCGATTCCATGCCTGATTCCGTACTTGGCACCAGCCGCGAATCCCACAAAACTCCAGCCATGCAAACCGCTCCATTTCTCAAGGATCTCTTCGACCTTTCCGGGAAGACCGCTGTCATCATCGGCGGGACCGGTGAACTTTGCGGAACGATGGCCGTCGGCCTCGCCCGTGCCGGAGCGGAAGTCGTGCTCGGCGGACGGATCCCGGAAAAGGCCGAAAAGCGGCTTGCGGAAATCGAGTCCTACGGCGGAAAAGGTTATTTCGTCCCGGTCGATGTAACGTCGCGTGAGTCTCTCCACGCTTTGCTGGAAACCGTCTTGGATCGTTCCGGCCAGGTGGACATCCTGATCAACGGTGCGGGAACGAATTCCCCCACCCCGTTTCTCGAAATCCCGGAAGAGGAATACCAGAAAATCATCGATACCAATCTGTCCGCCGTTTTCCGGGCGTGTCAGGTTTTCGGACAATACTTCGTCGATGAAGCCCGGCCCGCATCGATCATCAATCTCGGCTCGATTTCCGGACTCAATCCTCTTTCCCGCGTCTTCACCTACTCCGCGTCGAAAGCTGCGGTGCACAATCTCACCCGCAACCTCGCCCGCGAATGGGCGGACAGGGACATCCGCGTGAACACGCTCGTTCCCGGCTTTTTCCCCGCCGAACAAAACCGCAAGGTCCTCGACGAAACCCGAGTACTCGACATTCTCCGCCAAACCCCCGCCTCGCGTTTCGGCAACGCCGACGAACTCATCGGCGCGACGCTTCTTCTCGCCTCCGCCAAGGCCGGATCGTTCATCACCGGCATGGAAATGATCGTGGACGGCGGGTTCCAGGCGATGTCGATCTGACCCCTTCGTTTACGCCCTTTCCTAGCGCTTGCACCCGTCCGAATGCTGGTGTATCGCCTCCAGCCCGGCGGGTGATCCCGCCCTACCCCTTCCTATATGATCAAGTGGATTCTCCAAAAAATCGTCGGCAGCAAGAACCAGCGCGAAGTGCGCCGCATCCGTCCGACGGTGGCCCGTATCAATGAAATCGAGGAAGCTCTGCAACGCGAGCCCGTTGAGAAACTCCTCGAATTCACTGCGACGTGGCAGGCCCACTTGGCCCGCTATCATGTGCTCGATGCTCCGGCGAGACCGATGATCCAACGCATGGACGATGCGGAACTCCGCACCACCGCCGAAGCACTCGAAGCCCGTCTCGCGCCGCTGCGTTCGGAATTCCCGTCGCTGCCGTCCACCATCCTCGCGACGTTCGAATCCATCGAAGCGGCGAAGGCGGCGTTTCATGAAATCGAAAGCGAATTCGGAAAATCCCGTGCCCGCTACCTTGAGCGGATTCTTCCCGAAGCCTATGCCGTCGTCAAAAACGGAGCGCGTCGTCTTTGTGGTCAGGAGATTCTCGTTAGCGAGCGTCCGTTGACTTGGGAAATGATCCATTTCGATGTGCAGCTCATCGGCGGCATCGCTCTTCACCGCGGCATGATCGCGGAAATGCAAACCGGTGAAGGCAAGACCCTGGTCGCCACCCTGCCGGTCTATCTGAACGCACTAACAGGCTTGGGCGTCCACGTCGTCACGGTCAACGACTACCTCGCGAAACGCGACTCCGAGTGGATGGGCACCTTGTTCCGTTTCCTCGGCCTAACCGTCGGTTGTATCCAGAATCAAATGCCTCCGTGGGAGCGCCGCGCCGAATATTCCTGCGACATTACCTACGGCACCAACGCCGAGTTCGGCTTCGACTATCTCCGCGACAACGGCATGGCGTCCACCAAGGACGAGCAGGTCCAGCGCCGCCACTACCTCGCCATTATCGACGAAGTGGACTCCATCCTCATTGACGAAGCGCGGACCCCGCTGATCATTTCAGGCCCTTCCACCCAGTCGTCCCATCAGTTCGACAAATACAAGCCGCTCGTCGAGCTGCTGGTGAAGAAGCAAACCGAGCTCTGCAACAACCTCGCCGCCGAAGGCAAGCAACTGCTCGAAGCAGGAGATCCGACCAGCGCCGGACGCGCGCTTTTCAAACTGAAACTCGGCCAGCCGCGCAACCGCCAGCTCATGCGTTTCATGGAAGACCCGGAAATGCGCAAGCTGTTGGAGAAAGCGGAACTCTCCTTCCACCAGGACGCGCAGAAGAAGGAACTCTTCGAACTCAAGGAAGAGCTCTATTTCGTCATCGACGAAAAAGGCCACGACTCCGACCTGATGGAGATGGGCCGCGAATATCTATCACCCGGCGATCCGGAATCCTTCACACTTCCCGACCTCGGCACACTCTATGCCGACATCGACACCGACCGCAGCCTGGACGAGGAACAAAAGCTCGCCGCCAAGGACGCGCTCCAGGTCCGCATGGATTCCCAAGCGGAAAAAATCCATAACATCTCACAGCTTCTCAAGGCGTATTGCGTTTTCGAAAAGGACGTCCAATACGTGGTCAAGGACGACAAAGTCATCATCGTCGATGAAAACACCGGCCGTGAAATGCCGGGCCGCCGTTGGTCCGACGGACTCCATCAGGCGGTCGAAGCCAAGGAAAACGTTTCCATCGAAAAGGAAACCCAGACCTTTGCGACTATCACGATCCAGAACTATTTCCGCCTCTATGAAAAGCTCGCGGGCATGACCGGCACCGCCGAAACGGAGGCCGCCGAGTTCCACGACATCTATCGCCTCGACGTGCTGCCGATCCCGACCAACACATCTAACATCCGCGTCGATGAAAACGACCAGGTGTTCAAGACGCGCCGCGAAAAGTTCAACGCGGTCATCGCGAAAATCGAGGAAGCCCACGCCAAGGGCCAGCCGGTTCTCGTCGGCACCGCGTCCGTGGAATCGTCGGAAACGCTTGCCCGGATGCTCAAGCGCGCGAAAATCCCTCACTCCGTCCTCAACGCGAAATTCCACGCGCAGGAAGCTGAAATCGTTTCCGGAGCTGGCCAGCTCGGCGCTGTCACCGTTTCGACCAACATGGCCGGGCGCGGCACCGACATCAAACTCGCCCCTGGTGTTCCCGAAGCTGGCGGACTTTTCGTCATCGGCACCGAGCGCCACCAATCCCGCCGGATCGACCGCCAGCTCCGCGGCCGTTGTTCCCGTCAGGGAGACCCGGGCCGTTCGCAATTCTTCATTTCCTTCGAGGACGACCTGATGCGGAATTTCGCCGCCGCCGACCGCATGACCCAGATGATGGAACGTTTCGGCATGAAGGAAGGTGAAGCCCTCGAACATTCTTGGCTCAACCGCTCCGTGGAAACCGCCCAGAAGCGCGTCGAGCAACGCGACTACACCGGCCGCAAGCGCGTGCTCGATTTCGACGACGTGATGAACATGCAGCGCGAGGTCGTTTACGGCTATCGCAACGAGGTTCTAACTACCGAGGTCCCGCGCGACCTCGTCAATGAGATCATCGACGAAACGATTCCCGCCAAGGTTCACGAATACATGTCGGATCGCGATGACCGCGAGCCCGATTACAACGAACTCATGCACTGGGTGAACGCCACCCTGCCGGTTAGTGTGACTGCGGATGATTTCCTCAACGCTCAGAATGAGGAGGCCATTTCCGCGCTGCTCGTGGACAAGGTCAAGGCCGTCTACGAAACCCGCGTCGGCGATCTGCCGATGGAAGTGCTCGATCAGGAAGAACGCCGCATGGTGCTCGTCGCCATCGACAAGCAATGGCAGGCGCACCTTTACAACATGGACGCTCTCCGCGAAGGCGTCGGCCTCCGTGCCCAAGGTCAGAAGGATCCGCTCATCGAGTATAAGAACGAAGCCTACAACCTCTTCGTCACCTTGATGGACTCCATCAAACAGGAAGCCCTTCAAAACCTCTTCCGCTCCGCCGCGAATCTCGAAGCGTTCCTCCAACAGCTTCACAACGCGCCGCAACAACTCCACGGTGGTGAAGCCGCGTTGACTCAGGACAATGTCGGCGTATCCGGCAGTTCCGCGAATCTCGATCCGTCCTCGATGCCTTCCCCGGCAGGAACCACGCTCAAGCTCAACCTGCCGAAACGGAAGCCAAGTTTCTCCATCGAAACCACCGGCCGCAACGCCACCTGCCCCTGTGGTTCCGGCAAGAAATTCAAGCAGTGCTGCGGTAAAGACGAGGAGACATAAGAGTGTCGGTCACGGGTGACGGCACGTCAGCCCTGCTCAGTGCTTGAAAAAGCCCGTCTCAAGGGCAAGATCATTGGCAGTGAAAACGAGCCAACCACCACAATTATCCGTTATCCCTTTGATCAGCGAGGAGCGGATGGCACGAATACTATCCTCTCGGCGCTCGATTTCCTCCGAAGAAGCCTATCGCCAGATATCGGAGCATCTTGGCCGCCCCCTTTCGCCCGGTAGAAAGAAAATCTCCGTCAATGGGCAAACGGTTTGGGTCTCTTGCTAAACTCTTCGGAGGCTCCTCACCTATCCGCAATGGCAAAGCCCCATCCAAAACCCATCGATCCATCCGAACTCGCGGATCTGGCCATCGCCACGATGGCTTCCGCGAAGTTCCCGATGCTTGCAACCCTTGACGGCGAACAGCCTCGCTTGAGGCCGGTGTCACCGGTGGGAACGGAACGCTTCACGGTTCACATCGCGAATCTCCGTTCCTATGGAAAAACCTGTGAAATCGCCGCGAACGACAGGGTCGAACTCTGTTATCTGGCGGACAATCACGATCAGGTCCGCATCACCGGCACCGCCGGAATCGTCACCGATCGTGAAGTGCTGGAATCGATCTGGAACAAGAATCCCCTGCTCCGCTCCTACCTCGGTTCCATCGACAATCCCGAGCTGATCATCTACCGGATCACTCCGAACCGCGTCCGCTTCATGAGGGAATGGGCGCTGGAGTATCACGAAGTGTCCGTCGATTGATTTCCCCATGCGTCTCGATCGTTTTCTCATCCGCCGCGGCATTCATTCCGGGAAGGAAGTCGTGCGTTTGTTAGCGGATGGTCGGGTGAAACTGGATGGCGAAATCGAAACCAACGGCCTGCGGAAAATCGACCGCTTCAGCTGGATCGAACTTGATGATGAAATCCTCCAGTCGCACGAAGCCATCTATCTGATGCTTCACAAACCGGCGGGTTATCTCAGCGCGACGACCGACCCGCTTCATCCGACGGTGATCGAGCTGATCGATCACCCGTTGCGTGCCGAGCTTCATCTCGCCGGCCGCCTCGACCGGGCGAGCACCGGCTTGCTTTTGCTGACCAATGACGGCCGCTGGTCGAAACGGGTCACGGAACCCGTCGAAGAAATTCCCAAGATTTACCGGGTAACGACGCGCGAAGCAATTTCCCCGGAAACGGCGACGCTTTTCGCAGCAGGAATCTATTTCGCTTATGAGGACTTGACCACCCGGCCTGCGGTTTTGGAAATTCTCAGTGAGCGGAAGGCTCTTCTCACGATCCACGAAGGCCGCTACCATCAGGTGAAGCGGATGTTTCATGCCGTGGGAAACCAAGTGCTCAGCCTGCACCGAGAACAGATCGGCCCGTTGGTGCTGAATGAATCCCTGCCGGAAGGAAAATACCGCCACCTCTCCGCGGATGAGGTTTCGTGGTTTTCGCGGGCTTGAATTTTCCCGACTGACCGGGACTTTACACCGTGCGACATTTGCCGAAGATCGCGATATGCGATTTGAAAAAATGTTTCCCCAAATCATCGCCCTTGCCATGGCCTCCACTTGCTTGAATGCGAACGCGAGCAATCCCGTGTTCCCCGGCTGGTATGCCGATCCCGAAGGTATCATTTTCGAAAATACCTGTTGGATCTATCCGACGTTCTCCGCGCCCTACGACAAGCAACTGCACTTTGACGCATTCTCCTCCACCGATCTGGTGAAGTGGACGAAGCATGAGAACATTCTCAGCACCAAGGAAATCAAGTGGGCGAAGCGCGCGATGTGGGCGCCGTCGATCATTCGCAAGGACGGAAAGTATTATCTGTTTTTCGGAGCGAACGACATCCAGAACGATCAGCAGGAAGGCGGCATCGGCATCGCCGTGGCGGACAAACCCGAAGGCCCCTACAAAGACTATCTGGGAAAACCGTTAGTGGATAAATTCCACAACGGCGCGCAACCGATCGATCAATACGTTTTCAAAGACGCGGACGGCAGCCACTATCTGATCTACGGCGGCTGGCGGCATTGCAACATCGCCAAGCTCAACGCCGATCTCACTGGCTTCGTCCCGCAGGCCGACGGCACGGTTTTCAAGGAGATCACTCCGCAAGGTTATGTCGAGGGACCGTGCATGTTCATCCGCAACGGGAAGTATTATTTCATGTGGTCCGAAGGCGGCTGGACCGGCCCCAACTACAGTGTGGCCTATGCAATGGCGGATTCTCCGTTCGGGCCGTTCACGCGGATCGCGAAAATCATCCAGCAAGATCCCGCCATCGCGACTGGAGCCGGGCACCACTCGGTGATCCACATCCCGGGCAAGGACCGCTGGTTCGCGGTTTACCATCGCCGGCCGTTGACGGAGACCGATGCCAACTCGCGGGAAACCTGCATCGACGAAATGCACTTCGATGAAAAAGGCCTGATCCAACCAGTCAAAATCACCAACGAGGGCGTGAAGGCACTGGAAATCAAATAGAAAGCCTCTCCTTGGTCCCGTCATATTGGTATGCCGGGTGCTCTATTCAATCACGACCCATGGAATCTGAAATCGCAGGCTGGCTGAGTGTGGTATTCCGTTTCGTCCACGTGCTGGCCGCGATTATGTGGATCGGCAACTCGCTCCTCTTCACGTGGATGGAGCTGAACCTGATCGCCCCCCAGCCTGACGAAACCGGGGAAAAGCCCGACCTGCTCGGACATCTCGATATGCTCCACGGCGGCGGCGTGTTCCATCTGCAGAAAAGGATCATCAACCCGCAGGCCATTCCCGTGCCGTTGCACTGGTTCATGTGGCAGTCCTATACGACGTGGATCAGTGGTGTGCTGCTGCTGGTTTCCGTATTCTACATCCACGGCGGAGCGGCACTCGTCGATGCGACGAAGACCGACCTAACGGGCTGGCGCGCCATCGCCCTCAGCGCGGGCGGCATCGTCGGCTGGTGGCTGATTTACAACACCCTCTGGAACACCAAACTGAAGGATCATCCGAAGATCACAGTCCCGCTGACGCTTGTCCTGCTCATCGCGGCGGCTTTCCTCTTCAAACAATATTTCAACGGCCGCGCGGTGTTTCTCCAGATCGGCGCAATGCTGGGATCCTCGATGTCGTCGAATGTATTTTTCCACATCATCCAGAATCAGAAAAAATTCATGAAGTCGCTGCTGGCCGGACTGCCGCATGATATGAAATACGGCAAGCAGGCGAAAACCCGCTCAATGCACAATCACTACATGACCTTCCCGGTCCTGTTCATGATGTTGAGCGCGCACTTTCCGCAACTCACCAGCGCCGCACAAAACGTGCCGATCCTCGCTGTCATCCTCATCGCGCTGATGGCGGTGAAGCACCTGATGAACTCACGGTATTATTTCAAGCACTGGCTCGCCTCGATCTTCGCGACGTTCATCCTTGCCTGTTTTCTCATCGGTTCCCTGCTCGCGATGCCCGATCCCACCACCAAGGCATCCGGAGTCAGTGATGGAGCCAAACTGTTTGTCAGCCAGACCTGCGCGAACTGCCACCTTGCCGGAGGGTCGCCAATCGCTCCTGATCTGAAGGGGATTTTCGGATCCACCCAGATCATGGCGGATGATTCGAAAATCCTGGCGGACGAAACCTACCTGCGCTCCTCGATCAAACAGCCACAGCTTCATGTGGTCAAAGGATTCGCCCCCGCCATGCCGGCGCTTCCCCTAACTGACGAGCAGGTCGATCAACTGGTCGCCTATTTGAAATCGCTCTGACTCACTTCGGCAGACCGCTGGAAACCGTTTCCCAGTGCTGTTTGAACTCCGGACTTCCCTGCGAGAGAACCCCCGCAACCGCTAGGGCGCGTTCTCGGTTTCCGGCGAGCCAGTCGTAGGAAATCGCGCATTCATGCCGCCTTACCCGCTCGAACTCGCTCTTCGGGATCGCTACGAAAATCCGGTGGAGTCCGATGATCGCATCGGCGGAGAAATCTCCCCACTTTGCGGAGCGGCTGGTGCCGGCGGTGTCCAGAATCAGGAGTCCTCCCTGCGGGTCGATCGAAATTTTACGAGCGGTTTCTCCTGATTTCAGAGAAAACTCCCCGGTCATCGGTTGCTTCGCGAGATCCTCCTCCAGGTCTGATAGAAACACTGCGGAAGACTCGGCCACCATCAGCAGCGAGGCACGCGTAGCCCCTTCCGGATCCGCAGGCAATGATTTGATAAACGCGACGGCATCGGAAAACCGGCAGTCGGCGGCGAATTCGCCGAGCTTCGCCATCACCGCAGTTAGATCCAATGCCTCGGACGCGGAGGCCGCTGGTGGTGTCGGGGCGGGCTTGGGAGCTGCTAGCAGTTTCGCGTGTTTCGCGAGATCCAGTTGCCACGCCCGCACGTTGAACCGGGCGCGGCCCCGGGTTTTCAAGGTAGCGACAATTTTGTCGAGCTCGGCCACCGCGGACTCACATCCGGCCACGTCGGCAGGGAGTTTTTCAAACACCGCTTCGGAAAGTCGCGAGCCGTCGTCCAGATAGTCCCGTGCAAATTTTTGATAGAGTTCGAGCCACGAGTCGTCCGCAGAGAGTTTGGCGGAAGCGACAGCGCCGAAATAGGCCTTGGCTTCGTTAGACATTCCTTGTTCCCAGTTTTTCAAACCCGCAACCATCCATGCCATGACATGCGGCGCGTCACCCGTTGCAGTATCCAACTCTTTCGAGGAAACGGCGGGCAGCCCTTGCGATTGGTCCAGCACCTTGATTAGGAAATCATTCAGCCGCGTGGCATCCTCGGTCAGCGAGCGCGCGTGAAGGGCGGTTGCTTTCGCCTCCACCTTGGCCTTGGCGGATTCGCCATCGAGGAAATGAGCGACCACCGCCTCGACTCCGGCCCATGTCCGGGTCGGCTCCTGCACTGAGGGGTTTTCGCGCAGCTTCACGAATTCTTCAGCAGCCTTGCTGAATTCACCCGCTTCGACGGCAGCCCGTGCTTCGCGGTAGCTCTTTGCAATCTCGGTGGCGGAAGTGTTAACAGTATCCGGATCCGGTCCTTCGGGAGACGGCAGATGAACCACCGGCGTCTTCGCTTCCGGTTGCGGCTCCTTGCGCGTCACCCACCAGATTCCGCCTGAAACCGCACCTAACAAAACAACCGCTGCGGCGGCCAGCGTGATCCGCTCCGTCTGCTTTTTCATCGCCCGGCGTTTGGCGGCGCTGCCGGACGTTTCAGTGACTCCCGAGCCGTTGGTGACCAATCGTTTCAACGCCCCCTGGAGCATCGCGATCATCTCTTCATACGACGAAAACCGGTTGTCGGGCGAATAGGCCATCGCCTTCTCGACAATCGCACAAGTGCCTGCTGATAGGGTCGGCTCCAGCTCGCCCAGCGGGATGACTTTTTTCTTCGCCTCCCGCAGAACGCTGGTTCCCATCGATTCCTCGCCACACGATGGCTGTCCCGCCAGCGCATGATAGAGAGTCGCGCCGAAGGCATAGATGTCGGAGCGGAAATCCTCCGGATAGCCTTCGATGGTTTCCGGCGGAACGTAGTAGGGCGTGGCCCAGATTTCCGTGGCCTGCGCCTTGCCGCCTTGGGTCACGAGCGCGAGACCGAAGTCCACGATCTTCGCATGTCCCTCCGCGTCGAGCAGGATGTTTCCCGGCTTGATGTCGCGGTGGATCAATCCGGCGGCATGCGCGGCCTTGAGTCCTTCCGCCACCTCGATGGCCAGCGGCAGCATTTCCAGTTCGGAAATTTTCCCCTTCTCCCGGATCTGATGTTCGAAATGCCCGCCCGGCACCAACTCCATCGCGATATACAAGCGCCCGAACGCCTTCCCCGTCGTCAGCACGCGAACGACATTCGGGTGGCTGAACGACGCCGTGATCCGCGCTTCTTCCTCGAACGCAGTGACCCGCCGCTCATCCGACGAATACTCCTCGCTGAGAATTTTCAACGCCACCTCGCGGTCGAGCGTGTGGTCGTGGGCGACGAAAACCATACTCATCCCGCCCACCGCATGACGGCGGACCAGCGTGTAGGGCCCGAATTCCCGTTTCACCCGCGTGTGCTTGCCGCAGGACGGGCAGGTGACGTTGGAAAAGGGAGCGACCGCAGCGACGTTCATCGGACTTCCGCAAGAATGGCAATAGGCGATGGTCTCTGAGCGCTCCGGCATGGGCATAGGCTATCTACGGCGTGCTTGGGTGAAAACTTGAAACTTGCGGCACATTTTCTGCCGGAGACACTGCCGCCGTGGAAATCCTAGTCGAAGACAGTCCGGGCGAGCGCATCGACGCCTTTCTCGCCGCCCGCCTTGCCGATCTGTCGCGCTCGCGCATCCAGACCCTCATCCGCGAGCAATTCATCCAGGTCAACGGCCACCCCGCCAAGCCCCGCGACGCCGTGAAACTCGGCGACCGCATCACCGTCGTCCTCCCCGAAGCCGTCCCGCTCGACAACGCCCCGCAGGACATCCCGCTCGACATCATTTACGAGGACGATGACCTCGTCGTCCTCAACAAAGCCCCCGGCATGGTCGTCCACCCCGCCCCGGGAAATCCCGACGGCACCCTCGTCAACGCCCTCCTCCATCATTGCAAAGGCAAACTCTCCGGCATCGGCGGCGTCGAGCGCCCCGGCATCGTCCACCGCCTCGACAAGGATACCTCCGGCTGCCTCGTCGTCGCGAAATCCGACGTCGCCCACCAATCCCTCGTCACCCAGTTCTCCGAGCGCAGCTCCATGGAGAAACTCTATCTGGCAGTCACCCAGGGCGTCCCCAAGCCGGAAAAGGACAGCATCTTCACTCACATCGGCCGCCACCCAGTGAACCGCCAGAAGATGGCCGTCGTCAATCCACCCGGTGGGAAAACCGCCATCACCGATTACGAAATCCTGGCCACTGACGCCGCCAGCATCACCGCCCTCGTCCTCTGCCATCTCCACACCGGCCGCACCCATCAGATCCGCGTCCACATGCACCATAAGGGGACCCCGTTAGTCGGCGATCCCATCTACGGCAAGCCCAGCAAAACCTCCGAACTAACCGGCCGCCTCATGCTCCACGCCTGGCGGCTTGCCTTCGACCACCCCGTCACCAAGAAATCGCTCCGCTTCGAAGCCCCGATTCCGCCAGAGTTCCAGCCATGGGTGGAAAAAGCGGCGAACCGGGTGCGGTGAGTGTTTTAGGAATGCCACGCCGGTAACTAGCTCGAATTCAATCAGACGTCTTCCCCGGCTTCGCCGTCTCCGCCTTGATCGGTTTCTTTTTCAATTCGCCAGGTAAGTGGTGGGAATCTTGAAAATGTCCCGGAAATAACGCCGCAAGTCGGGCACTCGATCCATAAGCATCGTCCGCCGCCTCCGATTGCGCGAGACTTTGCCGAGCAGAATGGACATCTGAAAAAAAGACGATTCATGGAGAGGAGCACTCCCATGATACCACCCATCAGACAGAGCGGAATCAATATGGCCGATGCCACAAAACTCAGACCTTTGGAGACCGTCGAATCAGGGAATACAAAACCGACGAAAATGCAGATGAATAGCAGCGGGACTAGTGCGCCAATCTTGATCCACAGCTTGAAGGATGGCGGTTTCATGATTTTCTTTACCGAACGTTAGGGTGGTGGCCCCGGCGGCGGGAAGCTCGAATTCAATTTGAGAAGTTATCGCCGGTTTCCACGCATGACTTGTTAGCCATCTTCATTTTGATTGGTATTCGATGGCGACCCCTCGGTCGGAAGGTTCCTTCTTGAATGCGCGGGCACCGCCTTCAAGAGTCACGACGATCTTGAAGTCACCTGCCCAAGAAACCTTCGCAGATCCGCTGTCGATGATGAAGGCGCTTCCGGACTCATTCGGCAACGCGTCACCCAGATTCAAGATCGTTCCTTGTGTGTTGAAACCTGTAGTCGCGCCACAATTCCGGGAGAACAGGACGATCTTCTTGCTTCCGTCGGGCGATACCACTTCCGTGATTGGTTCGTTGGCGCACTCGGTTCCGGAGCAACCAAGGAAAAAGAGCGCCAGACAGATTGGGAAGAGTCGGATCATTTCTCGCCTAACGTTTGATGTGCGGCACGGGGGAGATTGAGCGTCCAGAGAGAAGCGAATTAGGGGCGTTGTACGCCGTTACGACCACTGGCTTGTTCAGCCTCCTGATCTATTGGAGATCCCAGATCATAGGATCGAATGTGGACAGATTGTGACCGCGGATCACTCGATACAACAAATCCACAGAAATCCGAATCACCCTCGGGAATCTGCTCTCCCGGCCCAGCTTCAACCTCAAATGGCTTCTCTCCCACAACCGAAAACACAACTACTCCATCCCGCTTCACTCGGACCAAGGAAGGGTAATGTTGACCTGGATCACCAACAGTCAGAGAATAGTCCTTCGACGCAAACGGCGGCTTTCTGTCCATTCTTGAACCACGAGGGCGGTGATTCTCTATGCAACCCGCGACGCCGCAAATAGTGAATACGCCGAACAATATCACGCCTGATTTCATGTTTGATATCTCTGCCGTCAAAGAGCACGCAACCCTATCAGCGGGAGCGAGCGTCGATCACGAGGTTGAGGTTGGAATTAGGGAAAAGCATGTAAACAGGGCCGCTGATAGGGGTTGCTGTGTCTCGACTTGTTCGCTTCATTGGATCAGAATGGTTTCTTCGACGAGGCACCACGAATTGGGATAGGTTGATCAATCACCCAGCTTACGACCAACAACGAAAAGAATGCCGCTACACTCCCAATCATCAGATAGTTCTCCCAGTGCCAATAATCGGAATACGACTGTTCGGTAACGGAACTCCCAACCTTGTCCACATACCGGCCTTCGACTTCCTTAATGGGACCATTGGGCCACTTCGATGTTCCGTAGAACATGAGGATTGCGGCCACTCCCGCCGGGATCGCAAACGAAAAGCCTTGGATCATAGCTTTCGTCTTTCGCGGGAGGTTGCGGAGTCTCGTGAACATTTTTTCTGCCCAACGTCAAAGAGCACGCACCGCCGCCGTTGAGCAGCGAAGGAAAAGAAACTGAGGAGCTTCACGGCGGTTGCTGTGTCTCGACTTGTTCGGATTCTTCATTTGTCGGGGGAGGCGGCATCGTTGATGTCGGCGAGAAATCCAGTAAGAATACATCGGTGACTCTTGCCGCTCTCGCGCACCTTGGCCTCCACTTGCTCCTTCTCCAAGGTTGTTGCGGCGCGCAGGGCGCTCAGGAGGCGGGGCGCGTCGGGGAAATCCCCCTCGCACATGGCGAACTCCGCGCTGATCTCGGTGATGGCTTCGTTGTAGGCGATCCATGGATCTCCGGGATCGTGGTCAGGAGTGGCGGGTCTCTGAATGCGGTAACAACCACGGACGACGAGCCGAAGGAACTCGCGCTTACGGATGTCGGCTTCACGCTTGAGGATGATACGTTGCATCCGCGAGTCCCTATCCTTGGTGAAAGTGTGGGCGACAAGTCCTCCGATCAGAATACCAACGAGCGCGAAGGTAAAACTCGTCCAGTCGGAGTTAGTGGTATGGGCGAAAATTGTGATCACGGATTGTTAGGCGGCTTGATGGGAATCGTGGTGGGGATACCGTTATTGCTTCTGGTCTTAAATTCCCTTCCGAACAGTGTATTCTGTCTGAGCCCGACGATATCTCTCCGGGTTTGCCGGGGCAAGTCTGCGAATCGGCCGCTTTGCGGTTGCTGGAGCAGAGAGGGTTGGGGATCTCCTTCGGTTTGACCGATAAATTGGATGCGCGAGAGGTCGGTGGATGGCGATCTAACGGATATCTCCGAATGGGGCGATGGGGCGATGGGGCGATGGGGCGATGGGGTGGGGCGATGGGGCGATGGGGTCCGACACAACCCCCTCTCGCCGCGCCGACGTCTCAAAACTTCGGAAATCTTCTCGCCCTATCGCGGATTCAACAAACTTCCGAACTTTGTCCCATCGCAGCGCACGGGTACCCTTGGGAAACCTAGTACTTTTTAAAAAGTCGTGCTACCTCTTGCACACCCGTCCCGTCTGTGGTAGGGTGGGTCACGAACGAACTACCGAACTGCTGAGACAACAAAGGAACCGCATGCCTGTCGTGATCAAGCGCGCCGCCTCACCAATCGAATCCGTCACCCTTTTGGGCGCCAAGGAGGTCGGCCCCAGCATCACCGTTGTGCCGTTCGGTAGCTGCCTCCTGTTCGGCCTCCCCGGTGCCCGATCCCTCGCTATCCCGCGAGCTGTCGCCCATACCTTCGCCCTAGCGCTCCTCGAAATGTTGGGTGAAGCATGATTGCGTGGCTGACCG
>NZ_JBDSCX010000023.1:0-76313 GCF_039920825.1 Luteolibacter sp. | reverse complement strand
GGCCTCCATCCTCACCATCCGCAACGTCCAACAAGCGGTTCGCTCGTTTGCGAACATGAACGGCGTGGCTGAAGGCGGTGCGGTAGCTACCACGGATATCTTCGGAACAGGCAAGTTCATGCAGAACAACCCGACCGCCGGCCTTCATCCAGGTGGCGCCGGTCTGACCTACACGATCCTCGCACCGACGGTGATACCAACAGTCGGCACCCTGTACCTCACGGTCGCGGGTTCCGCAACCTCCGACGCGACTCCTAACACATATTACATGCCGACAGCCGGCAGCTACAGCGACTGGTAATTCCAACGGAATCCAGTTCTGACTCCAACGGCTCGCGTGCCCATGGCGGGCGAGCCGTATTTTCTATCAAAATCGTTTTTCGGATCCGCCCCCCAATCCGCCATGAAGTCCCTTACTTTCCAGTCTCTTGGCCACTTTCAAACATCCGGCGTCTCTGAATGCACTCCAGCAGTATGCCCAGGCGTGTTCGATCCTGCGCAACACCACGCGTGCGCGGAATCCGGCCTGGTATCAGGAGGCACTTGACCTCAACTACCAACTGCACATCCGGACGGATGGCAGCGGTATCACCACTTTCTATCACGACCGCAAAAAGGGCGAATGGTCCCAGGGTCCATCACTCGGCGAGGGTGCGTTGCACGATTCCGCCAAGCTCGAATCCGTCGCCGCTGAAGCGCTGAGACAGGCGCGTTCGGCGGGAGCCACATCGCTGGGAGTCATCCTGCATGTCGCCGACGAGTTCGCGACGACCGAACTCAAGCCCGAACTCGACAATCCCGCCGCACTTGCCACTTTGCGGGATGCCGCTCTGGCTGACCCGGGTTCGATTCTAGCGGATTCCTCGATCCAGGCCGATCAGGCATCCTGGCGGGTGATGCCTTATCCCGCTGCGGGCAGCGAGGTCATCGGTACGACGATCACCATTTCGCGGCAGTATGCACCGGTCATCAGCGTATTCCGCACGGCGGGTGAAAATGAGAATTTTCCAGTCGTCACGCATACGTTGAGCGCTCCGTTAGTCGCCATCATGGGGCTCAGCAAGGTATTGGTACAGACACCGGGCAAGTCGTTCGTGGCGATTCTCCAGTATCCGTGGTTCACCACGCTGGCGTTCTTCAACGAGCATGCCGATCTCAGGCTGATCCGGACGCTCCAACATCGCGGCCTCCGCAGGCCGACGAATTTCCGCAATGCGCTGGCGACGACGAATGCCTCGCTCGAGTTCATCGATCCGGACCTCTTCCTTGTTCCGTTAGGAAACAACGTCGACACGACGCTGGATGCGGATCTGAAGATCACCTTCACCACCAGCCGCGTCGAGGTGATCCAACTGGCCCAAAACGAGCGACTCCCTTCGTGGTGCGCCGAGCCGGTAGTTTCAGCCGGTTCCGCGGGCACCGCATCGACCGAGCCCCAGAGTCATACCTTCACAATCTTCCGGGATGAAAAATGGCCGCTTCAGGATTTCCTTCCCACGCCGAAGGACATCGTGGAAATTTTCCCGAATCGTTCCGAGATGAGGCTTCTCAGCATGCTGCGCCTTGCCCGGGTCGCGGTGTTCGCCATCACTGTGCTGTGCATTGCCTATTTCGCCTTTGGCGCGATCGACATCATCCGCAAGCCCGAATGGTCGTTCGATCCAGCCCAGACGCAGATCACCAAAACACGTCTGGCCGCACTTACTCATGAAAGGCAGAAGGCCGATCATTGGAACAATTTGTTGGATGACCGTTCGAAGGCATGGGTCAACATGGAGTCGCTTTCCCGCATGTTTGCCGAAAATAGCGGGATGTTGGTGAAGACCTACAGTCACGTCACGAAACCTGACAGTGCTCCGGGCCAGGCCAAAATCGGATTCACCAAGGAATGGAAGATCACCGGCTACGCGCGTGACGAGGCTCTTGAATACCTTAACACGATCAATACCAGTGAAGGGGTCTCCGCCCACTTCGGCGAAATCGCCCGCATCACCGGCAACAGCTCGTTCAACACGACCATCGGGAAACGGAACCTCGTCGTCAACGTCCGCACCCAGGAGAACGGGACTTACAAGCCGGTGCCGGTCGAGGAGCCCAGCGATGAGGACGAGAGCACCTATCCATTCACCTTCGATCTAACCATCACGCAGCGCTTCGAGTCCACCGACCCGATGGCGATCAACGTAGCCAAAGCCCCCTGAGCCATGCACCTTTACCGCCAACCGATCGTGATTTTCGGACTAGTCCTGCCCATCGTGGCCGCGGCTGCCGTTGTGGGCTTCTGTTTCATGATGAAGTCCAGAATGGTGGCCTCATATGAAAACAAGCTGACGAACTACAAGACCTATGAAGCAGGCCGTCTGGCAGGCCTCGAGATCGAGTCCCAGGTTTCCCGCCAGCACCAGCATATGGAGCGTTGGAACACGCAGCTTTCGGAAGAAACAGCCAGCACGGTGACGACACGCCTTCGTGAAATCGCCGAGCACCTGCCGAAAAAGGAATATCAGCTAACAGCATTCGATCCATCCAATACCAAAGGTGGTTTCGGTGCCGTATCGGCACAGACTTCCACCCAGCTTCGCATCGCTTTCCGTGGCACGTTCCGGACGATGCAGCGCGCATTTCTGGAACTGGAGACGCGCATGCCGCAACTGCAGCTTCAGGAACTCAAGATCGATCCGAGCGCAAGCCAATCCACTCTCCTCAACTTCCAAGTCTCCTACACCGCATGGGAAAACTGAACTACATCTGCCTGGGATTGATCTCGGTCACGTCGGCGCTCGCCCAGTCGGCCGCCAACTTTGATACCAAGATCATCACGCCCGCCGCGCCCGCTCCAAAGGTGGTGAAAATCGCGAAGCCCGCTGCCGAGAAGGAAACCGTGGTCAGCACGAACGTTCCTTCCCGTTACGTAGGTTCCGCCGAGCTCGAGGCCTATCTTGGATCGCTTTCCTCGGTGTTCGCGGCGAGAGGACGCGAAAAAGATCCGTTCGGACATTTTCAGGATCCAGACTCCACACCGGTAGTGAAAAACACGGTGGCGAAAGTTTCGCGCAGCGCGCCCGCCAAGGCCACGCCTCTATCGGAAATTATCCAGCTGATCACCATCACGACGATCATGCCGCGTGATAACAGTTTCCTCGTGGGAACCCGCTTGGTCAAACAAGGCGAGGAAATCGCACTGATCTGGCGCGGCAAACACATCCGGGTCCAGGTGACCGACGTTACGTCCCGCATGATCGCGTTCCGGAATGCGGAAACCGGTGAGACCGGTACGCGCCAGTTAGACATGCTTCCGCCCGGGATGAGGGCTGGCAACGGCAGCGAAGGCATCCAGGCACCCGGCATGGTTCCGGATCGTCCGAATGCTCCGATCGAACTCGAAACGGGTGATTCCGCGCCCTAACCACTCTGAGATTTTAAAACCAAACGATATGAAAGCCGCGAACTTCTTTTCCATCACCGCCTCCTTCCTGGCGGCCGGACTACTCCACGCTCAGACTCCGGCCGATCCGTTGATCGAACCCGTGGCTGCTGCCGGAGACCTGCCGTCCATACCGTCCGCCGGGAATTCCCTTCCCGAGTCATCGCCGGTGAGCCAACCGGGCGGAGTGCCCGCGGCTCCGGAAGTCCCATCACCCTCGGATCTGCCACCTTCGCCGCCGGCTCCTGCGAATCCCGGAGATCCGGCCGCGCCCGCGGCCGCGCCGTTCGCTCCGTTGGAACAGCAAAAGCAGGAAATGCAAAAGTCCGAGGAGGGCTACATCATCAAGGATGCCGGGCTCAATGACATCTTCCAGTTCCTCGCGAAATCCGCCGGACGCCAGTATTTCCACAACTCGAAAATCACTGGTCCGGATTTTCTCGTCACCGGTCACCTCAACGACGGCGACCCGCTCCAACAGATGGAGGAACTGGCGTTCCAATACGGTCTTTCCCTCCATGTCAAAGGGAACACGATCTACGCACTCACCCAGGCGCAGCTCAGCCAGTTGCCCAGCGCCGAGTTCCACTATCAGCTCCGCTACCTGCGCCCTACGGACATGGAACAGATCAAGGAATTGATCAAGCCGATGCTCAGCCCGGGGACCGGAATTGTGAATTTCGAGCCGAAGACCAATACCATCATTATCATCGATTCCGCCCACCGCATCGAGCAGGCCCGCGACCTTCTCCACGGCATCGACAAGGCGAAGGGCCAGATCATCGTTGAAACCAAGATCCTCCGTGTGAACAGCAGCGCGGCGGAGCGCACCGGCGTGAACTGGGCGACTTCGCTCGGCAAGGACGGGACTTCCATCAATCTCGCGCAAAACCTCAACTCGGTCTTCGGACTTCCCCAGTCACCCCGTTCCTCGATTGTCGGGGGGGCAGGCACCGACCTTGTTCTCAGCCCCATCCAGCTAAATGGTGTTCTGCGCGCCCTCGCCGAGGGTGGGCTTGCGAGTCAGATCTCCAATCCGACCCTCATCACCGAGGACAATGAACAGGCTCTGATCTCGATCATCGACCGGAACCCCATCATTACCACCACCAGTACCGCAGCTTCGGGGTCGGACAACCCGACCGTGACCGAGGAGGTCCGCTACAAGATCGATGCCCAGGATAAATCGATCGACCAAGATCCGGACAAGCAGCGGGAAATCGGCATCTCGCTGGTGGTCACTCCGACTCTTCTGCCGGACGGCACCGTGCGCATGAAGATGCGCCCGAGATCGGCCCAGATCGTAGAGCAGATCGTCAGCATCACCGGTAACAAGTATCCCCGGGTCAGTGAATCGATGATCGAAACGATGGCCCGCGTTCCTAACGGATATTCGCTGGTCGTGGGCGGCTTCTACGGAGAAACCCAGGTGAGCGGCAAGAACAAGATCCCTGTGCTGGGCGACGTTCCCGTGCTCAATTTTTTCTTCAAGAGCAGCGAAGCCACCAAGGAAAAAACCAGTCTGGTTTTTGTCGTCACACCCAAATCCTATGATCCGTCCAACGGCCGGGACAACGACAAGGCGAGCAACAGGCTCCGCGAGGGAACCACCCTCGGCTGCGACCACGACTGGATCGACCTCGATAATCCCGGTCCGGCCCACGAGCCTAACATGCAGCGCACCATCCGCGGACTTCAACCGGCGCAGGCACCGTATTATCCCCGCGAAGGAGAAATCGCACCCGCTCCAAGCCAGACCACCAGTAGCAGCAGTTCCGCGCCTCATTTTAGCCGATCGGGAAAACACTGATCCCGCGTTGGTCCGGAGGCACGGGTGAATGACCTCCGGACAATCTCCAATTTTCAACCGCAAGACCACTCCCCCATGCAAGCCGCCTCACCATTTACGCTCCCCCCCGAATCCGCTCCTGCGCCGAAAAGCGCGGGCATCTGGGATTTTGCCGAAATCTGTCTTCAACGAACCGTGGCCGCGCTTCAGGAGGCCCGGGCGGGAACCGCTCAGGAAATCTCTCAGGCGGTGGCGCGGACCCGTGAGGAGCACGCCATGGAACGGCCGAGCGACCTGTTGGAGATTTTCGCACGTGTCCAAGGTCACGACGAAGAATTCCTCAGTCCGGCGGTGATGGCCTTGGGCGACAAGGTCGCCGCCACGCTCACGCCGTACGCGCCTTACATTCCATTTGCCGGAAAACTGATAGCGCCATCCGCTTTCTACGAATCCTTTGATCAGATCCACAAGATCGCCCGGGTTCTGTTATCCCCTGTGATCTACGCGGAGGATACCGACAGCATCGGCATTGCCTCGGCCAATCCGGTAGCTGCCGCGATTCTGGCGGATGAAATCCGGAGCAGCGTTTTCAAGCGGTTCGGAATCCGCACGTTCGTTACCGTTGCCCGGCTGGATTACGAAAGCTGGACCTTCCTCACCCGCAAACACTTCGAGCTATGATCGAATTTGACGGCATCTCCTTCAACGAACTCATCAGCCGCCGCATCATGGGCGAGCTGGCCGGCCACGATCCCAGCTATTCGGAACTCGCGCAGGATCAGGTCCCGAACCGGGTCACCCGCTACAGCTTCATGGCAGCCATCGCCAAGATCAACGGCCTGCCGTTTTTCCCGAAGGTGGCCGAGTTTTGTGACGGGACGCTCCATGCGACCTGTGACTCCACGGTGATGACACGCGGGTTTTTCGCGCCGCTCTGCCTGTCAGGTTCCGACAAGCTGATCGTCGCGATCGCCAATCCCTGGAGCCCGCTTCCCGAGGAATACCTGGCTCCGCGCTTTCCCAATCTGGAGATCGTCAAGATCGTCACTCTCGCTACGGAAATCAGCCGTGCCATCGAGTCCGTCGCCACCAACAGCGGGCCTAGCAGATCCGAGCTCGAAGCCATCGACGTCGAGGACATGGACGACGGAATCCACGATTTCGACGTTACCACCGACTACGCCGAGCCGATGGCGCAGCTCATCGCCACGATCATGGCGGATGCAGTTAGAACCCGGACCTCCGACGTGCATTTCAAGGTCGAGAAGGAGTCGTTCTACTATGCGTTCCGTTGCGACGGAGACATCGGTGCGAAAGTCGAGATCCCGATGAAGCTCAAGGACCGGCTGGATGCCTTCCTGCTCAACCTGATGAGGTTGCCCACCGAGATCCGGAACACCGCGCCGGGTATTTCCGGGCGCTTCACGATTTCTTATTTCCACCGGCCGATCGACATCCGCTACGAGCGCCACCGCACCTATCGGGGGTATCACGTCACCATGCGTCTGTTGGACAAGAGCAACATCAACGTCACCCTTGGAAAAGGAACTCTCGCTTTCGACGATGAGACGATGTTCGCCCTGAACAAGGTGATGAAAATCCCCGCCGGCATCATCGTCATGTCGGGGCCGACCGGATCCGGTAAATCGACCACCCTGAACGCCATCCTGCGCGAGCTCAACCGCCCGGACGTGAACATCCTTACTCTGGAGAACCCGGTGGAAGACGAGGTCCCCGGCATCACCCATTGCGACTTGAAAAGCCCCAAGGAATTCAAGCCGATGATCGCGTCCTTCATGCGGTCAGACCCGGATATCATTCTGATGGGAGAGGTGCGCGACATCGAGTCCGCGGAGCTCGCCATCGAAGCCGCGGTGACCGGGCACAAGGTTCTAACCACGATTCACACGGCGCGCGCCTCGCAGATCATCGAGCGTTTCGAACAGTTGGGTCTGGAGCGCTGGAAAATCGCCCAAACGCTGAAGGCCGCGTGCGCCCAGCGCTTGGTCAAACTGCTCTGTCCGTATTGCAAGGAGCCGTCGCTCGGTGTTGATGAATTGAACCGGAAAACCTTCAGTCTCGACGACACTTGGGCGACCATTCCGGTCTTTGTTGCGAAGACCGGCGGCTGCGCGGAGTGCCGTAACACCGGGTATAACGGACGCACCGCCATCCTCGAGATCATCCCGATCACGCCGAAGATTTCCGACCTCCTCGCGAAGGGGGAAATGACTCCCTACGAATTGGAATTGAAAGTGGCGGAAGAAGGAGTTCTGCCAAGTCTCCGCCGCAGTGGATTGCGACTGCTCCGCGATGGAAAAACCGACCTGATCGCCGTGAGCAAGGTGATCGACATGACCTACACCGATGACTAGCGCCACCACCACCGCCGCCCCGGGTAAAACTCCCGCACTGGAAACCGTCGCGCCTAAGAACGCCGGCCCCAAAGGAATTCTGGCGGCTTTGAACAAGCCGAAGAAGGTCAGGGAATTCAGCAAGAAGGAGCAGGTCGACCTGTTCCGAGGTCTTGGCTCCATGCTGCGCGCGCAGATCAACACCGCGGATGCTCTCAAGTATTACAGCCAAGGGTTGCCTAACAAGGCGATTGTCGATGCGCTGACCCACGTCCGCGAGGACATTAACACAGGGATGAACGTCCACGAGGCGTTCCGCCGGACCGGCAAGTTCAGCGAGACGATCATCGGCCTCATCCAGGCGGGCTCCGATGCAGGGCAGCTTCACCACGCGTTCCAATCCCTTGCCACCCGGTTGAAGAGCGAATTGCATTTCAGCAAGCAGCTCAAGAAAGCGACGATCACTCCGGGAGTCATTATCTGCGTTCTGTCGGGCGCGTTCATCGTATCCCAGGTCAAGATCGTTCCCCAGGTCGAGAGCATGCTCAACGGTGTGGGCGCGAAGCCGGACGGCATGACGGCGATTTCTTTCAAGGTGAGTCATTTCACCCAGGCGATGTGGCCGTTTATTGTAGGCACCGTTGTTGGAATCGCCCTGACGATTTTCAATTCGTCGCACGTGCGGAACCTGATCCTCGGCTTTGTGATGTCGAAGTGGCGCCTGCTCCGCCTGTTGATCATGAGCATGCGGCAGATGACTTTCATTTCCACGATCCGGTTGCTGCATTCCAACGGGATCAACCTTGCGAAGTCCATCCGGGTCTCCGCTAACAGTGTCCGCAACACTCCGTTTTATAACGAGCTGAGGACCGCGGCAGACAAATACGAGCACTCCGGGGTCCCGCTTTCCACGGCATTTGCAAAATACACCTCGGTGGATGCCCAGGTCACGCACATGCTGGCGATCGGCGAGAAATCCGCCTCGCTGGACGCGCAGTTGGAAATGTTGTCGGAGATGTACGAGGAGGATCTGCAGAACCACATGAACACCTTCTCGGCGGCCATCAGCTTCATCGTCCTGATCATTGCGGTCAGTCTCATCGCGGCGGTTTTCATCGGAACCTTCCTGCCGATCTTCCTGATGGGTCCGAAGATGATGCAGTCGGGAATCTGATCCCTGAACGTTAGAGATTCAAACCATGCAACTCACACGCTTCGATCGCTGGCTTCGTGAGACCTATGTGTACGAAACGCATATTCAAACGCTGCGTCCGCCGGAGATGGTTCCGCAAGGGGTGAAGATCGTGGAGCTTCCCGACATCCCCGGGAAGCGCTACAAGCATTTGTTCGTGGCCAAAAGCAGCAAGCTGGCTGACGAGCTGATCCATCACCTGAAGGAGAATGGCCAGATGTACACCACCCAGATCGTGGATCGCGACGAGTGGTTCGTGCCATTCATCGCCCCAAAGGAGAAATCGGTCACCTGGTGGATTATTTCCGTGATCCTCATCACCATCTCCGTGTTCTTCGCCCTGCTCTACATCAAAGGCCTCGTGGCGGATCCCGAGTTCCGCAAGAACTTCGCCGAAGCCCTGAAGCTGCTGAAAGGTTGATTCGCCATTATTTACGGCTTTCCAAAAAGCTCGGTTTACCTTAATAAAATATCCGTCATGAAAACGACAACTCAACCCCGCATTTTCAAAAAGGCATTCACCCTCTTGGAAATGACAGTCGTCATCCTGGTGCTGATGACACTTCTCAAAATCGGACTGGTCACCTCGTCCAGTTTGGACCAGTGGAAGCTCGGAAGAACCGCCTCCGAAGCCCTCCGGTCGGTCTATACGGCCCAACGGATGTATCTCGCCGACAATCCGACCGTGGCGGTCAGCACCATCACGTCCGCGCTGTTGATCCCCTACATGCCTAACAACGCGACTGCGATCCCCACGGTCAAGTCGCTGACCGGCACCACTCTTTCGATCATTTTGAATGTCTCTCCCCCCGTCATCAATGCTGGTTCGGGAACTACCTATGATCCGTCCGGCAGCAACAAGGACTCCCTTTGGGATGTTGGGGAATGATGCGTCTGTTATCAGTATTTGCATTCATCGTATTTCTAACGGCGGCTCGTGCCGACGAGTTCAAGCATGTCGGCGATTTTCTTCTACAGGCTCATTTCAAGATGACCGGGCAGCAGGTGACGCCGATTCCGATGAAGCCCATCGCGTTCCGCGTTTTTACCGACGGCATCCGGATCCGGGTTTCCGCGGAGGGCGACGAGGAGTCGCACACGACGTTTGAAATCTACCGCTCCGACGGCATCGGCCGCCAGCGCAAGGGATCGGGAGCTCTCGAAGTGATCCCCGGCCTGCAGGCCACCAGCAATGTCGGCGGGATCCTCCGCCACCTGCGGCTTTCCCGTGAATCCATGACCATCACCACATTTCCCGGCGTGTCGGATCAAACCATTGTCAGTTACGCCATCGCGGCCGAGCCGAAAGCCGAGCCAACCGCCGCAACGGAGAAACCATCGAGCAATCCATGAAGCCACTTCCCGCCCAGACCCCGGTGGTCATCAAGCCCACCGACAGCGCCATGCCCTCGTTGCCGTCGGCATTGCCCAATCCCGCGCCGTCCTACTCGAAGGCGAACCGCCGGGCATCGTCCTCCTGTCCCACCCAACGCGCCTATCCATGGCTGCTTTTCGCCAGCACGGGAATCGCCGCGATGTTTTGCCTGATGTACATCACCAAGCCGGTCATTCTTGCCTCCCAAGGTGAAATGCCGGCTTACAACGCCACCCCGGTCACCCCGATGGGTGTGCCGGTTGTTGCGGTAAAGTCCAGTCTGATGCCCGATCAGAACCGCCTTCCCGGTGAAGGTGGCCCGGCGCATTCAGCATCGGCTTCGCCGGGTGAAAATGTCCGGAACGCGTTGTCCCAGTCGAAATTCGCCACCGCCTTCGAACAAACCAACCTGCGGATCCAGCACATTCTAACCGCCGAAGCTCCGGGCGGGCATCTTGCCAAGATCGATCTTGACGTGCCGGTTCTCTATCAGAGCAGGAATCTCCGCTGGACCGCCCCCGAAGTCGCCGAAGCACGCGAGCTTCTCGCCCGCCTTGCTGACTATCAGGAAAAATCCCGCGCACTGCGCTCGGAAGGCGTGGCCCTGCTTGATTCCTGGAACCACTTGGTCGAGCGGTCGATCCCCAACGGCGAGCTCCGGGCCGACAGCCCGACGCTCCCCACCAATCAACAGGACGCCGTCGATGCTCCACGCCCGATCGGGCTGGATACCACCGAATCGATCCAAATCAAACCTTCCGGAAAATGAAAGCACGTCCCGCCATCGCGATTTTCTCGATCCTCGCCACGGTTTGCGCGTTCGCTCAAAACGTCAAGCAGGAGCCCCAGTCGGATCCCGTTCTCGACGCGATCCAGGAATTCAACAACCGTGACAAGGGCAAGCCCAACGAAGTGACCGTGGTCCTAGACGATGCCGCTCCGGAAGCCGCCGTGGTGAAAGACCTGCCGGTCGCCAAAGTTGCCGACAGCGAGCCAGCGGTTCTGGTCACCGGCAAGCCGCCGGAAGGAACGGACGTCGTTGTTCCGCCGGAACAACCGGCGGTGAACGCGACCGCCACCGATCTTGATGAGGAAACTCCGGCTCCGGAAAACGGCCTCGCCGTTAGAGTCGAGAGATTGCAAACGGGCAAAGGCACCATCGATCCGTCCAAGGTGAAATTGTTAGCGCCTTTCCCCGCGAAGCCGCTGGCCGCCGCGCCTGTCGGTTGGCATCTCGATTCCTCGGCCACCGCTCCGCCATTCACCCGTGAGGTTGAAATTTCACCGGGCTCGAAGATCACCCTGACAATCCGTCCTCATTTGTTAGTTCCCGATGCCGATGGCTCGCAGGTGTTCAGCATTTCCGAACCCGGATACGACAACACACTCGGCTATCAGCAAACCGCCACCGTCGGTGCGATCCTCTCCAACTCCATTCGCCAGTTGGACGAGGACTCGAAGCAACTCGGTAGCGCGATCGATCGCCTCCAGCAGCTCCTCGTTTCCCTGCCCAAGCCGGAAGTCCAACCGGAAATCAAACCCGCCACCGTCCGCAAAAAATGAAAGCCTCCACTGTTCCCACGATCTGCGGCGTCGCGTTGGCCGCCATGTCAGCCGCCGGTTTCAGCCACTGGTGGTCCGTGCGGGAATTCGTTGCTGCAATGCCTTCGGGCCTGCCGGTTTCGTCGCCAGCCCATCATCCGGCTGCTCCGGTTGAAGCCGCACCGGTCGTCAAACCGGCTGCGCCCGCGGTTCTCGCTCAAACTCCAAAAGCCCAGCCTGCTCCCGCGGCAACGGTCGCGACCGATTCCGCGCAGCGGAAATTCTATGAATCGCTGGTTTCGAAAATGGAGAGCCTCCAGAACCAGAACCGCGATCTAATGGACCAAGTGGCGGAGACCAATCGCGACGTGATGAAACTCGAATTTCGTGTCGATACCCATTCCGAGTCATTCCGGCCGTTGAAAGTGAACGAAGAGCGTTCCGACACCAGCTTCGACGACGGTCCGGGCGTGTTGCCTCCGCGGGCGGATCCGGTTTTCCTGCCAACCGGTGAATAACAGTCCGCTCATGGTCGTCCCAAGCCGCATGTCCGACATCATCCGGCTCATTCTCGTTTCGTCGCTTGCCATTCCGTTAGCCACAGCGGCTCCAACTTGGCAGGGCGAGCTGACTTCACCCGCGCCCGGTGCGTTTCCGAAACCGGTGCCATCGACGCTCGAATTCCAAGTGAGCTGGAAGGGCATGATCCAAGCCGGCACCTGTCGGATCGAGTTCGCTCCAGCCGCCGTCAAGAAACCGGGAAAATATGTGGTTCTCTCGAACTCCGCCAGCGTCGGCGCGGCGGCCTTGCTGTTCACCTATCACAGCAATTTTTGGTCCGAGATCGATCCCGCCACCTTGCGGCCCGACTATTTCCACGCGGAGGAAACGGACGACAAGGAACAGGTTTCGACCACCGTCCGGCATTTTCCGACCAAGGTGGAAAGCGAGGAAATTGCCAAGCAACTCAAGTCCGGCACCAGCAAGAAAACCGACCGCGTTTTCGCCTTCTCGCCGATGTTCGACATCTTCTCGGCCATGCTGCACGTCCGTAGCCAAAAGCTCGATACCGGCGACCAGATCGTTCTCGCGATTCTTCCGTTCGACACTCCCTATCTGCTCAAGGTCAAGGTCGAGGGGCGCGAGGTTCACGAAGGACGCAAGGCTATCCGCCTCACTGTCGGCATGCGCAAAATCGACCGCAAGACGCTCGAACTGGTCGCCTACAAGAAGCTGAAAAAAGACGCCACCATGTGGCTGAGCGACGATGCCGACCGCATCCCCATCGAGCTTCGGGCCGCCGTCTTTATCGGCGATGTACGGGCCACGTTGGTCTCCCACACGAAGCCTTGACGGCCCGGCCAAGTGGCAGGACTTTCCCACCATCCGATCCCCGCCATGTTTTTCAAATCCCTGCTCCTCCTTTTCCTCGCCGTCCTGCCAGCGGCCGCCTTCGAGCTGCCCTCGAATTCCAGCCAATGCGTTGTCGGTATCTCGGACGGTTGGGACAGCTCGAATGTCACCCTCACCTTCTATGAAAAATCCGGCGGTGCTTGGAAGCCCGTCGGTGATTCGTGGAAAGCCCGCCTTGGCAAAAGCGGGCTCGTCTGGGGAAAAGGCCTGAGCCCGGTGCCTAACGGAGCTGTCACGAAAAAGGAGGGCGACAACCGCTCTCCCGCCGGAGTGTTTTCCATCGGTGGCGCGTGGGGTTACGATTCCACCGTCCGCAAGAGTCCCTCGCAGTTCTATCAAAAGGTCACCTCGCGGGATCTGTGGGTCGAGGATTCGGCATCGCCGCAATACAACCAGCACATCCTGCTCGACCACGAGCCCGCCACGGCTTGGGAGAAAAAGCAGCAGATGAAACAAGATGACGACGCACACGCGCTGAAACTGTTCATCGCCCACAACGCTCCGCCCAACGCCGTTCCCAATGCCGGCTCCTCCATCTTCTTTCACATCTGGCGCGGCGGCGGCACGAAGCCCACCGCAGGCTGCACCACCATGGAAAAACCGAAACTGCAATGGGTAATCTCCCGCATCGATCCCGCCCGGCATCCGCTCTACGTGCTGCTGCCCGTGGCGGACTATCAGAAATACAAAGCGGCGTGGAAGCTGCCGTGATCACGGTTGCAGAAATAGAAGTTTGGAGTTGGTCACGTTACCCTGCAATCAAAAGCAATGGCAAACCCATTTACATTGGTTCTCGCGATCCTCACCGTTGAGAGCAGCTATTTGCAAGAGGTTGAGCACCCGGCTAAGATTGTGCCGGACACCGTTCAATTTTGGTTCGCGCCCGAGTGCCAGTGGCGCATCAAGACTTTCGCGATTGACCACGATATTCACGTTCACCAAATCAGAGTCGATGACAAGTCCGCTCGCCTCACGACGGAATTTGCCCAGAACAACATCAAAAAGAGTTACGGCGACGTTACGGACACCGTTTTGGTCTTGGAATTTCCGGACCCGAAGAACGATGCTGACGTTCAACGGATTCTTAGGGAGAACAAGGTCACTGGAAAACTAGAAGCCGTCAAAGAAGGTTACTACTTCTACAACCCTGATAGAGGTGAATATCGCACCAAGTCTAAACCCAAGTGACTTTTCCTGATTCCGCCGTTACGAAAGCCAGCCAGCTCACCGATCCTTCACCCGCTCGACATTCGCTCCTAACATGAGGAGCTTTTCGTCGATGTGCTCGTAGCCGCGGTCGATGTGATAGAGGCGGGAGATTTCGGTGGAGCCTTTGGCGGTTAGGGCGGCGAGGACGAGGGCGGCCGAGGCTCGGAGGTCGGAGGCCATGACGGGGGCTGCGGAGAGTTGGGCGACGCCGCGGACGACGGCGGTGCCATTGTCCACCTTGATGTCGGCGCCCATCCGCTTGAGTTCGGCGCAGTGCATGAAGCGCTGCGGGAAGATGGTGTCCTTGATGACGCTGATGCCGGGGGTAGTGGCTAACAGCGCGGTCATTTGGGCCTGCATGTCGGTGGGGTAGCCGGCGTAGGGGGCGGTGGTGATTTCCACGCCTTGCAGGACATCGCCTCGATGGATGGTGCAGGAGCAGCCCGATTCGTTGAATTCGACGCGATGGCCGGAAAGCTCGATCGCGGCGGTGATGGCTTTCATGTGGTCGCGGCAAACGCGGTGCAAGGTGACGCCTTCACCGGCGAGGGCGGCGGCGGCCATGAAGGTGCCGGCTTCGATGCGGTCCGGGATGACGGTGTGCTCGACGCCGTGGAGTTTTTTCACGCCTTCGATGACGATGCGGCGGGTGCCGGCTCCGGTGATTTTCGCGCCCATCGAGTTGAGGAAATTCGCGAGATCGAGGACCTCGGGTTCGGCGGCGGCGGATTCGATAACGGTGATGCCTTCTGCCAGGGTGGCGGCCATCATCACGTTGTCGGTGCCGAGAACGGTCGGCCCGTGGGTGCCGCGGAGGTCGATTTCCGCACCGCGCAAGCCGTCGGGAGCGGTGAGGGTGATGTTTCCGCCTTCGAATTCGATTTTCGCGCCGAGTGCTTCGAACCCGCGCAAATGCAAATCAATGGGGCGGTCACCGATGACGCAGCCGCCGGGAAGGGAGACGACGCAGCGGCCTTTTCTTGCCAGCAGCGGGCCCATGACGCAGACGGAGGCGCGCATCCGACGGACGAGTTCATAGGGAGCCTCGTCCATGATATCGGCGCAGGTGATGCGAACGGTGCCGGAGGAACGCTCCACATCCGCACCGAGGGCGCTGATGATTTGGATCATGTAGTTCGTGTCCGAGACATCGGGGACGCGGCGGATGATGCAGTCTTCTTCGGTGAGCAGGGCGGCGGCGAGAATGGGCAGCGAGGCGTTTTTGGAACCGGAAATGTTGATCGCGCCCCGCAGGGTGGAGCCGCCGTGAACTACGAGTTTGTCCATGAAGAGATAGGGGATAGGGGATGGGAGATTTTAGAGGGGGCGCTTTACTGCATTCGCTGCTGATATAGCGGCAGTTTTTGTATTTTTGCGGTGGCTTCGGTAGTCTTTGATACCCATAGGTATCGCGGCAACTACTAAACCAATGCCACTGTAACGCAGATACTTGAATAACGCCGGATATGAGGACTCCAAGGCTGCGAGCAGTCCGATATTCAATACAAAGAAGGCACCCAGCAGCGCTCCTCCTTTGGAGGCAGGCCAATGCAGGCCACCTTTACCCCATTTACAAAGAAAGGGGAGGTGCTTCTGACTCCAGGGATAGCGGGTTGCGATTGCCCAAATTGACGTCAGAGACAGCACGATCAGAATGGAGCCTCCGATGATTTGTGCTGTCATTGGGTTCTAAGTGAATTTCTTCCAAAGGAAATCAGGGACGCTTGGCGAACGGAAAGCGGGCGATGCCGGAGAGGTCGGTTTTTACCTCAATGTGGGTGAAGGACGAGGCTTTGAGAATTTCAGAGACTTGTGAAGCCTGATCGTGACCGATTTCCAGAACGAGCCAGCCGCCGGGTTTCAGACGGTGGAACGCTTCGGGGATGAAGCGGCGGATGAGATCGAGGCCGTCGTGGCCGGAGAAAAGGGCGAGGGCGGGATCGTGAGTGACCTCGCGGGAAATCGTGGCGCGTTCGGAGTCCGGGACGTAAGGGAGATTGGCGACGATGCCGTCGAACTCAGCGTCGATGGCGGTGAAGAGGTCGCTTTCGAGGAACGTGGCATTTTGAATTTCCAGGCGGCCGGCGTTTTCCTGAGCGAGGGACAGGGCGTCCGGGGAAACGTCCGCGAGGGTGACGTTCCAGCCGGGCCGTTCGGAGGCGAGGGTAAGGCCGAGTACGCCGGAACCGCAGCCCATGTCGAGGACTTGCGAATCGGCGGGGAGGTCCCATTTTAAGATCCACTCGGCGAGTTCCTCGGTCTCGGGGCGGGGGATCAGGGCGCGGGCGTCGGTTTTGAATTCGAGTTTGTGGAACCAGACGGTGCCGAGCAGGTGTTGGAGCGGGATGCCTTCACCGCGCTTCTTCAGGGTTTCACGCAGCGGAGCGAGGTCGGATTCCTCGATCATGTGGTCGAAACGGAGATAAAGATCCATCCGCGTGCAGCCGAGTTGGCGGGCGACGAGCATTTGCATGTTGCGGCGGGCATCCTCGATCCCGCGTTTTTCGAGATAGCGGGTGCCGCCATCGATGGTTTCCAAAACAGTGCTCATTCGTAAGTCGGCGGCAGAGTGAGCACGCGGGGCGGCCCCGCCAAGTCCGATGATGGGGGATTTTGCAGTGCTGTAAATTGGCTGGTCAGCCGGGGCGGGAAATGGTTTTTAGCCCCCGCGAGCGATCCGCTTCGCAACGATGAGTGAACCACACGGAGGCCATTCCGGCCATAGACCTCACCTCGCGGTGACCACGATCGCAGCCTTGGGCATTGTTTTCGGTGATATCGGAACGAGTCCGCTCTATGCGTTCCGCGAATGTTTTTCCGGCTCCCACGGAGCGCCGATCAATCCCGCCAACCTCGTCGGTGCCGCGTCGCTGATCGTTTGGTCGCTGCTGCTGGTGGTCTCGGTGAAATATTTGTTCGTCATCCTCAAACTCGACAACAAGGGCGAGGGCGGGATCCTGGCGCTCTCGACATTGATCCGCGGCGCGATGCGCGCTCTCGGCGGCAAGGATCCGAGGAAAATCCTGCTGTTCGGTTTGGCGGGTGCGGCGTTGATCTATGCCGACGGCATGCTGACTCCGGCGATCTCGGTTTTGAGTGCGGTGGAAGGATTGTCCGTGAGTGCTCCGGCGCTGGCCCACTGGACGGTGCCGCTGTCGGTATTGATTCTGATAGGCCTGTTTTCCATCCAGAAATTCGGCACGGGAAATGTCGGAAAATTGTTCGGTCCCGTCGTTCTGTTATGGTTTGGCACGATCGCCGTGCTGGGCGTCCGAGGAGTGATCCATCATCCGGCCGTGTTGTGGGCGGTGAATCCTTACACGGGTCTGCACTTTTTGTTTCACGAGTGGGAACACGCGATGCCTTTGCTGGCGGCGGTGTTCCTCGCGGTGACCGGTGGCGAGGCCCTTTATGCGGACCTCGGTCATTTCGGAACAACGCCGATCCGCGTCGGTTGGTTTTCCGTGGTGCTGCCCGCTCTGGTGTTGAACTACCTCGGCCAAGCGGCACTTCTAACGGCGGATCCGCTGGCGATCCGCAGTCCGTTCTTCCTGCTCGCTCCGGATTTCCTTCAGCTTCCGCTGACGATCCTGGCGACATTCGCGGCGATCATCGCCAGCCAGGCGCTCATTTCCGGCGCGTTCTCGCTGACCACCCAGGCGGTGCAGCTTGGCTGTCTGTCGCGGGTCCGGATCCTGTACACCTCGGAGCATTCGATGGGACAGGTCTATGTGCCGGTCATCAACCACATCTTGGCGGCGGCCTGTATTTTGTTAGTGATCACCTTTGAAACATCGTCGAAACTCGCGGGTGCGTACGGCATCGCGATTTCGCTGACGATGACCATCACCTCCGTCCTGTTCTTCTCGGCGGCGCGTGCAGTGTGGGGTTGGTCGAAACTGAAAGCCGGCGTGGTGACAGGATTGTTCCTGGCGCTTGACGGTGCGTTCCTCGCTGCGAACGCCCTGAAGATCTATCCATGGGGCTGGCTTCCGCTGGTCGTCGCCGGCGGTGTCATGGCCGTCATGCTCATCTGGATATGGGGCCGCAAACGTTTGTATGCGCGGATCATGCAGGACTCTCTGCCGATCGATGTCCTGCTCAAGGATTTACACAAAGGAAAAATCCATCGCGTGTCCGGCACGGCGATTTACATGAGTGGCAAAGGCCTGCAAGTGCCCACCGCATTGCTGCATAATCTCAAGCACAACCAGGTGCTCCATCAGCAGGTCATCCTCCTTCATGTCATGACGATCGACCAGCCGCACTCGAATCCGGACGACATCATGGACTACGAGGATCTCGGCGACGGCGTCCACCGCGCCACCCTGCGTTTTGGTTTCGCGGACACTCCCGACGTGCCGGATGCCTTGAAACACCGCATGCCGGAGAAGGCCCGTTTCCAACCGGGCAAGGCCACCTATTTCCTCGGCCGCGAAACCTACGGAGTCGGCAAGAAAGCGACATTCATGGATCGTTTCCGCATGACGATGTTCGCGGTGATGGCCCGCAACGCCTCTCCGGCGACCGCATATTTCCAGCTTCCTCCCGGCCGCGTCGTCGAGCTGGGAGCACAGATCACTCTTTGAAAATCGTTGCGGGAGTTGCCCTGCCTGATCACCCGTGACCCGCCAACCACCGCTTTCGATCACCGGCCTCGGCGCTCTATCCGCTCTGGGTTCGGACGTGGCATCGCATCGTGAGGCGTTGCTGGCCCGTCAGGTGCCGTTTCGCAAACTGGGTGAATTATTAGGAATGGATAGCCCCCACGCATCGCGCCCCGGTGCCTGGATCGCGGAGCGTAAACTGCTGGTAAACCGCAAATGGAGTCCCGCGACCATGGCGGCGCTGCACGTTGCGAGGCAGGCGGTCGCCGAAGCGGGTTGGAGTGCCGGAGATTTGCGTGACGCCGCATTGGTTGTCGGCACAAGCCGTGGGAATGCGGCGGGTTGGTTAGGTCCGTGGCCCGGCCGCCGTCCGTTCAAGCTGATGGCCGCGAGCAATACGATTCACAGCGAACCGGCATCGGCGATCACCATCGAATTCGGCATCACCGGACCGAATCATGTGCTTGCGAGCGGTTGCGCCGCCGGACTGGATGCGGTGGGTATCGCAATGATGCTGGTGCGGTCGGGTGTCGCGCCGCGGGCTTTGGCGGTCGCCGTCGATCTGCCGCTGGTTCCAATTTTGTTGGATAACTATGCGGCGTCGGGTCTGTTGGCAGGCAAACTTGAATCTGATCCGTATCATCCGAAAAGCTCGGGATTCATTCCCGCGGAAGGAGCCGCGGCGATGGCCATAGAATGCCGCGAAGGAAATTTTCCCAGCCTGCTTCACTACGGCTGCAATGCGGATGCCTGCGATCCGGTGGGGATTCCCGTTGATGGCGGGCGCACGCCGGAGCTTTTGGAAAAGGCGATCCAGCTCTTCGGTCAGCCCGCCGCGGTTTGCACCCACGCCACCGGCACCGGCGTGCAGGCGATTGCCGATCCCGCCGCGTTGAGCCGGGCATTTCCGGATGCGCGGCCGACCCTGCATTTGTTGAAACCTTTCACCGGGCATACCATCGGAGCGAGTGGTTTGTTAGAATCCGTGATCCTCGCCCGCTTCGCCCGTGACCGGCAGCTTCCGCCCAACCTTTCCGGCCTTCACGCACCGCACGGATTTTCACTTCCCGATCAGGTGCTTGATGCATCCGGGCCGATTCAGAAGCTTTCCCACGGAATGGGCGGGCATAACGCGCTACTTGTTCTGACACCACCATGAGCCCATCCCGCCGACTTGTTGTTTCCATCGATGATCAGGAATTGAACGTCATCGAGGGCGATCAATGTATCCGCCGGTTCGACATTTCCACCGCTGCCAAGGGCATGGGATTCCAGTTGGATACCTACCGCACGCCGACGGGACGATTCCGGATCTCGGAAAAAATCGGCGATGGCGAACCTGCCGGAACGATTTTCAAAATGAGATTGCCCGTAGGCCAATGGAATCCGGGTGATGCCATCGAAGGTGATCTGGTTCTCAGCCGCATCCTGCGTCTTGAAGGATTGGATGCGGAAAACGCCAATACATTGGAGCGGAATATCTATATTCACGGGACCAATCAGGAGGACAATCTCGGTCAGACGGCAAGCAGCGGATGCATCCGTCTGGGCAACGAAGAGATGATCGAGCTGTTCGGTCTGGTGTCTGAAGGAACCGAACTTGAGATCCAACCTGCGACCCAGCGGCGCGGCAAGTTGCTGTTCATTGATTGTGATTCCACACTTTCCACGATCGAGGGCATCGATGAACTCGCCCATGCGCGGGGTGATGAAGTGTTCTCTAAAGTCGTGGAACTGACCCATGCGGCGATGAATGGAGAGGTGCCGATCACCGAAGTATTTCCCAGAAGAATGGAGATGATCCGTCCGGATCGCGAAGTCTGCGACGTGGTGAAGAATCGTTATATGAACACCTTGGTTCCCGGAGTTGCCGATTTCGTTCGCGAGGCGAAGGAGGAGGGATGGTTGGTGGTGATTCTTTCAGGTGGATTCGCACCATTGATCAAGCCTCTCGCAAAGCAACTGGGCGTTGCCCATGTGGAGGCGGTGCCGCTTTATCTTAATGAGGACGGAACCTACAAAGGCTATGGTGAGGACTATCCCACCACGCGCAATCTCGGGAAAAACGAAGTCATCCGTGAATGGAAACATGCCATTCTGCCTGAACGCGTGGTGATGATAGGTGATGGAATATCCGATATGGAAACCAAACCGGATGTCGATGTGTTCATTGGATTCGGAGGTGTGGTTGCCCGGCCGAAAGTGAAGGAGGGTTGTGACTATTGGCTTACGGATATGAATGACAGATCAGCTCTGATGGCGGTCATGTCAGGTGAGGAAATAGATAGTGGCATGGCATAGCATCCGATTCATGTAAATCCAGGCATCGGATTTGTGCTTGCTAGCGGGTTCATGAATTATAGCTTGCCTTCGTCATGAGTACTACCACCAAGAAGAAATCCACCAAGGGAGTTCGTTATACGGACGCACAGAAGAAAGAAGTCACCGACTTCACAGTTGCCTACAACGCATCAAATGGCCGCGGAGGTCAGAGCAAAGCTGCCGAAAAATTCGGAATTTCACAACTGACGATCGCCACCTGGTTGAAGGGCTCTGCTTCGCCGAAGGCAGCAAAAGCACCGAAAGCTGCAAAAGCGCCGAAGGCCGCCAAGGCGCCGAAAGCTGCCAAAGCTCCGAAGAAAGCCAAAGCAGGCAAGAGCAAGGCCGGCACCCGTTATACCGACGAGCAAAAGCAGGAGGTTGTCGATTTCACCGTTTCCTACAATGAAGCAAACGGCCGTGGCGGACAAAGCAAGGCTGCCGCCAAATTCAAGGTTTCCCCGCTTACCGTGATGGCTTGGTTGAAAGCAGCCGGTGTCAAAGGCGGCGCGAAAAAGGGCGCTGTGAAAGCCGCCAAGGCTCCCAAGGCTGCAAAAGCCCCCAAGGCCGCGAAAGCAGCGAAGGCTTCCGTATCGGGTGGCTTCGATGCCAAGCTGGTCGAATTGCTTGCTCTCAGCAAGGAGATCACCAAGGCCGAAGCCGAGCTCGTGAAGCTTGTCGCCAAGTTCAACGCCGCCAAGGCGGCTCTCTGAGCGATCTAACGAAATAAATCACCGGGCCGTTTCTCCGCAGGGGAAGCGGCCTTTTCATTTCACCAGACGAGGTCGGTGAGGATTTCCTTCCAAAGCACCCGCTCGCCTTCGAAGATGAAATTGCCGATGAAGGTTTTTCCCTCGATCACCAGCGGCAGCCAATGCCGGTCGTCCTCCCACATCCGGTGATAGGGGATCTCATCCAGCGCGGTCCATGCGGGCACCGCTTCATCCGTCTCGGTGGGCGTGCCGCTGAAATCTTCCGATCGATAGACATGGCAAAGGATGTCGGGGCAGTCCGACATGGAAAATCGCAGCTCTCCTAGTTTTACCGGGTCGTGCGGCGTGACCAACAGTTCTTCCTGCGTCTCGCGGATCACTGCTTCGAGCGCCGTTTCGCCGGGTTCGATCTTGCCGCCCGGGCCGTTGATTTTTCCGGCTCCGAGCCCGCGCTTTTTCTCGATGAGAAGAATTTGCCCGTCCTTGATGACGAACATCAGGGTGGCGAGCATTTCGCCCTGCCAGATCGTCCAGTCGATGGGCGATTCCGACATCATGAGTTGGCTTCCGCGTAAGCTTCCACCGAGTCGCAGGTGCAAACCAGGTTGCGGTCGCCATGCACATTGTCGATGCGTCCGACCGACGGCCAGAACTTATGCTGGCGCAGATAGGGAAGCGGGAATGCGGCCTGCTCGCGGCTGTAGGAATGCGGCCAATCATTTCCGCAGACCGTCTCACAAGGATGCGGCGCGTGTTTGAGAGGATTGTCATTCGCGTCCAGCTCGCCGCTGATGACGGCGGAAATTTCGCCATGGATGGAAATCATCGCGTCGCAAAACCGGTCGAGCTCAGGCTTCGATTCGGACTCGGTCGGCTCGATCATCAGTGTTCCGCCGACCGGCCAGCTCATGGTCGGCGCATGGAAGCCGTAGTCCATCAGGCGCTTGGCGACGTCCTCGACGGTGATGCCGCTTTGATCGGATAGAGGACGCACATCGATGATGCATTCGTGGGCGACGCGGCCGTCGTTGCCGGTGTAGAGGATCGGGAAAAACGGTTCGAGCCGCTTGGCGATGTAGTTCGCATTCAGGATCGCGACCTCGGTGGCTTCGGTTAGTCCGTCGGGGCCCATCATCGCGATATACATCCAGGAAATCGTGTTGATCGAAGCGCTGCCCCACGGTGCGGAACAGACGGCACCTTCCTTGGAATCGAGTTCGCAATGGCCGGGAAGATAGGGGAGAAGTTGTTTGGCCACGCCGATGGGACCCACGCCGGGACCGCCGCCGCCGTGCGGAATGCAGAAGGTTTTGTGGAGATTCAAGTGACAGACATCCGCGCCGATCAGGCCGGGAGACGTCAGGCCGACCTGAGCGTTCATGTTCGCACCGTCCATATAAACCTGGCCGCCGGCTTCGTGGATGATTTCACAAATCGAACGGATGGTTTCCTCGAACACGCCGTGCGTCGATGGATAGGTCACCATCAGTGCCGCCAGATTGTCGCGGTGTTCTTCGGTGCGCGCCGCGAGATCGGCGACGTCGATATTGCCATCCGTATCGCATTTCACGCCGATGACTTTCATCCCTACCATGACTGCGGAAGCGGGATTCGTGCCGTGGGCGGAAACGGGAATGAGGCAGATATTCCGGTGCGAGTCGCCGCGCGCGAGGTGGTAGCGGCGGATTGCTAACAGACCGGCGTATTCTCCCTGCGATCCGGCATTCGGCTGGAGCGACACGCCCGCGAAGCCGGTGACTTCGGCGAGCCAGCCTTCGAGCACCGATAGCATTTCGCGGTAGCCCTGACTCTGGTCGGCGGGCACGAACGGATGCAGCGATGAAACTTCCGGCCAGCTCATTGGCATCATTTCCGACGTCGCGTTGAGCTTCATGGTGCAGGAACCGAGGGCGATCATCGATTCGTTGAGCGCGAGATCCTTCGATTCCAAACGCTTCAGATAACGGAGCATGTCCGTTTCCGAGTGATAGCTGTTGAAGACCTTCTGAGTGAGGAAAGTCGTGCCACGCGAATGCCCTTCATGCCATGCGACTCCGGAAACTTCCTTTGCACCCACTTTCACTCCGAAGGCGGCGGCGATTACCGCGATGTCATCGGCTGTCGAAGTTTCATCGAAGGAAATTCCAACATGATCCGCATCGATGCGGCGGAGGTTGATGCCGGAAGCGGCGGCTGCTGATAGAACCGCGTCCGCTTTTCCCGCGACCTTGGCGACGATCGTGTCGAAAAAAGGTCCGATTTCGATGAGCACCCCGCCGGCGGTGAGTGCTGTCTTGAGTTCCGCGGTGCGGGAGTGAACTGTGTTGGCGATGTGCTTCAGTCCCTCAGGGCCATGATACACGGCATACATCGACGCCATCACTGCTAACAGCACCTGCGCGGTGCAGATGTTGGAGGTCGCCTTGTCGCGGCGGATGTGTTGTTCGCGTGTTTGCAGGGACAAGCGATAGCCGGGCTTGCCGCGCGAATCCACCGAGACGCCGATCAGGCGGCCCGGCATCTTGCGCTTCAATGCGTCGGCGCAGGCCATGAATCCGGCGTGCGGTCCGCCGAAGCCCATCGGCACGCCAAAGCGTTGTGAATTTCCCACACAGATGTCCGCGCCGAATTCACCGGGTGCCTTGAGGACGGTGAGTGCGAGCAAATCGGAGGCGACGATAGTCACCGCTCCGGCGGCTTTCGCTTCGGTGAAAAATTTCGTGAAGTCGTCGATGCGGCCGCGGGTGTCGGGATACTGGACGAGCACGGCGAAAAGCCCTTCGCAATCCGCCGGATCGAACGTCTGCCAGTCGCCGATGACCACCTCGATGCCGAGCGGCTCCGCACGCGTGACCACCACGTCGATGGTTTGCGGATGGCAGCGGTCGGAAACAAAGATGGCCTTCCCCTTCGGCTTGCCGGCCAGTGCGAGGCTCATTGCTTCGGCGGCGGCGGTGCCTTCGTCGAGCAGCGAGGCGTTGGAAACATCCAGGCCAGTTAGATCGGTGATCATCGTCTGGAAATTCAGCAGCGCCTCGAGCCGGCCCTGCGCGATTTCCGCCTGATAGGGCGTGTAGGCGGTGTACCAGCCGGGATTTTCCAGAATGTTCCGCTGGATGACGCCGGGCGTGTGCGTGCCGGAATATCCCTGGCCGATGAACGACTTCATCACCCGGTTTTTCGACATGATCGACTTCAGCCAGGCGAGCGCGTCGTGTTCGGATTTCGCCTGTGGCAAACTCAGCGCGCCGTCCATCCGAATGCCGGCGGGAACGGCGGCATCGATGAGCGCCGAAAGCGACGGATAACCGGTAATTTTAAGCATTTCCTCCCGATCAGAACCAACGGGACCTAAGTGGCGGCTGCGGAAATCAAGACGAGCGGGCATGGCGATGGAAGTGGGATGAAGGGAAGAACCAATCGGGACGCCCTTTCCATAGTGGAAAATGCACGGTGCGCAACCCTCGTGCTCGCGAATCGGGGGAAATTACCGCCCGGTTTGCGATTTGCGGGCGGCAACCCATAGCGCCGCATCCAGCGTTGTCCTTTTTTGCAGCAATTTCCGGGATTCCGTCAGCTTTTTCCAAAGGCCGGGAACGAAATCGGCGGTGAAACCATGTTCCTCCAGCCAATGGGAAAGCGTCGCGAGGTCGTTCTCGTCGCCCAGCACTTCGGTGAGTTCGACCATCGTGGGATCTCGCGGGATCGCTCCTTCCGGCAGGAAACCGAGGGCTCCGAGGTACGCTTTGAGGGCTTTGCGCGCATCGTGGAAATTTTCCTCACCGCGTCCTTCGAGTTTTTTGCAGCGTTTGTTGACCTGCTTGCCGAGTTTTTCCATGCCGACCTCCATCCGGGCCGCCAAGGTTTCCACCGGCAGTTCCAACAGGTTGTTGCGGGCGGCATCGACCCGTTCCACGCACCAGGAAATCGTCTCGACCGGAGGGCGACGCGCCGCCGAGTGCGTTTGTTGTTCGAGCAGCCCGTAAATCGCCGCTGTCGTGCCGGGGTCACCTTCCCATGCGAGCTTTTTCCACGTGCTCAGCCGGGAAACCGCATCGCGCGGGCCCGATAACAGCCGTCCGATCACTTGGATTTCCTTCGCCGAACTCTTCCCCAGCCGGAAAAGCGAGAATCCACCGCGCAGGGATTTTCCCAGCTTGCGGATCGCGTGGACCTCCTCGGCGACGCGGCCTTTCGAATCGAGCAGTCCGTTCAACAGCCGCACCATCGTGTCACAACCGGTTGCCAGTTGCTCGCTCGCGAATCGCGCGTCTTCTTCGGTCGGGGAAGTCATTCGCGGGCATGAAATCGGGAATCCAGCCTCTTGTCAGTGACGATCTTGTGACAATCGGCCGGTTTTTCTCCCTGTGATAATCGACACCGGGACGCGACAGACCTTTGGACTGCGGTGAGTATCACCGCTTTGAGAGGGGGCTCCGACGTTCCTTATATATCTGATAATTCGAAAAAGCCGGGATATGCGGGCTTTTTTCTTCATCTAGCAAGCCTGGAAAAACCCGGCCTCCACCCCCAAAGCGGTGATGCGCCTGCGGCTTTCACCGCAGTCCAAAGTTTCCGTCTGCGACGGAGTTTGAAAAATATGGGGACGGAAATCCCATCTCCGGAATCGCACGTTGACCTATCAACGGAATGGCGGTCCGCGGTCACGACTTTATGACCGCCGGCAGCGTTTCCTCGATCAGCTCACAAGTGTTTTTCATCCAGTCCGTGTCAGTGAAACGCGTGGCCATTTCTTTTGCGCGCTTTCGAACCTCTTGATTTCCCAACAAAGCCCCCAACACCTCCGCGATGCGCTTCGCCTTGAAGTGCTTGGGATGAATGCCATCGCCGACGCCGAGATCTTTCACGCGGCTGAGCGTGTCGAGCTGGTCGTGCGCCATTGGCTGGATCAGATGGGGAATGCCAGCCTGCAAGGTTTGCGCGCAGGTGCCGATGCCGCCATGATAGACCAACGCCGCGGCACGGGGCAGGACCTGGCTGAACGGCACATAGGAAAAATGCCGGATCTCCGGCGGCAGGTTCGCGGGAATCGTTTCGAGAAAGGGCGTGAGGAGAATTCCCCGGCGTCCCATCAGCTTCAACGCCTTCACCGCTTCGTCGAAAAACGCATGGCCGTGTTTCATCGCACTGCCCGGAGTGAAAACCACCGGAGCCTCACCGGCTGATAGAAATTCCTCCAACTCCGCGGGGACTTCGCGCATGCCTTTTTCGTCGAACAACGGAAACCCCGTCAGCCGCGTTTGTTGTGGCCAATCCGGCTGCTGCGCGGCGAACCATTCCGGAAACAGCGCGATCACCCGGTCCGGCGAGTGCCAGCCATCGAAGATCATGTTGCGCAAAGGCGGTAGCCCGAGGCCGCTGCGGAAGCGGTTCAGCTCGGGACAGATCATCGCATCCATGACCTTGGCGGCGATTTTCCATTGCAGCGTTTTGAGAAACTTCGGCGCACGTTGTCCGATCAACATTCCATGCAAAACCGGTTGTCGATAGGAACTTGGAAAGAGCGAAGGCGCGAGGTGCACCGACACCATCGGGATTCCCAGCAAGTCCCTAACATTTCTGCCGCCGAATGCGAGCGAGCTGCACAGCATCCCCGTTTTTCCCGGCAGATTCAGTTCGCGGGCGTAAGCGAGTATCGGCTCATAACTCGGAGCGACCGCATGTTTCATCACGGTTGGCAGCGCCTTGACCGGATGCCACAAGTTCGGATCATCCTGCACTTCTTGAAATCTTTCCTCCGTCCCAAGTTCGCGAAATCCGAAGCCTGTCTTGTCGATCAGCCATTTGAAATGTCCGCTGGTGATGAAAAAAATCTCATGCCCGCGCTCCTGCAAGGCCAGCCCTAACTGAACAAACGGATGGACGTCGCCCGAGCTGCCGATGGTGTAGATGAGAACACGCATCATTCGACCGTTTTCAACCGCTTGAAGATCCAAAGGCTGATGATACTCGCACCGATGGCGAGCCAGCCGAGCCGGTCGAAATGCAGCAGCCGTCCGTTTGCACCCTGAATCACGATGTGGCTTCCCAACGTGGCGGTGAGGCCGGCCGCGAGGTCGCGCGAGCAGGCGACCAGACTCATGTAGGCTCCGCGCCGCGCGGGAGGGACCGCCAGGGAAATCACCGCTTGGCCGGGAACGAAGCGGCCGTTCGCGCAGGCAAAGAAAAATGCGGCCATCAGCAACACCAGCCAGACCGGCTGCGGTCCGGACGAGGTGAACAGCCGGATGACCACGCAGGCGACGCCGACCAGCACGCAGTACACCCGGAACCGGCCGTGGCGGTCGGCCAGTTTCCCGATCAGCGGTCCGGTGAACACGGTCACCAGTCCGCCAGTTAGATAAATGAGGAACAGGTTGGTTTCAGGCAGTCCGACATTTCCCACGAGATGCGGCGCGAGGTAGGGGATGAGCGTGAAATGACCGAGAACCATTGTCGCCATCAGCGCGAGCCCGGTCCACGCGTTGCCATCCCTGAGCAGTCCGAGAAAATCGCTGACGGATTTCACCTTGTCCTCCGTCAGGTGGCCGCGGACGGGGGGTAGAATCCGGAACAGGCCGATCCACACGACCGCGCCGACCGCCGCGACAGTTAGAAACGGGCCTTCCCATTTCCACCACTGCGCGATCTTCAGTCCTAACGGAACTCCGAGTGCCGCCGCCGCGGAGAAGGCGGTCATGATGACGCCCATGCCGTGCGCCCGGCGTTCCGGCGGCACCACGTCGGCGACGATGGCCATGATGGTGGCCCCGCTCACGCCGCCGAACGCGCCGCAGATGGCGCGGGCGACAAGCAGGGTCGCGGTGTTGTTGGAAAGCCCGCAGGCCAGGGTGCCCAGTGTGAATCCGGCATAACAGAACAGCAGCAGTTTCCGCCGGTCGAAACGGTCGGCGAACGGAGCGACAGCGAGCCCGACGACGCCCGCCGTGATTGCGAACGAAGAGATGAGTCCTCCGAACTGCAGGGTGTTGATGCCTAGCTCGCGCATGAGCTGCGGTCCCAGCGGCATCATGATCATGAAGTCCACGATGTGGGTGAACTGCACGGCTGCGAGCAAGAGCAGCAGCCGTCGTTCGGAGATCAGCGGCTTCACCAGTGCGGGCGGATTTCCGGTTTCCCCGCTCATGATTTGAGCCACACGGATTTCAAATAAGGTTCATCGGTGAAATCCGGCGGCATGGGGGAATGGCGGGCACTCATCGCGCGGCGCGAGGCGTTGCGGAGTTGTTTTTGGAAATCGTTGAGGCCGAGGTTGCGGCAGTTTGTCGAACACAGCAGCCAGCCATCCGGCGACAGAATATCGATCGCGAGGGCCGCGAGCTCGCCGAAGTTTTCCTCCACGCGGAAGACCTTGCCCTTTTCATCGCGCGAGAAGGTCGGTGGATCGAGGACGATGCCGTCGAAGGTGCGTCCTTGTTTCGCGAAGCGGCGGAGCCAGTGAAATGTGTCGCCCTTGCAGAAATGATGCGCTGCGGGATCGAGGCCGTTGTGGGAGAAATTCCGCTTCGCCCAGTCGAGATACGGTTGTGATAGATCGAGCGTGGTGGTTTCCGCCCCGGCCATTCCGGCGGTGACGGAGAAGGCTCCGGTATAGGCGAAGGTGTTCAGCAGGCGCAGGCCGGGAGCCATCAGCCTGCGGACTTCGGCGCGGTTGTCGCGCTGATCGAGGAAAATGCCTTGGGAGTACCCGGACTGGAATGAGATTTCGGAAGCGATGCCATTCTCTAACATTAAGAACGGTTCCGATACTTCCGGCCCTGCCAGATGGGTTGGCGATTCTTTCTGGTGTTGGTCGAGTCGTTTCCAATAACAGGAAACTCCTTGGTCGCGGATCCATTCGCTGACGGCCGGCGGGAGATGAGCGGCAGTGGTGGAAATCAACCAGCGGCCCGCGTAGGTTTCCAGAATCAGGCCGGGAAGACCGTCGCCGCTGCCATCAATGAGGCGGACGGCGTTGGTGGCGGAATCGAGGAGGCCGTCGCGCTTGGCGATCGCGTTTTGAATGAGTCGAAGCATCGGGGGCGACGGATCGTAGTCGCGGTCCGGGCCGACGACTAGGCTGATGTTTCCGTCACCTTACTTCAGCTTGAAGGTGCCCCAGGTGACGGATTTTCCATAGTCACCTGCAAACAAATAGCCAGTCACAGTGCTCTTGTAGGTGCCTGAATACGGCCCGGTGAAGTAGAGATAGACGGTGTCCTTGAAGGTAATGTTGTTGATCGCGCCGTAGGTCATGATCAGTTTCCCGGTCCATTCGTTTTTACCCTGAAGCTTGGTTTTCACGACCGCGTAGGTGTAGGAAACCGCAGCCTTTCGGTTTTCGCTTTCGAAGGTGATCTTGGTTTTGGTCTGGGCGGTCAGCTTGATTTCAGTCTGCCAGGCGGTCGGGAAGCGGTTGAATTCCCCGGTCGCTTTCTCGCTCAAGGTGTAAATATCGCCGACCTTGATCTTGGCCGGCGGGTCGATGATCGGCTTGGCGGGGATCGTCCATTTGTCCTGATCCGTGAAAACACCGTTCACGAGGTTTTTGGTTCCAGTGGCCACCAGCAACCGGTTATAAGCAGTCCCGCCGACGTCTTCCACGACGGCGATGGTAAAATAGTAATCGCCATTGAGAGTGGCCGGGACATCGGATGGGGTTTTCACGGTGAAATCCGAGAACTGGGAACCGCCGGGAAGTGCCGGGAGCGGGTAGTGCGCGACAATGACTCCCTGAGACGGGTAAGGAGTCTTGGTTGCCCAGAGGATCAGGCTGATCGGGCCGGTTCCCACGGGGCTGAGATTCTGAATATCACCCTTCAGCTTGAATCCGGCCTGCGGTTCGGTGATGTTCCAGGACAATTCGCCGTTCAGGAAAAGCGGGTAGGCGGCTTCGGACCGCACCGCGCAGAACAGGAGGGCGACCAGGCAGAGGAGTGTCTTCATAGGGACTGTTTCGATTCGTGGGCGGCGCAAGTCAAGCGGAAGTGCGGGATGCGCCCTTGTGAGAATGGATCCGTCAGCGGGAATCGCTTTGGATCAGCCGGTGATTTGGAATCTGGCGGGTCTTGATATGGGAAGGCTATTTCACCCCGGAAAAATCCGAAACGCACGGGGTTGCCATGCACGGGATTTTTTCTACGATCCGTTCTGAAATGAGTGCCCTCCAAGAATCCCTCACCGCCGCGGTTGCCAATGGCAGCCTGCTCGAATCCGCGAAAACCAACATCGCGTCCCTGCTCGACGGGACGACGAGCGCGATCGCGCCACTGGCGATTCAGGAACTCGTGGACGCCGGCGAATGGGAGGAGCTCAACGACCGCTTTTTCAAAACCCTCGCTTTCGGCACCGGCGGCTTGCGCGGTCGGACGATAGGCCGCGTCGTGACGAAGGCAGAGCAGGGGAAAGGCGGGCCGAACGATCGCCCGGAGCATCCGTGTGTCGGCACTGCGACGATGAATTTCTACAACGTCAGCCGCGCCGTCCGCGGGTTGATCGCCTACGCGAAACAATTCGCCGGTCCATCGCGCAAGCCGGTGCTCGTCTTCGCCCACGACACCCGCCACTTCTCGCGTGACTTCGCGGAATTTTGCGCGAAGACCTGCGCGGATCTCGGTTGCGATGCCTATCTGTTCGACGGCCCGCGCGCCACTCCGCAGCTTTCCTTCGCCGTGCGCGAACTCCGCGCCGATGGCGGTGTTGTTCTAACTGCTTCCCACAACCCGTCCCACGACAACGGCTTCAAGGCCTACTTCAACGACGGCGCGCAGATCGTTGATCCGCATGCCACGGCGATCATCAACGAGGTCAACGCGATCACCAGCGAGCGTTACGAGCCCGTAGCCGAATCCGCGCGCGGCACGGTCACCATTCTCGGTGAGGAAATGGACGAGCTTTACATCAGCCGCCTGAAAACCCTGCTGCTCCAGCCATCGCTGCTTGAAGGCGCGAAGACCAAGATCGTCTTCACCAACCTCCACGGCACCGGCGGCCACATCAACGTCCCGATGCTCCGCGGCCTCGGATTCGAAGTTCTAACGGTCCCTGAGCAGGACATCCAGGACGGTCGTTTCCCCACCGTGGAATCGCCGAATCCGGAAAACGGACCCGCGCTGCAAATGGGCATCGATCTCGCTGAGAAATCCGGCGCGGAAATCGTCATCGGCACCGACCCCGACGCCGACCGCATGGGCGTTGCCGTCCGCGATACCGCAGGCAAGATGGTTCTTCTAACTGGAAATCAGATCGGCTCGCTGATGGCATGGTATCGCCTGAAAGCCTGCTTCGAACTCGGCTGGCTCACCAATGCGAACCGCAGCCGCGCCGTGCTCGTGAAGACTTTCGTCACCACCGAACTCCAGCACGCCATCGCCGATGGCTTCGGCGTCGGCATTGTTGATACTCTAACGGGCTTCAAATACATCGCCGGCAAGCTCCGCAAATACGAGGAGGCCATCCCCGCCGACAAGAAGGGCGATTATCGCTCGCTAACGGAAGCACAGACCCGCGCGCTGCGTCTCGAATACTCCCGCTTCTTCGTCTTCGGCGGCGAGGAAAGCTACGGTTACCTCGGTTCCGACGCCATCCGCGACAAGGATGCCAACGGCGCGACCCTCATGTTCGCCGAAGTCGCCGCTTACGCGAAATCTGTCGGCAAGACGCTGACCGAGTTGATGGACGACGTTTACACCGAATACGGTTACTATTTGGAAATCGGCAAATCCCTCGTCATGGAAGGTGCCGACGGCGCGGCCAAGATCGCGGCCCTCGCCAATTCCTACGCCGACAGTCCGCCGACCGAAGTCGATGGTTCCGCCGTCCTCCGCGTCCGCGATTTCGCCAAACAAGACATTTTCGACCAGGAAGGCGACCTGATTCCCAAGGAGAAAATGCTCTTCGTCGATCTCGAGGACGGCCGTTCGTTCGCCGTCCGCCCATCCGGCACCGAGCCGAAGATCAAGTTCTACCTCTTCGGCAAACACGCCCCCGGCGGCGATCTATCAGCGGCGAAGGAGTCCGTCAAAACCGGCCTAGCCAATCTCTGGAGCTGGATCGAAGCGGATGCCGCGAAGCGTCCCTGAACGAACGCCTTCATGGGTCAGCGGGCTTTCCTGTCGAAGTATTCGGCCAGTGAGTAAACCTGCCGGTTGAGCTCGGCCATCGCCTTCACCAGCGGCGGATAGGGTTCCAGTTTCAGGTTCACGATGCCCTTGTTGGAATCGAGGTTCGAGGGATCCGCGCCCTTGGCGTTCGGGTCGTTGTCGCGGTATTTGAACCAATGCCATCCGACGCATCCGCCGGATTCCAGCAGGCCGAGCGTGAAGTTCTGATAGAAATTCCCCCGATCCTCCTGGGTCTTCACCACCCACCCCGCGCCGGTGGTATTGGGCATCCCGGAGTCCATTCCCTTCGCATACCATTCGGTAACTATGTAGGGTTTTCCCGACCATTCCGTCCATTGCCCCGTCTGGACTGGATCGGGCGACCATGCGTGATAGTAGTTGACCGCGATGACGTCGAGATGGCGGCCGGCCGCTTGGAACAGGGACTTCGATGATAAGGCCTGTCCGGTGAAACGTGGTCCAAGGCACAGGTGGTTGGGGTCGTATTTGCGGATGGCTGAGGTGGTGATACTCAGGTAGCGGTCGGTCACATATCCGAGAAATTCCCGCCGCATGCCATCCGTGATTCCTTTTTCCTCCGGATGTTCTTTCCGGCGTTCCGTCAGCCATTCGTTCACCGCCTTGCGGCCGGGATCTTCAGGCGGCAGCTTGAGGAAGTTATCGAGCGCTTTCTTGTAGAACGGCAGCTCGTTGTCCGAGAAATGGCCTAGCAGCCATGGGTCGCTTTTTGTGGCGGTGAGGCGTTTCGCATACTCGTCGCAGAAATCCGGGAACCCGGGATCAAAGACGAAGATGCAATCCTTGGGATAACCCATGTGGCCGGCCTGCTGATACATGCCTCCGCGTTTCGAGCCATACGAGCTCATGAAATTCCAAATCATCGTGTAAGCCATCGGGCGCTTGCCCGAGCGGAGCCTCGTGGTATCCGACCAGGCTCCGGTGCCGTTGAATCCGTGATCTAGCAAAAAATTGGAGGTTGTTTCAGTCCATGATTCGGAATTGGTATTGCCTCCCGGAGAAGCAACTGCGACCACCCCGACATTGATGAAGCGGTAACCTTCCGGGTCGATGAGCCACCAGCGGCGGCCGGATTTTTCCGTCCGGAAGAATCCGCTGGCGGTGCTCCGGACCGACCGGCTGCCGCCATAAGTCGAACGCGCGGGATCCGTCGTGGATTGGTAGTCGGGAAGGGAGCTGACGAGCCGCGTCGGATATTCCTTCCAAGGGCCCTCGGGTGTCGTTTTCGCGGCACTGGTCATCCGGGGGTGGGTTTCATCCGCATTGCCGATGCCAGCGAACAGAACGGAAAGATAGAAAATTGTTAGGTGGGGTTTCATGGAGCGTTTTCGAGAAGCACTCTGTGATGGCCGCATCCACTGGTCTATTGGCCGATCGGCCGTCGAATGCGCTGCTTCGCGCTATCCAACCTTTCTGATTTACTTCAGGGGATTGATTTTCGACTGTCGCACGGATTGTCGAGTTCATGTTGATTCATCCCAAAGCGGTATCCAAGGCACTCGGTGCTCCATCGGTTCGCAAACCCATCAGGATCCTCATCGCCTTTTTGTTGATGGGGTTGTCCGGTGATGCGACCGCGGACGAGATGCTGACGCGCATCGCGGACGTCCGCCAGCTCTCCCGCGAACAGGCGGCGCAGGCGCAAACGATCCGCGTCCGGGGAGTGGTGACATGGAGGAACGCGCGTGACAACCTGACGATCCAGGATGACTCCGCCGGGATCTGGGTGGATTTTGTCGAGGCGAGGAAGCGCAAGCTATTCCAATCGGGAAAGAACGCCTTCGATCATCTTCGCGAGGGCACGGAAGTCGAGATCACCGGCGTGAGCGATCCGGGAGGGTATGCCCCGCAGATCATCCCGGCGACCCTGCGCGTCATCGGCAGGAAGCCCATGCCCAAGGCGTTGCTGATGGAACCCTCGCGTTTTTTCAATGGCTCCGCCGACTGCCAGCGGGTGGAGGTGAGGGGAGTGGTGCAGGGCTACTATCCGGTGGGGGACGGGATCACCTTGCTGCTGGATGCCAATCCCGGCCGTTTTACCGCGCAACTCAGCAGCGCGGCGTCCGTCCCCGATCCGGCCAAGCTGTTGGACTCCGAAATCAGCCTGAAGGGGGTAGCAGCGACGCATTTCAACACCCGCGGCGAATCGACGGGAGTTAGAGTGCTTTCAAGCGTGGCCGAGGACCTCGTGGTGGAGAAACCGCCTCCGCCGTCCGACGAGGTGCCGTGGGTGGCGCTCGATCGTTTGCTGCCGTTCCGGACGGAGCCGCTGGGACCGCATCGGGTGAAAGTAGAGGGAACGGTGATCTATTCGTTAGGCGGCAGGTTTTTCTATCTGCAGGAGGGTGATAGCGCGGTGCGCGTGGAAACGACGTCATCCATCGAGCTGCGTCCTGGCGACCGGGTGGAGGCCGCGGGCTTTGTGGAAATTTCGCGGCTCATCGGCACGCTGTGCGATGCCAGCGTGCGCAAGACCGGAACCGGGGTGCCGCCCGAGCCGGTGTCGATCAGCCCCGGTGAAATCCTCGAACTCAACAAGGTGGCGGTCGAGACGGCTCAGGTCGCGCTTCCCCATGACTATGATGGCCACCTGATCCGCTGCCGGGCCCGGTTGCTCGCCGTGCGCTCCGAGCCCCGTGGCAACGGCCTGCGCACGCTCACCTTGGAACAAACGGGGAAGGAGGATCAGGGCGACCTGATTTTCCGTGCGCTGTTATACAATGGAAAGGCAGGGCCGGTTGACTTGCTGCTGCCGGGCAGTGAACTCGAAATCACCGGGCTGGTTCAGCTCGACTACGCGACCAAGGACGTTCTTCCCCGGATCTCGCGAACGGTTCCGGAAAACCTGAACCTGATCCTGCGTGGTCCGTCAGATGTGGTCGTGCTCAGCGAGCCGTCGTGGTGGACGGCGGGCCATCTCACCGCGGTGCTGGCGGCGATGCTGTTAGCACTGGGCGGAGCCTTGGTCTGGAGCCTCCAGTTGAAACGCCAGGTGCGGCGGAAAACCCTACAGCTCGCGCGGGAAATGCATGCCCGCCGCGATGCTGCCATCGAGTTTCAAGCGACCCTGCGCGAGCGCACCCGTCTGGCGGCCAATCTCCATGACACGCTGCTCCAGACGATGAGCGGTCTTGGTTTTCAAATCGAAGCCTGTGAATCCGAAGTGGTGGGCGCTTCCGCCGGTGATGGCCCGCCGAGCCATCTGAAGGTGGCCAAGCGCATGGTGAATCACGCCGTGGACGAGCTTCGCAATTCGGTTTGGGCGTTGCGCTCGCTTCCGCTCAATGGAATGGAACTGCCCGAGGCGCTTGATGCTCTGGCAGATCGGTTAGGAGCTGGGCAGTCCGCGCGCATCGAAGTCCATTCCGAGGGCGACCTGTCCCGCGTGCCGGATTTCGTCGCCGGAAATCTTCTGCTGATTGTCCAGGAATCGCTCCACAATGCCATTCGTCATGGCAAGCCAAAGGTGGTCGGTGTCGATATCCGGACTTTGGATGATCCAGAGCGGATTTCTCTAACGGTCCGTGACGATGGCTCGGGATTTGTTCCCGGCGAACAGGTCGGGGTGGTCCAAGGGCATTTCGGATTGCAGGGAATGCGGGAGCGCCTGGAACGTCTCGAAGGCACTCTTGCCATCACCAGCGCGCCGGGTCAGGGAACCACCATCCACGTCGAGGCTCCGCTGCGCGCTTACGACGGGGAAATGGCCGAACGGCCCATCGACTCCCCTGAAAACCAACGCTAATTTCAACCCGTCATGCCCTCACCCGAACCAATACGCCTGATGCTGGTCGACGACCACGCGATCCTCCGCGCAGGCCTCGCAAACATGCTGAACAGCGAGCGCGGCCTCCAGGTGGTCGTCGAGGCGGATGACGGCGAGTCCGCTTTGCGCCTGTGGCGCGAACATCGGCCGGACGTTACGTTGCTGGACCTCAGTATGGGCGGTATGGACGGCATCGAGGTTTTGCAACGTCTCCGTGCGGAGGATCCGGACGCCCGTGTGCTGATGCTCACTTCGTCGGAAGCGCAGGAGGACGTCCGCCACGCGTTGGAGGCCGGTGCTTCCGGTTACGTCACGAAAAACATCGGCCGCACCGAGCTGGTGGAGGCGATCCGTGAATGCCACGCCGGCGGCCGTCCGATCGGGAAACACGTTGCCCGTCTGCTCGAAGCGGATCACGAAAAGGGAGTAATTTCGCGCCGCGAAATGGAGGTCCTCGGATTGGTGCGCCAGGGATTCACCAATGCCGAGATCGGCCGTCTGCTCAACATTTCCGAACGCACGGCCAAGGCCCACGTCGCGGCGCTGCTGGTAAAACTCCAGGCGTCCGATCGCGCGGAAGCAGTCGCCCGCGGCTTCGAGCGCGGCTTGCTGAAGCCGTGATGTCGCCCGATGGCCGATCGGCCAATAGACTCGCGTGGGGATCAGTGCGATTTTCCGGATGTCTCCTCGAAAACCCATCCTGTCTTGAAATCCCACGATCTAACTGTGCCGTTGCGGAGGCTTGCCGCAGTCTTGAAACTGCTGGCATGTACGACACTGTTGGCGACTTCGGTGATTGCCCAGGAATCCGTTTACAACGGCGCGTTCGGAGGCGGCTCGGGTTCCCTCAGCAGCGCCATCACCTTCGAGACCAATTCAGGAAAGGGTCTCTCGATCATCAATTTCTTCAGGAACTGGGACGACAGCAACGGGTCAATTGGTTTCCCTACGTCGACCATGAGCGGCCTCCGCAATCACGGGTCGATCCCTCTTATCACTTGGCAACCTGAAGGTGCGTCGCCGGATTCGACCTATAAGTTGAGCAATATCATCAACGGGAATTTTGATGCGTATATCAAATCCTGGGCACTCTCCGCGAAGGCATGGGGCCACCCGTTCTTCCTGCGCTTCGCCCATGAAATGAGCGGAAACTGGTATCCTTGGAGCCCGGGCGTCAATGGCAACACCAGCTCCCAATACATCGCCATGTGGCGCCACGTCCACGACATCTTCACCCGCAACGGCGTGACCAACATCACTTGGGTGTGGTGTCCTAACACCATCTACTCCGGATCCACTCCGATCCCGCCCCTCTATCCGGGCGACAACTATGTCGATTGGACGTCCACCGACGTTTATAACCGCATCACTAACAACTGGGGGAATTTCTCCGTGCGCGGAGGTCCGACGCTCGATCAGCTCATTTCCATCGCTCCTGGCAAGCCGATCATGATCGCGGAAACCGGCTGCCACACCGACGAGACGGGTGCTCCGGCCAGCAACTCGAAGGCAAAATGGTACCGCACCGCGATGATGGACTATCTTAAATACTCCATGCCGCGGATCAAGGCCTGGGTCTATTTCAACGGCAACAACCCGGATGGCAACGACTGGCGGATCACCACGTCGACGGAAGTGCAGGATGCTTACAGGGAAAGTGTTGGGCTGTCCTATTACAGCGACAACAAGTATGGCTTCATCACGCAGAGTCCCATTCCCCCGTTGGTCAACGATGCCAAGTCATCCGACACCATGGGTCCCTTTGTCTCAATCGAAAGACCGTTCTTTGACAAGGTGCAGGCCGGTTCGACCACGGAGATCTACACATCCGCATCCGACAAGTCCGGCATCAGCAAGGTGGAGTATTCCATCAATGGCGTCCTGAAACACACCGAGAACATCGCACCCTATCAGTATCTCTGGCCGGTTCCTGCCGGGACAGGCACCTCCTACACGATCGTCTGCAAGGCCTATGACACGGTGGGAAACACCACCTTGAGCACCGTCCAGGTGGTTTCGGTAAATCCTCCCGCCGCTCCATCCGGTGTGGCTGCGACCGACGGTGCCTTCAGCGACAAGGTGCGTGTCACTTGGAGTAGTGTCGCTTCAGTTAATGGTTATGAAATCTGGCGAAACACCGAAAACGACAGTGTCACTGCCATCAAGCTCAACACCGACCCCGTCACAGGCACCACCTTTGACGACACCACCGCCACTTACACCACGACCTGCTATTACTGGGTGAAGGCCGTGGATGATTTCGGGACTAGCGGTTTCAGCGGCTCGGATACCGGCTATCGGGTGTTGCCCGCCACGCCTTCTTCTCCCACCGGCTTGTATGCCACCGACGGCGTCTATAACGACCGGGTCCTGCTCGGCTGGAATGGTGTCGGCAGCGCTGCCGGCTATCAGGTCTGGAGAAATACGGTAAATAACAGCTCGACCGCGGTCTTGATCAGTTTCGGACCAGTCACCGCCACTACCTTCGATGATACCACCGCCGCCTATACTGCCAGTTACTATTATTGGGCCAAGGCGGTGAACGACGGAGGCACCAGTGGATTCAGCGGTGTCGCTGTCGGCTATCGCGGCAACCTGCCGACCATCAGCGACATCACCAACCGCACCGTCAGCGGGAATGCCGATACCGGTGCCATCGCCTTCACGGTCGGCGATACCGAGACGACCGCGGCAAATCTAACTATCTCGGCGGCATCATCCAACGCTGCGCTCGTGCCTGTGGAAAACATCGTGTTCGGCGGCACGGGAGCCAGCCGCACTGTCACCATCACCCCGGCGTCCAACCAACCTGGAACCTCAACCATCACCATCACCGTCACGGATGCGGATGGAGGACAAAAAAGCGATGCGTTTGCCCTCACGGTGAACGCGACGCCGGTGATCAACGGCCCCGGCGACCGCGCGATCAACGTCAACACGAACACCGGAGCCATCGCCTTCACCATCGCGGATGCGGAAACCTCCTCCGCTTCCCTAACAGTATCCGGAAGTTCATCCAACACCACCCTCGTTCCCAATGCGAACATCGTCTTCGGCGGAAGCGGGACGAACCGAACCGTTACCGTCACCCCGGCAGCCAACAAGGCCGGTACCACCGAAATCGTCATTTCCGCGGGCGACGGCACCGGCACCTCGACCGCATCGTTCTTCCTCAGCGTGCTCGATACCAGCCAGGCGCTCTGGACCGCGGCCGGAACCGCCTCGGCCCTTGACTGGACCAACGGATCTAATTGGTTCAGCGGATCGCAACCCCAAAGCGGCAATTCGACGACCCTTACTTATCTGGCTGGAACCACCCTTCCCGCGGGCACCATCGTCTCCAATAACAACGCAGCCACACCGTTCACGCTCAACAGCCTGACCCTTTCCGGCACCGGTCCCGCGGGTGGGGCGGGCTTGGTAAATCTTAGCGGTGGAACCCTCGCCTTCGCCACTGCGGGTGATGGCACCGCTCCGGTGGTGAATCTGTCCGCTTCCGCTGGAGCCGGAGGATCGCTCATCTATCAAATCAGCGCACCTGTCAGTCTCGGCACCACCACCACCTTCGAAGGAAGCGGCAGCGCCGAATGCCGTATCACGGGAAATGTTTCCGGCACCGGCGGCATCACGAAGACCGGAAGCTCCACGCTCGTTCTCGCCGGAGCCAACACCTACTCCGGACACACCATTTCAAAGGGAACAGGCGGAATCATCCGCGTGACCAGCGCCACCGGCCTCGGCTCCAACGGCGTGCTGCTATCCAACACCGGCGCGGTCGCGCCTGTGGTCCAGTTTCACATTGACGGAACCGGCAGCGGGGGCGTCATCCCGATGTCCAACGGCTTCGGTGGAAACAGCAACATCACCACCATCATCGACGTCGGCAACAACGGCGGCGGAACCACGGGCAACATCATCCAGCTCAACGGCGCGACCACCGGTTGGGGCAACAGCACGACGCTCAACGTGACGGGAGCAAACGGCTATGGCCTGCACATCGCGCAGCTCAAGAGCACCGGCGGTTCGTCCGGCACCCAGACATTGAATCCCACCACCGCGCCACTCACCATCGGCACCTACCTCGGTGCCAACAACGCCACCACACTCGCGCTCGGCGGCACCCACACTGGCAACGCCATTACCGGAGCCATCGTGAATGGAGCGTCCACCGTATCCATCACCAAAAACAGCAGCGGCACCTGGCTGCTAGGTGGCGCGAACTCGTTCGCCGGTGCCACCGCCATCAATTCCGGCACGCTTGCCATTTCCCACGATTCCGCGCTCGGTGGCACGGCCGGAATCACCAGCATCACCAGCAGTGGCAAGCTCGCGCTGAGGGGAGGAATCACGGTCGCTGAACCATTGTCCATCAATGGCCGTAACTCGGGAGATCAACTGCTCAACGAAAGCGGTATGAACACCCTGACCGGCGCGATCTCCCTCAACACCGGAGGAAACGACTATTTCATCCGTGCCGACGGCGGCAAGCTCCTCATCGCCAATTCAATCACCATGCTCGGCAGCACGGCGACTAAGATCAGTCATTTCTCCGGAGCTGGCGATATCGAGATCTCCGGCGCTATCAGCAGCGCGTCCGGTACCCTTGGTATCCAAAAGACCGACACCGGAACCCTGACGATTTCCGGAGCCTGCACCTACACCGGCGGGACTTTTGTTAGTGGCGGCACGCTGGTCGTTAACGGAAATTTATCCACAACCAGCAGCGTGATGGTGGAAGCTGCTGGCACCCTTTCCGGAACAGGACCCATCGCCGCCAGCACCGCTGTTAGTGGAGTTCACTCTCCCGGCTATGGGTTCGGAACTCAGGAATTCACGGCTCCCCTGAGCTACTCCGCGACCTCCCGTTTGAAATGGGAAATCGGTGGCAACAGCGTCGATACGGGTTTCGATTCGGTGACCGCCGACGAGGTTTCAATCGCCGCGGGTGCGGTTGTCGACATCGTGCCGGACAGCCCGGGCAGCACGGTGGATTTCACCGATGCCTTTTGGAGCCAGCCCCACGCCTGGACCGTTCTATCAGCCAATGCGGTCGATGGTAATTTTGTCCTCGGCTCCATCCACAACGATCCATCCGGTCATGCCGCGGAAACGCGGGGTAGCTTCGAACTCCGGAAAATCGGATCCTCTATCAGCATTGTCTGGACTCCGACCACCACCTTTACCGCGTGGCAGAGCTCGTTTTTCGGCGGGGATGCCGGCGACCCCGAGATCGCCGGGAAAACGGCCGATCCCGATCACGATGGGATCGCCAATCTCGTCGAATACGGCCTCGGGACCTCGCCACTTGCCGCGAATCCGCCGGGAATCGACAGCTATTTCGACGAGGATCATTTCAGCATGAGCTATTCGCTTTCGAAGACCGCCATCGGCATCACGGTGGAGCCGGTCTGGTCCACGGATTTCCTCCACTGGAGCGGAGAGGGAATTTTTGAGGAAACGGTGACGGAAGGCTCTTCCACGCGGACCATCGAGGCACGCGTTCCGACGAATTCGAATCCGCGGCTGTTCATGAAACTTCGCATTACGCAGCCATGATGGATCTCGCCGTCTGGAGCCACGCTGGCATCTCGTCGGAAATTTTGGATGGCGACGCAATGATCGAGGCCAATCAGGTTAAGGTTCCGATGGCAGAAAATTCCGCAGGTCTAATGGATCTGCGGGTGGCTCATTCTCAGTGGGTTGGCCGATCGGCCAATTGACCCGAACCAGTAGGGTCGCCACTCTTTTGATGATTCCATAAAACCCAACTTATGAAACCTCGCCATTTCCCTTGCTCAGCCGTGTTCGTGATCGCGGCAACCGCCTGTCTGGTCGCCCCTCTTGTGGCCCAGACGACTTATGTATGGGACGGTGGCCCGGCAGGCACGGGGTCAAATATCAGTCTTGCGGCGAATTGGACTTCGGACACGTTGCCGATATCTACCAGCTCGACGAGCGACACCGCTGTCTGGGACGGGACTGTTTCCGCGAGCCTAACACTCACGAACAGCAACACTCCGGCGGCCATCGGAGGCATCGCCGGCGCTTCGGGTGCGAACCTTTCCATCACCGCCGGGCAAAGCGGGAGCCTCACGATCACCGGTACCTCCATCCGCACGAACGATATCACCGTAGCGTCCGGTGCCGGCGCCGTCTCGCTTCCTAACATCCAAATCGGCGGGCGAACCATCGACACCTCCCACACGATCAACAACAACTCGTCGAGCGGCCTGATCCTCGCCTCGTTGAGCAAGGGTGGAAACAACAACCGCGCCGTCACCTTCACCGGCAGCGGCGACACCACGGTCACCGGGCAGATCAATCCGGGTGCCACTGGTGCCATCAACATCACGAAAAATGGTGCTGGCACCTTGTTTCTCAACGGCGACTCCAGCATCAGCACCGCATGGGGAGGTACACTGGCCGTCAATTCCGGTGCGGTGCGTGTGGCGCATAGCCAGGCGTTGGGAACCACAGGCGGTGTCACGACTGTCAGCGGAGGCTCCAGCACTGCCCGGTTGGAATTGATCGGCGGAATTTCTGTTGGGGAAACCCTTGGATTGAACGGGAAGGACAGCCTTGCGACTGGCGCGCATCTGGTCAATTCCGGCGGTGACAACTCCCTCTCCGGTGCGATCACGCTCAACACGGGGGGCAATTCCTACAATTTCCGCTCCGATTCCGGAAAACTAACTGTCAGCAGCGCGCTCGGGATCGGCGGAGGCAGCACCGCATCCAAATCCTTGAATGTTTCCGGTAGCGGAAACACCGAACTGTCCGGCATCGTTTCCAACGGAACAGGAACACTCTCGGTCTCCAAGAGCGGCGGTGGCACGCTCACATTCTCCAATGCGAACATCTACAGCGGGAATACGACTGTGTCCGGTGGCACGCTGCTCGTGAACAACACCAGCGGTTCGGGAACGGGGGCAGGAGTGGTCAACGTCGACTCCGGAGGAACCCTGGGGGGAACCGGCGCCATTTCCGGTGCGGTCAATGTCACCGGCGTCCTTGCTCCCGGCGCGTCCGTCCAGACGCTGTCGTCCGGAGCTCTAACATTCAATGGTGGATCGACCTTTGCCGTGGACCTTGACTCCAGCGTCTCACCGACCGTGGGGGCTGATCTCCAAAAGGTCTCGGGCGACCTGAATCTGTCCGGAACCGTGGCGCTGACCTTGGCTGACATCGCTCTAACGAATGTGGCGCTCCCGTTGGGAGCAACCTTCTCGCTGATCAACTACACGGGCTCCTGGAACAACGGATATTTCACATTCGGCGGCAATGAAATTGCCAACAACGGACAATTCACCGCCGGTCTGAATACCTGGGAAATTTCCTACAACGCCACCGAGGGCGGTTCCAATTTCACCGGTGAATTCGCCGGTGGGTCCGACAGCTTCGTAAACATTGCCGTCGTGCCCGAACCAGCCTCGATACTGCTAGGTGGTGTCGGTGTGCTGCTATTGTTCCGTCGTCGCGTTAGGTGATCTTAATTCCGGCACGCTGGCGGAAAAACGCCGGTTTGGCCGATCAGCCAATAGACCATTTCCTCAATTCCTGACACTATCGCTCAAAACCAACCCCACGAAATCCCATCATGAAACCCATCCGAAATCCGTTCATTGCCTTTATTTCCCTGGGAGCGGGCCTGCTCGCCCTGACCCAGACCGCATCCGCCGATAGCTTCTACTGGGATGCCAATCCCGCCGCCGCAAGCAATCAGAACGGAAGCGGCTCGTGGACCAGCGACGTCGGGAATACCAACTGGACCGCCCTTCCGGGCGGAACACCTAACATTTCGTGGGTGGGCGGACCGGGAAACACGGCGTTCATCGGTAACGCGAGCGGCACAGGTTACTCCAATCCGGCCACGGGCGGCACCATTACCCTTGACCAATCCATCTCCCTGTTCTCGCTCTCGATGAGCAGCGGGCAGACGGGGTCCTACGTTGTTAACGGAATTTACAACCTGGAGCTGAGCGGAACCGGCCCAACCGTAGGAAACAACAGCACGACTGCGAACCTGACCATCAACGCGGGGGTAATCGGCACTTCCGGCCTCAAGAAAATCAACGGTGGCCGGGTCATCTTAGGGGGCGAGAATACCTACACCGGTGTGACCGCTGTGACCGCTGGAACGCTGCAGATGTCCCGGCAGGTAGCACTGTATTTCAACAACAACGCGAGTTGGACGGCGGCGAACATCGTGGTTTCATCCGGAGCTACGCTTTCGATGAACGTCGGCGGCTTCGGCGAATTCACCTCCGCGGACATCAATTTGTTGGGGGCGCTGGGCGGCACGGCGGATGGCTTCGTGTCCGGCTCTTTCCTGGGGTTGGACACGAGCAATGCGGATCTGGGTGTGTTCACTCATTCGTCCGTCATCGCCAATCCCAATGGCGGATCCAATATCCTCGGATTGACCAAACTCGGAGCCAACACCCTGGTCCTCTCCGGAACCAACACTTATAGCGGGGGCACCCGCCTGTTCGGAGGAACCATTGGTATTGGAAATGACAGCGCGCTCGGATCGGGCACGATCACCACCAACAATTCCGTCGGTCTCTTCGCCAGCGATGCCGCCCGCTCGATTGCTAACAAAATATTCCTTAGCGCCACCGGCAGCAGCGTGCTGACCGTCAGCGGAACCCAGAACCTGACCATCAACGGCAGCATCACCGGCAGCGGCACGCGCTACGTGTCCACGACCCTGTTGCCTGCTGATGGATTCCTGACCGTTGCGGGCAACGTCTATCTGGCGGAAAGCAGCACATCGTCCCAGACCTTCACCTTCGGCAGCACATCCGCCGCCGGCAGTCCCGGAAAGGTGCTCGTCACCGGCACGGTGAACAACAACGAGTTTACCAACACCTTGGCCAGCAACCTAAGGGTCAACGGTGGCGGAACGGTCGTCCTCGCGGGTACCAACACCTACACCGGCACCACCACCGTGGAAAATTCGAACACCGTGCTGCAGGTCGGCAATGGCGGCACCACGGGCAATCTTGGCGCGGGCAACGTGTCGGTGACCACCGGCTCGCTCGAATTCAACCACAGCGACACCTATGCGGTGGGCAACGTCCTCACGGGCAGCGGCACCTATCGGCAGGTCGGTTCCGGCACCACCGTCCTTTCCGCAACGAACACTCACAGCGGGCTCACCACCATCACGGGCGGAACCTTGCAGATCTCAAACCCTTCCGCCCTTGGAACGACTGCCGGAAGCACCAACATCTCATCCGCCGCCGGCCGTCTGGCACTCAGCGGAGGGATTACTGTCGCCGAGAACATCACCATCAACGCCAGAAACTCCGGCGATCACCTGCTCAACGTCAGCGGTGACAACATCCTCAGCGGAATCCTGACATGGAACTCCGGCGGCACGGCTTACGGGGTCCGTTCGGACTCGGGCAAACTGACGCTCAATGGTCCTGTTAGTCCGCTCCTTGGTAGCAAAACACTGAATGTTTCCGGTGCAGGCGACGTGGAGTTTCCCGGTAACATCGCAAACACCGCCACGGTCTCGAGCACCTTGTCTCTTGCCAAGACCGGCGCGGGCACACTGACGCTGAAGGGGGCCAACATTTATACCGGAGCCTCCACGGTGACCGAGGGAACGCTCGCCCTGGTCGGCGGAAGCCAATCCTCGCCAATCACGGTGGGCAGTGGGGCATTTCTTGGATTCACCCTGGGTTTGCCCACCACCTCCACGTCCACCGTCGATCTAACGGTGGGTGCGGTGAAGATCACGGGGACGCCGGCTCCGTCGACAAGCTACACCTTGATGACCGCGTCATCCATCACTGGCACTCCCGTGCTGGCAGCCCCGATTGCCGGATACGTCCTCGCGGTGGAAGGCGGCAACGTTCTCAAGCTCAACTTCACGGGTGGTGGAAATACCTATGCCGACTGGCTCGCCGCCAACTCGCCAGCCACCGGTTTCGTCACGGATTCCGACAACGATGGTGTTTCCAATGGTCTGGAAAATGTCCTCGGAACCAATCCCAACACCTACTCCGCAGGGCTCACCCAGATTTCGGCGACGGGCGGTTCCGCCACCTTCCAGCACACGCTCAACCCGACCATCGCGAGTGATGTTTCCTATGGTTACCGGTGGTCAACCGATCTCGTGGAATGGAAGGCAAGCGCCGAAACCAACTCCGGCGGAACCACCGCAACCATCACTTCGTCCGCGCCGGTGGCAGGCGTGGTGACGGTCACCACCACCATCAACAGCGGTCCGGCGGGGAAAATCTTCGTGCGGCTCCATGCGGCGCAACCTTGAGCCGCGACCGGCGCAGGGTTGTAGGAGTGATCCGTTCCGTCACACAAACTAGCAGAAACGCGCTTTCATGCCACCTCGCGCACCACGCACCAGCCTCGCCATGAAGGCGGGCCTCGGATTCGTCCTGTTCGCATTGCCCGGCTTTTCATTTGCCGCCTCGCCGCCCTGGCTTACCGCCCGCGATGGCGAGATCCGGGCATTTGTCGCAGGGATGACGCTTGAGGAAAAGGCAGGTCAAATGACCCAGCCGAACGTGCTCGCCATCAAGGATCCCGCGGACATCGCGACTTATCACCTTGGCTCGGTCCTGAGTGGCGGCAGTTCCGATCCGAAAACCGGCAATAACCTCGGCGACTGGGCCGCCCAGTATGAAAACTGCCAGAAGCAAGCGCTCAGCACCCGGTTAGGCATTCCGCTGATCTACGGAATCGATGCCGTCCACGGCCACAACAACGTGCTCGGTGCCGTGGTGTTTCCCCACAATATAGGCCTCGGATGCACCCGTGATCCGGGGCTTGTCGAGAGGATCGCCCACGTCACGGCCAGGGAAGTCCGCGCCACCGGAATCCAATGGGCGTTCGCTCCCTGTGTGGCCGTTCCTCGCGACATCCGCTGGGGCCGCACCTACGAGGGGTATTCCGAGGATCCCGCTTTGGTTGCGGAGCTCGGTCTTGCCGCCGTCCGCGGTCTCCAGGGGGACGACCTTTCGAAGCCCGGTTCGGTGCTCGCGTGTGCCAAACATTTCATCGGCGACGGCGGCACCACTTTCGGTGGCCTCCATGGCAAGGCCCCGCTGGACCAGGGCGACACCCGGCTCGACGAGGCGACACTCCGAGCCATTCATCTCGCAGGCTACCCAGCCGCCATCGATGCCGGGGTGGCAACCATCATGCCGTCGTATAGCAGTTGGAACGGGGTGAAATGCTCGGGCAGCAGGCATCTCCTTACCGACATCCTCAAGAAGGAACTCGGCTTCGCGGGATTGGTCATCTCCGACTACAATGCCATCGATCAGCTGACAGCATCTTCCGGAAAGAGCCTGGCAACTGTTAGCAACAACGCGTCCGGTCAGGTGAGGGCTTCCAACTACAAGGAATGTGTCGAGATCTCCATCAACGCGGGCATCGACATGGTGATGCTCACCGACCGTTACCGCGAGTTTCCCCGTTTGGTCGCGGAGCTTGTCCGGGAGGGGAAAATCCCGATGGAACGCGTCGACGACGCGGTGGTCCGCATCCTGCGCGTGAAATTCGCCATGGGTCTGATGAAACCAGGCGTCAAGCTGGAGGCCGACGCGTTATTAAAAAACGAATTCGGTTCGGCCGCGCACCGCGCTATCGCGCGTGAGGCTGTTAGCAAGTCGCTGGTGCTGCTCAAGAACGAGAACAAGGCAATCCCGCTTTCCCGCAGCGCCGGTAGGATTCATGTCTCCGGCCGCGGAGCGGATGATCTGGGCATGCAATGCGGTGGCTGGACCATCGATTGGCAGGGCAAGCGCGGGGAGGTCACGACCGGTGGCACCACCATCCTCCGGGCATTGCGCCAATCCGCGGGGAAAAACCTCCGGATCACCGACTCCGGAACCCAACCGGATGGGAAGGGCGCGGACGTAGCCCTCGTGGTCATCGGGGAAACTCCTTATGCCGAGTCGAAGGGTGACACCGCGGATCTCTCCCTCGCGCCGGAAGACATCGCCGCGGTTTCCGATGCGAAATCAAGCGGTGCGACCGTGGTGGTCGTGATTCTATCAGGCCGTCCGCTCGTCCTCGGCCCGGTGGCCGACGAAGCGGACGCCATCGTGGCCGCCTGGCTTCCGGGGACCGAGGGTTCAGGTGTGGCTGACGTGCTTTTTGGCGACTCCCCGGCAAGCGGCAAACTATCATTCACTTGGCCCCGTTCCATGGATCAGGTTCCGCGAGGGCACGGCGAGGTCTACGCTCAGAGCGCGCTCTTTCCGCTAGGATTCGGGCTTTCCTATTGATCGTCGGCTTTCCGTGGCTGCCCTTAGAACGGAAAAGCCCTCCGGCTGTTTTGAACCAGGACTGGAACTTTCAACAACGGACTGACGTCCTCGGAAGGCGACTATCAAATGGCTGCGGGATCACCGTACGGATATTATGTAAGAATCTGGCATTCAGATGGATATGAAATGGAGGTTTCGAGGAATAATTAGAGAAAATTACTATAATTGCATAAAATTCCTCGACATGGCAAACGCGGAAGTTATTTATGTCTGATGGTGTTGCATTAAATTGCAGCAGCAGCGCGTAACCTGCGCAAACAGATCGAACAACCTGCCGTCTGGTAACTGTAGATCTGCAAAAATCCCAAACCAAGACCTCCAAAAAGACCCTATGAACTCATTCATGAAAAACCTGGCTTTCTGCGCCCTTGTGGGTGCCTCGGGAAGCGCGATCGCGGCCCCCATGCTCATGCCCAATGGTGATTTCACTGCTGGTGGAACGAGCTGGGCCCAAGTGCACGGTGGCATTTCCTACAGCTACCCGGCTACCGGAGGAAATCCCGGCGGCTATGGAATCATGGATGCCACCAATGGTCAGTGGGCCATTTGGGTTGCCAACGGCGACGCTCCCATCCCCCTATCCTCGCTGGGTCTGGTGGCTGGAAAAACTTACACCTTCAAACAGGACATGATCACCCTGATCTCCGGCGTCGGCCATCGCGGGGGCGTGAAGATCGAATCGTGGAACGGAGCCCACCTCAGCAACAGCGGCGACATGTACGCCACCAGCACTTCCGGTTCCTGGGAGACCTACTCTTTCACCTATACCATCGACCCCGCCGCCACGGCGATCAAGGTCGTGCCGCTCTGGGGGGAAAACTCCAGCATCGGCTATGACAACATCCTCGTCGACAACACACAGATTGTTCCGCCACCGGTCGTCCCGGTGATTCCTAACGGAACCTTCTCCGCCGCGGGCACGGCTTGGGCCTTCTTCCAGGGCGGCGGCCAGACCGTCAGCTACCCGGGCACCGGCGGCAATCCCGATGGTTGCGCGGTCATCGACTCAGTAGGAAAAGGCGCGTATGCGGTGATGGTGGCTAACAACAATGCCCCGATGTCGCTCGCCTCGCTCGGCCTCACTGCCGGAAAGACCTATACCTTCCAACAGGACATGAAGATTCTCGCCGGAACCCACATCGGCGGACTCAAGGTGGAATTCGTTCCCACCGGCACCGGCGATCTCTATCCGACTATCATTGGTGACGGCACCTCGTGGGCCACCTACTCATTCCAAATCACCATTCCGCCCACCTGCACCCAGCTCATGGTCGTGCCTCTTTGGGGTCCGGATTCCATGGTGGCTTATGATAATTTCAAGATCCTTCCCCCTCCGCCTCCGGGAGCGCCCTCGGCCACGATCAATACTGGCACGCTGGTTGGCTGGACCCCTACGAGCGAGGCGAACAGCTATCAGGTTCAGGAATCCACCGACGGCTTCAACTGGTCGGATGTGGGAACCGCCTCCACCGGAACCTCGGTCACGTCGAAGTTCGCCCTGGGCAAGGCTCCGTTCTATCAGGTGATTGAAAAGACTGCGGATCAGCTTGGCAACGGAGTGCCCAATCCAAGCTTCGAAACCACCGCCGTTCCCTCCAACTTCAACCCCGGTGCGGAAAACTGGAACATCGTGGTCGCACCCAACGTCGGAGCAAGCATGACCGTGGGTTCCTCATACGGAGCCGATGTCCCGCACGAAGGAAGCCAGATGCTCGTCATCGAATCGTCAACTGCCGCCGAGGGTCCGGTGTCTCCGCCGAACACGGACGTGCGCAGCGACTTCTTTTCGGTCACCGGAGGCGTCACTTACACCTTCTCATTCTACGCGTTGAACCCGATCAAGGTCGGTGGCGCGAATCCGCAATATAGCTTCGAATTCTTCAACAACTCCAACGTCTTCATCGGTAACTCCTACACTTCGTTTGCCAGTGTCGGTTCCACCTGGACCAAGGTGGAAAAAACTTTCACCGCCCCTGCAGGTACTGCGAAAATGAGAATCGGGTGGATCCAGGCCATGGGAGCCGGCAACGGCTGGCAGTGGGTTTCACTGATCGACGAGGTTTCGCTCCCCACTCCATCCGTTCCCGGAGACGAATTCGTCCTGGAGGCGACCGCTGCACCCGCTGTCGAGGTCACGTGGGACACGCTCGACGGCAGCGTCTATCAGGTCAAGTCCTCGACCAATTTGTCTTCGTGGTCGGACTTGGGAACTTCCGTGATCGGCAACGGATCGCCTTACTCGATCGTGGATCCGATTTCCGTGACGAAGAAATTTTATAAGGTCCTGCAGACGACCCCCTGAATCGGGTCACAACCGAAACCAGGAAAGATGAATCCATCAAGCCATCCGGTCGGGAGTCCGGGTGGCTTGTTCCGTTTTGGCTCACTTTTTCCGGCAGGAGTTCCCGCCGGAACCCATCGGATGAAGACCATTTTGAAAGCCTTCGCGCGGACCATCGGGCCGTCCACGTGTCAGCACTTCAGTGGCTCCCCGATGCGGATCAGTCTAACGGGGATGCTGGTGGTCTTTATCTTGGCGGCGGTTGCACGGGCGCAGGGTCTTCCCGGCTGGAACCTGGTTTGGGCGGATGAATTTTCCCAAAGCGACGGCACCAAACCCGACTCCACGAAATGGGGTTATGACATCGGCGGCTCTGGTTGGGGAAACAACGAACTCGAGTATTACACCGATCGCACCGAAAACGCGCGGATCGAGGGTGGCAACCTCGTGATCGAGGCCCGGGCGGAAAATTATGGTGGCAAAAACCACACCTCCGCCCGATTGCTGACCAAGGGCAAATGGTCGTGGACCTACGGCCGCATCGAGGCGCGGATCAAGATTCCGCGTGGTCAAGGAATCTGGCCCGCGTTCTGGACGCTCGGTACCAGCGTCGATGCGGTGAATTGGCCGGCCTGCGGCGAGATCGACATCATGGAAAACATCGGCTCGCTGCCGTCCACTCTTTACGGTACGGCTCACGGCCCCGGTTTTTCCGGAGCGGGCGGCATTTCCGGAAATACTGTTCTATCAGGTGTCGCGCTGGCGGACGATTTCCACGTGTATGCCATCGAGTGGGAGGAGGATCGGATCCGATGGTTTCTCGACGGACAGCCGTATTTCACTGTCACCCCGGGCTCGCTTCCTAACGGAGGGACGTGGGCCTTCAATCAGCCGCAGTTCATTCTTTTGAATCTCGCGGTTGGAGGAAACTGGCCGGGTGCGCCCAACGGTTCCACCGTGTTTCCCCAGCGGATGACGGTGGACTATGTCCGAGTCTATTCGCCGGACCAGACAACTCCCGCGGAGACGGTGGTCACCGTCGATCCGGCGGAGTCCTGGCTCGGCTACATGCACGTGTTCGATCTTCCTTCTAACGGTGGTTCCCATAGATCCGGGCAAAGCTGGCCCGTGGCCGATCTTCGTGCGGTCTTCAATGGTCCATTCCTAACCGTTTATCCAAACACCATCGCCGATACGGCCAGCTACTGGTATATCGGCGGCGGGGCGCCGGGGAGGCCCGGCAACAAGATCATGAAGGCCAACATGTATGTGGAGGAGACAGGTGGCTTGTCAGGAAAAACCGTCGTCTTCACCGGAGCCGTCACTGCGAATTCCCTGACCGGTGCCCATCAGTCCTTGGCCTTCATCAGGGATTTTTCGCCGGACTTCTCTTCATTCCAGTCGGTGACGGCGCACCTCACCAACGGCATTTTCAGACTCAGCCTGACAACCGCCGCGGGAGCGGGTCGTCACGTGCAATACGGCTTTGAAACCACTGGTGTCAATGTCTGGCCAACCGACGCCGGGCCCTTCGGATCTGTTTCGATCACCGCCGCTCCGGCAAACCCTTTCGCCGCATGGATGGCGGGTTTCAATTTTTCCGGGTTTATCAATCCTGACCTAACCGCAGCCGGCGATCCTGATAGGGATGGTCAGGACAACCGGACGGAATTCGCACTCGATGGCGATCCGGCTACCGCCGCCTCATCCGGAAAATTCCGGGTGCGCGCGGAATCCATCGCCGGCGAACGGGTCCTGCTCCTGACCCTCCCGGCGCTGGATGGGGCGGTCTTCAGCGGATCTTCGGCCCTGAGCGCTGTCATCGGACAGCTCGCCTACACGATCGAAGGATCCGACGACCTCGCCGGTTTTGACCGGACGGTGGTGGAGGTTTCCCCCGCCAGGGCGGAGGGGATGCCAGCTACTCGCAGCGGTTGGCACTATCGCAGCTTCCGTCTTGCAGGTTCGATCGATGGCCCGTCCCCTCGTGGCCCCCGCGGATTCCTCCGCGCGGGCATCACTTCCGCTCCATGAAGAGCAGGGGAGAAAAATCAACTTGTGCGATGCTCGATAACCTCGTGATGTGGCGAACGTATTTTGCATGAATTTGCATTTTCTGTTGATGCGTCGCATCCTCCTTCCAGTAAAAAAATGAAACCCGGTCTTCCTATTCGTGCTGCAAGTGCCGCCATTTTTCTGGTCGTCGGCTCGAACGTGCGCGCGGCCACACCCGTCATGATGATCGAGCGCGGAGTTTCCTTTGGCTGGCCGACGCTGGTTGGAAATACCTATCAACCGCAATGGTCGCCTGCTTCCGGCGGACCATGGACCAATCTGGGGGCGGTGGTTTCCGGCAACGGAGCGACACAGACGTTTGATGATACGGCGGGCGGCGGATTGCGGATCTATCGGGTATTGGAAATCGTTCCGGGTTCGGATCCTGTGCCGGCCGGTCCGGTGAACGCGGGGTTCGAAGCCGGGAGCGGCATTGTTGCCGACCATTGGACCACCGGAGGCGGACAACCGCCCGCTCGTTCGGGCGAGGCGGCCCATCTCGGAGCCTCGGGCATGAGCAGTGCTCTAACCAACGTGGGTTCCTCGCCCGCTGAAGGACTCCTCTATCAATTGATAGCGGCCCAGGGCGGCGCTGTCTCCGGCGGGCACACTTATGATTTCTCGTTCTGGGCGAAGCAGATCGGCAGCGGCCCCTCCTACGTGCAGCAGTATCAGGTGCAGTGGTTGAATGCGTCCAACGTCGTTGTCGGCGGCACGGGTGTGGTCAACTTCAACGGCGTGCAAGGCACTTGGGTGAAAATTTCCAAACCCGCACTCGTCGCTCCGGCGGGTACCGTCGAGGCCCGGTTGAGCTTCCGCTTCGCCACCGGCGCTGTGGCGGGCGGTCATGGTGAGGTGTTCATTGACGATGTCCTGCTTGATGATGGCAGCGCCACATCCGGCAGCCCCGGCCACACCGATGTGCTCGCCGTGGCGGCCCAGCCTGTCGCCAAACTGAAATGGTCCACGGAGGCAGGTGTTTCCTATCAGCCATGGGCGAGTCCGGATCTTTTGGCCTGGACCGCGATTCCGCCGGTGATCGTTGGCGACGGCAATCCTAAGGTGATCACGGTTCCCATCACCAACGGGGCGGGCTTTTTCCGTTTGGGGATTCCCATCGCGGTCGTGTCGCCGCCGACCGGGCTGCATACTGTTCCATCTGGAATCGGCAACGCGATCGGTCTTGCATGGAACGTCAGTCCTACCATTGGCGTGACCGGATATCGCATCCGCTACGGAATCTCTAGCGGAAATCTGGATCAGACGCTCGATGTCGGCAATGTCACCACCGCCACGCTGGCGGGCCTGTTGCAGGGACAGACGTATTTCATTTCGGTCAGTGCTCTAACGGTGAATGGTGAGAGCCCCGCGGGGGATGCCACGTTGTCCGCCCAGCCGGATGTCGCCAGCGGCATCGTGGCGTTGTTCAATTCCACCACCGTGCCCGAACCGGCGACCACCATCGACACGCCGACCGCGCTCGTCACCCGCGTCGGTGACCGAGCGCGTGACCGGCACGCGCGTGAGGCGATCTATCATGCCTACGATCATTACCTGACCTGGTATTGGGAAGAGCGTACGATCGGCATTGAAATCATCGACCACGTCGCCAAGGGCGGAACGGGAATCACTTTCAACTATCAGACACTCACTCCGCTGGGCGCGCCCGAGTTCCGCGCCTTTTTCCGCGGTATCAACACGGTGGCCGAGTATCATGGAAACTACTCCGCGCCTCTTGTCGGGACCAACCTTTACTCGCAGACGCTGACCTCGAAACTCCCCGAAAATCGGCCGCTGCAGATCGGCGACCGCGTCGAGATCGAGGTCAGCCAGTTCATCCAAGCGGCGACGCATGGCCGCAACAACTACTACGGCACCGTCATGCTCTACATCGTGGGGCAGGGGATCGTGCCGTGGGAGGCGTCAGGGGCGTTGCAGGATTCCTCCCCGCTTCCGCAGACGGCGTGGCTCGGCGGGAAAACCACTCTTCCCTATCAGTATTCCAACGAACCCGAACATCGGTTCAAGCAAACGGCGGGAAACATCTCCCCGTCCAGCATTCAACCGTTTATGTTAGGCCGGCGGCTGCACCACACCGATTTCGGCGATGGAACGCACTCCGAGCCGGGAAATCCGGTGTATGCCGAGCAGGTCGGAAAACTCGGGCCCAAGTTCATTGCCCGCAGTTGCGTCGAGTGCCACGTCAACAACGGCCGCGCGCTGCCACCGGCGATCGGAGCTCCCATGACGAAGTCGGTCGTCAAAGTGGGAAGCAACTCGACTGGCAGTCCCCATTCCACTCTGGGTTCCGTGCTCCAGCCACAATCGACCAGCGGTGCGGCAGAGGGCTCCGCGGTGATCGCCAGTTATATCAATTCCAGCGGGCAGTATGGCGATGGAGCACCTTGGTCGCTGAGGAAGCCGACCTACTCGTTTCAAGGAACCACGCCCGCGTATTTCTCGGTGCGTCTGACGCCGCCGCTGGTCGGCATGGGGCTGTTGGAGGCTGTCGCCGAAAACACGATTGTCGCCCTATCAGATCCGGACGACGTGAATCACGACGGCATTTCCGGGCGCATTCAGACGGTGCTTGATCCGCAGACCGGGCAGCAGCGTCTCGGACGTTTCACTTACAAGGCGGGCAAGGCCCGTGTCAGCCAGCAGGTCGCCGGAGCTCTCAACACCGACATGGGCGTGACGACCTCCATTTTCCCGACGCTTGATGGCGAGACTGCTTCCGGAACTCCCGAGGTGGCGGCCACCGAACTCGATGAGATGACCCGTTATATCTCGTTGCTCGGAGTGGGTGCCCGGCGTGACCTAATAGAATCGCAGGCTCTTCGAGGAGAACAGATGTTCACCGCCGCTAGCTGCTTTGCCTGTCACACGCCGACCCTCGCGACCAGCCCATATCATCCGATGGCGGAGTTGCGCGATCAGGTGATCCATCCTTACACCGATCTCCTGCTGCACGACATGGGCGCGGGTCTTGCCGACAACATGGGCGAGGGCTCCGCGACCGGTTCCGAGTGGCGGACACCGGCGCTCTGGAACATCGGCCTGACGTCCGGAGTCAGCGGTGGCGAAGCCTATCTGCACGACGGCCGCGCACGCAACCTTGAAGAAGCCATCCTCTGGCACGGCGGCGAGGCGGAAGCGTCGAAACAGGCATTTGTCGGAATGCCTGCGGCGGACCGCGCGGCGTTGGTCGCGTTCTTGAAATCCCTCTGATTACGCCAGCTTCCGGAGGGGAGTCCATCGGAAAAGAAATCCCCCCGGCTCTTTCGAACCGGGGGGCAAAACCACGTAACAAGCATCCAAGGAAAACAAGAAACCAAATCGATTGCAGTCAGAGTAACATGGTTTCACGGCGTTGCCATCACGCGATGACGTAGGGTGCGAACGGGCGGGGAAAGTTTGATAGGCTGCGGTCGATTCAATGGTTGCCCGCCGGAAGCCAAACTGATAATCCAACCCATACGATGAAAGCCCTCGCACTGATCTCCCTGTTTGTTCTTCCGGTTTTGCACGCTCAGGATACAACATCCGTCGCTATGGAAGCCCGCCGCCAATCGGTGGTGGATTTGAAAAGCCACATCGAGATGCGCGAGCAGCGCCTGGCGGAAATCGCGACCGACATCCGCGCCCTCGACGACCGCAACGAGAAGCGCATCGACTCGATCGTCAACACCCTGAAAAATCTCAAAGACTCGGAAGCTTCGAAAACCCGCATCAACGCGCTCAAGGGCGAAGTCATCGCCGGCTTGCGGAAGTCGATCACCATCTATCAGGGCAAGCGCCGCGATATTTTCGAACGTCTTCGCAGCGACAAGTCCGCGGCCGTGCAAGCGCTCACCGGGGACTTGGAAAAGTTCGACGCCCGCACCCAGAAGCGCGTGGATCAGATTCTGGAACTCGCGAAATCCATGCCGGCCAGCGAGGAAGTCGAAAAATACGAGTCCACCGGCGGCAACTATTGGAACGGCTGGTATGAGGAAACCTCCCGGATCAGTGACGAATGGAAGCAGAATCGCCGCCAGGGAGTCGCCACCGAGAAGAGTCTGCGCGAACTCCGCGAGGCGCTCGAGAAGGCCATCGCCTCGCTCGAATCCCGCAGTGCTTCGACTGCCGACCTGCTGAAAAACCGGAATCTATCCGATGCCGAGCGCGCGATCCAGGAGCAGGAACTCGGCCGCATCAACGCCTCCCTCGAAAACCGCCGCAAAGAGCTCGTCGAGCTTTCCCTGCCGCAAGCCTCGCCCGACCGCGAATCCGGCAACGCCAGCACTTCGGACACCTACGGCAAAACCACTCCCTCCGCGGCACCTAAGGACAACGCGGACGAAATGAAGGAACTTCTCGACGACGCGAGAAAGGACATTTCCGCCGACTTCTGGACCATTCTCCGCAAATACGGAGAAGCCGCCACGGAACGCGACAAGATCATCGCCATGAAGGCGAATCTGGAAGCCCGCGAGAAGTGGCTCGCCGAAAACGCTCCGGCCGGGAAGTGAAGCGTTAGAAGAGCGACGGGGAGCTCATCCGACCATTGACATTTCAGCGGATTCGGGAACCCTCCGCAGCAATGTCCGCCGCCCGAATCGTCCATGATGAGCCATACTGCCGGATCGTTTTGCGGGACTCGCCGCGAACGATTGTGGTCTTTTCCGCAGTCAACTATCCGGCAGGGAAGTTCGCGGCCTCCCGGGTGCTTGAAAACACGGACTGCAATGTCGTTTTCCTCAATTGCCCGCACAACAGTTGGTATCTCGAAGGAGTGCCGGGACTGGGTAAGTGCCCGGAATCCTCGGCCAAGGCTCTGCTCGCGCTATTGGCCGGATTCGGTCTAACGGAAGACCGGCGGGTGGTGTGGGGTTCTTCCATGGGCGGATACGGCGCGGTGGTCTATGGTGCTCTGCTGGGGGCCGATGTCATCGTGGCGTCGGGAGCGGTGCTCAAGTTGTTCGCGCCGGGCAGCCTGTCGGTGAAGTATCTCAAACTTGACGGGAAACGTGCGGACCTGCGCCCGCTGGACGTGCGCCAGTTGGTGGCGAATGCCCGCGGCCGTTTTTTCCTCTACGCCGGCGAGTTTTATTATCCGGATCTTGCGTCCGTGCGGCTTCTGATGGATCTCCCCAACGTGAGCGTGACCACGCTGGCGGATTTCGGGCATTGGCTGCCTAACTATTTCGACGGTCGTTACGGACTCCAACGGTTCGTGTTGTTTCACCTTGAGGAAGGGCGCGGGTTCCCGTTTGAAGATGGGGAGGTCGGCGAGTTGAAGAAATGGAGCGGGCATTGGGACCTGCTGGACCAGGGTGCGCTGGAATGGATGGAGCCGCAGCGCACTGAATTGCTCGAGCTGGCGAAAGAAAGCACGGACGCTGTTTTGAAAGTGCATTGCCGTAACGCGCTTTCGCTCGGTGCGACCAAATCCGGATTTCACAAACGCGCGATCCTGCAGGCGGAAAAGGCGCTGAAGGCCTGCCCTGGGAGCCGCCATGCCACCCGTCGCCTGGTGCTGGCGCTGAGGAAGGCCGGAGCGCCACCCGCAGAGTGGCTGAAGGTGGCCACCGGCATCCGCGACCTCAACCGGCCGGATGTTTTCGAGCCTGCGGTGAAACTGCTGGAAGCGATGGCCCAGGCTTTTGCAGACTCAGAGAGCATCGGCGAGGGAGTTGATTTCCTCCGCGGGCTGATGGATATGGAGAACACCGCTCCGGAAATGAAGGAGTGGCTCGGCAAACTCATTGAAAAGCTATCCGGCTGCCGGATTTGGAAAGTGGCGTTCACTGCCGAGGCCGAGGCTCAGTTGTCCGCTTATGTCTTGGACGAATCTCTTCTCCACGTGCTCGGCGGCAGGAGCACCATCCAGGGCGTGGTGCTGTTTCCCGAAGAATGGGGAAATCCGGTAACGTTCGAGGCTGAGAATCTGGTCATCGACCGCCATGAGGCCAAGCAGCCCTCGCCGAAAATTGGGAAACTGCATCCGGACCATCCCGGGGCCTCCCAAGCCCGATTCAAATTGGATTTTCTGACAGAAGATGCCGACTTGGCGACGATCTACGCCCGCAGTCCGGATGGTCGGCGCCTTCCGGTGATTCATTTCACGCGCGTGTCGAAAAATGAGGGTTAAACCCTTCTCCATTCAGCGGCGGGAAAGGTTTGCTTGTATTTATAGTAAGTCCCGCTACGTTCCGCGACCTGATGAACGGAAAAGTTCTAGGTCTCGCCCTTGTGGTTTCCATGCCTTCAGTCCGGGCGGTGGACCAGAATAACAACCAGCAGAGTGATGTCTGGGAAATGTTGTTCCAAGCGTCCGGCTTGCCCGCAGCAGGCGATTTCGATGGCGACGGCTGGAGCAATGCGGCGGAAAGCAGCGCCGGGACGAACCCGAAATCCGGCATCTCGCACCCGGAGACGAACCTCCATTTCAACACCGGCATCCCTCTGCTCTCATGGCCAAGTGCGAAAGGAAAACGCTATGCCCTGTTGGCAAGTGACGATCTAACATCATTCGCGCCTTCCGGCGACATCGCAGTCGGTTCGGGCGGGGAAATGACCTTCCTGCTGCCGCCTGCGGACGGGCGCGAATTTTTCCGGATCCAGATCTCGGATCAGGACTCAGATGGCGACGGCGTGAATGACTGGGAGGAAATTTCGTTAGGATACGATCCGTTGCGCGCGAACACGGACCGCTACTCGCAGACGGATTCGCAACGCGTGATCGCCGGGATGAGCGCGTCGAACACAATCACCGTTTCCGCTTACGACGATTCCTGCAGCGAGCTTTGGCCCGACCCCGCCGTTCTGGTTCTCCGGAGGACGGGAGGAATCCAGCCGCTGACGGTGAATTTCTCGCTCGGCGGCACGGCGACCCGTGATGCGGACTATCAGACTTCGCTGGCCGGGAATTTCGCGACTTTTGCGGCGGGCCAGCGCGAGGTGTTCATTGAGATTCGACCGCTGGCGGATGCCGATGACGCTGAGGCCACCGAGACGGTCGTTCTAACCGCGACTTCGGGATCGGGCTACACCATAGGGGCGGCAAACAACGCAACCGCATCCATCATCAACGAAACCGGTTCGAGCGGACCCTCGGCGAAGGCGACGCCGAGGTTTCTCGTGCAGGCCGCGTTCGGCCCGGATCAGGACGATCCGGCGGATTCCGACGAGATTCCGGAAAACGTGGAGACCGTGATGGCGCAGGGATTCAGCGCATGGCTCGACGCCCAGTTCGCCATTCCGCCGCAATATCACGAGCCGTTCGTGGCGATGGCGAACACGATCCCGCAAATGTATCTCGATCCGAAAATGGTTTCCTGGTGGAACCGCGCACTCGGCACCGTCGCCATCTATCCGGGCGGACCCGCGGCCGAATATGATCCGGTTAGGCAGCGGGTCGCCTACAGCCTCAGCCAGATTTTCGTCGTCAGCGACCGGCCGGAAACGCTCGCCGTGGAGTATCGCGGCATGTCGAACTACTACGACATGCTTGTGCGGAATGCTTTGGGAAATTACCGCGATCTTCTCTACGACGTCGCCACCCATCCTGTCATGGGGTTTTACCTCAGCCATGTGAAAAACAAGAAGGGCAACCCGGCGACCAATACGTTTCCGGATGAGAATTTCGCCCGCGAGGTGGAACAGCTTTTCTCTATCGGACTGTGGGAGCTGAACCAGGACGGCACGAAAAAGATCGATCCGATGACCGGCCAGCCGATCCCGACCTACACCAACATCGATATTACCAACTTCGCCCGCGTCTTCACCGGCCTCAGCTACGGTCCGCAGGAAGAGACGAATTTCGACGTCTATCCGAATCCTCCCAAGTGGCTCGTTCCGATGCGCGGCTACGACGAATGGCACGACCTCGCTCCGAAAACCTTGTTGAAAGGTCTTTCCCTGCCCGCCCGCATCGCCAGCAGCCCGGACGATGGCACCGCCACCATGCTCGATGTGAACGCGGCCATCGACAACCTCTTCAACCACCCGAACGTCGGTCCGTTCATCGGCCGCCAGTTGATCCAGCGGCTCGTCACCTCGAATCCCAGCCCCGCCTACATCGGGCGCGTCGCCGCCGTTTTCGCCGACAATGGATCCGGAGTTCGCGGCGACATGAAGGCGTTCATCAAGGCGATCCTGCTTGATCCCGAAGCCCGCGACGGAGCGAAGCTGACCGATCCGCATTGGGGGAAACCGCGCGAACCGTTCCTGCGCTGTGTGAACTATGGCCGTGCTTTCAACGCGAAATCCTCGGGAGTCGATTTCTATCAGTGCGCGCAGTTCAATTTCGACCAACAACAGCAGCCCTACAACTCGCCCAGCGTTTTCAATTTCTACTCGCCCAACTACCTGCCGCCCGGCGTGGTGGGCGATGCGGGTCTGGTGGCTCCCGAGTTTCAAATCCTCAACGCCACCACCGCCGTTTCATCGCCTAACTATTTCTACAACTCGATCACCAACCGTGACCTTCACCGGTGGGGCACCGCGGATTCCACCCGCACCGTTCGCCCGAATTTCACGCGGGAAACCACGCTCGCGGGCACTGATGTTGACGCGCTGATCCGCCGCCTCGACCTGCACCTCACCTGTGGCGGGCTTTCACCGCGCGAGTTCCAGTCGATCCGTGAAGCGCTGCTGCGTGTTGATTCCAGCGTCACGAGCACCTGGCAGACCGAGCGGGTCAATCTCGCCGTCTATCTCATCCTCACCTCGCCCGAGTTCTGCATCCTACGTTAGAAATCATGAGCACGAAATTCCTCAACCGCCGTGACTTTATGGGCCAGGCGAACTGCGCATTGATCAGCGCCCTGCCGATCATGAACACCCTGCTCAACCTGCGCCTGGCGGGCAGCGCGGCGGCGCAGAACGGCCCCGGAGATTACAAGGCGCTGGTCTGCCTTTTCCTCAGCGGAGGAAACGATTCGTTCAACATGCTCGCCCCGCGCGGTGCGGCCTATCAGGAATATGCGAACATCCGGCAGTCGATAGCCTTGCCTGAAAACCAGCTTCTGCCGATCAATCCGACCGTTGATCCCGGTCGTCCGTTAGGTCTGCATCCCGCGCTGCCCGGATTGCAGAGTTTGTTCGAGTCGGGCAAACTCGCGTTCGTCGCCAACGTCGGCACGCTGGTGGAGCACGTCACCAAGAACCAATACAACGCGGGTCAGAAGCTGCCGCTGGGTTTGTTCTCCCACTCCGATCAGATTGAGCAGTGGCAGACATCGATCCCGGACAACCGCAGCGGCATCGGTTGGGGCGGACGGATGGCGGATCTCCTGAAAAGCCTCAACACCGAGAACCGCTTTTCCATGAACATCTCGCTCGACGGCTCGAATGTCTGGCAGGCGGGAAACACCATTGCCGAATACGCCATCCGTGAGACCGGGGCCGACAGCATGACCGGCTACAATTCCGCCTACATCGCCGGGCAGAGTCTAACACAGATACGGAGCGCTGCGCTCGACAGCCAGATGGCGCTCGAATATCAGAACATCTTCCAGAAGAGTTTTGCGAAATCGAAAAAGGACGCCACAGCCGCCTACGACGCCTTCACGGCGGCTACCACTGTGACCTTGCCCGCCAGCGTGACTTGGCCGTCCAGTCGCTTGGCTGACCAGTTGAAAATGGTGGCGAAAACGATCGCCGGCCGCGGCAATCTCGGACAAAGGCGCAATACGTTTTTCATCAATTACGGCGGCTTCGACCATCACAGCGGCCTCATCGCCAATCAGGCCGCCATGCTGCCCATCGTGAACGACGCGGTGAAAGCGTTCTACGACACGCTTGTCGCCCTTGGTGCGGAGAACGAGGTGGTTCTCTACAGCGCCTCGGACTTCGGCCGGACCCTAACATCGAACAGCCAGGGCAGCGATCACGCCTGGGGCGGCAACCAGTTCGTCCTCGGCGGCCAGGTGAAGGGAAAGCGGATCTACGGCACCTACCCGGATCTCTATCAGGACAGTCTGCTCGACGTCGGCCGCGGCCGTCTCATCCCGACGACCAGCGTGGACGAGTTCTTTGCCGAAATGGCGCTCTGGCTCGGTGTCGCGAAAACGGACCTGCCGCTCGTCCTTCCTAACATTTCCCGATTTTTCAACACCACCGGCAGCACCCCGCCGGTGGGATTTTTGTTGTGAGATCAAAAAAGGAGCGCGGATTTCATCGACCGCTGCTTCGAGCGGTTTTATCTGAAACTTGGCACGTTCTCGGCGATGATCGGAATGATGCCGTGCCATTCCTTCCGCATGTGTGGTTCCTTGACAAGATGCCTTCCGTCGTGCCACATCACGGCGATGAGAATCAACAAAATCAAGATCCTCGGATTGGTGGTGGTCGCAACCGTCACGACTGCCATCGCCGGTTCCAAATTCTCGGGCATTTATGATGTGCAAGCCGGGGCCAGGGTGCTCTTGTCCATCACCGGGGGCGGACACGTTCTGAGCCTCAGTGACGGCACCGATATCAAAAGCGAACTGAATCCAGCCGTCAGCACCGTGAATGCGAGCGGCAAGCTCATCGGCAGCTCGGACAAAAATCTTTCGGTCGTCGCGAAGATCGATTCGGATTTCAAGCTAACAGGAACCGCCAAGGTTGGGAAAAATACGGTCCGGCTCACCGGAAGCCGCACGTTGGATTGATCCGATACCCCGGTGCGATTTACCTTTGCCAAACTCTGGTGGGTGAGCCTGGCGGTTGTCTGCGGGCTGGGGGCCGCTGTATTCCTCAAAGGGGGGAATCGGAAGGATGTTGTTGTTGGTGGTGAATCTCCGCCATCGGTTCGTGAGTCTGGATCGCGTGGCGGCAGGCTGCTTTCAAATCCTGCTTTTCCCCCACAGACGGGTTTGGGCACGCGGAACCAGTTGCAGACTCTAGAGGACCTCGCCGCTACGGATCTTCAGGCGGCGCTGTCGAAACTGGCGGATTTGCAGGATCCCGATCTTAGATCGATTGCCCTCGCTGCCATCGCTCGCGGTTGGGCGAAAAGCGATCCGCAGGCAGCCGGAGCATGGGTGGCTGAGCTGGCATCCGAAAAGGATGCTGTTTCCGCGGCGCTCGGCCTTATCCCGGCTTGGGCGAATTCAAATCCTAACAACTGTCTCGACTGGGCCACTGCTCTCGATTCCGGAAATCTTCGCGAGGTATCGTTGGCGCAACTCGCCGACGCCTGGGTGGCCATCAATCCACAGGAAGCGTTGTCCCGTTATTTCGCTCTGACTCCCGAAACCGGAAGCGAGCGCGGCCTGCACGTGATCGCCGCGCAATGGGCTCTCGACGCACCCGGGGCCGCGGTGGACTATCTAACGAAATCCAAGGATCAGCCGCGGCATGAGGAATTTCTCGAAACGGCGCTGGTGAGCCTTTCCAACCAGGATTCATTGCAGGCATGGAGTCACGCGACCGTGTTCTCGGATCCCGAGCGAATTCAAAACGTGCGTGCCATGGCACTGGAAGCGATGGCCGAGTCGAAGCCGCTTGATGCCATCAAGCTCGCGGAATCCGTGGGCAACGATCCTGTGCTCCTCAAGGGCATCGCGAGAGGATGGGCATCGCAGGATGGTGAAGCAGCGACGGGGTGGATTCATGCCATGAAGGATACGGAGTTGGAGCAATCCCTGTTGGATGAGATTTCGCGGAAGTGAAGAGGTAGGTTCCTCTTCCAGGAAATCTCGTCGGGTGAGCCAATTTCGCATTTGCGTGGAGCTTGGAATCGTTGACCCTGCGGCGGAATGTTGAAGCCGATGATGAAGAGTGGGGCATTGAAAAACCGGGAGGGTTTTCGTGAGGCTTTGGCGGACTGGTTTTCGCAAAACGGAAAGGACTATCCATGGCGGCGGACGAAGGATGCTTATGCGGTTCTGATTTCCGAGGTGATGCTCCAGCAGACGCAGATCGCGACGGTGCTGGGCAGGGGATTTTACACGCGGTTCCTTGAGACGTTTCCGGATGTGGAATCGCTGGCGGCCGCGGAGGACGAGCGCCTGCTGAAGGCGTGGGAAGGGTTGGGATATTATCGGCGTGTTAGAATGCTGCGCGAAACGGCGCGGGCGGTCATTGCGGAGCATGGAGGAGAGTTTCCGACGGAGCTTGAGGCGTTGATGAAACTGCCCGGAGTCGGGCGTTACACGGCGGGGGCGCTACGGGCATTTGCATTCGATTTATCTTCGGCGGTAGTGGATGGAAACGTCGCTCGGGTGCTTTCGCGGGTGATGGATTTTTCCGCTCCGGTGGATGACACGTCTGGTAACAAACAGATGTGGGAATGGGCGGAAGCGCTGGCGGATCCGCAGCGGCCCCGGATTTATAATTCGGCGTTGATGGAACTGGGTCAGACGATTTGTCGGCCGGGAGTGCCGGATTGTTTGAGTTGCCCGGTGGCTTCATTTTGCAAGACACGCGAGCCGGAAAACCTGCCGGTGAAGCGCCAGAAAACGACGGTGACGCAGGTGGACGAGCATGCGTTGTGGTTGCGTGATGGCGATGGGCGGCTGCTACTCCATCGCGAAGGAGGGAAACGCCGTGAGGGGCTGTGGAAACTGCCGACGCGGGATGCGGCGGAAATTTCAAATTTACCAGTGCTGGATGAACATCGTTACACGATCACACGCTACCGGGTGATGTTGCGGGTGCACGATGCTTCGGGACTGAAGCGATTCAAAACGGCGGATGGCGAGGTTTGGCAGGAGGCGGAGGCGGTTTTGGCGCTGGCGATGCCTTCGCCTTTCCGACGGGTGATCGAGCGATTGTTGGGTGAAAATTGAAATCAGATGTGACGAATGCGAATGGCTGTGCTTTCGTCGCTGTGGATGGAACGATTTGCCCGTGTGTCACTGCTGCTTTTGATGGGTTTGTTTGCCCAATCGTGTGCGGTTCCTCCCAAGCCGGACATGGTGGCTCCTGGAAAGGCGACGCGGCAGATCGTCACTGAGCGGGTGAGCGCGGTGGTGGTGACGGATCACCAAAGTCTGAGCCGCTGGGTGAACCGGAATTTTTCAACTTCGCAGGCACCGGGTGATGCGGACGGTGGTTCCGCAGCTCCGCTTTCCGACGATGGCTATTTCATCACGGCGGATCACGTTCTTGCGCGGATGGCGGGTCGGAATGTTTTTCTCATTTACGGTCAGGGCGGGCGTCTGCGTCCGGCAAAGGCGAGGGTGGTCTGGCGCTCCGAGTCGGCGGATCTGGCCTTGCTCCATATTCCGGTGAAGACTCCTTATTTCTATCAATGGACGGATCCCGACAAATGGCTTCCGGCGGGCACCCGGTTGATTCATGGAGGAATCGCCACCGGTTTCAAATCCGGCGATGGCAAGCTCGGCACCTCACTGGCTCCTGAGGGTCCGTTTACTGGGACCCGGAAATTCAAGATCGATATCCCCCTCCAACCGGGCGACAGCGGTGGTCCAGTGGTGGATGCTTATGGGCGTCTGGTGGGTATCAATTCGGCGGTCGAATTCCTTGTGCCGATGGAAACTCCGTTTTTCATCGATTCGGAAGGAAACCGACCTAACATCCGACAGATCGACGGATTGATCCGAAGCGACCGTGCCCGCAACAGTGGCACGTAACCTGCCGTAGAAGCACCCGTGACAATGTGGCATGACCCCCGATGGATTTTCCGGCTGTTCGGCATGGCCGCCGGTATGATTTTCGCCACCTCCTGTTCGCAGGTTGGAAACACCCTACTGTATGGCAGTGAGGCGGCTGCGGCGAAGGATCAGATCATGCTGGTGAGAAAGGATCCTCCCTCGTTCGGCTTCCAGCGGCTGGCCACGCAGTCCAGCGTTTATCCTGATATACAGTTCTTCGTCGCCAAACACGGATTGCCGAATTTCCTCGCTGAAACCGGGAATCGGGACCGGAAATATTTCATTTTATACTATCTCAAGGAGCGCGAGGCATTTGCCTGCCGTACTCGGGCCGAGAACCGGGACGCCGTGGAATTTGCCGGACCCTATCCGATCACCGACCGGGAATTCCGCATGCTGGATGATTTCCGCCGCGATCCCAGCCACAAGCCGACGAAGTTGTAAACCTTGGAAGTTGGCCGCCATAAGCTCTTCATTTTGAGAGTAAAGCGGTAAAGCAATGCGAAGGAATATCCCTCAATTTCCTCCTTGCTTCGGTGAAAGCCCGGGCTAGTTTTGGGGCAGTCTCTTCGGCTTATGCCGTTGGGACCATATAAACCGGGGCGATTTGCCCCAACCCATAAATAGATAAAATAGACCTATGAAAACAAACTATAGAATGCGTCGTGGTTTCACCCTGGTGGAACTACTTGTTGTTATCGTGATCATTGCGGCGCTTGCCGGTCTCACCGCTCCCATGGTGATCCGTCAGCGCAAAAAGGCCGACCAAACGGAAGCCGTCAACAACGCCCGCCAAATCGGCATGGCCTTGTTCGAATTCGAAACGGAATACGGAAGCTTCCCGGACGAGGCAACGTCAACGGCGGTCCATGACGCGACCGACACGGAAAAGGTGAGTGGAACCGCCGCCAACGACCGCTTCCGTCAAATGGTTCGCGCGGGCATCGCTCAATCCGAGCCGATGTTCTACGCCAAAGCCCCCTATACCAAAAAGCCTGATGGCATCACCAGTGGGGCCAAGGCTCTGGAGAAGGGTGAAGTTGGTTTCGGCATCATCACAAATGCTGACGGCACCGGAATGAGTGCTGCTGGCAATCCTTCACGTCCGATCGTGATGGCTCCGTTCACCACCGCCTTGTCTGGTGAGCAATTCGACTACGACGTTTATGATGGCAAGGCCGTGGTCCTGAAACTGGACAACAGCGTTACCTCCATTCCGATCCTCAAGACCACCAGCAAGGTCAAGATCAATGGCAAGGAATTGTTCGAAAAGTCGGAAGACAGTGTCTGGGGAACTTCCGTTTCTCCTCAAATGGCCTATCCGATTTCCAAGTAAGCTCTGAACTTGAAATCATTCAGCCGGGAGGTCTTCGCGACCTCCCGGTTTTTTGTTGCCCGGTGGGATATCGTGAGCGAAGGGAACAGCAGGAATTCCAAACCATGTCAGAGTCTGAATCCAAACCATCGCGGGCATTTCTGCCCTATCCCGTTTCCACGCTCAGCCCGCCGATCATTCCAAATGATCTGACGTCCTTCAAATCCCGCGGCATTTCCCAAGTGGAGCGCGAACTCCAGCAAAAGCTGATGGAAATCCGCGAGATCTATCTCCAGACCATCGACCACTTCAACTGGAACAAGCTGGTTTACGAAGCGGACATCCAGTTCGAACCCATCATCGGCGAAACCTATCACCTCTATGAAATGCGCGGCCGCCGCCAGCTTTCGATGGTCGCGCCGGATCAATGGGCTCAGAAGCACCTCGCCAGTGTCCGGTTGAATGCCGACCGGCAGTGGAAGGTCGTCTCCACCGGGTCGGGCGTCGACACCCGCGAGCTCTTCGGAACGGTCGAGTTGTAACGGCGGATCACCGGTTGCCGCGAGTGCTCTCCAGCAGCACCTCCAACGCCTTTTCCAACTGCGGATCCTTCCCCGCATCCGTATCCGCCGGTGTCAACTTCACTTGGAAATCCGGTAGCGCTCCGTTCAAATCCAGATTCTTCCGCGTTCCCGCTTGGAACCAACCGCGGAACGGGACCTGCAATTTGCCCGCGTCGGGAATCGTCACTTTAACGGCGGAAATCACGCCACCCGCCGTCGTCATGCCGACTAGAGGAGCCCGTTTGGTTTCCTGCATCGCATGGCAGAAAATCTCCGCGTTGGAAAACGTGTTCTCGTTGCAAAGCACTACCAGCGGTTTGTTCCAAGCGGCGTGGACCAGCTGATCGACCGGATAACCTTCCGGTCCGTCGCGCGGCACGGTGAAGGAATGCACCGGCTGGCAAAACAACGACAGCATCCGGTCCGCCTCTCGCCCGCCACCGTTGTTGCGGAAATCGAGAATCATTCCCGCAGAATCCAATGAAGCCCGGTAAACGGTTAGTTCCAGATCGGTAAAAGTCTTCATGCTCATGTCGTGAACCGGAATGTAGGTGAAATTTCCGCTTTTCGTGACCTGGTTGTGTGCGGTCGTTTCCTTTTCCTTGCGGTCGAGCGATCGGGCGCGGGCGTAGGAAATGCAGTGGAGTTCGATGACCCGGTCCTGTCCATCCTTGGCGCGGATCACCACCGGTAAAGTGCGATCCAAGCCGCCGTTGAAAAAGCGATGGAGCGGCGTGTGGTTCGTTACCGCCTCGCCTGCGATTCTAACCACCGTCTCACCCGGCTCCGGTGCATCCGGGATCAGAGCCACAGATGATCCGTGGATCACCCGTTCGATCACCAGCGGTCCTTCCGACAGGGCATCACGAAAAACCAAGCCTGGATGAGCGGTCGCTTCCTCTTTGGGGGCTTTCACGATTTCGTTAGGCCATGGTTTGCGGAGGAACGATAGGTGCGATGCGTTCAGCTCGCCGAACAATTGGCTCACTGTCCGGTCGAATTGCCTCGATGTCCGCGACTGGGCGGCGGCGGGTTCGTATTTGATTCGCCGTGCTTCCCAGTCGGTGCTGTTCATCGTCGGGTCGTAGAACCGTTCGCCCAGCGTTTTCCAAATCCGTCGGAATGCCAACGTCAGGACTTCGCTCCGCGGCCGGTCGATGGATGCGGAAATGGGAAATTTCACGGAATTGGCATCCTTGAAAATCGCTGGTGTCTGATCCACCCGCCACAGCAACGAACCTTCCTTCAAAGTGCGGATCGGCACACCGCGTTGAGCCGTTAGGGTTTTGACATCACCGCCCGCCGCGCTGATAGAATAGAGATTCGGATCCGAGAGTTTCTGATTTTGAAACAGCAACGACTCCGAATTGGCGGCCCAGATCACCTGCGTGGGTTCGATGTCGCCGGTGGAAATGATCCTGGCCTTGTCCGCGGGAATGCCTTTAGCGCCGAACTCCATTCCCCATAATTGCGAGATCCCGCCGGCATTGCGCTTCGCGGAAAACGCCAGCCATTTGCCGTCCGGCGACCATCGTGGCGAACCTTCGAACGCCGGATTTCGAGTCAGGTTGAGTGGGGCGAGCTTGCCATCGGCATCGCCCAACCAGATGTCGCGGTTGGAATTTTGATCTTCCGCCGCGATCGCAAGCCACTGACCGCCGGGGTGCCAATCAAATGTCGGACGGTCCCAGCATTTGAAAACAAGATGTGGGTCGGAACCATCGGCCGCCGCGGCGAAGACATTGCCCGTGCCTTCCACCCACGCGATTTTCTTCCCGTCGGGACTTGGTTTGAGGTCGATTTTCGTGAACGAATCGCGGGTGATCTGCTGTTCATTTGCCAACGAGCTCTCCTTGAGTTCGGCGCGGAAATAGTTAGGAGTCAGGCCGTCGTCGCGCAGGAAATACAGCCATTGTCCGTCGGGTGAGAATTTCACATCGCCTTCCGCCGCTGCGGTTTCCGTCAGGCGTTTGGTTTCGCCGGAACGTTTCATCCACCACAATTCGCCCGCGGCTGCGAAAACCACCTGATCAAGATCCGCCGTAAAATCCGCACTCGCTGCGGAGGTGATTTTTTTCCGATCCCGGGAAACGTCCGGCAGCTTCTCGCGGGTCCACAAGGTAAGAGGCAGCGGCGTCGTATCGGTTTTCGGCCGCAAGCGGAACAACCCGAAGCCGCGGCGGAAAACAAACGTCGAGCCATCCGCGGACGGCATGCGGGAGAAAACGCCGTCACCGGTCTCGCGGGTGATCGCTACAGGAGCCGCGGAATCACCGCTTTGCGACCAAAGGTTCAGCGTTCCTGTTCTACTGGAGAGATAGTAGAAACCTTTTCCGTCCGCCTGCCAGACCGGTGTTCGGGCGTCTGTTTCCTCGGCGACCTTGCACTCGAACCTGCCTGTGGAAATTTCATACTGCCAGATCTGCGACGCACGCGATCCTTTGTAGCCTTTTCGATAGAGTTGCTCGCCACCGGTGGAGAACAAAACCCGCGTGCCATCGGGTGACCACGACGCCTCGTCGCCCGTGGCATCGAACAGCCGTTGCTCCCGCTCTTCGGTTGTTAGGTTAATCGTGAACAGGCTGGTCGCCCGGAAACCGGATCGTTCGCGGATCCCCCGGGTGATCGCATGGCTGCCATCCGGCGAGAGGCATTCCAGTTCGTTGCCCTGGGTTTGGTGCGTGTGCTGGATGGCCTCACCTCCGCCAGCAGGGATGGAGAAAATTTGCATCGAGCCGGTGCGGCCGGATGAAAAGACGATGCGTTTTCCATTCGGCGTGAATTGCGGGTAAGTGTCGCGCGCCGGATTGTGCTCCACGCAGACCGCCTCTCCGCCGTCGGTTGATGCTGTCCACAGGTCGTTGATCCATTCGAAAACCATCGATTTACCGTCGGCTGAAACCGCTGGAGCAGTCACCAAATGCATCTCCTCCGCTCCGTCTGGAATCCCGGCTCCGGCAGCGCCCGACGCGATCCAGATGGATATGAAACCTTGCGCGAGCCCCCGTGAAATCATTCACCGGAAACAATCCCCTGCGCGTCCATCGGGCAAGCGGGAAACTTTGATTCGCTTTCCTTGCCACCGTCGCGCGGATGCCTAGCGTCACGGCTGTGAACGACACGTTTCCTGTTTCGCCGCCGCGTGCCTGGGTGGAGATCGATCTTGGCGCGCTGAAGAAAAATCTCGGCGTCGCCCGCGAGGCCTTTCCCGGTGACCTAATGGCGGTGGTGAAAGCCGGGGCTTATGGCCATGGCTTGGAAGACATTGCGAAGGCGTTGGAGAATGAAAACATCGCGTTTTTCGGTGTCGCCAATGTCGGCGAGGCTCGCCGGATCCGCACGGCCGGAGTCGAGACACGCATCTATCTGCTCGGCGCGACCTGGTCCGAGGAGCGCGAGGAAATAGTCGCCCGCGACTGGACGCCGTGTATTTCCTCCATCGAGGAAGCGGAGCAGTTCAATCGCCTCGCCGCCGCCCGCAACAAGCGCCTCAAAGTTCATCTCGCCGTGGATACCGGCATGGGCCGGGGGGGATTCGTGGCCGATCATTTACCCGAAAAACTGGCGCAGCTCGAACGAATGGAGTACCTCGAAATCGAGGGGATCGGCTCGCATTTGCCGTCGGCCGATGAGGATGAGGAATTCACCTTGAAACAATTCGCGCGCTTCGAGGCAATCATCGCCGAGCTAGGCGGGGCCACCCGATTCCAATGGCGCCATTTGTCCAACAGCGCCGGTCTGCTAGGCTATCAGCAGGGCGTCTGCAATCTCTCGCGTCCGGGACTGATGCTGTATGGCGTTTCTCCCTTACCTGAGTTTCAGGAAAAACTGTCCAACGTGATGACCTTGAAATCACGGGTCACGCTGGTCCGCACCTTGCCGGCGGGTCATGGCATTTCCTACGGCCGCCAATTTCAAACCACCAAGCTGACCCGCGTGGCGACTGTCGGAATCGGCTATGGCGACGGCTACCCGCGTCATGTTTCAGGAAAAAGCGCGGACGTGTGGATCCGCGGCCGGCGTTTTCCCATTCTCGGGCGGGTCACGATGGATCAGATGATGATCGATGTCACCGCCGCCGATGAAGTGGCGGAAGGGGATGAGGTGGAATTGTTCGGATCTAACATTCCAGTCGCCGAAATCGCGGACAAAGCCGACACCATCGTCTGGGAGATTTTCACCGGCATCACGCCCCGGGTGGTGCGGTGTTATAAGAGTTAGAGATCAGGGATGAGGGATCGGGGATGAAAGAGCGTATTATAATCTCCTATCTCCGATCTCTTCCATCGCAGGACACAAAAAACGCCCGGTTTTCCGTGAGGGAAACCGGGCGCTGTGAAAAAGCTTGTGAGGTGAGTTAGGGATCAATCCCAGCCGCCACCGCCGCCGCCACCTTTGTAGCCGCCACCACCGCCGCCGCCTTTGTAGCCGCCGCCACCGCCACGACGGTCTCCGCCGCCGCCACCGTAGCCACCACCACCGCCGCCGCGACGATCTCCACCGCCGCCACCGCCACCGTAGCCACCGCCGCCGCCGCCACCACGGCGTTCACCGCCGTAGCCACCGCCGCCACCACCACCGGAACGGAATCCGCCGGGTTTGGCTTCTTTTGGCTCAGATGCGTTCACGCGGAGAGCGCGGCCCTGATAGTCGTAACCGTTGAGCGCTTCGATCGAAGCATTCAACTGGCTCTGGTCGCCGAGGGTCACGAAAGCAAACCCCTTGGATCTGCCTGTCTCGCGGTCGGTGATGATTTTTACCCGTTCGACAGGTCCATAAGCGGCGAAGAGGCCTGAAACGTCTTCTTCAGTAGCGGTGTAGGGCAGGTTGCCCACGTAGATGTCCATTTTTGTCTATTCTTATCACGCCATCACATTCAACACTTCCTGAGACCATGGCGTGAGAGACCAGACGAAGCGCGTTCTTTTGCGAATTTGCAAAATGAACGTAATGCCTTTACCCCTCCGATTCAGGGATGGCAAGGATTGATTTCGGGCGATTTTTCCCCGGATTTTCAAATCCATTGACGGGCCAGTGTTGCCCGACAATCGTTTTCCACATGACCGGGAAACGAGGACTCACGCAGGATCACGCCGCGCGGATGCTGGGAGCCCAAAGCATTGAAACCGTGGCACTAAGGTTGATGCCCGACCTCGAAAATCTCCCGCATGTGCCCGCCGGGAGTGCGAAAGTTTCCAAGGAGCGCGCCATGGACCTGTGGCGGGAAACCGGGGCCGATCCCGCGCTGCGCGAAATTTTGCTGGAGGGGACGGACGATGATTTTGGCCGGTATCAGGGAAACGTGGAGAATTTCATTGGCCTCCTGCGGATGCCGCTCGGCCTCGCGGGGCCGCTGCGGGTCAACGGACTGGCGGCCAAAGGGGACTACTGGGTTCCGCTTGCAACCACCGAAGCCGCGCTGGTCGCGAGTTATCACCGCGGCTGCCGGGTCATCACTGCGGCCGGCGGATGTTCGGCGATGGTTCTTTACGAAAGCCTGAGCCGCGCGCCCGCGTTCGTTTTTGAAACGGCCGCTGATGCCTGCCGCTTCGTCGTCTGGGCGATGGCGCGCTTCGAGGATTTTCAGAAAACCGCGGCGACGACGACATCCCACGGACAGCTCGTCGATGTCGGTTGCACCGTCGAAGGGAATCACGTCTATCTGAATTTCGAATTCACCACCGGCGACGCCTCCGGCCAGAACATGGTCACGCTCGCCACCCAGGCCGTCTGCGATCTGATTCTCGCGGAAACCCCGGTGCGTCCGCTGCGCTACTACGTCGAGTCGAATCTATCAGGCGACAAGAAGGCCAGCGCCCGCGCCTTCACCTCGGCTCGTGGGAAAAAGGTCACGGCCGAAGTGAAACTCAGCGCCGAGTTGATTTCCAAACTCCTGCACACCACGCCCGAGGCCATGACCGATTACTGGCGCATGTCGGCCATCGGCGGGGTTCTCAGTGGAACCTTGGGAATTCAGGGGCATTTCGCCAACGGCCTCGCCGCGCTCTATCTGGCCACAGGTCAGGACGCCGCCTGCGTCGCGGAATCGGCCACCGGCGTCACGCGCTTCGAAGTCACGCCCGACGGCGGACTTTATGCATCGGTGACGTTGCCCGGAATCATGGTCGGCACCGTCGGCGGCGGAACCGGTTTGCCGACGCAGAATGCGTGTCTCGAATTGATGGGTCTCGCGGGAAATGGAAAATCCCGCGCGCTCGCCGAAGTCTGCGCCGGACTTTTGTTAGCTGGCGAACTCTCGATCATCGCCGCGTTGAGCGCCGGGCATTTCTCCCGCGCCCACCGCAAGCTTGCCCGCACCCGCAAGGCTCCATGAACCGTTGGTGGATCTATCAGAAGGAGCGTTTCCCCCTGCTCGCCCACGGCCCGCTGATCGCCGCCTTCAGTGCTTGCGCGGTGTCGTTTTCCTCGCTGGTGCGGCATGCTCCGGCTCCCGGCTGGCAGATGTACGTGACGGCTTTCGGCGTTTGCCTGCTGATGTTTCTGCAACTTCGAATCGCGGATGAATTCAAGGACGCGGGCGAGGATGCGCGCTGGCGTCCTTATCGTCCGGTGCCTCGCGGGCTGGTGACGCTTAAAGAGCTGCGAATGGTTTTCATTCTGGCAGCTATCCTGCAAACCGCGCTGGTCCTCGCGTTGGATGTCCGGCTGATGATCGTCCTCGCGATCGCCTGGAGCTACCTTGCGCTGATGAGCGTCGAGTTCTTCTGCCGCGACTGGTTGAAAAAACGCCCGGTCATCTATCTGCTCACGCACATGGGGATCATGCCGCTCGTCGATTTCTTCGGCACCGCCTGCGAATGGCTGCCACGCGGTGCCCATGCGCCCGCCGGACTCGGCTGGTTCCTCGCTGCCAGCTTTTTCAACGGCATCGTCATCGAGATCGGCCGCAAACTCCGCCAACCAGAGGATGAAGAAGAAGGAGTGGAAACTTATAGCCGCTTGTGGGGGAAACAACTTGCCGCCGCCGTCTGGCTCGCTGCCCTTGTCGCTACTGCCACCTCCGCACTGCTTGCAGCAACCGCCATCGACTTCACGACTCCCGTAATAGTCACCCTCTCCATCGTCCTCGGCATTGCCGTCGTGTACGTCAGCCTCTACTTGGAGCGCAACCTCCTTGGGAAAAAAATCGAAGCCATTTCCGCAGTTTGGACGCTCGCGCTGTATCTAATGTTAGGCCTGGTGCCGTTGTTGCTGGAATGAAGAGAAATCAACCGCAGATGAACAGGCATGTAGTCATTCAAGTTTTTTCTTCATGCGGTGTTGGATTCGGCATGTTGGGTGATCTGGGTTTGAAGGTGGAGGACACAGGCGGCTAGGTTGGCAGGCAGGGAGAG
>NZ_JBDSCX010000022.1:0-98070 GCF_039920825.1 Luteolibacter sp. | reverse complement strand
CCGGTTTCCCGATTGCAAACGTAGCCGTGGGGATGCCGCCCGGCATTTGGACGATGGAAAGCAGCGAGTCGATCCCTTGCAGCGCCTTGGATTCCACCGGCACGCCGAGCACCGGAATGTCGGTGATCGCGGCGGTCATCCCCGGCAAATGGGCGGCACCACCCGCTCCGGCGATGATACATTTCAGTCCCCGTCCGCGGGCCGACTCCGCATAGGAAACCAGCTGGTCCGGCGTCCGGTGCGCACTCACGACCTCCGCTTCCCAAGCGACCCCGAAGTCACGCAAGGTGCGGGCGGCGTGCTCCATCGTCGGCCAATCCGACGTGCTTCCCATGATGATCCCGACGACTGGCGCTGCGTTCATGGTGGCAGCGTGGCGGACTCGCCGCATGGCGTCAATACGCGCCTCATCACCGAATCCGGAGGTGTGTATGGGAAGATTCGCGGCTAAACTCCCGCCGTGAACCTCTCCAACCGTTTGGAACTCGAGCTGCGCGACGGCACGCCCGTGGTCGTCCGGCCATTGACGCCGGCGGACCGGGCAGGATTGGCGGAGGCCTATCGGCGACTTTCCCCGGAAGCGCGTTACCACCGGTTCTGGACGCATACGGGCGAGGAAATCGGCGACAAAATGCTGGACCGGGTGCTCGAACAAGATCCGCTGCAACACATGGCCTGGGCCATACTCGATCCCGCTCGCAAATTTCCCGGAGTCGGCGTGGCCAGTTGGTGGAGAAATCCGCAAAATCCGGACGAGGCGGAATTTTCGGTCACCGTCCTCGACAACGACCACGGCCGCGGCGTCGGCACCTTGTTGCTGGCCGTGACGTGGCTGAGCGCGTTCCACGTCGGCGTGAATGAATTCGTTGCCTACACTCTCACCGAAAACCGCCAGGCCGCCCAATGGATGCGCGATTGCGGTGCGGAGGGAAATTGGGACGGCTACAATCTGATTTTCCGCTGGGATCTGAACAACGTCAGCCACCTCCCCCACACCCCGGCATCCAGAGATCTCGCCGACTGGCTCGCCCGGCTGGCTCCGGAAATCCTCGGGTGAAAATCACCCTTCGTTGGCTGCGCTCCACTCCGAAACGGCCTTCGCGATTTCCTCGGGCGTGACATCGCGGATATGGGTGGCGAACGACCAACGGTAGCCAAATGGATCGGCGACGCGGGCGGTGCGATCACCCCAAAATTGGTCGGCAGGTTCCTGGAGGACGGTGGCTCCTTCGTAAATCGCCTTGGTGAAAGAGTCGTCAACATCGGCGACATAAATCATGAAAGCACCGCCCGTCCCGTCGGTCGGTGCGTACGAGCCCAACGCGGGAAACTCGTCGGAAATCATCATGCGGGAATTCCCGATCTGGAACTCGGCGTGCATGAGTTTTTCCGAAATCGGATCCTCTATCCGGAACAACTCGGTGGCATTGAGCGCCCGGGTGTAGAAATCAAGCGCCGCCCGACCGTCGGCGACGGTGAGCGATGGCGTAACGGAGTGATACCCTGCGGGAGTCATGGTCGCGGAGGAGAGGGAAACAGGTGAAACTTTCCACAAACCGGCGATTTCTCAACGTGATTTTCCCTCTGATTCCAGAGGAGCTTTATTCTACCAAACCGCGCCATCAGGTTCTGAGAGAAAAGCTCGCCGCAGGGCGTAAAGCGGGCGATCTTCCTGAAGATCGCCCATGCAAAACCCTCACGATGCGGAGCACCATGAACCCAGCCGGGGCGAGGCGGTTTCGTTTTTCCTTAAATCGCGGGTACTCATCGCCCGTCGTTGGTGGCGTGAGCGCGGCGAGGCGGTCGCCATCCACGGCCGGGGAAAGGAAAACCGCGAGGCACCGGTCGCGGGTGAGGCAAAGGCGCTGATATGGACTCAGACATCGTCCGCGGAATTTCCTCTCACGGCGGGAAAAGTGCAAAACCTCCGCGCGGCCTGCCGGCAACTCGACGGTGTGGAAATCCCAGCCGGAGAGATTTTTAGTTTTTGGAAACAGCTAGGACGGACCACGCGGAGCAAGGGATTTACCGAAGGACGGGAACTCCGCTCCGGCTGCCTGGTGCCGAATCTCGGCGGCGGACTCTGTCAGCTTTCCGGGCTGCTGCACGCGGCGGCCGTTTCTGCCAGACTGGAAGTCGTGGAACGGCACACTCATTCGCGGACCTTGCCCGGTGTTCCGCTGCCGCCGGAGCGCGATGCGACGGTGTTTTGGAACTACGTGGACCTGAGGTTCCGATCACCATCGAAGTGGCGGCTGGAAACACGGCTAACCGCCACAGAGCTGGTGGTTTCTATCCGGATGGCTGCGGATTCTCCGGTCGAAAGGATAAAATCGTTAGACAAAGCCTTGGGAAGTCCGGTTCGCGCCGCTGCTGATGGAGATTGCCTGACATGCGGAGTGACTTCCTGTTTCCGCCACCCATCGGCGAATCACGATCACGCGCCCGCTTCAAGTCACGGCGCTTGGCTGCTGGAAGGCATGTGGCCGGAGTTCAACGGATGGTGCCGCCTGCACACGCATCCCGGCGATCACTGGATGACACCGCTGGACGGACATCGTTGGAAAAGACGGAACTACTCCTGGGCTCCTCCCGAGGGCATCAAGCTCACACATGCCACGTGGGAAACCCTGCGACGTTCCTGGCAGCAACGGAAGCTCCCCGGCCAAGGGGCGATCCGCCAGCGATTCCTGCTGGAGAGCCAGCGGAAACTGGCGGAAAATTTCGCCCAGCGTCTTGATCCGCAGGCGCGGCATCTTGTCATTTCTCAAACCCTGCTGCCTCATCTCTGGCAGGCCGGGCATCTCGGCGGACGGACGTTCGACGTGCTGGTGAACCGCTGGCCGCTGGCCTCGCTCCAAACCCGGCTCGACACCGCCGCGGCCCGGCATCCGCAGTCGGGAACGCTGGCCGATTTCCGCGCGGATCCGGAGCTGGTGCTGGCAGAATCGCAGGCGCTGGCCGCGGCCGGCAGGATCGTCACGCCGCACCGGGCGATCGCCGCTTCGTTCGGATCACGGGCAATATTGTTAGACTGGGAGATGCCGGTTGGGAAAAAGCGAGGCACACGGCCGGACTCCGTGCGATGGTTTTTCCCCGCCTCCGCGCTGGGCCGGAAGGGAATTCACGAACTCGCCGAAGTCCTGCGCGAAACCGGCGGCGAGTTGCTCGTTCTCGGCCGCGCCCGCGAAAATGGAGCGGATCCATTGCGGGAAATTTCACACCGCCAGGCAACCATCGGCGAACTAACTGAATGCACCGCACTGGTGATCCCGGCATGGGTCGAACATGAACCCCGGCTCGCATTGCTCGCGCTTTCGCTCGGCATCCCGGTGATTGCCAGCCGCAGCTGCGGACTGGCTGCGCATCCGCTTCTAACCGAGGTGGATGAAGGTTCGGTAACCGCCCTGCTGGCCGCGATGAATGAATGCGTGGCCTCGGGAAAATCACCAGCCGTCACTTCAGCCCGAGACCAACAATCGGCGGCGGTGTGACGTGAAGAAAAATTCGGGCCTATCCCCTCTTCGCAGCCGCGGCTTTTCGAAAAATAATGACGACAGCTCCCGCGATGAAGGCGATGACCGCCCATTTTCCGAAGAACTGCCCAGCTTGATAGGCCTCCCCCTGTGATGACGAGGTGATTGGGGAGGTTGCGGAATCCGGCACCGGAGCTAACAGCCGGAAGCTGTTCATGGCGGTGGTGATCTCCGGATCCTTGGAGGGATCCAAGTTGCTGCTGAATCCCTGAACCGAATAACCCCAGTTGCCCGTAACACCCATCATCGAAACGGTGCCGACGTTGCCAGGCTGCACTGACGAATAGAAGTGGAAGCCGACGCCGTCTATCACTTGGTCGTGTTCGTTGGTGAAAGGGAGGTTTTTCGCAAGAGCGGCGTTCTTCGCCCCGCGAACCAAACCCGTCAAAGCGTTGGTAATCTCCTCGGGCGGGATTTTGAAAGCCATGAGCACCATGCCTTTCGCCCCATCCGTGGAGCGGACTAAGGCGAGGCACTGGGGGGGTGTTTCGCCCTTGGTCCAACCGGCTGGCAAATCGATGGAAAAATTCTGTTCCTCGAACGAGGCGGGTTCCGCCAGGGAGATCTGGCAGACGGCTAGCATGAAGACCGCTGTTAAAATTTTCATCGTGCTCCTACAGTGCCCCTCGGAAGAGTGGGCGGTCAAGCTCATCGGACCGCAGTCGGCTAACGAATCTCAACGTATTCACGCGACGTTGCTTGAGACGAGCACGCGTTCTTCCAACAGCTGGACAAAGTGTTTGACGTGGTGCGATGCGGAGTTGCGCTGCCAGACGGCCCACATGTGAAAATCCAGATTCGAGTGGTTGGAGACGAGCGGAACGATGACAATGTCCTGATTTGCGAGATCCAGCACGTGGGGCAGCAGCGAAATACCCTGGTCCGCGGCGATGAGCGTGACCATCGAGTCGAAGCCTTCGATTTTCCGGTGCTTGGTGGGCTTCGTTCCCTCGGCAGTGTAAATCTGGCAGATGGCCTCCCGGTGGCTGGATTTCCCGTCGCCGCCCAGGCAGAACAGGGTTTCCCATCGCAGGTCCTTGAGGGTGACCTCCTTCCTTTCAGCTAACGGATGCTGGCGGGAAACGGCGACGCCGAAGATCGAATGGATCACACAAAGGCTGCGCAAGCTGGGCATGTTCTGCACTTCATTGCCGTAGGCGAAACCGATGTCGATTTTTCCTAACGCCAACGCGTGAAGCTGCTCCGCGGGAAGCATTTCCACGAACTCGACTTCCACTCCGGGATATTTCTGATGGAAAATCTTCAGGGTCTTCGGCAGGAAATCGGTGGCGATGATGCCCACGCTGCCGATCCGCAATTTGCCACGATGACCGGACTGGGCTTCGTTCGCGCGTTCGATGGCGCTCTCGGCATCGCTCAGGAGTTTTTGCGCGTCTTCGAGGAAAATTTCACCCGCCTTGGTCAAAGAGACGCTAACAGTATCGCGGTCCAACAGCTTGACTGCGATCTCATCCTCGAGATCCTTGATCTGTTTGCTGAGCGCGGGACGGCTGACGTGCAACCGTTGGGAAGCCTTGCGAAAGCTCAATTCCTCCGCCACCGCCACAAAGTAACGCAAATGTCTGAGTTCCATTCCGGGCGGACTGGTAACGCAAAGTTACCAGTATGGAAACATCAAAGTCATTCCGGAATTCAATTTCCGGGCGATAGATAGCCGTCTCCGAACAAGCGTTTGAGCCTTTCCCGCCCTCCCACCATGCGTCCGATCCTATTTCTTCCGATGTCCGTCATTTGGCTGCTGCTTCCGGGCTGTGGCAAAAAAACCGCCACCGCGCCGCCGCAAATGCCGCCGGCAGCCGTCACTTTCGTTCCTGCGGAGTCCGAAACCGTCACGATCACCCGGGATTTGCCGGGCCGGATCGACGCGGTGCGGGTCGCTGAAATCCGTGCACGTGTGGCGGGGATCCTGCTGAAACGCGAATTCGTCGAAGGGGCCGAGGTGGAGGCGGGTGAGGTGCTTTTCCAAATCGATCCCGCACCGCTCGAAGCTGCCCGCAACAGCGCCGCAGCCAATCTCGCCCGCGCGGAAGCTGGTGCGAAACAGGCGGAAAACCAAGTCAGGCGCTATCGAGAACTGGTGGAGGTGAATGCCGTGAGCAAGCAAACCGCGGATGATTCCGAGTCCGCCGTGACGATCGCCGATGCCGAAGTCCGCGCCGCCACCGCCGCTCTGTCCACCGCCGAACTGAACCTTGGTTATGCAAGTGTCACCGCGCCGATCTCCGGCCGGATCGGCAAGGCGCAGGTGACCGAGGGCGCGCTCGTCGGCGAAGGCGACGCGACCCGGCTGGCGATCATCCAACAGCTCGATCCGATCTTTTTCGACTTCACCCAATCCAGCACGGATCTCCTCGCACTGAAAAAATCCGGGGCGGACCAAAGCAAGGTGAAGCTGCTTTTGGAAGACGGCAGCGAATACGAATTTCCGGGCAAGCTGCTTTTCTCCGAGGCATTCGTCGATGAAACAACCGGCATGGTTTCGCTGCGGGCGGAGTTTCCCAATCCGAAACGCGACCTGCTTCCCGGCATGTTCGCGCGGGCCCGGGTCGTTCAGGCGGTGCAACAAAACGCCATCACCATTCCCCAGCGCGCCGTCATCCGCGGCGCCGGCGGAGCGGGAAGCATTCTCGTCATCGATGATCAAAACGTGGCGCAGTCCCGCACGGTGCAAACCGGCGATCTGATCGGCGACAAATGGGTCGTCACCTCCGGACTCAAAGCCGGCGAGAAGGTCATCGTGGAAGGCGGATTGAAAGCCAAACCCGGCGCGCCGGTGGTGCCCGCTCCGTTTGATCCGGCAAAATCGGCCGAGGCTCCCGCTGCTCCTGACAAACACTAATTTCCCCACCTCATGGCCCGCTTTTTCATCGACCGCCCGGTTTTCGCCTGGGTGATCTCCATCCTCATCTGTCTTCTGGGCGGCATCGCCATCACCCAGTTGCCTGTCGCGCAGTATCCCAGCGTCGCACCGCCTTCGATTTCGATCACGGCGAACTACGCCGGCGCTTCCGCTGAAACGTTGAGCGATACGGTTACCTCCGTCATCGAGCAACAACTCAACGGCATCGACAATCTGTTATACATGTCGTCCGCCAGCGATGCGAACGGCACGGCGGTCATCACGCTCTATTTCAAGCCGGGCACCAATCCGGACGTGGCCCAGGTGCAGGTCCAGAACAAGGTTCAGCTCGCGACTCCGAGTCTGCCCCAGACCGTACAACAGCAAGGTGTGGTGGTGGCCAAGGCGACGCGGAATTTCATGATGTTCATCGCGCTTTCGACCGATGACGGCAGCATGGATGCCATCGGCCTTGGAAACTATCTGGCTTCCAACGTCCTCGACCCGATCCGCCGCGTGCAGGGTGTGGGCGAGGTCATTCAATTCGGCACGCAGTATGCCATGCGCGTCTGGTTGGATCCCGGCAAGCTGGTCAGTTACAGCCTGACACCGGGCGATATTTCCGCCGCCATCGCGGCGCAAAACACCCAAGTGCCGGTGGGCCAGATCGGGCAATTGCCTGCCGTCGAAGGCCAGCAGCTCAACATCATCCTTCAAGGGCGTGCCACCTTGCGCGAGGTTTCCCAGTTCGAAAACATTGTTCTCCGCGTCAATACCGACGGCTCGCGGGTTTATCTCCGTGATGTAGCCCGCGTCGAAATGGGCGGCCAGGATTACAGCATCAAGGCCCGCATCGACGGCAAACCGACCGCCGCCGCCGCAGTGAAACTCTCTCCCACCGCCAACGCGCTCGACACCGCCGCCGGCGTCCGCGCCGAGGTGGACCGCCTGAAGGAATTCTTCCCGCCCGGCGTGAAGGTGATCTATCCGCTCGATACCTCCACCTTCGTGAAAATTTCCGTCGAGGAAGTGCTCAAGACGCTGGTCGAGGCGATCATCCTGGTGTTCCTCGTGATGTATCTCTTCCTGCAGAATTTCCGCGCGACACTGATTCCGACGCTGGTGGTTCCCGTTGCTTTGTTAGGAACTTGCGGGATGATGTCCGCGTTCGGTTTCTCCATCAACGTGCTGACGATGTTCGGCATGGTGCTCGCCATCGGGATCCTGGTGGATGATGCGATCGTGGTCGTTGAAAACGTCGAACGGATCATGAGCGAGGAAGGCCTGCCGCCTAAGGAAGCGACGCGCAAGGCGATGAGCCAGATCACCGGCGCGCTGATCGGCATCTCGCTGGTGCTCACCGCGGTGTTCCTGCCGATGGCGTTCTTCGGTGGATCGGTGGGAACGATTTACCGCCAGTTCACAATGTCGATGGTGTCGTGCATGCTGTTCTCGATTTTCCTCGCGCTTTCAATGACACCGGCGCTCTGCGCGACGCTTCTGAAACAGGTGGACGCAGGTCATCACCACGAGAAGCGCGGCTTCTTCGGTTGGTTCAACCGGACCTTCGACAAGACCACCCGCCGCTATCAGAGTTGGGTCGGAGCCTTGATCAAACGGGCCGTTGTCGGCATGCTCGCGCTGGCCGCGGTGATCGCGGGAGTCGTCGTGCTCTACAAGGCGATGCCTTCGTCGTTCCTGCCGGAAGAGGATCAGGGATATTTCCTAACACTCATGTCGCTGCCGGTGGGCGCGACCGATGAGCGGACCGGCGAGGTGCTCAAAAAGGCCGAGGAATATTTCGCGAAACAACCGGAAATCGAACACTACTTCACGGTCGCGGGTTTCAGTTTCGCCGGTAAGGCGCAAAACTCCGGCCTCGCCTTCCTCCGCTTGAAACCATGGGAAGAACGCGCGGGCAAGGAACACAAGGTCCAGGCCGTCATCCAACGCGCGATGATGGGACTCGGCGGGATCAAGGACGCGATCGTCTTCCCGCTCAACCCTCCGGCCATTCCGGAGCTTGGAACCTCGTCCGGTTTCGACTTCTGGCTTCAGGACGTCGGCGGCGTCGGCCACGAAGTGCTCAACGCGGCGCAAGGCCAGCTCCTCGGCATGGCCGCGCAAAATCCCAAGCTCGTCCAAGTCCGTCCGCAAGGCCTCGCCGATGCGGCGCAGATGAAGATCGAGCTCGACCAGGACAAGGCCAGCGCGCTGGGAGTTTCTCTAGCAGACATCAACACGACGATGCAAACCGCGTTCGGCTCGTCCTATGTGAACAATTTCGTCAACGGCCCGCGCGTGCAGCGGGTGATCGTCCAGCTCGACGCGAAATTCCGGATGACTCCCGAGGACATCGGCAAGGTATTCGTTAGAAACAAATCCGGCGGCATGGTTCCATTGTCGTCAGTGACGAAAATCAGCTGGTCCTTCGGCTCGCCACAGCTCCAGCGCTACAACGGCATCCCGGCTATCAACATCGTGGGCGGCGCCGCACCGGGCCTGAGTTCCGGTGACGCGATGATCGAAATGGAGAAAATGGCGGCCAAACTCCCTCGCGGCATCGGCTACGAGTGGAGCGGCCAGTCGCTGGAAGAACGGATCTCCGGCAACCAGGCGCCGCTGCTTTACGGCGTTTCCATCCTCATCGTTTTCCTCTGCCTCGCGGCGCTCTACGAAAGCTGGTCGATCCCGATCGCCGTCATCATGGTCGTTCCGTTAGGGATCATCGGCGCGCTAGTCGCCGCCACTTTCCGGGAACTTCCCAACGACGTTTATTTCAAAGTCGGTCTTCTCACCACCGTCGGTCTCTCCACCAAGAACGCCATCCTGATCATCGAGTTCGCGCTCGATCTGATGAAGGAAGGACGCGGGCTGATGGAGTCCATCCTCGAAGCGGTGAGACTCCGGCTCCGTCCGATTCTCATGACCTCGATGGCCTTCGTCCTCGGCGTCGTACCGCTGGTCATCAGCACCGGCGCCGGCTCCGCCAGCCAGAACGCCATCGGCACGGGAGTCGCCGGCGGGATGGTCTCCGGAACCATCCTCGCCATCTTCCTCGTCCCTACGTTTTTCGTGGTCGTGGTCAAAATCGTCAACCGGATCACCGGAAAAAAATCCACCGCCGCCCCGGTTGCGGAAACCAAAGAAGGAGAAATCCACCATGCGTAAGTCATCCGCCGCCACCCTTGCCCTGACGTTTCTATCAGGTGCGTGCTCGCTCATCCCGCCGCTCGATTCCATCAACTCGCCGGTTTCCGCCAAGTTCCCGGGAAACACCGGAGGCGAGGTCTCGGCCGACATCGGGTGGCAGAAGTTTTTCACCGATCCGCGGCTGAGGAAACTCGTCCAAACCTCGCTGGACAACAATCGCGACCTGCGCATCGCCACGCTCAACGTCGAGCAATCGCGGGCCCAATATGCGATCTCGCGGGGCGACCTTTTTCCCACGATTTCCGGCAACGGAATCGCCGAACGCAAACGCGCGCTCGGCTCGCCGGATTCCAGTGGCGGGATGCTTGAATCCGGAAACTATGGGGTTTCCGTCGGCCTGGTTTCCTACGAGCTGGATCTCTTCGGCAAAGTCCGCAGCCTCAACAGCGCGGCGTTGGAAACTTATTTCGCCAGCGATGCCGCGCGCGTCGGAGCGCAGATCTCACTGGTCGCCGAAGTGGCTAACCAATATCTCGCACAGCGCGCGCTTGAGGAGCAGATCGCTCTCTCACAGCAGACCTACGACGGTTTCAATGTCGCCTATGACATCATCAAGAAGCGCTTCGACAGCGGCACCGTTTCCGAATTGGAACTCAGTTCGATGGAGGTTCAACGGCAAACCGCGAAAGTGGATCTCGCGACTTTCCGTCAACGGAGCCAGGAAATCACCAACTCGCTCGTCTTCCTGGCGGGCGGTTCGATACCTAACAATTTACCGGCCGGCCGGTCGCTTGATCAAGTGCTGGTCGCTCCGGTCAAAGCCGGTGTTTTGTCCGACCTCATGCGCCGCCGGCCGGACATTCGCGAGGCCGAGCACCAGCTTCGTGCCGCCAACGCCAACATCGGAGCCGCCCGCGCCGCGTTTTTCCCGAGTGTGAGCCTCACCTCCGATGCCGGAACGGCCAGTCGCAGCCTGTCCGGCCTTTTTGCCAACGGCACCGGCACCTGGTTGTTCTCGCCACAGATCAACGTCCCGATCTTCAGCGGCGGCATCAACAAGGCCGTTCTCGATTCCGCGGAGCTCAGCAAGCAAGTTGAAATCGCCAATTACGAGAAAGCCATCCAAACCGGTTTCCGCGAAGTGGCCGACAGCCTAGCAGCCCGGAGCGGTCTGGCCGAACGCATCACCGCGACCGAAGGCCTGGTGGCCGCCCAACAGAAGCGCACCAACCTCGCCACCGCCCGCTTCGAAAAGGGCGTGGACAGTTATTTCGAAGTGCTCACCGCCACTCTGGATCTTTTCGACGCCCGCCAGTCGCTCATCCGCCTCCGTCTCGCCCGCGAGATCAACGCGGTGAATCTCTACAAGGCGCTGGGTGGAGGCTGGTAAGGGAGAAACCCAAGGCGAGGCGATCTCCGAATCGCCGTGGTCCATGGAAAGCCGATGAAGTGAGAGATTCGCTTACCATCGACACTTCATGGGCCGAGGCGATTCGGAGATCGCCTCTCCTTGAGAAGAATGGATACCGTTCCCGGTGTCTCTATCTGTTATCCTCATTCCAAGCTTCGGGTTGTCTCCAAGAGATCGGCTCCAACGGACGGGCGTGGGACGCTCCTTGGATCGTTTCGATGCCCAACTTGCTGGTCGGGCGGATCTTCTGAATAGACTATCGATTCAGCTTGGAGATTTTCTCGATAGGAACCAGCTCTCCTGTGTCAAGGAAGTGCACTTGTTCTAACGGGGTCGCGGTCTCGAAAATGAACTTGCTGCCAACTTCGAGGTGCTTTTTCTCCATATCACGATGAAAGCAGCAAATTTCAAATCCGACGGGCAAAGCTCCTTTGTAGGCCTCCTCAACTCGGAAAACCGTAATTATTTCATTCGACCGCTCGACTTCATTAGAATGCTTGAATTCGCGTACTTGCATGAACCACGATTTCACCACTGATACCATGATGACGTTTTCTTTTTGACCAAAGTAACGCAAGGCATGGTCTTTCAACGTGGGTTCGACAGCTGCGGCTAGCGATCCCACTAATAAAGGGAATAGTATCGCATAAAATCTCATTCTCATGGCGCTCTGACATTTAAATCTTAGCCGGAAGATCTCTAATTAAGATTCGAGATCGTCTGGAAGATCGCGGTGATCATCAGATAGGCCATCGCGCCAATGAGGCCGGCCATGATGATGAGCACGGTGGGCATGACGAGGGCCATGATCCGCTGGAGATCCTTGTCGAGTTCCTTGTCATAGCGCTCGGCGGCGCGGCGCAGGGACATGTCGATTTTCCCGGTTTGCTCGCCGACGGAAATCATGTCGATGAGCAGCGGCGGGAAAGCACCGTTGCGGATGAGGGCCTTGGAAAACGAACGACCGTCGCCGACCTGGGCGATGACCTTGTCGAGCTCGACGCGGAGCGAGCGGTTCTGTGTGGCGTCGCGGGAAAGCTCGAGGGCGCGGAGCAGCGGAAGACCGTTGCCGACGAGGTTGGCCATGGTTTCGAGGAACTGGACGTAGAAACGGCTGGTGATGACAGGACCAATGAGCGGCAGCTTCAGCTTGACCCGGTCCCATGTGGGCTTGTTCGCCTCGTTGTCCTTCCAAGCCTTGAAGAAGATGAATCCTGCGATGAGGGTGAGGACCACGACGAGCCACCACTTGCTCAGGAAATCGGAAACGGCAATGAGGATGGCGGCACCTAACGGAACTTTGCCGCCAGGCGAGCTTTCGATCAGGGCGGTAAGCTGCGGGATGAGCGTGGTGACGAAAACGATGGAAACGCCGATGCCTGCCAGCACCAGGAAGGCCGGATAGATCATCGCGAGAATCAGGCGGGCCTGCAGCTCGGCGAGGGTCTTGAGATAGTGCGCCTGGCGCTTGAGAATGACGTCGAGAGCGCCGGATGCCTCACCGGCCGCGGCCAGCGAACAATACAGCGGTCCGAAGCTCGGGCTGACTTTCTTCAAAGCGACGGAGAAATTGACGCCGTCTCTAACGATCTGACGGATCTTGAAGGAAACGGCCTTGAGATTTCCCAGCTCTTGCCGATTTTCCATCGACTTGAGCGCCGGTTCCAACTGGAGGCCGGCACCTAACATATCGGAAAGCTCCTCGGTGAAGAGCACCACTTCCTGGCGCTTCAGCTTGATCGGCCCGTCCGGAATCGGAGTTTCCTTGGTATCGGCCTTGGACTTCGAGCGGTCGGCTTCCTCGGATTTCGCCTTCGAGTTGGCCGTCGTCTTCTTGGTGGCGGCGGCAACGGCGGTTTCCTTGAGATTGACCGGCTGCAGGCCCTTTCGATCCAACAACCGCAGCGCTTCCGGGCGGTCGGTGGCGTCGATTTCCCCGGTGGTGACGGAACCGTTGGCAGCTAGGGCTTTGTAGGCGAAGAGAGGCATCGTTGGTAAAACTGAAATGCTGAAAGCAGAAATTTACTCCGCGCCACCGATATCGGAGGAGGTGACGGAAATGACTTCCTCGATCGTCGTCTCGCCCTTCATCACCTTGTGCCAGCCGTACTCGCGCATCGGGATGTAGCCGTCGCGCACGGCTTGCGCGCGGAGGGCCACGGACTGGGCGCGGTGGGCGACGAGTTCCTGCATCGGTTGGGTGAGGATGATGACTTCGTAAATCGCGAAACGGCCGGTGAAACCGGTCATCCGGCAGCGGTCGCAGCCTTTCGGCGAATAACATTGGCCGGGAAGATGCAGCGGGATGCCGAGATCGCGCTTGTCCTGCTCGCTGACCTCGCGCGGAACCTTGCAGTTCGCACAGAGTTTTCTAACGAGACGTTGCGCGAGGAACGCGCGGACGGCGGCCGAAACGAGGAACGGCTCCACGCCCATATCGACGAGACGGCTGATGCCGCCCATGGCGTCGTTGGTGTGGAGGGTGGAGAAAACCAAGTGACCTGTGAGCGACGCGCGGATGGCGATTTCCGCAGTCTCAAGGTCCCGGATTTCCCCGATCATCACGATGTTCGGGTCGGCACGGAGAATGGAACGCAGCGCGGTGGCGAAAGTCAGGCCGATCTCGTTTTTCACGGCGATCTGCATGACGCCGGTGAGTTTGTTTTCCACCGGGTCTTCGACGGTGACGATGCGCCGCTCGGGGTGGTTCACTTCCGTTAGGAACGAGTAGAGACTTGTCGATTTACCCGATCCGGTCGGGCCGGTGATCAGGATGATGCCGTTGGGCAGATGCAGGATCGACTCAATCTTTTTCAAGACGAACGGCTCCATGCTGAGCTTCGCAATGTTGAATTTCTCCTGGTTGAGGAGACGCAGGGAAACGCTCTCGCCTTCGACGGTCGGCACGGTGGCAACCCGGACGTCGATCGTCGCGCCTTCGAACTGGAGGTTGATCCGTCCGTCCTGCGGCACGCGGCGCTCGGCGATGTCGAGGCGGGCCATGATTTTCAAACGGGCAATCACGGAGCTTTGCAGCGCCTTGATGTTTTCCGGCACGGCGATCTCGATCAGGCGGCCGTCGATGCGGTAACGGATGCGGAGGTTCGTGCTGAGCGGCTCGACGTGAATATCGGTCGCGCGCTGATCGAGCGCTTCGCGGATGATCTGGTTGACGAATTTGACGACGGAGGCTTCCTCGTCGTCGTCCTGGTCAATGACGTTGGCTTCGTCCTCGCCGCTTTCGATCTGATCGTAATCGAAATCGCGGCCTTCCAGGATCTGCTCGAACGTGTCGGCACCGACCCCGTAGAGTCGACGAAGCGCTTCGTAGAGGCGCTTGCGGGACGCCATGCACCAGTCGATGGGTAGCGTGAGCTCCTGCGCTGCGGCTTGGCGAGCAACGAGGTTAAAAGGATCGAACGTGCAGAGCTTCAGTCGCTTGTGGTCCCCTTCCCCGGTGATGGCGACGGGCAACAAGCGATGCCGCAAGGCGATCCGCGGCCCACAGGCTTCGCGCAACGGCAGCGGCACTTCCGGCATTGGAATACTCTCAAGCCATTCAATACCAAGATCATGCGCCAGTTCGGCCATGTATTTTTCCTCATCGACCACGTCGGCATCCAGCACGTCGTCGATCGGTGATCGCTGGCGTTGGACTGCGGCTCGCAGGACTTCGGTAAGCGCGGGGATGTCCTCGCAACCGGTGCGACGAGCGGGTTCAATCAAAAGCTGTGACATGAGTGGCGACTTCTTGTCCCTTAAAACCTCCCCGGGCGCAATCTTGTCTCTTGAATTTGTCCAAATCGGCTGTTTCCGGGGAAATGTAGGGGCGGATGGGAGAAATTACCCTCTCCTTTCCGAAATCAGACCAACCCTTCCGCCTACCGGGAAAATCAACCATCAGTCGCCACTTTACCCGCTTGATCCTTGAGAGCCGACGAGAAATAATCCCACTCCAGATCACCCAAACTCCGACAGTGTGGAGGGAACGAAATGCGTTGTTAGGTCCACAAAAGGAAAAGATCCGGATGCTCCCATTCAAACGATTCTACAACGTTTCAGCCGTAATCCTGAGTGTCCTTGTCGCGATCTCCGTGATTGGCAGCGTCGGCTCGGGTGAGTTTGGCGTCGGCATGGCGATTATCCCGCTGTCGATTGCAGCCTTGGCTCTCTTCCCGATATTCTGGAGAGGCGGCATCCTTGCGAATCCACGCCTGTCGATCAGCATTGCTGCCCTATTCACCATCGCAGCGGGGCTCATGGTCGCGTTGGGCTTCCTGAACTTTGTGCAGACACGTGGTGGCGGGGTCGCCAATCCCCACGGTTCGCCACTTGCCGACATGATCGCTCTCGCGTTTGGAGCGGCTGTCGGCTTTTGTCCGTGGCTACTTACCACTATCCGAGGCTTGCCTCACTGGAACAATCGCCACCCGGCCTAACAATTATCGGCGGGGAAGCGACAATAAGCACTTCAATCTCAAGGTCATTTAACTCCAAAACTGAATTGGGCTTGCCGGCACTTTCCACCTCCATCTCATCTCCAACCCGCTTCGCGGGCCAAATGAATTTCGCGGTCCATTCGTGTGGCGTCACGGGGATCTGACCCGAATTTTCCCGAAAATACCCGTGCGGTTCGGCCCGCAGCGTGCATCCTCTCCGACGTGTCGTATCTGGAAATCAAGAATCTCCACACCCATTTCACCCGCCGCAGCGGGACCATTTTCTCACCGTCCAAGCAGGTCGTCCGCGCCGTGGACGGGGTAAGTCTCAACCTAGAAAAAGGTGAAATCCTCGGTCTCGTCGGCGAATCGGGCTGCGGGAAATCGACGCTGTCGCGGACCATCATGCAGCTCATTCCGGCGACTTCCGGCTCGATTATCTTGAATGGCGAGGATCTTTCGCAGCTCTCAGGATCGGAAGTCCGCAAGCGGCGGCTCGATTTCCAGATGGTTTTCCAAGATCCCTACGCCTCGTTGAATCCGCGGATGACGATTTTTTCGACCCTCGCCGAGGCGGTGCGCCAGCGCCATCCGAAGCTCAAGGGCGACGCCCTCTTCAAACGCGTGGAAACCCTCATGGCCACCGTCGGCCTCGACGCAAGAGTCATGCGGAAATACCCGCACGAGTTTTCCGGCGGCCAACGCCAGCGCATCGCGATCGCCCGTGCGCTCGCCCCCGAGCCAAAGCTGATCATCGCGGACGAACCCGTCTCCGCACTCGATGTTTCCATCCAGTCGCAGATTCTGAACCTCATCACTTCGCTACAAAAAGACCTCGGCCTGACGATGATCTTCATCTCCCACGACCTCGGCGTCGTCCACTACATCGCCGACCGCATCGCCGTCATGTATCAGGGAAAAATCGTCGAGTCCGGCCCGGCGGGAAAAGTTTTCCACGAGCCGCAAGCGGATTACACGAAGCGTTTGTTAGAATCGATTCCGAAACTGGCGGCACACGGTTAAATCCGGCGCGGCTTCACTTTTCAAAAAATTCCGCCATGAAAAAGTCTGTTCTAACCACGGTCGAAACCCGCACCGCACGCCGCCGTGCGGAATGGAAAGTCGTGGTCGCCGACAGCTTCGCCGACGCGGAGGCCGATACACGGGCCTACTGGCGCGCGGCGACTCCCGCGGAACGACTGAATGCTCTCGAAACCCTGCGCGAACCCTTCTATGGCAAAGATCAAATTGGCGGCCGACTTCAGCGATTTCTTGAAGTTGTGCCTCTGAAAAATTTGGAAGAGCTGCCCTAACGAAATTCAAGCCCGCGGCTTGCTGTGAATCTTCAGGCCGTCAGCTTCCAGCTCGTTCCGAAGCCTTCGCAGAATCGCCACCGCGGTGGGTCCGTCGCCGTGGACACAGAGGGTTTCGACATTTCCGGACCCCGCGAGGCCGATGGCACGGGCGACCGCCTCATCCACATCCTTGATCACCGCGCCGGGCTCGTTTCTTGGCATCAGCGAACCGTTCGCCAGATACCGCCGGTCGGCGAAACCTTCGGGACAAATGGTCAGACCCACCGCCTGGCCGGCTTCGGCAAGTCGGCTGTTAGGCAGGGCGTAGAGCATTGCGCGGGGGGAAATTTTTGTGATTCCGGCGACCACGGCGGCGGCGAAAAGCGCGTCGCGGTCCGCCTGATTGTAGAGTGCGCCGTGCGGTTTCACATGATGCAGCGGAGCTCCGGCTGCCTCGGCCAGCTTTGCCAGTTTCTCGACCTGCCGCGCCACCAGATCGGTGACCCGGTCCAACGGAAACGACATCGCCCGCCGTCCGAAATGTTCGCGGTCTTCGTAGCCCGGATGCGCGCCGATCGCCACGCCGGAAGCCATCGCGAGATCAATCGTGCGGCGCATCGTTTCCTCGTCACCGGCATGCCCGCCGCAGGCGATGTTCGCCGAACTGACGAGGCCGAGCAAAGCCGCATCCTCGCCACCGCCTTCACCGAGGTCCGCATTCAGGTCAATCTCTCGCATCGCGTTCATTTTAACAGCTTCAATCCGGTCCGCAACCACTTGAAATCCCGTTCTTCCCGTTGGCGCAGCTTCCACGCCGTTTCTAACGTGATTTCACGAAATCTCAAGATCGTTCCGGGCCAGGCACGCGCTAATTTCGGCAAATCCACGGAAATCACGTGGCCGATCTGCGGGTAGCCGCCGATCGTCTGGCGTTCGGCCAGCAAAATGATCGGCTGACCGTCCGGCGGCACCTGCACCGAACCACACGCAACCGGCTGGGAAACCATTTCACGCGGTTCGGCAAGTTCCAGATCCGCCCCGGCGAGCCGCGCTCCCACCCGGTCGGAGTTGGGTGTTAGCTGGTAGGCAGTCTCGCGGAAACGCCGCAACGCCTCGGTGGAAAACCAATTTTCCTGCGCACCCTGCACGAACCTCAGTTCGATCTCGGATGCTTTGAAATTTTCCGCCCGTCCGGCAAACCAATCGCCACACGGCGGAACGGATCCCGGATTTCCCACCGTCAGCCGGTCGCCTGCCTTCAAGGTCCGCCCGCCGAATCCCGCCCGCACATCGGTCGCGGCGCTGCCGAGCACCGAGTCCACCCGGATCCCACCGGCGACTGATAGATAGGCGCGGACTCCGCCGGGGAGATTCGCAAAATCCACAGTTTCGCCATCGGCCACCCGACGCGGTTTGCCGCTGGATCCGGTGAGCGCGACAGTGGCGGCTCCATGGAATTTCAAAACCGGGCCGCGCACGCAAAGTTCCAAAGCGGCCGCGTCTTCGTCGTTTCCCACCAGCAGATTGGCAAGGCGCAAGGCGTGCCGATCCACCGCGCCGCCCGGAGAAACGCCGGACGATTCATGGCCCGGCCGTCCGAGATCCTGCACTGTTGTCAAACCTCCTGGCGAAATCACTTCGATCCAGGATGAACTTGTTAGCTCAACCGCCGGCAACGATCTTCCTACCTGCACCGGTTCAATTTTCGATACCGGCACGAAGCGCACCCGGTCACCCGGCTGGAGCATGGCCGGTCTCACAGCCAGCGGATCAAACAACGTCTCCCCCACCCTTCCCAACACGTGCCAGCCGCCCGGCGAGGTGAACGGATAGATCCCGGCCTGTCCGCCCGCCACCGCCACGGATCCCGCGGGCACCGCCAATCGCGGCGTTGATCGCCGGGGCACGTTCAGGCGCTCCGGCAAGCCTAGCAAATACGGAAACCCCGGCGAAAATCCGACCGCCGCCACCGTGTAAGCCGCACCGGAATGCAACGCGATCACCTCCTCCGTGGACAACCCGACCCTTTCCGCCACTTCTTCCAGATCCCGCCCCCATTCGCCGCCGTAGCAGACCGATATCCGCTTCTCCTCACCCGCCGGAAGTTGGTCTTTTACCGTCACCGACCCGATCCATTCCCGCACTTCCACGCCATCGGCCACGCCAAAATGCACCGCCACCGAGGCGAACGAAGGCACCACGTCCAATACTCCGGCAGGTCGGTTGCTCTTCAAGGCCTCCACCAATCCGGTCACCCGCGCCAGCGCCGTTTCACCGGATAGCCCGGGAAACTCCACCAACCATGCGGAATCGCCGAGCGGCTTAAGCGTCATGGACGGAGCTTGGCACGATCCCGCAGGCTTGCCAATCCCGGCGAATGGATGAACTTTAAGGGGGAAGGGACGGCTCGTCCCCTCGCATGGACGAGACGTCCATGCCCCCTATCAGTTCCGGATGAAACCGCTCGCCGTCATTTCCCTTCTCAGCCTGGGATCTCTCGCGTCGTGTGAGAAAAACAAAAAATCCGCGCCAGCCATGGTTGAAGCCACCGCCACTCCACTTCCCTCCGACGACCGCGCGGCCGTAGCCGCCGCCAAGGTCCGCCCCGGTCTTGAGCGTGATCTATCAGCAGTGGGCCTGCATTCCGGCGATCCCGTGTTCATCCGCGCGTTCAAGCAGGAAAATGAGTTCGAGCTCTTCGTCCGCAACCGCGCGACGGGAAAATTCGACCTGTTCCGCACCTATCCGATCGCCGCCGCGTCGGGGATTCTCGGGCCGAAGCTCGCCGAGGGCGACATGCAGGTGCCGGAGGGATTTTATTTCGTCCCGCCGGACGCGATGAAGCCGGACAGCCAGTTCCACCTCGCCTTCAACATCGGATATCCCAACGAATATGACCGGGCGCATGATCGCAACGGCACGTTCATCATGGTCCATGGCAACCGCGTTTCCATCGGCTGCCTTGCGATGACCGATGAGAAGATCGATGAAATCTACACGCTGTGCGATGCCGCGCATCACGGCGGCCAGCCGTTTTTCCGCGTCCACATTTTCCCTTTCCGCATGACTGACGAGCGGATGGAAAAATCCGCCGGCAGCGGCAATGAGGAGTTCTGGCTGAATCTCAAGGAAGGCTACGACCTGTTTGAGAAAACACACGTTCCACCGGAAGTCTCGGTGGTCGGTGGACGGTATCGGTTTCAGTGAACTACGTCTTCGTAGGTAGTTCAGCCCTTTAGGGCGTCTTCGGTACGCGGCGATGAAGACGCCCTAAAGGGCTGAGCTACGAACAATAGCGGAGTCCAATACGACAACCATCTAACTCCCCCAGCTCCAGCGCTCCGGGTGCCATAGGTAGCCTTCGCCGACCGGCAGCACGTGGCCGATTCCCGGCCATGGGACGTGGAATCCGTAACAACGCGTCCGCTCCGCCGCCGCTTGCGCGAAAACCCGTTTGCGCGTTTCGATTCCTAACATCGGATCGTGATCGAAGGCGATGAACCAGTTGGGATTGTGAAACATGAATCCGTGGTGGTGCGAAAGATCCACGAAGTGCAGCAGCGATTCGTTGCCCGACTTGATCCGGAAAATCGCGTGGCCCGCGGTGTGGCCTGGCGCTGCTTCGATGGTCACCGCGCCGTTGAAAAACTGACTGCCCGCCTTCACCGGTTGTGAGACGCCCTTTAGGATTTCGAACTGATTGCGGACCTCCTTGATCATGCCCGGCAGCTCGGCGCGGTTACGCTTCGTTTTCGAGAAATCCGGCTCGGCCGCGTGCCAGAAATCATATTCCTCCGGCAGATAATAGAACGCCGCGTTTGGAAACGCCGGTTTTCCACCCATCACAAATCCTGCGAGGTGGTCGGCGTGCGAGTGGCTAAGGAAACCGGCGGTCACTTGCTCCGGCGTGATCCCCGCCTGCCGCAAGCCGTCCTGCAACCAGCCGATGTTCGCCGAGTCCCGCTCGCCGAAACCGGCATCGAAGAGGACGATTTCCTTGCCGATCCGCACCACCAAGATATTGACGTAGAGTGGGATACCGTCCATCCGCTCGCCGTGGCCTGCCAGCCAGTCGGTCATTTCCGGATGCGCTTCCGGCGGCCACATCAGATCGATTCCGCGGAAAAGCATGTGCCCATCGCTGATCGACCACGCGTCGAACTCACCTATCTTGAATTGATAGACCAGCGCGTTGGCGTGGATTTTCGGTGCCGGTGCCGGTTTCGTATCCTCACCCAACGCCACGCCACTGGCAGCCGCCGCCGCGAAAATCCCGCTTAAAAACGACCGCCGTCCGAATCCCGGTGCTGAGTTTGACTCCATGATGCGCTCCATACGAACCAATCAAGGGCCAAGTTTCGCCGGATGCAATCCCCCAGTAAGTAGGGTCTGACTCCGGCTGACCCTGCGGGACGCCGGGCTTTCAGCATTTATTTACTGCGAACTGCCGATCAAGCGGTGAATCAGGAAATACGTCCGGCGGTTCACCTTTCCCGGCTTTTCATCCCATCCCCTTCCGCACAGGTCGGCCGAAATCCGACCCTCCTTATTTCACCGCTTCGACGGTGATCAACAAGCGCCGTTCAACCGCTAGGTCGTCGCTTTTGATACCGAAGTTCATGGTGCTTCCAGAGGGCATTTCGTCCCAAATGTTAGGAAATTGTCCGGGTTCGTCGCCGAACGCGTGGCTGGCAATATTGATGAGTTTCAAATTCTTCGAAGCCATGGCGGAAACGTTCAATCCCGGGAATTCCGGCCACGGTGTGTCTTGTTCGTTCAATGGCATTTCCACGGTTTTCAGCTTACGAATTTTTGCCCGGGGATCGTTCTTGATTTTGGCAGCCACCTTGGGATCAGACGGGGTCAAACCGATGACCAATCCATCGCCGGGAGGCCTGGGGGCTTTGAGCGGGATCTCGACGAGCACCGCATTGAGACGCAACTTTCCCTTCACTAGGGGTGATGGCAAGGCCTTGGGCGGGAGATTTTTTCCGTCCGGGATACGGCCACCGGATGTAGGAATGGACTCGTTTCGGCTGCCGCCATCCGGAGCCAATTTGCCGTTCCCCTCCAGCAGTCTTCCCTCGGCATTGATGAAGTCAACATGGGCGAAAACGGTCAGAAATTTTCCGGGTTCGATTTCCCCGAGGTCGGAGCAAACGGTGTAGCCGGAGGGAATTCGGCCGTTGATGGATCGTTTCACGGCTTTGATCGTTTCCGGATTTATGTTCTCCGGCGGCTTGGCATCGGTATCGATCAAAGGTTGGTAAATTCCAGGGACGAAGCGGTAGTCCACGCTTTGTTCCAGTTCCAACATCTCCGCGGTGGGCACGAGTTCGGGCGAATCCCCAGGAACCGGACGGGGGAACTCTTCAGGAAAGCGAGGGGTAAATGTCAACGAGATGCCGACGAAAGGAACTTCGGATTTCGGTCCCCTCCTGGCGATTTGCTGGCGGGTGCCAGGGATCTCCCGAATGATTTCAATGGTTGCCGGTTCACCGGATTGAGTCGTGACGCTCGGAGCCGTGCAAAGATAGGTGCCGCGGTTTTGAGCAAAACCTCCGCACCAAGGAGAAAGGTCTTGGGAAACTGGAAAAAGGCTTAGTAGCCCTTAGAAACCCTTAGGTGACGGGGACTAGAGCGGATTTGACGGCTAACGGGAATGTAAAAAGGTTTTGTGAAGAAACCGGGCTGAAATAGCCGAAGTGGAAGAGGTTTTGTTAACTTTTCGGACAGGTTGTCGGGAAAGCGGCCATTCAGCCGGTTTACGGGACGCCCGCTGGAAATGCCGCACGGTGCGGCATTTATCTGGCAGGATGAGTGCCCTGGTCACCGAAATTCATCCAAGTGCATCCATTGAATCGAGAAGCTTCAACAGATCCATACGCAGTTTTTCAGCCTTCGCGCAAGACTCCCGCATTCGTTCAATTTCGGTTCCGATCTCGTTGCCCAGAGAAATCAGAGCAGCAAGTCGTTCTTTGTAATTCATGTCCCCCAAGAGTTCGCGCACTTCTCGTTCTGTGTCGAAGGCGATTCGGAGTCTCATTTCCATCTTCTCAGTAACCACCCTCTTCCCCTCCCTAATCTCGTAAAAAAGGGAACGGGATATTCCGACGAAGCGGCACGCTTGCGCCGTTGTGTGACGAAATCGGACACAAAAATCAGAGAAAGTGTCCAAAAATACTCGCGTCCTGTCCGATTCGTCTTGCATCTGTGTCCGATATGTCCGATTTCTTGCGTGCGAGCATGGTCGCCGGAGTAGCCCGGACCCACAAGCCCAAAGCCTTACGGATACGTGAAACAGTCCCCCACATCGCAAAGCAAAAACGCCAACTGCCGCTTTCCAGGGAGTTTCGTGGCAGCACGGCAGCTAGGGATTACTCACAACCACCTCCGCAGGGTTCTAGCAGGTGAACGCGAAAGCAAATCCCTTATGAAGCGGTGGAACGATTGGCTGCAAGCCAACCCCGAATTTCTCCTGGCCAATCAGGCCAAAGCCGCCGCCGCGAATCCAGCGGTCTAACAAAAGAACCAGAACCAACAAACTATGAAATCTGCCATGCCAGTAGTTAGCGCCGATTCCCCCCCGAGTCGGTTTTATTGGACCCTCAACCGGATGGGATCATTCGGCACCCCCGAACAAATGGAAAAATGGGGCCTTGGCCCGGAAAGGGTGAAAGCTCCGCATGAGGGCCTAACATCCGGCCCGCCGCACCCCACTGCCAAGGAACTGATGCGGGAGCTGCGTCAGAAAGGGTGGTCACCCAAACGATTCTCTGATGGATCTGGGAACACTCTCGCCAGGGTGGAAGTTTCACCCACTGGATTCAACGTCGTTAATTTCCCGAGCTATTCGGCAGCGTGTGCGGATGACTCGCGGCGTGCGGCCGTTGCGAAAGTAGCAAAGGCCGCCGCCCCCGCGTGCGGGGAATATGAATACACCAAGCCCACCACCTCGCTCCGCGAACTGGCGGCAATGGTTGTGTTAGGGGCGGAGCTTCAGAACCCGAAATTCCGGGAGTCCACCGGGATCTCTGACGCAGTGGCTGCCAAACCCGCAAAAGTGCTAGAATTTGTCCTAATGAGGCTGGCCTATTGGGGCGGTGAGGAACCAAAGGCGCTTTGGTGGGCGCTGAAAGTCCCCAAAATCAGCCTTCTGACAAAGGCGGATAGGGGCCGCTTCACGGAACGGGTCGTGAGAATAGCCCTAATGGATGGGGACACCCTGGAGAGCTTTCTAGCGGCGTATGCGAAGGTTTATCAAACCAGCCGCGCTGGATCCTCCGAACCGTCGGCAACCCTTCCTGCTTTCCACCCTTCACGCCGCCCCCGCAAGCGCAGCACCGCAGCCGCCTAACATCAACCGTTCTCAACCAGCCAAACCATGAGCACACAAACACCTCAGTATTCCGCGCGCAAAAAGCGCCGCCTCGAACTCTTCCAGGCGATCACCTCAACCCTGATCGCAGGCCATAGCATGAACACCCTGAAAAGCATTTCAGGAATGTCGGTCTCGAAAGTATCCCACGCCGTGGGGGTTTCCAGAGAACAGGGGGAACAGTGGATGAACCTTAACGACATGTTCGTCAAAAGATTCGGCAGTAAGGAACTAGCCAAGTGGGATGACACGGAAAGTGTCACCCTGAAACCTTCGCTGTTAGTCGATTTTCTCTCTCAACCAGCCATCACCTCGTTAGTTGCGGAGATCCTAGCGATCTCCGCAACTAACATTCAACGCTGTATTGCCCGAACTTAAATCATGAAACACGAGATCCTGCCCTTTAATCCCGAAAACCTTGTGTCTGGACCGGAGGCTTCCACCCTGTCTCCCCTACAAGTCGCCGCCGCCGCCGCTAGTCTGGCGAACTTCGAAACGGCCCGCGCCGGACTGTCCCATTGGTCCGCCCAAGTTAAACTCTGCGCCCGTGCCACCCTTGCCGCCACTACCATGGCGGGCCTCCACCTCCGCGCTCTCCGGGTGTTCTGCTTCGGTGATCGGACCGTTGGACGGCCGAAAAGAATGCCGCAGAGTGTTACATTTTCCAATTGGGAAACCCTTTTGACCGATGTAGCCGGAATCAGCCGGGACACAGGCGAGCGCTGGATGAAGATCGCCGATGCGGTCGAGGCCATGGCCGCGAAGGAAGGCGTCGATGTTATTTCCATCTGCCAAACAGCGCCCTGGGATTGGACGCCGGAAGAGTCCGAGAAAATCGGCGACGCCGTTCACAAACTCACCCAGGACAAGACGCAGCGGCAGTTACTCCAAGCGGATTTCATTTCCGGTCTCGGATACGTCGAACCCGAGCGGATCAACGGTTCCAATAATCCGTTGGGACACAACGGTGGCAAGAAACAGCCCGAGGCCACTGCCGAGGCGAAGGTTGAAGCAAACCGGCTCCTCGCCCGCACCGCTCTTTTCGGCCACAATTCCGAAGATCACCGCCCGCGTCCCGGCTCTCCAGCTTTCTGGATGAATGCCCTGGTCGATGCGGACGGCAAAGGCGAACTCGCCAAGCATCCGTTAGCATCCCTTTCAAAGAAGGAACTTCGGGATCTCCGTGATCTGCTTTTCAAGCCGACAATGGACGCGTTCAACAAACTTTGCGACTGACATGCCAGGCATTCCAACACGAATTATGCTCTGCGAGCTGCTAGGAGTTCCAGAAGCCTTATCAGGGAAGGCCCTTGAAACCAAGATGGCTGCTTTCAAGGCCGATCTCGCCAATCTCAAAAGCCGTGCCGCAGAAGCCGATACCCTTGAAACGGAAAACGAAACGCTCAGGGCGGAAGCCGCCCGCGTCATGTGCGCCGCCCTCAATCATGACGGCTCCAGGGAACATGATGCCAAAGACCGCTTCTCGGCTATCCACATGAAAACGCTGGCCTTGGAACATCTGAAAGGCCGTCTCCACCAGCACCCCTTGGCGTCCTTACCCAAGGAGGAACTCAGGAACATCCATACTCTTTTGATCAAGCCATTCTTCGATGCCTGGGAAGCGCTCTGCGAGTAACTCCCCCGGTCTAGCCGACAATCTCACCTAACATAAAATAAAATGATCGCACGATCCTCCGCCATTATCCCACTCACACCCCTTGCCGATCACACCAACAAGGAAGGTTATTTCATCCTCGCCACCGGAGCTTTGGTTAGTTCCGCGACTGCCACGCTGCCGCTTGGCTGCATCAGCGAAGGATTCGATATCTACGGCAAAGACTCCGTCGCCCTGCCCAACTTCGGCGGGACCGTGAAGGTCAAGCTGGGTGCCACGCCCGGCGCTGTCATCGCCGGTTCCTCGCTGGTTCTCCAGGCGGACGGAACCACCAAACTCGACCCCGGCACAGGCACGGCCCGCATTCGCGTGGCCCGCGCCCTCGAAGCCGGTGTCGCCCAGGAACTCATTGAAGCCTATCTGGTCGATCCCGCCATTCTCGCCTAACAAATCACCCTTAAATCAACGCGCTAACACAAAAAGACAATGTCTGCATCATCCGCCAAACGAAACACTTTCCTCTCGACCTACGCGAGCGGACTGGCCCAGGACCGCAAGAATTCCCTGGCCAACTTCATCGCTCCCGTCGTCGCAGTCGGGGCCGCTTCCGGGCAATATAAGAAATACAACTCCAAGAATGATTTTCAGGTTCTGGACACCTCGCGTGCCATTGCCGGTCCCCGCAAGCGCATCGAATTCCTAGCAACGGACCCGTTTTTTAACTGTCTCCCGCAAGGGCTTGAAACCGGCCTTGACGATCACGAACGCAAGCTTGCGGGTGACGGCGTGCAGGCGCTTGAACAATCCAGAATCAAAAACCTCGTCGGGGCGGCTCTCACCTCGCACGAGAAAAAGGTTTTCGACATCGTGAAGGCTGCCAAGGCCGCGACCGGTGGCGTCGGTGTCTGGTCAAACGCCGCCATTGATCCGGTTGCCGAAATCGACGCGCAGATTCTCGACATTGCCACGGCAACCGGCCAAATGGCGAACCGGATCATCTTCGGGCTCGGTGCCTGGCAGGTGTTCCGAAATCACGCCCTGGTCAAAGCCCGCCAACCTGGAGCGGAAGTCGTCGGCGTCCAAGGCGACCAGGCGATGCGGATGGTGCTCAACCCGCAGATGGACTTCCGCATCGGCATCATGTCGGCGGACGCCACCAAGTTCGGCGCGGCCGCTAACAATGTCAACATCGTCGGCGCGGAGGTCTTCGTCTTCTACTCCTCTGAAGACCCGGACCAAATGGACGCGAGCTTCGCCAAGACCTTCGCAACCACCGGCAGCATGATCGACGGCGTGCGTGAATACCGCGAGGAAAACGCGGCATCCGACATCTTCTTCGTAGACTGGACGGAAGACATCCAAGTGGTCGCCACCGAGTGCGGACGCCGCATGACGATTTCCTGATTTGGTTCCGGTTCGTGCGGCGGGCGGAAACAACGCCCGCCGCATCACCGGAACCAACTCTAACCACCCTGTCTAATCATTATGATTGATCACCCTTATCTGCCAGGCAAAGCGATCATCCTTTCACGCCTGCCTGCGCAGGATTGGTTTACGGTGGAAGAGGCGGCCGAGTACTCCGGCTGGGGCCGTTCATTCATTCGCCTCCGTGTTTTGAGCGGCGAACTTCCCGCGCAGAAAAGCATGGGCACCGATTCCAGGCATCCTCGGAAACACCTCTATTATCGAATCCATGTCGATGATCTTGCCCTTTTCATTCTCAGCAACGGCAGCGGCAAATACTCCGAGGAGAAGCCGTTCCGCGATATCGTTTCGATTGTCCGGACATGGCCGCTCTGGATGATCCGAGAGCTCCAAAAATCGTTAAACCGGCTTTTCCCGGCTCAAGCCGCGAACCCAACTAACAAACCCGCGAATGGCGGGGATGAAACTTTATCGTAAATGTCACGCCCAAGAAACCAGAAGCGAGTGGGGAAAGGATTTGTTTCGCATGGAGTGCAGTCCTTTCTCTCCGTTGTTGGATGCGGCCCGGTTGGTTTCCCGGTGGCTCGCTTCTGGTTTCTTGGGCGTGGCGAAAATCCCGCAGAATCGCTCCAAACGCCTCCAGACCCATCACGGGGGCGGATAGCAGGGGGAAACCCTCGCACGGGGCAAACCACGCGTCGCACGGGACCCTCTCGCGGCAACCTTAGATTTTCAACACACCCTCTCAAACTCCATTTCCAGAAATCACCAATCCCACCAATATGAAAACCACCCTTTCTTGCACCGGCCGCTTCCGCGATCTATCCGCCTTCAACAAGACGCCGAAGCCTTGGACCCACATCGCCACTTTGGGTGAGTTCCCTGGCACCGTGGACATTCCCGCCGGTTATGATGTTCCTGGTTACGGGGTGGCGACTGAAGACATGTCCGTCGAGGGGCTGACCGTTTTTGACAAACCCGTGTTGGAAAGTCTGGTGAAAGGATTCCAAGGCGGCATTCTGATCGACGCTGATCACTTATCCCACGACATGGCCCAAAGCACGGAGGCCTTGGGATGGGGTCAGGCCATGCGCTACGGTGCGGACGGCAAGGAATTGGAGCTGGAAACCGAATGGACGCCGCCCGGCCGGGAAAAGATCACCACTCAGGTCTATCGCTATATCTCCCCCGAGTTCTCCGGCTCCGTGCGTTATGAAAGCGGAACCTTCAAATTCTACCCCGCAGCACTAACAGGCGCAGGGCTGACCAACCGCCCCAAGCTGAAAGTGCTCCGGCCCGTGAGTGCAAACCGCGATCCTAATCCAGCCAATCCTTCAAACAACAAGGCGCTGGCTCTGCTCTGTCGGATGTTAGGAGTTCCCGAAACCACTCCCGAGGCTGAGCTTGAAACGAAATCCACGGCATTATTGGCCGACATCGCCACCGCCAAGGGACTCGCCGCCTCGATGGAAGCGCAAGTGCAAGCACTTCGCGACGAAGCCTTGTCCCGCGATCTCGAAACCTACAAGGAAGTGATCGGAGATCCGGAAGCAGCGAAGCAGCTTTTGCAAGTCAACCGCGCCGCCGCCATTAAGATCTTCGACGGCATGCTCGTGAAGCGAGTCCCCTATACGCCGCCTGAGCGGGTCTTCCAAAAGAACCGCGCCACACCTCCGGACGGCAGAAAGTTTTTCGGTGACTCTGATAGAGACGAAACCCAGTGCAGAGCCCTCGTCGCTACCGTGCAGAACCGGGAAAAATGTAACTTTTCCACCGCGTGGGAAATCGCCAAGGCTGAGAAGCCGGAATTGTTTTAACCTCGAATCGACAACATCCAAAAAAAGTTAGTTATTATGAAATTTTTCCTTAAACTTTGGCTTGAGCTCTTTGAAATGTGCCGGACGCAACATGCCATTTCCATTCAATTGGCTCGGCTGACGAACCAGAGAATCAAGGCTCTTGAGTCCATCGTATGCCACCGACAAAGCGGTGACGATCAACTGTCGGAGATTTTGTTAGATATTGAAAAAGCGGATATCGGCGGCGGGATTGAAAAAGCTCTTGATATTTTCGGAGCCTGTCAGCAGGGGCTGGATACAGCCGTTGCCGAACTTCGGGAGATGATCGAAGCCATCTAACAAACATTTGCACGGTATGAGTGATGTGAATCTGGAAATCGGGATCAATACCACTGCGCAAACAGAGGGTGCGGACAAGGCTGTCGATGCACTCAATGAGGTGAAGGACACCGCCAAAAAGACCGGAGAGGAGGCACAGAGCGCGGATCCACAGCTTGAAAAGCTAATAAACATCCAACGCGCTGAGGTGGCTTCCAAGATCGCCGCTCAGTTAGGCGCGGTAGCGTCTCGTCTCATTGAGATCGGCTCGGAGACAAAGAAAAACGCACCCGCGCTTGGCGACTCAATGATTAAGGCGGGAGAGGGTGTTCAGGCTTTGAGTGGCAGCTTGGAGGGGGCCGCTCAGGGGCTGGCTGTCGGCGGCCCGTTCGGCGCGGCGGTGGGTGCAACCGTGGGATTGCTGGCCGGGCCATTCAAAAACGCGCTCACCGGGATGATCACTGATCTTGCGAACGCTGAGGCGGCGCAGAAACGAGCGGGCGAGGGAGTGAAGGAACTCGCGGACCTGCGGCAGAAACTGACCACCCAGCTTCACAACGAAAACCTTGCCGCCTTCTTTCGTGATGAGACGAAAGCGATTGACGCCCAGGTAGCGGCTCTCAAAGCGGACGCACGAGTTGCCGCCGCCCAGCGGAATGCTGAGGCATCCTTTGGGGATGCGTCTCGCGCCGTGAACGGAGTTTCTGGAAATGGGGAGACGGCGCTCCAGGCGGAGATGAACAAGAAGCTTCTCGATATTGAAGCCGAAGTGAAGACGACCGCCGAGGTCGCCGCCGCCGCCCTCCGTCAAAAGAATATCCTGGAGGCCGCTTTAAAGTCCTTGATAGAGCGGGAGGGCGAGGACGGTCCCGACATTGCCCAGGCCCAGTCAAAGGCTTCTCAGGCGGCTGATGCGGAGGCCCAGGCGGCGCGGGACCGGGATGAAATCGCACGTAAGGCGGAAGCCCTGAGGGCAGAAGCAAAGATTGCAGTTATCAAAACGCTCGGGGAGGAAAATCAGAAGTCGCAGGCCGAATTTAGGGCCGCCATCACCCAACAGGCAACCGCTGCGCGGGATACTGCCGGTGCTGAAATTGAAAAAAGCAAGGGGCAGGTTGACAGCAATCTGCGCGGTGGCTTCACCAAGCTCAATCAATACCTTAAGGACAACATCCCGGATGAAAATCAGGTCCAAGATATTTTCAACGCAATCAACCAGATGCGCACTTCGGAAAGCGCCTTTAAAGCAAACCTGGTGGATGCGTTTGGCGACATGGGGAGCAACACGCTCGATCTCGGGAAGGTTCTTGGCGGACTGAAGGAGGACCAAAAAAAGCAAAATGCAGAGCTGGTTCGCCTCCTAAACCAGATGACCGCGAACATGAACGCGCTCACATCTTTTTCCGAGCAGCAGACTAACGTCCAGCGGGCGTTGTCGCAGCGGATTGACGGAATGCGCTTCCGCTAAATCCATCCATCGAGGTGGCAGGGAACGGGGAAATTAACAAAACCTCTTCCGATTTTTTACAGAACGTTTTTGCCGGTTACGCCTCTCATGATCATTTGTTCCTGCGAGTTGCTCAGTAAGGATGTGATCGTGAAGCGGCCTTCTTTGGACATTGGTTCCGAAAATCCTGGTTTGGAGTCGGTGATAATAAATTTTGTTCCGATTTTGATCCTACGGTTTGCCTTGGGAGGAGCGGCGGGTGGATCGGGTTGAACCGGTGTCGTGGCCGCAGGTGGCTGCGGAATCGAGGGGGTGGCGGGAATCCCATCGGACGGTGTTGGCGCAGGTTGTTGATCAACGACGGTGGATTCCGGAACCGTTGTGGAGTCGGCGACAGCTTCTTCCGCCTTGATCTTCACGCTGGAGATCATGGCGGCACACGCGATGAAAACGGCGGAGTTTAGAGCGATGAAGTTTTTGCCTGCGGGCTTTTCTGATTCGGTCGCCGCCCCTAACAGCAATGTGATGCGCTGCTTCAGTTTTCTCGCGTGAAGCCCCTTCGCCATCGTGACTGCGAGCGGCGGTTGCTTCGTGATCTTGCGGGCCATGGCGACAAGAAATTGCCCGTAGTCCACGCGGCGATCCGTATTTCCGGTGGCGTGCAGGTCGCAGAGTTGTTCGCGGGCGTCGGACCAGATAGAGGCGAGGCGGTGGGTGAGGGGATTCCACCAGTTCACGCATCGGATGACGGCAAACACGATCATCCAGCGCGAGTCACCGGCCTGCCAATGGGAGATTTCATGCCGTACGGCCCAGCGCAATTCTTCTTCCGATGCGGAAGTGAAGAGGAATTGCGGCAGGACGATTTTTGATCGAAAAAGTCCGGTAACACAGGGGCTGGCAGTGGCAGGGGAGATCAGGAAATCGTTTCTGCGGAGGATTTCCGGCGAAAGGGGGAGGAGGATTTTCCAGGCCGTATCGTCGGGGGGTGAGAGAGATTTCCGCCAGATTCGGAGTTTGAGCATGGCGCCCACTAACAATAAGAAGCCGGTGCCGGAACCAGCCGCCCACAGGTTGACGACTACGATGAGCGGATCCGGGAAAGTGAATTTTTCTGGAGCGACGCTTGCCTCTGCGAGTTTCGGAATTTGCCGGTCCATCGGCAGCGTGATGACTGTCCAGATGGGAAGGGTGGGGGACTGGGTTTGAATTTCAGGGATGGGAGTTATCACCCGTTGGGCGGGCCGCAGCGCGGTGAACCAAGGCAGCAAACCCACGGCCAACAACCCGGAGATGGCGATGACCGAGCGATAACGGGCCTGCCGAATCATCAGCAGCGCGAGGGTCGCTAAAACAGATAGGATCCCGGCATGTAATGCGACATTCAGGAAATAAGGCGTCGGGAAGTTCATGGCTGATTTCCTTTCCGGTGGGTTTCGATCAACTCATTCAACTCCGCCATTTCCTCATCGGTCAGGCCGCCGTCTTCGACAAGGCAGCGAATAAGCGACATCCCGGAGCCGCCGAAGAATCGTTGTTTGAGCTCGGTGAGGACTTTTCCGCGGCCGCCTTTTTCCGTGAGAGAGGAGCGGTAGAGCCGTGCCCGGCCCTGGTCATCGCTGAGCAGCCAGCCTTTGGTTTCCAGCCGCGTGAGCTGGGTTTGCAGGGTGCTGCGGGTGATCGGTTCGGCGCGGCCCTCGTTCACGGATGAAAGCAAATCACCGGTGGAAACCGGCTGTTTTTGCCAGATCAGGTCCATCAACGCCTGCTCGGCGGGCGACAATGGCGGGAGGGAGGATGCTTTTCCGGAACTCATGGAACCAGTTGATGACAAACGTCGTCATCGCCGTCAAGCGACAATCGCGACATTTGTCGTCAAAGCAGATCGACGATCAATTCGTGGGAAATACGACCTTCTCGCGGTCGTCGCCGTGGCCGAATTTGTCGCCGATGTCCTTGCTGGTGACGAAGAGCATCAGGGAAATGAGGGCGAGGGCGCAGATGGTCTGGAGGATTTCCAGCGGCTTGGCCTTGACCGGTCCGCCGAAGATTTTTTCGAGAATGGCGAGGACGATGTGGCCGCCGTCGAGGACGGGGAACGGCATCATGTTGAGCACGGCGAGGTTGACGTTGAAGAGCACCATGAAGGCGAGGATCCGCCGCCAGCCGTCTTCCATTTGAAGAAGTTGGTATTGGAGGGTCGCGATGCCGACCGGCCCGCTGAGGTGGCCGACGCCGATGCTGGAATCCTTGGCGACAACGCTGGTGATGGTGGTCCACATCATCCGCAAGCTGTCGGAGACCTGCTTGATCGGGCCGGGATGGATGATGCCTTTTTGCTGATAAGGCGGGCCGTCAAAGGCGAGTCCCAGCATGGGCGGGCTGTTGGCGGGAGAAATGGGAACCAGCGGGGTGGCGGTGATTTCCAGTGGTTTCCCGTCACGGGTGATGGCGATTGTGATGGGGTTCGCGCCGGTTTCCTTGACGAGCGCGACGGCTTGGTCGCGCTCTTCCACCGGATGGCCGTTCATGGAAACAACGAGGTCGCCTTCCTTGAAACCGGCTTTCGCTCCGGGACTGCCCTCGTAAACCGCGGCGATCACGACGTGCTCCGCCTCAGGCCTGATTCCGACCTGTCGCAAGCCACCGCGCTGGAACCACTTGGTCTTCTCGGTCTGAAACTCGGAGGTGAGCTTGATGGGAGCGGAGCTGCCGGGGCGCAGGACAGTGAACTCGATTTGCTTGCCCTTGCTGAGGATGATGCCCTCGGTGATGCTGTCGAGCGAGCCGGCGAAGCCATTCACCGGGTTGCCGTTGATGGCCAGAATCTTGTCACCGGACTGGATCCCGGCTTTGGCGGCGGGGCTGTCCTTGTCGACGCCGCCAATGACCTGGGTGGGGATAAAGTCGGCGGGTTTGCCCACTTCGTAAACGACGACCGCCGAGAGCAGCGCGAGCAGCATGGAAAACAACGGCCCGGCGAAGGCGACGATGATCTTGTCGAGTGGAGTGATGGGAGACAGTGTCTTGCCGTCCTTCGACCCGCCTTCGAGGGCTTCCATGGGTGCCATTTGCGGCAGGGCGACAAAGCCGCCGGCCGGAATCCAGCCAAGTCCGTACTGGACGCCGCCGATGGTTTTTTTCCAAATCGGCGAGCCGAACCAGATTTGAAAGCGGTCAATCTGCAAGCCACGCCACTTGGCGGCGAGGAAATGGCCGAGTTCGTGGACGAAAATGATGATGTTGAACCCCATCACGACGGCGAAGATCAACAGGATGACTTGGAGAATGCTGGAAACGGTGGACATGGGTGGGGCAAGAACTGCGGAAATCTAGCGTCTCCTTACCTTCGGGCAAGTTCATTAAATTTTCCAAAAAGAACCATCCGCGCATCTTCCGCTCCCACGGGCGGTGGATTCAAGGCACCGTCGTGACGCGCAATCTTGAGTAAAGTCCCGGCGATGCGGCGAGCGGTGGATCGATCACATAAACTCCGACCCGTTCCATGCCGCCGGGCAGCGCCTCGCGGCGGTTGCTCCATGCGACGACTGCGGGACCTGACATCCAGGTGCTGAGATCGCTTGAAATCTCTACGCTGTAACGCATGCCGGACGCGGTGTAGCTGGTGCCGATGTTGCCGGTGCCACCGGCGATCTGCTCGAATACAAACTCCGGCGGGGCGGCTCCTGCGGGGCGGTTGAGCGCGAGTTCCGGACGATCCGCGCCGGAGGTGGGATCGGTGCCCAATGCGAACTCCAGCAACGAGGAGAGCCCGTCCGCATCCGGATCGGGATCCGTGATGAACGTGGAGGCGAAGTATTGCATTTCCCAGGCATCCGGCAGCAGGTCGCCATCGAGATCCGGAGTGGAGGACGGGGAACCGGTGACGAACGCGGCGGAAACTTTTTGGTTGTCGAAGGAAGCGCCCACCCAGTCCGCGGAACGGGCGACAGGGGAAAGGCGGACTTCGTCGATCGAGCCGGCAAAGTAGTTGGCGGTGGTGTTTTCACTGCGGCCGATAAAGGCCTTATTGGTTTGGCCGGTGCGGAGGATTCCCGCGAGCGCGCTGGACGCCTTGAGGACTCCATCCACATACATTTTCACCGTGGCTCCGTCCCATGTGCCACACAGATGGTGAAATTGATTGTCGCTGACGGCGTCCGGCGAGGTGACGGTTCCGTTAGCGGAGGCATTGAAAGGAAGAAACTCGGGCTTCCCCGCATTGAGCCGGAACTGCCAGACGCGGTTGGTCCCGCCGCTGGTCTGATCCTTGCTGAAAATGGAGGGCGTGCCCGTGCTAACGGAAGTTTTCACCCATGCCTCGATGGAGAGGAGCGAGGGATTCAACGCGGTGCCGTTGTTGATCGCGACATTGGAGGCCGTGCCGTTCAAGGCCGCGGCTCCAGGGATGATGCCGGATGCGGCGGACGTGACGGAAGTGGCCGCCGCGCTAAGGGTGTTAGGAGACGAGTCCGTTGAAAACCCAAGAGCATTGTCGAGATGCCAGACACCATTGAAAGCGGACCAAGTGGGCGACGTCGCGGTTGCGGATTGCCCGGTTTTTCCCCACCAGACACGCAGCTTAGTGCCTTGGGAGAGCTGCGGCAGTTTCACCCACACCAAGGAAACACCGAGCGTGTCCCAGGTCTCGACTTCGTGCGGGATGACCGTTCCATCAAGCGACGAAAACCGCAGATCACCATACGGCGGAGATAACAGGCCGGCGTAAGTGAACCCGGGGATCAAAGCAGGGGAGAGCCGGAGCAGCACGGGAAAATTTGTTAGCGTGCTGGTGCCGGAATACCCGGTGATCTCGATCACGGCGGAACGCGCCCAAGATGATAGATCGCCGGAGGCATCCAGAGTCCCGCTGGCGGATGCCCATTCCGTGCCATGAACCGTGGAGACCTTGAAACGAAACTGGAGGGCTCCTGCGGGCAGCCCATCGATAGTGACGCTTTGGCTTCCCGCAGCCTTGGAACCAAGTGAAATCGAACGATCCCATGAAGCGGGGTTGGTGCCGCCATCGGATGCTCCGCAGTAGAAGACCACATCGCCCGAGGACAACGCGGCATCGCCGGGATCCAGACTGATCTGGAAAATTCCGCGTCCGCCGTAGGAACGGCTCGCCGCGGCTTGGCTGATAAAAGGAGCCAGCGACGGCAGCGTGCCTGCGGCCGAAGCCCATGCGGTGCCGTAGGTATTGGAAGCGCGGAACCGATAGAAGACCGCGTCCGAAGAGGTGGCTGGAACGGTGATTTCCAAAGGTCCGGCCGGTTGCGGTCCGAGCGGCACGGCGTGCTCCCAGTTGGATGTGATTTCTCCGCCATCGGCGTTTCCCCAATAGAGTGCGACATCCGTGGTGGCGGAAACAGGAATCGTTAGGTTTCCACGGAAGGTGATGGCCGTGCCCGCGCCGCGTGTCGATGCTCCGTTGGTAACCACGGGCGCGCCGTTTCCAGTCGTGAACGACCAAACGCGGCCTTTCGTGATGGTGGAGGAAGAACTAACGGAATCCACCCGCCAATAGTAGGTGGTGGATGGGGCGAGGGTTCCGCTGGCTCGGGTGGCCGTGCTCTGGCGGCCGAGATATACCGGAGACGCAGTGGTGGCGGCGGCGACGGTTCCTGCGTTTGTTCCCAGATAGACATCATGTTGGGCGGCTTCCTGACCGGCGGTCCACGAGAGGTCGGTGCCCGGAGTTGGAATCGTGACCCCAGTCAACGGCACGGGAAGCACTGCGGCGCGTGAAACGTGGTAATCGAGAACGTGGAGTGGCGTGGGACCGGTGCCGGAGATGTTGGTTTCCTGGGCATAGACGGAAATAATGCGGTCCGCCTCCCAGCGGGCGGTATCGTTGATGATGTTGACCGTGTTCGCCTTGCCCGAAGGTAGCGCGCCGGAGAGCGCGAGCTGCGCCCAGTCGTTCCAACTGTTAGCCGGCGATGCCTCGGGATCCGCCGCGGGATTGGCGGCGGCGATGCGGATGTTCGTCGCGTCTCCGTAGATGAGAAAGAGGCGGCCGTCGTCATCGACGGAGAGCTTGGCCCGCGTTCCGGTGAACGAGGTTTCGTTTTTCCGCCAGACGCCGTCGGTCCCGCGCCAGAAGTGGACGAAGCGGGAGGCCGATGTTAGGTCGGTGGAAAACGTTGTCTGATCGGGAGCGCTTGAAGGAAGGAGCCAGGCGACAACATGAACACGTCCCTGGCGGTCCACCGTCATGGCGCTGTTGTTGATGTAGTTGCGCTTCTGAGGAACAGACCAGCCGATAATGCCGGGTGAGTTTACGGAGATAAAGCTCGTCCCGGTGACGGCCACCGTGTTGCCGAGCTGGTTTTTCCAAGTGCGTCCGACATCGTCGCTGTAGGCGTAGAGCACGTCGTGATTGCTCGCTGCGTCCGGTGTCTCGCGCCAGCACCACGTCGCATGGAGGCGGCCGTTGGAATCGAAAATGGTGTTGTCGAAATAAGCGTTGCGGTCCACGCCGGTAGTTAGAGTGCCGGTGTAGGAACCGGTCCGGGTGGTGTATTGGCCCGGACGCGACCATGCGTGAGTGGTGCCGTCATATTCGTAAAGCACCTCGTCGCCGCCGCCCGAACTACCGAAGCGGTGGGTGAAGAGAAGTTTTCCGTTAGGAGTGGGGATGAAACGCGGATACGTCACCTGGGACATCGTCGCGCTTCCGGCGATCAGGTGGTCGGTCACTGCACCGAACTGCGCGGCGGTCCATGCGGTGGTCGTGGGATTGTCCGCCAGGCCAGAGACGGACGCGCGGTAGTGGAGATTGTTGACGTGATGGTCGAACGAGAGGTGGATCGTGCCGTCGCCGGCACAGATCCCCAGGACCACATCGTTGTGGGAGTCTACTGTGCTAAAGGTGTAGTCGCCGAGGACTAGGGTTTGCCAAGCCCCGCTGGGAAGCGGACGGCGCGCGATGGCTACTTTGCCGGTACTGTCGGAAAAATTTCCCTGATAGTAGGCCGCGTATTGCCAGCCCTTGTAGGTGGTCACGCCGTCCTGCTGGAAGCTGACGCCGTGCACCGTGGCGACGGAATAGGAAGCGGTCGGAAAATTGTGGGCCAGGGGATCAATGATCGAATCGTTCACCAAAGTGCCGGGAGCGGCACGAGCGACCGAGCCGGTCAACGCGACGGCGAGCAGAGACAGTATCAGGGATTTTCGAAACATGGAGAGATGATGACGCGGAGCCGCCTCCCGCGGTGGATTCCACGGGAGGCGGCGCTTTTCTTAGGTTAATTTCGCCCGATCAGGGCATCACGAGGAGCACTCGATAAAACCCCTTGCCGGAAAGCGGCGAAGGATCGGTGTAGCTGTTGAGTCCGGCAACGCCGGGCTGGGTGGAAACATTGGACCATGATCCATTCGCGAGTGTGGCGGAGCGTTGGACGACGAAGTTCAAACCGGCGACACCCTGCCACTGGATGGTGCTGCCCGCAACACCGGCCTTGAAGAGCGCGACACCGCTCTTCGGATCGAGGTTGAGCAGGTATTCGGCGCGGTTGCTGGTGCCGTCGTGGTCGTAGTCATCGGTGCCGGACTGGCCGAGATTCCCGAAATTCGCGGTTTCCCAGGCATCGGGAAGGCTGTCGTTGTCGGCATCCGGATTTCCTCCACTGAAGACAAACGCCGTATCGGCACGGGCGATGTCGCTCACGCGGACCTGGTCGATGAGACCTTGGAACGCACCGCTCTCGCCGCCGACGTCCCGGGTCTCGTTGCCAATGCTGAGGTCCGACGGAGTAGCGGGCAGGTCACCGTTCATCTGCGCCGAACCGATGAGGTTGGCCGCGCCCGCTGCGGAATCCACACGCGTCCAGTAGAACTTGATGTTTCCCGCGGTGGCCTGGTTTCCGTCATAGGTCACCGCGACGTGGAACCATTGGCCTTGGACGGGCATGTGGTCTCCTGTTGCGGGCGTTGCGAACTCGATGGTCTGTGGCTGCTGGCCGGCTGTTAGCGGATCGGTATCGATGTTGATGAAACTGACCCTCGGCTTGGTGTCGGTGTTGCCTTGTGCGCCGACGGGTGTGAGGGCGAATTGGAAGGTCCGGTTGGCATCCGTGGCGCCGGTGTCATCTTCCGCCGATAGAATCTGCATGCGTGCTCCTGCCAGAGTTGCCGTGGGATCGAAGTCCAGCCGGACAAGCGCCTCGTAGGAGAATGCTCCCGTGGTGCCCGCCAGTTTGGTGGTGACGTCGTCGGTGGTTAGGGCCGCCGGAGTTTTGGCGGCAAGGTAGGCACCGGCGGCGGTATTGAAACCGACGTTGGTGTTGAGCGCCGTGCCAAATCCCGAGAAGGAAGCGTTCGACAGAGTGGCACCGCCTCCCAAGGCAAGCATTGAAAGGTTGGACGGGCCATAAACCCGGTCCGTCACCGGAGTCGCCGTGTCATTGAGATCCCACAAGTGAAGGGTATTCGCATCGACGGCGTAAGGCACGCGGGTTTCTCCGGAATTTGGAGTGCCGTTGCCGTCGGTGTCATCCGGAGTGGATGCAGTTAGATTTGGATTCGATCCCGCCGTCTGCTCCTGGGCATTGGTAAAGGCGTCGCCATCGGCATTGCCGGCTCCGGTCTGGGAAGTGGTGTTGGTGAAATACTGGATTTCCCAGGCATCCACGAGACCGTCGCCGTCGAGATCGTAGGGGCGCACGTTGACGTTGTTGGGATCCGAGCCGGCGGTCTCCTCCGTCTCGTTGTTAGATCCGTCGCCGTCCGGATCGTCGAGACCGGTATAGCGGGCGATGATGGTGGACAGGTCGTTCGACGGAGTTTCACCCGGCTGGATGAAGAAATGAACCTCCCAGCCATCCGCCAGACCATCGGCATCGGTGTCCGGGGAGGAAAATTGGACGGTCGGATTCGTCTGGGTGGCTTGCTCATAGCTATTGGAGAAACCGTCGTTGTCCGGATCATCGTCGGCAGACTGTGAGGTGATGTTGGTAAAGTAGTGGACCTCCCATCCGTCGTTGAGTCCGTCGCCTGCTCCACCGTCATCGGTATCGGGCCAGCTCGTGCTGCTGTTAGGATCGGTGCCGGCGGCGTATTCGGCGGCATTGGTGTTGAAGTCGTTGTCAGGATCTCCGGCACCGTTTTGGAGAAGGTTGTTGAAATTGGTGATTTCCCAAGCATCCGGCAGTCCATCGGCATCGACATCCAGCGGCGTGGAGGCGGTGTTCACGGGATCGGATCCGGCGGCATACTCGGCGGCATTGTTATAGGTGTCGCCGTCGGGATCACTCGTGCCGCTGTAGCGCGCGAGGATGGCGGCCTTGTCGGTCACGGGATTTTCGCCGGGGAGGATGAAGTAGAGGATTTCCCATGAATCCTGGAGGCCGTCCGCATCGGTATCGTTGTTGACGAAAATGAAATCGGATGGGGCGCGCGCGACTTTGGAAACGCGGACCTCGTCGATCAGACCGCGAAGGCCCTCAGAGGACTTGGAATTTCCGCCCGTCGCGCGGGCTTCGTTTCCGATCACAAGCGGAGCGCTCACCGTTCCCAAAGTGGTCTCCGTGTAAGGCGGGGTGCCGATTTCATTCGCGGTGATCACGCTGGGATCAATTTTTGTCCAATAGAACTTCACGTCATTGGTGGCGCCATTGAAGACCAAGGCGACGTGAAACCACGTGTTAGGCGCGAACGCATGCACGCCCGTGGTGGGAATGCTGGCGAGGACCGCCGCTGTGGCCGTGCCGATAAAATTAAACTCAAGGCGCTTGTCAGTGGTTGAACCGTTGATGCGGAACTGGAAGCCGCGGGTTGCCAAGGAATTGTCCGTGCAGAAGATCTCATAGGTGGATGTGCCGATCGCGACCGGCAGGTTGATCATCGCCTCCAGCGTGAATGAACCGTCGGCCCCTGCCAGCGACGAATGGAGGATCGCATCCGCAGAGGCAGCGGCATCCGCCCCCATCTGGAAACCACCGCTGCTGTTGGCATCCACACCGAGGCCGAAATCCGCTGCAGAAATATTGGCGGAAGTTCCGAATCCGGCTAGACCTGCCGCACCCAGGATCGTGGTATTGACCGGCTGCGCAGCCGTCGCGTTATTGGCCGAAGGATCGCCGTCGAAGGCGATCGCCGGAAAGCCCGCGGAACCCGCATTGACCGCGGATGTCGAAGCCGCCGTTTCATTCAGGTGGTAAAGGTAAACGGTGTTGGCATCGGCCGTGTAGGGGCCTTTGATGTCGGCATTGCAAATGCCTGTGGTCAGCGCAACAAGGCACGCGACCCGTTGAGGGGTAATGATGGGTTTCATGAAGTGATGGAGTTTTCAGGAGTCCGCAGGATCGGGAACCTTAGTGGCACGTTTCCTACAAGCACCTCCGGGAGACAACTCCAAAGCACCTTACCTATATCAAAGGACGGTGCGTCATCACCCGCCCAAATACTTCACCGCCGCCTCCGTGCGCGTCCTCACGTGCAGCTTTCGATAGATGTTGTTCAGGTGGTAGCGCACCGTGACGATGCTGATGTCCAACTGCTCCGCCATTTCCTTATACAGCAGGCCTTTGATCAGGAGATCCAATACTTCAGTCTCCCGAGATGTTAGATCGTGATCCGGCGGAGCGGTTTGCTCGAACTTCTGAAAATGCTGGACCACCTTGCGGGCAATGGCGCTGGACATCGGAGAACCGCCCTCCAGCACGTCGGTCAGGGCTTCCAACAAGCGCAGCGGGACGTCGCGTTTCAAAAGATAGCCCGATGCTCCGGCCGCCAGCGCTTCATAGACGCGGTCCGCATTGTCATACACCGTCACCATCAGGAACTGCGTCGCGGGGAAGAGCGGCTTGAGCCGCCGCACGCATTCGATTCCGGAAATGCCGGGAAGCTGGATATCGACGATCACCACGTCCGGCGGCGCGGCCTCGATGGCCGGCATGGCGGTTTCCGCACGGGCATACGAACCGGCGACCTTCCATCCGCTGGCGGAGGCGAGCATGTCCCCGAACAAGCCGCGGAGTTCCGAATCATCTTCTATCAGGACGACCGTGTGTGGCGGGTTCATCGTTCGATTTTAGTGTTAGATAAATTCCGCACGGGACAGCACAGCGTGACCACCGTCCCCCGGCCGGGGGTTGATTCCACATGGCAGGAACCGCCAAGCTCGGCAAGGCGGGAATGAAGGTTCAGCAAGCCGTTGCCCTCGGCGGGCCGTGCGGCATCGAAGCCACGGCCGTCGTCCCGGACAATGGCGATCACCTCGCCAGCATCAGTGCGGATTTCGAAATGGAGCGCGCAAGGCCCCGCATGCTTGAGCACGTTGTGGAGCGACTCCTTGACCGCGAGCGAAAAGTGGTGCCGGAAATCCGACCGCAGTTGTCCGGGCGGAAAACCGGTAGGCACGTCGATCCGCAGGCGCACTCCGGTGTCGCGGAACATTTCCTGCGCCAGTCCAGTTAGATGCGATGCGAGCTGGTCGAGACTGTCGTTGGCCGGGTCCACCGCCCACACCAGTTCCTCCATGGCTCCCACCAACTCGCGCGAGGACGAACCCAGACGCAGAAGATGACGGCGCGCGGCCTCGCTGTCCCGCTCGTAGTCGCGATCTAACAAAGATACACTCATGATCAGGCTGGAAACCCGCGTCCCGAGATCGTCGTGGAGATCCATGGCGATGCGCGTCCGATCGCGCTCGAGCGTATGCTGCAAGCGCAATTTCGAGAGCCGGACCAAAGACCGGCGCCGGTAGGCCTGCAGAATCACCAGACCCGTCAGCCCCATCAAGACAGCCGCCGCCGCGGGACTGAACCACGGCATTTCCCAAATGGGACGGCGCACTGTCACCGCCAGTTCCATATCGGCCGCGCCGGGCTTAGGCTTTCCCGTTACTGCGATGGCCCGAAATTTATATTCCCCCGGCGGGACATTCTGATAGGTCGCGCGGTAGGAATTCCCACCAATCACGTTGTAGGATTCCTTCCAGCTCAGCAGCACGGTGGCTCCACCGGCCGGCAGCGAAGGAAGCGCCGCCACCGCGGTCCAGGAGGCGGACGCTTCCTGATTTCCGTCCACCAATCCGAGGGCCTTGCCCTCATTTCGCTGCACCACGCGCGCGATGGCCGGATCATCGCCCGCCCTCTTCCATCCTGTGGGCACGCCGCTCATGGTATCCAGCAAGACGCCTTCGTTGAAGTCGCCATTGGGCCATAGAGAACCCGCCGGCTGCGACGCAAGATTGACGGAGAGATTGCCGATAATGAACTGCCCGGTGGAATCAGGAGCTCCCGAGGAAAGCGTGATGCGCAGCGACTTCGCTCCGGACGGAACGAACAGCGGTTCGAGACGGGCACCAAGGCGAGACTCGTTAGGATCTCCTTCCCAACCCTGGCTCTGGCCTACGGCGGGGAAGGAAACGCTTGAAACCACCTCTCCGCCGACGTCCAGCGTCTCGCAAATCAGGACCATGCCTCTCGCCGCAGGTCGCCAGGAATCTTCGAACCCACCTAACAGGCAATTCACCGCCAATGTTTCCACAGGCGTTCCGGGCGGAAATCCATAATCAACATCGATGCGGTGCAGCCCCGGGCGGATCGTCAACGGACCGGAATTCGGGATCGTCTGCGGTACTCCGTCCACCAGCACCCGGTTGAGGCGGAGTTGGAAATCCTGCGGTTTGGAAACATCACGCCCCTTTTTCCCGGCAGCCAGGTTCCTCGCTTCCGGTGAAACGAAGAAAAAGTCAGCAGGTTCCCGCGCGATGCCGCTGATGCGCACCTCGTCGATGACTCCCGGAAATGGATTGCACTCCCGGTGCCCGTAAATGGTACGACCGGTATTTCCGATCACGAAATCGCCGAGATTTGTCGATAGATCGGACGCGAGCGTACCGCTTCCTAACAAGCATGCCGATTTCAACCCCGGAGCCACCTTCGTCCAGTAAAGCTTGAGGTTTCCCGGCGTGCCTTCGTTTCCATCATAGGACACCGCCACGTGAAACCAATCCTCCGTATTGATCGCATTGGGCCCGGTGAGCGGAATCGCCGCCAGCCCCCCGCCGCGTACGGTGTGCCCGGAAAACGGGATAAAGCTGAGAAAACCCGGCTTCTCGATGCGGAAATTGAAAACCCGCGTATCTCCCTCTCCGTCCATGCTCACGATGTCATTGGCGACTCCCGGAGCATCGGTGGGCAACACTTCAAACCTTACCAACGCCTCAATGGTGAAGGCTCCTTCACTGCCAGCGATGGGAAACGGCGGGGTCACATCGTCCTCCGGACCATCAGCCGATTTCGGCATCGCGTGGAGCAACGCGCCGGCATAGTCCGCTGTCAGGGGATTTCCACCGGTGTGATGATTGAACGAGACGGCACTCACCATGCCCGGCAGCGACGGCACACCGGCCGCCGCTCCGTTGAGAAGTCCTAACAAAGGTTTGGGGGAAAGCCCGCTGTCGGCGAAGGGCGGTGCTCCCTCATCCAGATGCCACAGATGCAGCGTATGTTCGTCGACGGTGTAGGGCTCCGCGGCCCGTACCTGTCGGTACATCATCGCAAAGGCGACCCCCATCGCGATCCATGGAATCCCGCGGCTCATGGAGCAAAGCCAGCCGGAAACTCCCGGAGGGCGGACAGCCACGACGGCGTTCTGAAGTTCGGATTCTGCATGAAGCGGGTTTTTGAAGGCCATAAAATCCTGCGCTGCATCCATGCCCCGGTCAACCCTTCCAACCCGCCGTGAGCCATACCTATCCTAAAAGACGGGTTCCAACTTCTTGCCGCATGAACACGCTCCTGCAAGGTTCCATCTGCTTTCGAAAGCATTTCCCTTTCCTCTATGAAACCCACGCCAACCTTTTTTCTACTCGCCGTCTTGGGAAGCCTCAGCAACTCGTTGTGCCGTGGTGCCACCGTCCTCGTTGATGATTTCTCAGACCTGACACTCACCGAATACACCCAGACAAGGATTCTCGATTCAACGTTCGCCAATGTGAACATTTCGTTTTCCGCCTCCACCGGGGCTCTTGGCGCATCCTATTCGGGAACCCCCAACGCGGCGGAACAGGTGGTGATTCTGCGAGACGACTACACTCTCGGGGTTGGAGAAACCCTAACGGTTGACGTTTCCCAAGCGACGAGCACCTCCGATCTCGATTTAGGCATCGTGGTGGCCACTACCAAATCCCCGACCGCCGTATCTTCCTTAGATCTGGATACCCGCGACACGATGCAATGGGCCTCCGTCTATATCCGGCCTAACCAAAATGCGGTGCGCTCCCTCTCCTACGACGGCACCACACTGGTAAGCGGAACCGGAGTCCTCACGGCTGATGAAACCACGGTGGCGAAACTCTGGATCAAGCGGGACTCGGCCAACACCTTCTCGCTCGGCTACATCAACACGTCCGCTACCAGCTTCACTTCGAAGACAGTGACCATGGGTTCCAGCAGCGTGGGTGCGGCGATCGGATTCTACGCCGATCTCCGTGTAGCCGGCGGAACGCTGGGCACCCTGGACAATCTCACCATTATCCCCGAGCCCTCGACTGCAATCCTCGCCGGTCTAACCGCCATCGGCCTCGGTTTCCGCCGCAAGCGCTAACACCGTCTCCACGAGAGAATCATCGGGCGTTCAGCGCAGGCCGACAGGCTTATCCAAAATCTCACGCATGACGAAGGCGCGGCGGACCTCGGCGGGATTTTTGAGACGGGCGCGGAGGGAGAGGGGAATCTCCTTGGAAGACTTGGCCTTGCCTTTGGAGGCGATGCGGGCGCGGGTGACGGCGGCTCCGCCGGTGGTGGTTGCTTTGTTATCGTGGAACTGTTGGAGATGCGCGACAAGGTCCTGCTGATGCTTGAGAAGCTTGGCGGTTTCGTCGGCCGCAGTCGCCACAGCCCCGGGAATCGCAGGATAGGAGGTGAAAACCGGCGGCGGCTGGGTGGGCCGTTGAGTCGGTATATTTGTCCGGGCAAGCGGCGGCGGAACAGACGGCGCGGGCCGCACCATTTTCTGATAGCTGCCATCCGGCTTGTCGCGTTCTCCGAAATCGGCGGCGGTTTCCTCTTCGGTGGCTTCCTTGGTCTTCGCTTCGAAGCGTGATTTCAAGATGGAACCCACCACCAGGGCGATGATGACGACGAATTTGAAATGTTCGAGAATCCAGTCCATGGCGGTGATTCCGGTGATTGAATAAGGGGATCAGGCGCCTTCCGTTTTCGAAATGTTAGTGCGCATTTGGGTGTCGGATTTCACATTTTCCATTTTGTAATAATCCATCACGCCGAGGTGGCCGCTGCGGAATGCTTCGGCAATGGCGAGCGGGACCTGGGCCTCGGCCTCGACGACCTTGGCTTTCATTTCCGCGACGCGGGCGATCATTTCCTGTTCAAGGGCAACAGCCGCGGCACGGCGGATTTCGGCCTCGGCTTGGGCGATGCTTTTGTTGGCCTCGGCCTGGGCTTCCTGAAGCTTGGCGCCGACGTTCTCGCCGACGTCCACATCGGCGATGTCGATGGAAAGGATTTCGAACGCGGTGCCGACATCAAGTCCACGGTGGAGGACGACTTTGGAAATGGAGTCCGGCGATTCGAGGACAACTTTGTAAGTTTCCGCCGAACCGATGGTGGTGACGATGCCCTCGCCGACGCGGGCGATGATGGTTTCCTCCTTCGCGCCGCCGACGAATCGGTCGAGATTGGTGCGGACGGTAACGCGAGCCTTCACTTTCACCTGGATGCCGTCCTTGGAAACGCCGTCGATGGTCGTGCGTCCGGATGCGGGGTTCGGGCAATCGATGACCTTGGGATCAACGGAAGTGCGGACCGCTTCAACAACGCTTTTTCCGGAGCCTTTGGTGGCGAGGTCGATCGCGCAGGTGCGGTTCCAATCGAGGACAATGCCGGCCTTCTGTGCGGCAATGAGGGCTTGGATGGACGGGATGACATTTCCGCCCGCGAGGTAGTGGGCTTCGATGTCGTCGATGGGGATTTCAATGCCGGCCTTTTTCGCGGTGATCCGGGCGTCCACCACCATGCCGTAGGGAACCTGGCGGAGACGCATGGCGACGAGATCGGTGAAACCGACATAAGCACCGGCCAGCCAGGCACGCAGCCAGACGCTGAAGAAGGAAATGATGATGCCGAAAAGCACAAGGCCGGCAATGGCGATGACAACGAGGATGATGGTGGGAAGCATGACGTGTTATTTTAGTTAGATTTTGGAACGCTGGGTGACGATGAGGCGGAAATTATCCGCGCCGATGATTTCAAGAATCGAGCCGACGGGAGCCTGGCCGGATTGGCAGAATGCTTCGTAGCGCTCGCCGTCCACGCGGACGTAGCCACTCGGTGAAAGCAGGGTGAGGGCCTCGGCGGATTTTCCGACCAACTCGACTGCTTCTTTACCAACCGCGGCGGTGACACCGGTGACTTGCGCGGTGAGGAAGGCCCGTTTGCCCCATTTGGTTTTCGGGAGATAGCTGAACTCGAAATACAGAACCAAGCCACCCAGGGTGAACGCGGTTATAACAGCGATAAGTCCGCCGATGCTTCCAAAGTCCATGAATGCGCGAACACAGCCGCCGAACATCAGGAGAGCGCCGAGGACGCCAAGCACACCACCGGGCACCACGACCTCGGCGGCGATCAGCAGGATGCCGACGGCAAAAAATAGAATCAGAGCGGTCATGATAGAACCTCCACTGTCAGCCCGAATTCCGCCACGCCGGTGACCTTCACCGGCGTGCCGACATTTGCGTATCCCACGGCGAGCTTCGCCTCGTAGCGCCTGCCGCCGATTTCCACCTGGCCACTCGGGAAGAGCGCGGTGGCGGCGATTCCGCTTTCTCCGATCAAACTGGCCGCAGCAGGTTCATCGACTCCGCCCCCGACCAGCGCGCGGGCCAATCCCGGTTCTCCGCCGACAACCGCATCCAAAACCATATGGCCCCAGAGCCCTCCGCGAGGAAGGAATCTGAGGAGGGCGAGGAACAACACCACCGCGAGGATGACGCCGCCCATCACGGTCGCCAAGGGCCGGAAAAACACGCCGCTCGCGAATGGAATCGGTTCACGCGGCCACAAATCAGTCATCGCCCACACCAGCGACACGAACATCAGCAGTGCTCCGGTTAGACCAAGTGCCAGCGTGCCTGGAAAGAGGACCAGCTCGATTGCGAGCAGGCTGACGCCGAGCATGAAAAACAACACCGGCTCGTGACCGGACAACCCGGCGACGAACTGGCTGAGGAAAACAACGCCTAACAAAACAATGCCGGTGATCCCGAAGACGCCGAATCCCGGTGTCTTGAATTCGATGAACAGCGCCAGCAGCCCCAAGGACATCAACACGGGAGTAATCGCAGTCAGATACTGGGCGGCCTGCTCCGACCAGGTGACTTCCAGCATTTTCACGGAGTAGTTGCCGTGGCCCTGGAGTTTGTCCAACAGATCGTCGAGATTGTCCGCGATGCCCGCCCCTAACAACGGCTGGGCGGGATCGCCGTAGGTTTTCATCGCTTCCAGCGCGGTGAGCGAAAGCAGCCGGCCCTTCTCCTTGATGACCTGGTCGCCGATCTTGAATTCGGAATCGCTGTCGATCATCGCGGAGATCACCTCGCCACGGTAGCCTTTGCCCTCGGAAATCGCACGCATCCGAGCGGTAAGGTAGCTGACAAGTTTTCCCTTCATCGTTTCCCCGATATCGCCGCCGTCGGAAAGGACGGGAGCGGCCGCGCCGATGACCCCGCCGGGGGCGAAATAGATTTCATCGGTGCCGGCGGAAATGATCGCCCCGGCGGACATCGCCTCGCGGTTGATGTAGGAAACGGTTTTGCCCGGGAATTTTTCCAGCGCCTTGAGGATTTCGAAAGTGACGTCGAGCTGGCCACCGGGCGTCTCGATGTCGAGCACAACGGTATCGACCTTTTCCTCGATGGCTTCCTTCAACCCGCGACGGATGATGTAGAGCACCGGCTTCGCGATTTCTTCGTGAATGGGAATCACCACGACTTTCGACCGGACCGGTTTTTCCACGATCTCGCCGGCCCATACGGAACCGCCGGATAGAAATCCCAGAACCGCCGCGAAGATGCCGGTAAAACCACGTATCACGAAAGCAACATGACCGGATCCCGATGGGCACGCAAGCCTGCCGTCGTTGGAACATCGGAGAAATTTTCCAACAGCCGACCGCTTAATTCCGATGCTGGTCGAGGAGCCAGCGGAACAGCGCCGGGTCATCATAGGTCCGGGTCCAGGAATCGTGTTCGACGCCGGGATAGTAGGTAGCCTTGGGTTTCCCTCCGGCCTTTTCCAGTGCGGAAATCATCTCCTGCGTGGTTCTCACCGGGACCACCGGATCGGCTTCGCCGTGAAATGCCCAAATCGGGACTTCCTTGTATGTCGCAGCGAGCGATGAATCACCACCACCGCAAATGGGGACCGCGGCGGCGATCTTGTCCGGAATACGGCCTAACACATCCCAGGTCGCGAAGCCGCCCATCGAGATGCCTGTCAGATAGAAGCGCTTGGAATCGACCGGCTGTGTGCGGGTGGTTTCATCCACCAATGCCAGCACGCCTTCCAGCAAGGGGTTCGGCTGACCTGCCGCGGACAGGCGCATTTTTTCCATGTCCACGGGAGTCCACCAGCGTTCTTTCGGGCATTGTGGTGCGATCAGGAAAACCGGTTGGTCGAGCTTGGCCATGCCCGTCAGAATCGAATGAACGCCGTGCTTGAGTTGCGCGGTATTGTCATCGCCGCGTTCGCCCGCACCGTGGAGAAAGAGGACGAGCGGATAGGTTTTGCCCGGCTCGATTTTCTCCGGCGCGCTCCATCGGTATTTGACGACGGTGCCGTCCTTGGCGGTGAACTCGCGGACTTCCAATTCCGCTCCCAGCGACAACAGGTTTCCCAACAACGAAACGACCAGAATTCCTAACGGATTTTTCATTGCGGGATGATTTTTAAAATCCGCGGGAGCCGGACGGATGCTCTGACTTCCCGCGGGTAAAGGTGAAAAACGATCAGGCCTGCTTGGCTTGGCCGCCGTTGCGGATGCTTTCGAAGGTTCCTTCGATGAGGGTCTTACCTTGTTCGCCGATGTTGTTATAGATCGTGGACATCGTCTGGATAGTGCTGGCGGCAGGGCCGGCGAAGGTGAACTCGCAGTTGACCACTTCGCATTTGTTCAGGGCGAACGCACCGTAGCCGAGAACGACGAAGCGGCAGTTGGTGAAGTTGCAGCCCTCGTATTCGTGGAAATCGAGGATTACTTCTTCGTTGGTGAAATTGTTGTTGGAGATTTTCATCAGTATTTTTATGGGTTGAAATGACGTTCGCTGTCTGGAACGCGGAGATTCAAGGGGTGTTGTCAAATTTGTGCAATGCGATAAACCGATGATTCTTGAAACAATGGCGACAATAGCGTCACCTACCGGCTGTCTAACCGAAAAACCTGTCCCGAAGTGTGGGGAAGCTGCTCATGAAGAAAGCGAACGAATCCGGCGACCGCGGCAGGAGTATTGAACCGGCCGAGATGATGGGAATCGAGAATTTCATCCCGTCGCTGTGGCGACACCAAGCGCGTCATCCGGGTTTCCAGAAACCCGGGCAGGATGGCATTCACCCGGATGTCGTGGGCTCCATGGCGACGGGCGAGTGATTCGGTGAGGCCCAGCAACGACGCTTTCGCCGCCGCATAGGCGGCTTGCCCAACCGGGGGATGAATCGCCGAATAGCTCGAAATGAAAACGATGTGGCCTTTTCCCTCCTCGATCATGCGGGGCAATACCGCATCCGCACAAAGCGCCGCGCCGTGGTAGTTCACGGCTAGCACTTCGTCCCAAGCATTTTCAGTCACCGCGAGCAGGCGACCGTCGCGGGTAATTCCGGCGGCACAGACCAAGAGGTCGACCGGACGGGATTTAAAAAATCCGCGAATGGCTTTGGAATCCGCGACATCGAGTTCGGAATGGCTCGGTGCGGAGATGTCCCACTCCGGCGTGGCAAACACATCGACGATCGCGCTGCCCAAGCCGCCGCTGCCTCCGGTGATGACCAAGTGATTCACGTCCCGGAAGATTGGCCCGGTTCAAATCCTCCCGACAAGCACGGGCATTTCGAAGAACTTCGGAAAAGGCTGGGAATAACATCCGAACGGCCGGGCGCAATCCCGATCGAAGCTGAAAATCCATGAGTCATTGAGAGGTCATACAGCTTGTTGCCCAACTTGTTCTTCCCGTGGAACCCGCATGGTGAAGCTGGGGAACAGCCCTTTTCCCGACTTATGCCCACTATGAAGAAGAAGATCTTATAGGTTCAAAAAACAAGAAATCATCAAGAGAAGAGCAAGCAAGGGGTAGAAATAGATAGGTCCCATAAGTCGCACGAGACCTATAGGACCTATCTGGATGAGCTTGGCTGTAAAGGCTCAGAGCAGCATCAGGGCGGGCTGTTCGATGAGTTTCTTGACCTCGTTGAGGAAAGCAGCGCCGACGGCTCCATCGACGACGCGGTGGTCGCAGGAGAGGCCGAGGTTCATCCGCATGCCGGGAACGATCTGGCCATTTTTCACGACGGGCTTTTCGATCGCGGCACCGACCGAAAGGATTGCGGCTTGTGGCGGGTTGACGATGGCGTCGAAGGATTCGATTCCCCAGGCACCGAGGTTGGACACAGTGATGGTTCCGCCGTCGAATTCATCAGGTTTGAGTTTCTTGTCCTTGGCGCGGACGGCGAAGTCTTTCACGGCGCGGGAAATAGCCAGGAGCGATTTGCTTTCCGCTTGTTTGATCACGGGGGTGACGAGTCCGTCTTCGACGGCGATGGCGACTGATAGTCCGACGTGTTTGAATTTCACGATGTGATCGCCGGCGAAGGAGGCGTTGACCGCAGGCACGGCTTCGGTGGCGTTGATGACAGCCTTGAGGATGAAATCGTTGACCGAGTATTTGTTGCCGTGGGTTTTCTCGGCTTGGGCGTTCACTTGCTGGCGGAGAGCCATCAGCGGAGCGGCATCCACTTCGACGTGAAGATAGAAGTGGGGAATCGTGGTCTTGGAAGTGAGCAGCCGGGAAGCGATGATCTTCCGCATTGAGCTCAGTTCGATGCGCTCGTCGCCTTCCTTTGCGACCGGGAGAATAGCTGGCGCTGCCGAGGCTGGGGCGGCTGCCGGTGTTGCGGCTTTGGATTTGATGGAGGCGGCGAGGGCTGCGGCGGCTGATGCTTCGGATGAGGGTGCGGTGCTGGTTTTTGCTGGCGAGCTGGCAGCGGCTTCGACATCACTTTTCACGATGCGGCCGGCAGGACCAGACCCGGCGAGACCTGCAAGGCTGACACCCGTTTCCGCGGCGATCTTGCGGGCGAGCGGGGAAGCCTTGATGCGATCGCCGTTTACCTCGGCGGTCGCGGCAGGCGTGCTAACAGGAGCGGCGGTCGCTGCCACCGGACTTGCGGGAGTGGCGACGGCGGCTTGAGCGGCTGGCGCTGCATCTCCGGAGTCGCCATCGAGAACAGCGAGGACCGAGCCGATGTTCGCTTTTTCCCCTTCCTTGATCAAAATCGAAGTGATCACGCCTTCATCGAAAGCTTCCATTTCCATGGTTGCCTTGTCGGTTTCGACTTCTGCGAGGATGTCGCCGATTTCGACGGTGTCGCCGACTTGTTTGTGCCATTTGATGAGGGTGCCCTCGGTCATGGTATCCGAGAGTTTAGGCATTTCGATGTTCACAGACATGATATTGATAGGGAATGGAGTCGCAGGGAGAATGGGAAAAAGTCAGGGTATTTCCAGCCTTTTTACCGGGAGAATTGGAAACAAAAAAGCGCGGGGAGCTTGAGACTCCTCCGCGCTTGGAAAAATGACGGGATGATCAACTTACGGGGTCACCACCACGGGGCCGAGTGGCAGCGGTTTCATGGTTGGAATCAGACCGATGTTCGGGCTGCCAACGGAGCCTTGGGCACTGGCCATCCGCATGGTGGATTCGGAAGTGCTGCCGCAGCAATCCTTCTTCGGGCAGTAGTAACGGGCGCAAATGCCGCATGGGATACGGACCTTTTTGGTCACTGTCTTGTAGCGGGGAACCTTCTTCTCAATGGTCTGGACCATTCCGCCCTTGCCGCTCTTCGAATCGCCAGGGGTGTAAACTTCCTCGGTGACGACATCATACGCGCAGGTTTTCACCTGATGGGTTTCGGTGCGGTAACCGGCACTTTGCGTCAGTGATCCGAACATCGAGCAGCATGAGGAAAAGCCGAGGGAGACGGCCACAAGTGAAACGAGAAGAAGGAGGTTTTTCATGTGAGGTAGTGGTTAGTGGAAGAGAGGGATTTAGGATTTTTTACATGCAGCAGCAGGAAGTCAAACTGAGAGCGAACGCAGCTGCGGCAATGATGGTTGTTAGACGAAGGAACATATCGAAGATGCTAGGAAGTGGGAAGACGATGGCAATAAAAAAGACGGTCTGGTTTTAATGATCGTCAAGTGGACGGTTATTCGGACCGGTTGGATTCAACGCATTGAAAGAACCTTTTCCACGATCCGCCTTGGATTTGGAAGTTGTTCATTTTCAATGTGTGGTGAGTAAATCGCGGGAGCATCGATGGTCGTGACCCGTTTGATTGGAGCATCCAGATAGTCGAAGGCATGTTCCTGGATGAGATGGGACACCATGGCGGATACACCACCGAAGCCTTTGGATTCGTCCACGAGAACCACACGATTGGTTTTCATCACGGTCTTGAGGATGGCTTCCTGGTCGAGCGGACGGATGGAGCGGAGGTCGAGAACTTCGGCATTGATGCCGTGCTCGCTCTGGAGGGTTTCCGCAGCGGCCAGTGCCTGGATGACGGAACGGCCGTGGGCGATGATGGAGATGTCCGAGCCTTCACGCTTGATATCGGCGAGTCCGAGGGGAACCACGTGATCGCCGGCGGCGGGATCCGGCACCTCTCCGGTCATGCCGTAGAGAAGGGTGTTTTCCATGACGTAAACCGGATCGTTGTCACGGATGGCCGCCTTGATGAGGCCCTTGGCATCGGAGGGTGTCGCAGGCACGCAAACCTTGAGACCCGGAAACGCGGCGAACAAACCTTCCGGAATGTGCGAGTGGGTGGCGCCAACTCCGGTTCCGCCGTTGGCGGGGCCACGGACCACGATGGGGCAGTTGGCAAGACCACCGGACATGTAGCGGACGCAGGCGGCGTTGTTGACGAGCTGGTCGAAAGCAACCGAATGGAAGGACCAGAACATCAACTCCATCACCGGGCGGACGCCGAGCATGGAGGCACCGATGCCCATGCCGATGAAGCCGGCTTCGGAGATGGGGGTGTCGACAATGCGTTTGTCGCCCCATTTTTGCCAAAGGCCTTCGGTCACCTTGTAGGCACCGTTGTATTGGGCGACTTCCTCGCCCATGACGACGACGTTCGGATCGCGGGCGAGTTCTTCATCGAGGCCTTCGCGGAGGGCTTCACGGTAGGTGAGGATGCGTGACATTGAAATGCGTGCGGGGAAAATGGATTGCAGGAAAAGGAGTGCTGGCGAGGGAATCAGTCGTTGAAGAAGTGACGGCCGATTTTTGAGGCGGGCGTGTTGTTATCGGTTTCCCAATAAACGTCGGTGCTGATGTCGGCGATCGTAGGAGCGGGCGACTCTTCCGCGAAATGGACGGCGTCGGCAGCTTCGGCATTCGCGTCCTGCTTGATCTTGGCAGCGGCGTCCTCGGTGAGAACCCCTTCGCCAATGAGGCGGCGGAGGAACACGGCGATGGGATCGTGGTTCTGCTTGTAGTTGGTGATTTCCTCGGGAGTCCGGTAGCCACCCTTGTGCTTGGAGTCGGCGACGCTGTGGCCGTAGTAGCGGTAGGTGTCGATTTCCAGAACGGTGGGGCGGCTCAGGTTGTGGGCTCGCTCGACAGCAATCTGGGTCTTGGCGCGGACCTCATAGATGTCGGATCCGTTTACCACGTCCCATTCCATGTCATAACCTTCCGCGCGTTGGGCGAGGCATCCACGGTAGGAGGAGGAACGCTTTTGGGATGTGCCCATCGAGTAGCCGTTGTTCTCGATGATATAGATAACCGGGATGTCGAAGAGAGCGGCGATGTTGAGGGATTCGTGGAAAGCACCCTGGTTCACGGCACCGTCGCCGAGGTAGCAAAGGCAGCAGCCTTTTTTGCCGAGGTATTTGACCCCGTAGGCAAGACCGAGGCCGAGCGGGGTCTGGCCGCCAACGATACCGTGGCCGCCCCAGTAGTTCTTGTCCGGAGCGAAGTAATGCATCGAACCGCCCTTGCCCTTCGAGCAGCCGGTTTGCTTGCCGTAGTTTTCCGCCATGCACTCCCGCATGCTCATGCCGGAGGCCAGGCCATGACCATGGTTGCGATAGGCCGTGATGACGTGATCATCCTCCCCGCAAAGGGAAATGGTACCGACCGCGACGGATTCCTGACCGATGTAGAGGTGGAGAAATCCACCCATTTTGCCAGCGGTGTAGTATTTGAGCGATGTCTGTTCGAAAGCCCGGATGCGGACCATCTGGGTGTAGAGCTCGATCTTCCGCTGTGGAGTCAGCGATTGGTTGATCGGCGAGCTGGCGAAATCAAGGCTGGAGGAACTGGCGCTGGTCATGATTGGCGTTGAGAGAGGAAAGAAAAAGGGGAGGGATCACTTGGCGAACACCGGGTCGGAAACCGCGGTCGTCGGCTTGGGCATGCGAAGTTGTGCAACGGCGAAGATTCCGGTGAAAAGAACATTGGCGACGGTCAGATTGCGGAGGAAGACCCAGGACGGAAGGACATCGCCGGGAGCGCCTGTCCAGAGCGACTGTGTGAGGCCGGTGAGGGTTTTCGCATAGCGTGGATCGGTGAGCCAGGCACCACTACAGGTGATGAAGTGGAAGGCAAGGGCGGCTGCTGCCGAGCCGAGCAGGAGGGTCGGGATACCGCGCTTGGAGAGGGATTTTCCCAGGAAGAAAGTGCCCACGATGGCGAGGCCGGTGGTGAGGAAATCGAGTGGGTTTGCCGTGTGGCCGAAACCGAGGGGAAAGGTCACCGCCCAAATCCCGAAAGGAATCGCGAATCCGCGCCAACCAGGGGCCAACAGGGCACCGCAAAAAAACAAGGCAAGCAGCGGTTGGAAATTTGGCAGGGATTCAGGGAACGCGCTGCCCACCATGCGAAAGGCAATGAGGAGCCCCACGATCAGGACGAGCGGCAGATAACGGTTCATGACGGGGGGAGAATTGTGGATTTTTTGAGGCGCGGCTAGACCAAAATCCAGCTTTGTAAAAGGTTTTTCATTTCCGAATGAACGTCATCCCGCTACCGTTTTGAAATGAATTGGGACACCCTGGTCGATGCGGCATGGCAGGCACGCGAAGCAGCCTACGCTCCATATTCAAATTTTGCGGTGGGAGCCGCCCTACTTGCCACCGACGGACGGGTCTTTACCGGCTGCAACGTGGAGAACATTTCCTACGGGCTGACCAACTGCGCGGAGCGGGTCGCCATTGGCGCGGCTGTGGCCGCCGGCGTTCGGGATTTTCTGGCTGTCGCCGTAGTGGCGGACACGGGTGTCCCGATTTCACCCTGCGGAGCCTGCCGTCAGGTGTTGGCGGAATTCAGGGTTCCCAGTGTGATGCTGGCCAACCGGACGGAGCGGCTGGAGTTCACCTTGGAAGAACTGCTTCCTCGGGCATCCTCAGGGATTCTGGATCGTCCGGAGTGAAAATGTTCCACGTGGAACATCAAAGTTTCCAAGCTTGAGCGTCCGTGGCGTTGGACTACATTGCGCGTCCCACGATGTTTCGATTTCCCAAGACCTATGATGTGATTGTAATCGGTGCCGGCCACGCCGGTGTCGAGGCCGCCATGGCCGCCGCCCGTCTCGGTGCCGAGGTAGCCATTCTCACCCAAAATCTGGATACCATCGGCCAGATGTCCTGCAACCCGGCCATCGGCGGACTCGCGAAAGGCCATATGGTCCGGGAGATCGACGCCCTCGGTGGCATCATGGGACTCAACACCGACGCCACCGGCATCCAGTGGCGCATGCTCAACGCCTCCAAAGGCCCGTCCGTCCGCGCCCCGCGTGCCCAGTGCGACAAGAAGGCCTACCAATTCCGCATGAAGCGCGAACTGGAAGCCATGCCTGGCGTCGAGATCCACCAGGGAAACGTCGCTGATATCCTTGTCGAAAATGACCGCGTCATCGGCATCGCCACCTCGCTCGGCATGGAAATCGCCGGAAAAACCGTGATTCTCAGCGCCGGCACCTTCATGGGGGGCCTCATGCACGTCGGCTTGAAGAATGAAAAGGGCGGACGGATGGGTGATGCCACCTCGATGGTTTCCGAATCCCTCAAACGCCTCGGCTTCGAGGTGGAGCGTTTCAAAACCGGCACGCCCTGCCGCCTCAACGCCCGTTCCATCGATTTTTCCAAATGCGAACGCCAGGACGGAGACACCCCGGTCCCCAAGTTCAGCTTCATGGCCGACACCCTCCAAAAGGGCGAAAACGACCTCTTCACCCTGAACCCATGGGGCGACCCGATGTTCCACGTGGAACAAATGCCCTGCTGGATCACCTACACCAACCCCCGCACCCACGAGATCATCGCGGGAAATCTGCACCAATCGCCGATGTATTGTGGTGTGATCGAAGGCGTCGGCCCACGCTACTGCCCGTCCATCGAGGACAAGGTCGTCCGCTTCGCCGAAAAGGACCGCCACCAAGTCTTCCTCGAACCGGAAGGCCGCCACACCCTCGAATACTACGTCAATGGCGTCTCCACCTCCTTGCCTTACGAGGTACAGCTCGATTTCCTCCGCTCCATCGTCGGTTTGGAGAAATGCGAAATTCTCCGGCCAGGCTACGCCGTGGAGTATGATTACTGTCCGCCGACCCAGCTCCGCCCGACGCTGGAAACCAAGAAAATCGAAGGTCTCTACTTCGCCGGCCAGATCAACGGCACCTCAGGCTACGAGGAAGCGGCAGGGCAGGGGCTCATCGCCGGGGCGAATGCCGCCCTCAAAGCCCTCGGCCGACCCGAGTTCATCCTCGGCCGCGACGAAGCCTACCTAGGCGTCATGGTCGATGACCTCGTCACCCGCGGCTGCACCGAGCCCTACCGCATGTTTACCAGCCGGGCCGAATACCGCCTGCTGCTCCGCCAAGACAATGCCGACCTTCGTCTCACGCCCCGAGCTGCAGCCATCGGCCTCGCCAGCGGGGAACGAGTCCGCCGGGTGGAGGAAAAGCTTGCTGCGCTGGAAAAGGCTGACCCCTTCGTCCGCCAGACCACCCATGAGGGCGTCAAACTCGACCAATGGTTCCGCCGGACTGAGAATTCATGGGAAACCCTGCCTGAGAACGTCCTCGAAATGTTCCACGTGGAACTTTGGCCGCTCATCGAGACAAATTTCAAATATGAAGGGCACCTCGGCCGCCAGCAGATGCAAATCAATCGCATGGCTCGCCAGGAAGGCAAACGCCTGCCCGCCGACCTCGACTACACCACCATCCGCGGTCTCAAAAAGGAAGCGCAGGTCCGTTTCTCCGAGATCCGACCCGCGACCCTCGGACAAGCCGGCCGCATCCCCGGGATCACTCCTGCAGACCTTGCAATGCTGGTGGTCTGGTTGGAGAAATTGGAACGCGAGGCGGTTTCCGAAACCCCGGTTCCCTAAAAGCGCCGCAGTTTCATCCCGTGACAGTCCGCGCAGGTTTCCACTCCCGGTAAGAACAGCCCATGACAGCGGGGGCAGTAGCTCACAGCCTCAGGCTCCGATGAACGATCCGGTGCCGTATCGAACTCCTCAATCTCGCGACCGCAGCGAGCGAGCGCACGGACGAGGGGAATTCGCAGTGCATTGGCACGTCGGTTGTCACCGGTGACGCCGGACATGGGATGCAATACGCGACGCACAAAACCACCGAGCCAAGGGTTGTCGAAATCACCTGACGACAGAATCAATCCCACCGGATGGGTCGTCCCCACGGCATGCACCGAGGCCATCTCCATGGCCCGCATCGCGTGAAAAGGAACGATCAACGCCAACAGCGCATCCGTCCGCAGTGCTGATCGTGCGCCGGGATACACCCGCTTCCCGAGCCACCACAAATGGCAACCTGTCCAAGCCATCACGCACCACAGCCACAGCGCTAGTACCAGCGTCGGCAGAGTGCCCAGTTTCACGTAGGCCAGTGGCAATCCTGCGAAAAACCCCAAAGCGAGAACCGGTCCGTAGATTCGCAAAGGACTGGATACCAATCGCCAACGCTTCCACTCGCGGGCTGCCCGGCTAGGAGAGAAAGCCAACCACATCGCCTGGCGGGCCGCTGCTTCCGGGGCTTCCCCGCGCTGCTTTGCCCGTCGCAGGATCTCGATGCAGCGCTTGGAGGTGATCCGAATTTTCCGGTTGCCGACGAGGAGATGATGGGTGTCCTCCTTCAGATCTTCCCAGCCGATGCCGTCCAGGATCTCAATCCGACCATCCGTTGTCTCCAGAAAAAGCCCATTTTCATCCGCGAACAGGGAAGGGGCTTGGCAAGGGGCGAGCCCGAAATCCGGAGGAAACGGCAGCATCGGCACCAACCCGATCTCGCGGGTAGCGATCAGACTGGTGGGATCCAGCGCCTTCCAACGATTTCCAAACCACCGCTTTCTCAGCGCGATCCCGCGCAACGGCAGCCACAGCGTGGATTCCCAAAAATAGAGCAGGATCGCCACCAAGGCGAACTCAACGAAGGCCGGCATTGATGGATCCGGATTAAATCGACTCCTTGGTCTTGCCGACGAAGATGCGCTTCAGGAAGGCGCCGATTGCAAGCACCCCGACGATGATGGGCTTCAACAGCTTGCCCAACAGCCCGGATTTCGCCGCGACCAATAGCCCGCCGCCCACGATCAGTCCCGTGAGACCATATTTCGCGATCTTGTCGCCGCTGGTGAACGAGGCGTAGGACTCTTCCTTTTTGTAGCTGAATCCCGTGAGCAGCTTCTGGTATTCCGTCACGACCGTAGGCAATTCCGCCTCGCTGCACACAAGCACCACATCCATCACCCCGCGGCGACCGAGAACCTTGGTCTTGTAGTTCACCACCTCACCACCCGACCCGCTGCGCAGGCGGATCGCCCATTCCAAATTGTGGGTCGTCGGGTTGTAAAACGGCGGAGTCTGCCACCCCAGAACCTCCAGAGTGGGCATGCCGCGCTCGGTGAGCTGCTTGTTTGCCTGCACCTGGCCTTCCTTCAACTGCTCCAGGATTTCGTTGGCATCGAGCTTGTCCTTCTCATCGTCCTTCACGTAGCCGATGTCATCGAACTCGAAAACCGCGAACCAATCCATGTTGAGCGGCGAAACGTAACCAAGCTCCGTGCCACTCGTCAGGTTGCCGAAAGCTTCCATCAGCTTGACTGTTCCTTGCGTTCCCGTAAATCGATAACCCGTTGGAACATTGAGGGTTGCGAGACTTCCAAGCGATCCCGCCCCCTCGGTTTTCCAGTCGATGCTTTTGACGAGTTTCACGAACTCGTCGTTCTTCGCTTCTTGCGCCGGAGTGGCTTCAGGCGCTTCGGCCGGTGCTTGGGCGACGGCGGAAAGACTCGCGGCAATGGCGAACGTGGCGCCACACAGGATGAAATGGAGTTTGGACAACATGGTTTCGGGCGCTTGTTAGTTTTTGAGGTGCGACCCGTTGGTTATGTCCGGTTTACTATCAAATGGCAAGAAGCAAGGGCTCATGCGGCGCATTTTCCGTCGCACTGGCTACGAGGTTGAAATCTGTCCGAGCGAACTTGCTCTACCTGTACTTCTATCAGGTCGATCTCCACGAAACGTGATTTCCCAGACCTCTAGTCATTTGTTTCGCCGTTCATCCGGCGCAGCGATTCGAGGTAGGCGTTTTTCGGTGCGTGTTTCACCGGAAGCTCTTCCGCATCCAGCATCGTCTTTACCCGTTGCTGGCTCTCGGCGATCAGGCTCTTGATCAACGACGCCTCGGGCAGGTTTTTCCAATATTTATTCGGCATCTCGGACCGCATCGCGTTCACTTTAAGCCGTGCGGGATTGAAGATGCTGCCGTAGTAGGCGCGCCACAGATCATCCAAAGCGTCTTCGTCCGGCGCGGTTTCCTTGGAGACTCCCGGCGTGAAATGCAGCGTGCCTCCATCCCAATGCGCGCACTCGTGCGGCGTGAGAATCGACCAGTCCATGCTGGCGAAACGTTTCACAAAAAACGGCGAACCCAACCGGATCGTCTGATAGACCGGCTCGAACCACGCGACAAACTGCTCGCGTCCCGTTTCCTCATCCACACCCACCCGCCGGAATCTAACGAAAGCGTGCATCTTGTGAATCTCCCGTCCCACCGCCTTGCACCATTGCTGGACGAGCCGCGTGTCCGGGTCGGTCGGAATTTCCAGCAGGCGTTTCTCTCCACCATGCGTGATCCGCCACGCGATGCGATACAGCACGCCCCACCTCCGCGGATCGGTGTGGGCCGCGGCGCTTTTTGCGATGTCAAAAAACACCGCCGGAACTTTCGGAGCTTTTCCCGGCACCGGTGAAACTTGGGTATTATCACCAAACAACGAAACCTCCGCCGCATCATCACACCAAAGGACGTCGCCGGGATTCACCGCCGCGGCCAGCAATCCCCGGGCGGCATCGCGCCAGGATTCGAAGGTCGGCTGGATGGGGATGCTGCGCATGCGAGTGTCAAATCTCCCCGCTGATCACGGAGGCGGTGTCCGCCTGGGTGGGCGCGGGATTGTCGAAGTCGAGTTCGAGCTGTTTCGGCGGCGGCAGGAAACGCTGGCGGAGCGAGTCGCTGTCGAGCCCTAACAAGGTGGGCGTGTGGTCGGCGGCGATGATGAATGGCAGGACCTTCTTCATCGAGAGACGCAACAGCACCAGATCGGCGAGACGCAGCCGGGTGAAACGCCGGGCTCCGAGGATGCGTTCCACATTTCTAACACCGAGACCGGGAATGCGCAGCAGTTGCTCGCGGCTGGCGCGGTTCACGTCCACCGGGAAGGTGTCGCGGTTTCGCAAGGCCCACGCGAGCTTCGGATCGAGCGCAAGGTCAAGATTGGGCGCGGTGGGATCGGTGATTTCATCCACCTTGAACCCGTAGAAACGCAGCAGCCAATCCGCCTGATAGAGCCGATGCTCGCGGACGAGCGGTGGAGGCTTGAGCGGCAGGAGGGACGATGGTTCCGGGATGGGGGAAAACCCGGAATAATAGACGCGGCGGAGTTTGAACCCGGTGTAGAGCGTGTCCGCGCGCTGGAGGATCACCGAGTCCGTGGAGTCATCCGCGCCTACGATCATCTGGGTGCTCTGCCCGGTCGCGAAGGGCGGTGGTTTGACGGAGCTGCTGGAATTTTTCTTTTCCTCGAAGCGTTCGTCGATCTTCGTGCGGATATGGGCCATCGCATCCTGGGTGCGGGCGAGATTTTTCTCCGGCGCGAGCGTGGCGAGGCTTTTTTCGCTCGGCAGCTCGATGTTGATGCTGATGCGGTCCGCATAGCGCCCGGCCAACTCGATGAGCGCGGGCGAGGCTTCGGGAATCGTCTTAAGGTGGATGTAGCCGCGGAAATGGTGGACTTCCCGCAGCGTGCGCGCCACCGCGATGACCATCTCCATGGTATGATCCGCGCTGCGGATGATGCCGCTGCTGAGGAAGAGCCCCTCGATGTAGTTCCGCTTGTAGAAATCCAGCGTGATCTGGACGACCTCCTCCGGCGTGAATCGCGCGCGTTGCACGTTGCTGGAGCGGCGGTTGATGCAGTAGTGGCAATCGTAGATACAACCGTTAGTGAGTAACACCTTGAGCAGGGAAACGCAGCGGCCGTCCGGCGTGTAGGAGTGGCAGATACCCATGCCGCCGGTGGAGCCCACGCCTTTTCCGCCGAGCGAATCCTTGCGCGCCGCGCCGCTGCTGGCGCAGGAAGCATCGTATTTCGCGGCGTCCGCGAGGATTTCGAGTTTGCGGATGAGTTCCATCAGAGGGTGGCGAGAAAGAATTCGGCAGCGCGGCGGTGGGCGGCTTGTTTGGCGGGTGGCATTTTCATCCAGGTCCGCGCCATCATGGACAACCGCGGGTTTGTTAGGAAAAACTCCGCGTGATCCGCGATGAAGGTCCAGAACAGGCCATCCCAGATTTCGCACCACCAACCCTTCGATTCATCGGACATTTTCAGAACGTAGTTGGAGCCGGAGAGATAGGGTTTGGTGGTGAAAGTGCCGCCATCGGCGAACTGGGACATGCCGTAAATGTTAGGCACCATCACCCAGTCATAAGCGTCGATGAAAAGTTCCATGAACCAGCGGTAAACATCGTCGGGCCGGATCCGGCAGAGCAGCATGAAATTTCCGAGAACCATCAGCCGTTCGATGTGGTGGCACCATCCGTCCGCAAGCAGTTGGCGGATCACGCGGTCCACCGGCGGGATGCCGGTGGTTCCGTCATAAAACGACGCGGGCATCGGCCGGTCGAAGTTCCAGAAGTTCCGCGTGCGGATGGCGGGACCGCGGTGCTGATAGATCCCGCGCATGAACTCGCGCCAGCCGATCACCTGCCGGATGAAGCCTTCCAGCGAGTTGAGCGGAACGTGGTCGCGGCGGTCGAGGACCCGGCGGATCACGTCCTGCGGATCGAGCAGGCCGATGTTGAGCATAGGCGTGATGGCCGAGTGATAGAGGGTGGCGTGTTCGGTGGAGATCGCGTCTTCGTAGAGGCCGAAATTCTCGAGACGCTCGTCGAGAAACCGCTCGAACCACGCCGAGGCATCCGCCCGGGTGACCGGCCAGCGGAACGCCGTCGCGGTCCCGTGGCTGTTAGGAAAGCGGCGTTTCACATACTCCGCGGCCTCGCGGGTGAAACGGTTGGGGCTGGAAACCGGCTCCGGCGGCGGGACGTGGCGCTTCGGGAGTTTGGCGCGGTTTTCCGGATCGAAAGACCACTTGCCGCCCTCGGGCGTGCCATCGGGAGCGATGAGAATTTCCATGCGTTTGCGCTGGGCCTCGTAAAACCGCGCCATGAACGGCTTTTTCGGCCGCCCGGTGTGGTGGTGGAGGAAATCCGACGGAGTGAGGAAATTCGGCGATTCATGGACGATCAACCCGATGCCCCGGCTCGCGGCGAAGCGGCGGATGCGCGTCATCAACACGTCATCCACCGGATCCGCGAGGTGCAACGCACGCACGGTCTCCGGCACGACGGATTCTAGCAGATCAGTGCTGGAAATTTCCGATGTCTCGGGCGCATCGATGTAGCGGACTTGATGACCGTATTCCGCCAACTCGGCTTCATAGGCTTTCATCGAGGCGCGGTGCAGCATCCGTTTTTTCACGTGAACCGACAGCGGCCAGCGCGGGTCGTTGCCGAAAACGAGCGGGTCTTCGATCAGCAACACCAACCGCCCCGGTTGGACGGCCGGGTGGGGGTGAAACAACTGGTTCGGATAGACGAGAGCGGCTTCCATGATCCTGCTAGAAGGTGCGGACCGATGACAGCCCGCCGTCCGGGCGGAGGATCTGGCCGGTCATGAATTTCGATTCTTCGGAAAGCAGGAAAGCGGCGAGTTTCGCGATATCCTCGGGATCGCCGATTTGTTGGAGCGGGTGACGTTTCGCCGCGGCCTCGCGTTTCGCATCGGTATTCAGCAAGTTTTCCGCGAGTGGGGTGGCGGTCAGCGAGGGGGCGATCACATTCACGCGGATCTTCGAAGCGAGTTCGGCGGCGAGGGAAAGCGCGAGACCCTCGACCGCGCCTTTCGCGGCGGAAATCGAGGCATGGAACGACATGCCCTGCGCCACGGCCACCGTGGAAAAAAGCACTACCGAGGCGCTCGGCGCGGCATTCATGGCGGGCAACGCGGCTTGGATCGCATGGACCGCTCCCAGGCAGTTCACCTGATAGTCATGCAGGAAATCCGCAGCCGTTAGGCGGTGGAACGGTTTCAGGGTGATGCTGCCGGGAAAGTAGATCAGCCCGTCGAGCACCTCGGGAAGATCCAGCGACCCCGGGGACAAAGCATCGAATGGCTGCACGGAAATTCCCATCCCGGCGAGCGGCCCGGCCGTCCGGGCGGCGGCGGTGATGCTGTGCCCGGCGGAAACCAGCAGGCGCGCGGTGGCCGCGCCGATCCCTGAATTTCCGCCGATGAGGAGATAGCTTCTTGGCATCCCGGAATCTGGGTGGCAATCCTCCCCGGTCAAGGTGGTGATTTTCTCTCCCAAGGAAATGCGGGGCCAGTGCCCCGTAGCACTACTCCTCACCAGCCGAACTCGGGGATCTGGCGGGATTTGTAGAGGTGCTCGTTGTTGAATTGGAACGAGTAGTAGGCGGATTTCCCGTTCGGCGCGGTGAGCAGGATCGGCTGGGTGGCGAAGGCGGGGTCTTCGTTGCCGGAGCCGTAGGTCTGGATTTTTTGGCCCATGACGGTGACGAATTCCTGATCCTCCGTCCGGACCCGCGGGTTGTCCTGGCCGTGATAGAAAACCTCCACCACATCCTTCGGCGAGCCGTCCTTCACATAGCCGACGCGGCTGTAACCGGTGACATCGAGGAACGGCTTGCCATCGCCCTGCACATGCCAGCCCGGAGTGATCACGCGCGGCAGCGTGGCGGACTGCGCTTCCTTTTCCCGCTCTATCACAAGGTCCTTGCGGGCGGCGGCCGGGTCCGGTGCCACGCAGGAAACGATGCAAAGGCCTAACGCGGCGGAGAGAACTAACAGTGGCGTGTTTTTCATGATGGGCTGTTTCGTTAGGAGTTCAAGCTTCAGCATGTCTTCCATGTGCTGCTTGCGAAGAACAAGCTAAAGCTTGGACTCCTCAGTTAGTTGGCGACGATGTTGAAGATCTTGCCGGGGATGAAGACGATCTTGCGGATGGTCTTGCCTTCGAGATGTTCGCTCACCTTGCTGCTGGCGAAGGCGGCGGCTTTCGCGCCTTCCTCGTCGATGTCCTTGGACACCATCAGGCGGTCGCGGAGTTTTCCGTTCACCTGCACGACGAGTTCGATCTCGCTTCTAACGAGCGCGGCTTCGTCGTAGGCGGGCCAGTTGGATTCGGAGAGCTGGGGAGCGCGGCGACCGGTGATCGCCGCCACGCGGGCGTTGATCTCTTCCGCAAGGTGCGGGGCGAAGGGATTGAGCACGGTGAGGAATTCCGTGAACTCCTTCAACGGCACGACCGCCGCCTGGGTGAAGGCGTTGGTGCAGATCATCATCTGCGAGATCGCTGTGTTGAAGCTGAGTTTCTCGATGTCCTCGCCGACTTTCTTGATCGTCTCGTGGACGACGCGGAGCAGTTCCTTGTCGGTGCAGGGGAAGTCCTGGATCTTGCTGGAAATAGTGAGTTCACCGTTCTCCTGCTCGTCGAAAGCGACACGCCAGACGCGGGCGAGGAATCGGGAAACGCCTTCAACACCTTTCATCTGCCACGGCTTTACCTGTTCGAGCGGGCCCATGAACATTTCATAAAGGCGCAGCGCGTCGGCTCCGTATTCGGAAACGACGTCGTCGGGGTTGACGACGTTGCCGCGGGATTTCGACATTTTCTGGCCGTCCTCACCGAGGATGAGGCCTTGATTGACCAGCTTCTGGAATGGCTCGGGCGTTCTAACGTGCCCGAGGTCGAAAAGGACCTTGTGCCAGAAGCGGGCGTACAACAGATGCAGCACGGCGTGTTCGGTGCCACCGACGTAGAGATCGACCATTCCCGATTGATGATTGTCGATTGATGATTGTTGATTGGAAGATGTCCAATACGCCTCGGCTTCAAGGGAGATGAAGCGGCCAGTGTTTCCGGGATCGCAATAACGCAGGTAATACCAGCACGAGCCGGCCCATTGCGGCATGGTGTTCGTTTCGCGCAGTGAGCCGTCCGGCAGCTCGACCCAAGCGGTGGCTTTGGTGAGAATCGGTTCGGGAGAGCCACTCGGTTTGTAGTCGTCGAGCGGCGGCGCGAGCAGCGGAAGTTCGCTTTCGGAAATGGCGAAGTGATGGCCGTCTTTCCAAGTGATGGGGAATGGTTCGCCCCAGTAACGCTGGCGGGAGAAAAGCCAGTCGCGGAGTTTGTATTGGATGCGGCGCTTGCCTTTGTTATTAGTTTCCAGCCAGTCGATCATCTTGGCTTTCGCTTCGGCGGTGGGGAGGCCGTCGAGGAAGCCGGAGTTGATGGCCGTGCCGTGATCCGGGAATGCAGTTGCGAAATTTGAAACCTGATTTTGATAGAACGTGATCGCTTGTTTCCTAAATCTCTCTTCTTTCTCAGCTTGGACGATCAACTCTGGGAAAGTCCAACTGAGTGACGGTTGAGTTTCATTCTCAATCACTTCTACTTCTAAGTGGCCTCCGTTCTGTTTGAGCCACTTCAGATCAGGGGTAACTACTGCCTTTTTCGGAAGCCCATATTGGATTGCAAACTCAAAGTCCCGCTCGTCATGCGCGGGCACTGCCATGATCGCGCCTGTGCCATAGCCCATCATCACATAGTCCGCGATCCACACCGGGATCTGCTCACCGTTCACCGGATTCGTCGCGTACGCACCGGTGAAGACGCCGGACTTGTCTTTGTTCAACTCGCCTCGATCCATGTCGGATTTCGAGGAACAGGCTTTCTGATAGGCTTCGACCGCGGCTTTTTGTTCGGCGGTGGTGATTTCCGGGACGAGCGGATGCTCGGGTGCGATGACCATGTAGGTCGCGCCGAAGAGGGTGTCGGGGCGGGTGGTGAAGACTTCGATCTGAGATTTGAAATTTGTAATCTCAAACTGGACGGAAGCGCCGTCCGAGCGGCCGATCCAGTTTTTCTGCAACAGCTTGATGCCTTCCGGCCAATCGAGCGTGTCCAGTTCGTCGATCAGACGTTGGGCGTATTTCGTGATCCGCAGCATCCATTGGCGCAGCGGGCGGCGTTCGACGGTGTGGCCTTTCGATTTCCACTCCTCGACTTCCTCGTTCGCTAGCACGGTGCCGAGGTCCGGCGACCACCAGACCGGCGTGTTCGCGACGTAGGCGAAACGCACTTCGTCGATCTGCTCGCGGGTCCAGCCCTTCGCTTCGAGTTCGGAAACGGGCTTCGCTTTTCCGGCCTCGTCGTCGTAGTAGGAGCCGTAAAGCTGGAGAAAAATCCACTGCGTCCATCGGACGTATTCCGGGTCGGTCGTGGCGATTTCGCGGTCCCAATCGTAGCCGAATCCGAGCGATTTCAACTGCCGCCGGAAATTCTCGATGTTCGCCGCCGTGGTGATCGCCGGATGCTGGCCGGTCTTGATCGCGTATTGCTCCGCCGGCAGACCGAAAGAGTCATAACCCATTGGATGCAGGACGTTGAAGCCTTTCATCCGCTTGTAACGACCGATGATGTCCGTGGCCGTGTAACCTTCCGGATGGCCGACGTGCAGGCCCGCGCCGCTGGGGTAGGGAAACATGTCGAGCACGTAGTATTTCGGCTTCGAGGCGTCGAAATCCGCATCGCCCGGACCGGGGGTGCGGAAGGTTTTTTCGGTCTCCCAGCGGGCTTGCCATTTGGGCTCGAAATCGCGGAAAGGGAATGGTTTGCGGGCGTCGGACATGGTCGGGAAAGGGGACGGAACGTGGCGAGTCTTGTTCACAATGAAAAGAAAAACCCTGAGCCCCCACCTTGACCCTCTGGCGGGAATTCCGCTTCAACTCCATCATTCCGCCATGAACGAGAACCCTCGCAACGACCACAAAGCTGACTCCGAGGGAGCCGCAAACAGGCCGGAGCATCTCAGATCCACTCCCGCCGCCACACGCAACGGCGTCTCCCTCCTCCCTAGCCGCGGAGAAAAAGAGACGGTGTCACACGTGCGGGAAATCTTGGAAGAAGACGGGATCTGACCGGAGCGTGATCTTCCTTTGACCCTATTTCTTAACCGCTTTTTTGCTACTTCTCCTGCGATTCGTCGGTTAGGTTGGATTTCATGAAAGTCCTGTTCCTCGTTCTGATGTGCCTGGCGACCATCCGCGCTTCCGAGATCAGCTGCGGGGAAATCGGCGGGGCGAAATTCACCATCGCCACCCCGGATTCCTGGCAGGGCAGGCTGGTGCTCATCGCGCACGGCTTTCGGCCGGAAAACGCGGCGCTCGGCGCGGATCTCGAGACCTCTGACGATTTCACCGCTCCGCTACTCAAGCAGGGCTGGGCCGTCGCCATCACCAGCTACCGCCGCAACGGATGGATCGTTGACGACGCCATCCTCGACCTCAAGGCGCTGCGCGATCACATCGCGGAAAAACACGGAGCTGTGAAGCGGTGCGTGGTCATGGGAAATTCGATGGGTGGCCTCATCGGCACGCTCATCGCCGAAGGCGCGATGGATGGCGTACAGGGCGTGGTCAACATCGGTGCCTATCTGGGCGAAGGGCAGGGGGAGGAATTCAACCACTCGCTCTCATGGAAGCCGAAAGTACCGATCCTGTTCCTAACAAATCAGGATGAGCTGGCACATCCGAAGCATTATCGCGGCAAGGCCGGACTGGAAATGACGGCGCTGTGGGAGGTGAGCCGCAACGGTCATTGCAACACGTCGGACGCCGAGAACCTGCAGGCCGTGCTTGCGGTGAACGATTGGATCGATGGAAAACCTCCGGAGAAGGAAAAGAACGGCACCATCGCGCCTCCGGATCGGCCAAGCACCGCGAAGAAGGACGATGACGGCTTGTCAGGAGACATTCGAAACGTCTCCGAGTCTTGGGGCAACATTTCGTCCGCGTTCGTCGCCGCGGATCTCCTCGCTCTTGGACTGAAGATTGGTGATGAGGCCGTTGTTTCCAATGGCTCCAACAAACTCGCCGTCAAAGTGGTCGGCTTCCGCAGCGATGCGGAGCAGGGCAAGGGCGCTCTCTATCTCACACCCAACGGCTGGATCGTCGTCACGATCAACAGCGGCAACGCCGCCAAGATCCTTGGTGTGAAAGGCGGCGACAGGGTGCGGCTTTCGAAGTGAAGGCCGTCAACCGCACTCTGCGCGGATCCAAGGCGAAACGGCCGCTATTTCACCGGGAAATGCAGTATGGTGACGAGTTCGTTCTCCGGAACGGCGGTCGGATCGTTCTCGTAAACCTCAAAGGCATCGATCTTCTTGTCCGGCGTGTAAACCTTCGCCCTGCCGTGCATCACTCCGGCGGCCCATGCATTTCCGAGAAAACGATAGGGGCCGGTGTGGCGGACTTGATAGACCTTGCACGCCGGGACCGCGCCCGAAACGAAATCATTGGATAGACCTGTGGGCGTGGTGGTGAACGGAAACGCCAGCGTGTAGTCGGTAGTGCCTTTGCCGAGATCCCATTTGTGGCAGATGCTGAAGGGTTTTCCGGATGGCTGGTGGCCGCTGGTTCCCAGCCATTGCGTTAGTTTCGCCATGTCCCGCTGCATGTTGGCCGCGATGTCGGCAATCGGGCAGCGGGTTTTCACGCCGACGTAGTGGAATCCTGGAAATGATTTCAAGCCGATGAAATCCAGCTTCGAGGGATTCGATCCGGTTTCGATGACCGCCTTCAGCATCATCAGCCCGCGCTGATAGTCGGCACCCACGTAGCCGGCCATCATCGACTTCATCCAGAACATGAAAAACGGCAGCGAACCTTCCATCGTCCAGGTCACCTCGGTGCCGCCATTTCTATCAGCGAAGAGGAATCGCGCTGAGTTCACCGATTTCCACGGCTTGAGAAACGTGAGCTGATAGTCGATGGTCTGGGGGTTCTCGCCGATGATTTTCATCTCGCCGCTGCCCGTGATCTTTCCATCCCACGCGTAGCTTTTTCCATCGGCGGAGTAGTCCATACGGCTGTCCGGCTCGGCGATCAGCCACGGCGACCATGCGGGCCATTGCTTGAAATCGCGGACGGAGTCGTAAACCCGCTTCACCGGTGATTCGACGAAAATGGATTTGTGGACCTGGAACTTTGGCATGATGATGGAGATTCCATTACCGGTCAGCCGGGGAAATGACGAGACAATTGGGCTTGATCCCGCATCTTTCCGGCAGAGGCCTTTTTCTGAGTCCGGTGGCCGGAATATCCGCTTTATTGCGTAAGTTGACGAAAGGAGAGCAACTTTTTTGCGCGACCCGAATTGATAGTCTGATGCCAATGATGACCCCCCTGAATCCAATCACCTTCTTTGCGATCGCGGCAGCTTCATGTCTCGCGGTTTCCTCCGCCGCACCGGCAGGCCCGGCGGGTATTTTCGTGATTGGCGACACGCACGCGGTTGTTGGTGAAGTTGCGAAGTTCGACCTGCCCCACGTGGCCGGCTATACGCTGCGGGTGCCGTGGACCGACATTGAGACATGGAATTCCTCCACGCAGGCGGTCGAATACAATTTCTCCCGCCTGGACACCACGCTCGAGGAGCTGCGTGCCCGCGGCAAGAGGATGACCTTGGAAATATTCATCAACAAGGCGCCGGACTATCTAATGGCTCTGCCGGGCATTACCACCTGGACCAACCCGAATCCCAACCAAGGTGGGGTCCAGCCGCTCCCTTGGGATACGCTCGCACTTGCTGCCTATCAGGCGATGATCACGGCATTGGCCAATCACACGGTCCCCGGCACGTCGTGGCGCGTTGCGGATCATCCCTCGCTCGAGTCGGTGGACTCGTCCATTGTCGGCCTTCAGGGACTGCGCGAATTATCAAACACACTGGTCAACCATCCGGGCTACACCCGCGCCCGTTTCAGTCAGGCGGTTGTCGATTCAGTCACGACCAGCCGTTCCGCGTTTTCCGGGAAATTCGGATTCTTTCCGATATTTGCGATGTCGGATAATGAAGCGGGCATTCCGTTGGATCAGGCGATCTTCGAACGGCTGCAGATGGAGTTCAATGTCCCAGGGAAACCAACCTTGGGTTACTTCCAGGAAACTTTGAGCGATGCCGGACCTCGGACTGATACTCTCGGTTTGCTCCTCCACACGGCATCGCCACAAACCTATGTCATGTTCCAAGCCCTGCGTCCGTGGACGCTTCGCGCCGGAGAGTCGTTGCCAGTGGAAATCGCCAGCGGCACCCCGGTTACCGGGATCAGGCATGCGTGGAGGAATTACCGCTCGACGTATGTCGAACTTTACGGAGCCGACATACTCGCGGCAGCGAATGCGGCCCCATTGCTGGCATGGAACCATTTCTTTCTCGCGGTGAAGAATGCAAGAGAGGGAAGGGACGTCCCGACGCTCGATCTTGCCGGGACCCAATCCCAGCGACTCATCTGGCAGAAGGATGGCCTGCTGGACTATCGCATTTGGAAATCGCCGGACCTGGCCGCGTGGACGCCGGTGCAGTCCACAGAAACCATGGATGGAGATGTATTGCTACCGTCGTCACCAGCGGAAGTTTCTCATTATTACCGCATGGAGATCCTCGAACCGGCGAACTCTATCAGTCCATGAGATGGCCGTCACGGTCGCCCGGTGGTGAATTTGAAGGATCCCGGTGTAAATGGGGTCGCGAGGTTTCAATTCGATGTTCCGGCGTTCGATTCCTTCATTCGATGCGTGCGGATTCTCCTGTCCGCGGCATCATTCCGCTGTGAGCCAGATGAGGGAAATCGCGGAGCGGGTGTTGTTTGCGGACACGCTTGAGGAAAAACTGCGGCTCGGGCCGACCGGTGCGGCCGACCATGCTCCGGGCCCGGCGATCGCCCTGCCGGATGCTCCGGGCCGGCCGCAGGAACTCCGAGTGCGGGGCGACGGCGTGCGCGTGGATTTCCCCGGCATCCACCGTTTGGACGATGATCGCGAACGCGGGGTGATGCTGCATTTCCTGGCGAACCACGAACTGTTAGCTGCCGAGCTGATGGCGCTGGTGTTGCTGCGTTTTCCGGATGCGCCGAAGGAATACCGGGCCGGAGTCTATGAAGCGATGCGTGAGGAGCAGGCGCACGCGCTGATGTATGTCCGCCGGATGAAGGAGTGCGGCATCGCGTTCGGCGAACTGCCGGTGAACGATCATTTCTGGCGGCTCGTCGCACCGATGGAAACACCGCTGGATTTCGTCACGCGGCTCAACCTAACATTCGAGCAGGCGAATCTGGATTTTTCTAAACACTATGCGGGGCTGTTCCGCCAGGTCGGCGATACCGCGACGGCGGCGGTGTTGGAAAAAATCCATCTCGACGAGATTGGCCATGTCGGCCACGGCTTGAAATGGTTCCGTCGTTGGAAAAAGCGGGGCGAGACCGATTGGCAGGGCTATCGCCGCTGTCTGCATTTTCCACTCACTCCCGCGCGGGCAAAGGGCCTCGCACCTTTCAATGCGGAAAGCCGCCGCCTTGCCGGATTGGATGACGATTTCATCCGCCATCTGGAAGTCTGCGAGCACTCGCGCGGGCGCACGCCGGTCGTTCATTGGTTCAACCCGAACGCCGAGTCCCACGCCCGCGCCGCGATGATCGGGAAACCGTGGCAGCCGGACAAGACAGCGTTCGCTCTTGAGAACGATCTGGAGGCACTGTTGTTAGGCTGCTGCCGTCGTGACGATGCGGTGCTGATGCGCCGCCCGCCGTCGATCGATCATCTCACGCGACTGAAAAATGCCGGCTATGAACTGCCCGAAATTCTAACCGTCGGCAGCCCGGCGGGTCGCAAGCTCGGCGGACTGCGGCCGTGGGCATGGTCGCCAGACGCGGTGGAACAACTCCGTCCTTACGCGGACGATGTTTCGCCGAACATGGATCAGCCATGGCGCGAGGCGTTGCCCTCGGAATGGTTCTCGAAGGAGATCGGCCTGCGTGTCGAACAGGCGCTCGGTCCGGTGTCGGAAACAGGCGTGCTGTTTCGCGATGCCGTCTCCATTCTAGCGGAAATTGACCACCACCTCACGACCGGCCAAGCTCTTCTCAAAGCCCCGATGTCCCACGCCGGCCGCGGGCACCTGCGGGTGAACGTCGCGGGCGATCCGGCGAAAACCCTCGGCTGGATCGACAACATTCTCGCCAGCCATGGTTCGGTCGTTGTCGAGCCATGGTTGGACCGGGTGCTGGATTTCTCCGCGCTCTACGAGATGAAGCCCGGCGGTGTGATTTCGCTTGTTGGCCTAACACGAATGGAAAACGATGCTGCGGGACGTTTCCTCGGCATCCGCGTCAGCCCGAAATGGGGGACGATGCTGGATCCGGAAATCGCCGCCTTCCTCTTCCGCGAGGCGGGCGTCATGGAGATCTATCAGGATAAAATTCCGAATCTCCTCCCCGATTTGCTTCCCGGCTATATTGGTCCGTTGTGTGTCGATGCCATGGTTCACCGCCGTGCGGACGGCTCGCTCGCGCTCAAGCCGGTGGTGGAAATGAACGTGCGTCTGTCGATGGGTCGCATCGCGTGGGAATGGATGAAACGCCGCCCCGGCAGCAGCGGTGGCAGCCTGCGCCTGCTGCGCCGGCAGGATCTAACATATGCGGATCTTGCCGTGCTGGCGTCGGGGTCCGGAATTTTTCTCAATGACCCCGCCAGCGCCATCACCTTTCTGGCTCACTGGCAGCCAACTGCGGCCGGAGATCACGGTGTCAGTGTGATGCGATAGAAACACTGCGTTCCGGTCGCGGATGGATCGGTGAAGGTCAGCGTCTGATTGTTGGTCGCCGGACTTTGTGGAGAGCCGACGTTGATCCAGTTGGCAGGCGAAAGCGAATTGGCACGCTGAAATTGATAGACGTGTCCGGGATAGCCTTGGATGGTCGCAGTGAAAGTCACGCCACTCCTCGACGCGCTGGTGCAACGGACGAGCGAACTATCGAGCACGACGCCGTGGTTCACAAAATTCGCGGGAAGCGATTGCCCGCCGGTGAGGAGGTCGAGCGTGCCGTTGTTGATGAACGCGCCATTGGCGTTGAGGGCCGCGCCGCCGGTGAGGCGCATGAGGCCGTTGTTGGTGACGTCGCCGGTGACGGTGAGCGGACCGGTGCAGTTCACGGTGCCGTTGTTAGTGAGGTCGCCCGCGACGGTGCCGACGCCTGTGAGCTGTCCGCCGGCTGCGACGATCATTTCCTCGGTGGTGAGAGTATTGCCGAGCTGGATGATGGCGCCGGCGAGCACCTCCGTGGTGCCGCTGCATGTCAGCGGGCCGGAGAGGATGACGCGGCCCTGTTGCGCGGTGAGCGTGCCGGTGTAGCTCGATGTGCCGCTGAGCGTCCAGGTGCCGGTACCGACTTTGACGATATACAGTCCGGTCTGGTCGCCGCCGCTGTCGATGTGGCCGGCAAAGACAGCGTCCGTGTTTCTTCCGCCGATGAGATAGGTGCTGGTGGAGGTCGCGGTGCTGCCGCTCTGGCGGCCTTGGAGGGTGGTGTTAGACCCGCCGCTGATGGCTCCGAATTCGACGGTGATGTCGCCATTGCGGTTGCAGAGCTTGGCGATGCCCGTGCCAAGGTCGAAGGCGGCGGTGGGGCTGCCGTAGGTGGCGTTGATGTTGCCGTTGAGCCGCAAGGTGCCGGCGCTGGTGCCCATGTTGATCGTGCCGAGGAAGCTGTCCATCGGACCCTGGATCGTTAAGAGGTTGGAGGGGATGGAGCAATTGATCACGGAATTCGCGTCGCCGGACATTCTGTTAGCGGTATTGCTGACCAAGCTTACGTTGCCACTGGTGGAAGCCACGACGCTGGTTCCGCTGAAAACGACGGAGTTCGGCACCGAGCGGGCGACACCCAAATGCAGCGTGCCGCCGTTCACATTTACCACGCCGGTGCCGAGTGGTGTGGCGACCGCGGTATCGAGCATGAGCGTGCCGGCCGTTAGCGTGGTTCCACCGGTGAAGGTGTGGATGCCGGTGCCGCCGATGGTGAGTGTGCCCGCGCCGGTTTTCGACAACATCGCGGCACCACCAAGCACGCCGCTGCCGGAGAAGGTGTAGGCGGTGGCGGAGTTCGAAACGGTGGCAAGGTAGGGAGCCAATGTTCCGGTTAGGTTGACGGTGCCAATGGCGGACGCGTCGGTGAAATTCACCGTGTCGAGGTTGTAGAAATTCGCGGAGGCCGCACCGAGGAGCCAGTTGTTAGCAGTGGTGTTGAGGTCCCAGATTCCGCTGCCGGCACCGGTCCAAGCCAGGGTGCCTGCGTCGTTTGCGACGACGAGGCGGATGTAGCTGGGATTTGAACCCGCCGAGGGACGGGATAGGCTGAATGTCTGGCGCGTGCCCGTTGGAAAATTGTGGGTCATCGTCACACTGCTCGCGGAGCTGTTGGTTGCGCCGATGACGAGATCGTAGGTGCCTGCCCCGAGCGGCCCGGTGAGGGGCAGGAATTGAAAATTGATCGCTCCGGTCAGCGCCAGCGTGCCGCTGCTCATCACGATTTTATCGCTCACGCCCGCAGGGGTGTTCGCCATGTCCATGTAGATCGTGGGGTTGTTGAGCGTGAGGCCGGCACCGACATTCATCACGACGGGAGCTGAAGCCGCCGCGCCCGGCGAAAGGATTCCGCCTGCGCTGTTCGCGACGGTGCCGGTGACGGCGTTCGCGGCGAGGGTCGCACCGCTGGCAATGGTGACCGCGGAACTCGGGAGCGTGCCGGGGACCAGAAGCTTTCCTTGATTCACCGCCGTGGTGCCGGTGAAGGTGTTCGTTCCTGTTAGCGTGAGCGCGCCGCTGCCGGTTTTAATGATGTTGGTTTTTGCTGAAGGACCGAAAGTGCCATCCTTGATGCTTCCGGAAAACGTCATGCTTCCGCCAAGCGCGCCGATCGAATAGGTGCTTGCGATGTCCACGCTCCCGGCACCGAGAAGCTGGGTGTTAGGACCACCGGCTAGCGAGCCCAGATCAATGGTCACATTGCCGTTGCGGTTGTAAAGTTTGCCCGATCCGGTGCCGAGGTCCCAGTCGGCGAGCGGGCTGCCGAGGCTGCCGAAGAGCCGCAGGTTGCTTGAAGTCGCACCGAGATTCACCCTGCCTGCGAAGGCCGAAGTGTTGCCGGTTAGCGTCCAGAGGGCGGTTGCGTTGACATTGGCTGTTCCGGTGCCTGACCACGCGGCTCCGTGATTGTGCTGAGTGGTGACACTGATCGTCGCCTCGCCGTCGATGGCGAGCGGGTTCGAAATAGTTAGATTGGCCGGTGGCGAAAAAACGAGAGTGCCGCTGGTGAGGGAGATGGGCGCGGAGCCCGCCGCAGTGATGCTTGGCAAGGTGAGCGTGCCTTCATCGAGATCGACGCTGGCAAAGCTGTTCGCGGTGGTGTTGGCGAGGGTGAGTGAACCGGAGCCGCTTTTCACCAGCGGCCCTGCAGTGAGCGCGCCCGTGCCGCCGAACGTATAGTTCTGTGCGGAAGCCACCGTGACCGCTCCGGCGACGAGAGTGCTCGTGAGATTGACTTGCGGTGAGGATGACCCGCCGTCGGCAAAGAGCGCGTTGTCGCCTGCGGCAAATGTCGCCGCCGCGGCGCCGTAATGCCAGAGGGCCGAGGAGGTGTCCCACGGATTGGTCGTGCCGTTGCCGACCCACGAGAGATCGTGCGGCAGGCCGGTCGAGGCGACGAGCACGTTGAACGTCTGGACCCACGAGGTGCCTGCCGAATCAGTCACGGTGAAGTCAAATTTCGCGCGGCCCGCAGTGTCCACCGTCGGCACGAAATGCATGAGTGCGTTGCCCGTGCCTGATAGAGTCACTGCTCCGCCGATCACATTGCTGACGGCAAATGTCGGCGACGCGGTGAAACCACCCGTGTAGGATCGCAGGTCCACGTCGATCGAGGTCGGCAAGAGGGCGGTGTTTTTCGACATCGTGGCGTGTGGCTCCGACATGAAGTGGAGATACTCGTCCATTCGCGTGTAGCCGGACGGGGAATTGTTAGGCAGAAAGGTCGTGCCGGTCACGATGGATCCGTTGTTAGCGAGTGCCGTGTTGTGGTCGATGCTGGCTGCATTCCACCCGAGCGCGGTTTCATAAGCGTTCGGCATGCCGTCGCGGTCGGTGTCTACGGGTGCCGATCCGGAAGCCAGTGTGCCGAGTCCGCCATTTCCCAAGCCGGTCTGATTCTCGTGGGTGTAGAGGTCGCCGATGGTGCCCGCCGTTTTCCCGGCGGGTCCGCTGCCCAACGTTTTGACTTGGCTGACAACCAGGGAATCCACCTCGTCGCGCGGGAGTGCTCCGGCGGTCGAGACGTTCTGTTTGTAAGCGGCGGCCGGGGTGAGCGTGGGAATGGTGCTGGTGGTTGGCGACCACGGCGAGGCAAGTGCGATCGCGCCACCCGGCATGCCGATCCCGCTGCCGTTCAGAGTTCCGTCCTTGTTCGTGTCTAGCAGGTTTCCGCTGACGTAGAAGCTTTGGTTGCTGGAGGTCTGGAAATACTCGTTGCCGCCATTCGCCGCGCGGATCCAGTAGTTGTTGATCACGTCATGTTTGAAGGCGGTTCCGCTGTGGGCGTTGTAGGAGGATTCGTAATCGTAGATGACGTTGTTGACGAAAATCGTGTGGACCTTCGCCATCGGTTGGCGTCCGTGGCCGTTGGCCCAGATGTTGCGGATCCAGGTCCATGTCCCCTCGACGCACTCGATGTGCCCGCCGAATTGCTGATAGGTCGGGTTGGCGACGATGGAATTTTGAACGGTGATGTCCTTGACGGGTTTCGTCTGCCAATTGTCGGAGGTCCCGCTGAGATTGTTCCAGTTCGCGAACTCCACCGAGATGTGGTCGAGGATGGTATTTTTGCCGTTGGTGAGGCTGAGGCCGTTGTCCTCGTTTGGCGAATCCGCGCCGGGGCGGAACCGCATGTGGCGGATGATGATGTTGCTGGAATCGTTGGTGGAGGAGGCGCGTCCTTTGATGCCGATCCCGCCGCCGGGCGCGGTCTGCCCGGCGAGGGTGATGTTGCTCTTGATGGATAGCTTGCTGGCCAGCGTGATATAACCGCCGACATCGAAAACCACGATGCGCCCCGCCGTGCCCACCGCATCACGGAGCGATCCGGTGCCGGAATCATTCAGGTTGGTGACGTGATAGACCGAGCCGCCGCGCCCTCCTGTGGCGGCGGCTCCCAAACCCATGGCACCGGGAAATGCGGGCTGGGCAACGGCCGGGACTGCCGCGAGGCATGCGCAAAAAAATGCCACCGCCGTGGTTTGCGCTGCGTGGTAACCTAGAAATTGGCACGAGGAAACAGAAGCGACAGCGACGCGACCGCTCAACTGAATGATCAGGGGACGAATATTCATAGGGGTGATTCGGGCCGATGGATTTCCTAGCAAGATGGGCGATTCCCACGAGCAGCCCGTTTTGGCATCACATTTTTATCACCCAAAGACTAAAGCCGTATATCCGGTCTTCTGCAAATGATGTTGAAATCCAAGCGGTTTCCACCCCCCGCTTTGGCAGCAAATGAAACGAAAAAACCCCGCCGCGGCGTGAAGCCGGGCGGGGTGGGTGATTGAGAAGGTCGGGAAAATCAATCGAGGTCCTTTTTCACAAGCGCCTCGTCGAGATGTTTGAGAAAGAGATCGATTTTCGGATAGTCCACCGCGAAGAAGCGGGTGAATTCCTTGCCGTCGGGCTTGATGAGAATGACGTGGGGGAACTCGTTCACTGAGTACTGCTTCACATACTTCGTGTTCTTGTCCTCAACATCCTCCCCGGTCTCGTCTTTGGTGACGCCGCCGAACGGAATATCGAGTTCCACCAGAATGAACTTCTTCTTTGCGGCGTCCACGAATTCCTTTTTCGAGAACACGTTCTTGGTCATGATGACGCATTGAGGACACCAGGTGGAGCCGGTGAATTCGAGGAGGATCGGCTTGTTTTCGGCCTTTGCTTGGACAAACGCTTTTTCAAGATCCGTGGACCAGCCATCGGGGGCCTTGGCAAAGGCGGGAGCGCTGAGCGCGGCGACGCCGATCGCGAGGGAGGCGAACCAGTGGAATGCTTTCGTCATGCCCATAAGTGTCGCGGAAGGTGGCATTATTCAAAATTTTTTTCGCCAGGTTTCGCCAAACCCATTAGCGAAAGCCATGCAACCGTTGCCTCGCCTGATCATCGCCACCCGGAATTCCCACAAATCCGCCGAGATCCGGGCGATGATCGGTGACCGGTTCGAGGTCGTGGACGCGACGGCGTTTCCGGATTTTCCGGAGATCGAGGAAACGGGGACGACGTTTTTGGAAAACGCGCGGTTGAAGGCGGAAGGCATCAGCAGCCGGGTCGCGGGGTGGGTTCTGTCGGATGATTCCGGGCTCGAAGTGGATGCTCTGGGCGGCGCGCCGGGGGTGTGGTCATCGAGTTTCGGCGGCGAGGAGGGAAATCACGCGAAGAACAATGCCAGGCTGCTTGCGGAAATGGCCGGTAAAGCCGATCGCGGCGCGCGTTTCCGTTGCACGATGGTGCTGGCCCGCGATGGAGCGGAAGTGGCGAATTTCAGTGGCGCGGTGGAAGGACGGCTGGTGGAGGCGCTCCATGGAGCGGGCGGGTTCGGCTATGACCCGCTTTTCATCCCCGAAGGTTTCGACCGGACGTTCGCCGAATTGGGTGACGATATTAAAAATTCCCTGAGTCATCGCTCCCGGGCTTTGCAGCAAGTCGTGGTGTTCCTGAATGCACAGGAGATAAAATAATTTGCATTTCTTAACAATTTTTGAAAAAGTCCACGCCGTGAAAGGCTTTTTACTCCTGCTGACCGTCATCGTGCCCATCTCCGGTGGGCTCGTTTCCTGCTCCAGCCAGGTCAAGGCCCGCCAGCCGGTTTCCTACCACTTTCAATACGGCCGCACCGCGATGTTGAAAGACGGCATCGCCTACGCCCCGAAAAACGCGCCCGCCGCCGTCAAGCGCGCCATCGCCGCTGGCAATCGCCTCCAAAACATGCCCTACAAATGGGGTGGCGGCCACGCCCATCTCGCCGACTCCGGATACGATTGCTCCGGGACGGTCTCCTATGTGCTGCGTGAAGCCGGGCTGATGAAAGGCTGCCTGCCCTCCAAGGATTACTTCGGCTATGGCAAAAAAGGCGAAGGCAAATGGATCACCATCTACGCCCGCAACGGCCACGTCTTCATGACCGTCGCCGGCCTGCGCCTCGACACCGGCGGACCCGGCGGAGAAAGCGGCCCGCGCTGGAAAACGGCGACCCGCCAAGGAGTCGGCCACGTGATGCGGCATCCGTCGGGATACTGAAGAGCGAACGTTGAACGCTCAACATCGAACGTCGAAGTAGTCCGCTTCGCTCTGGACAGTCCAGAGCGCGGTTGCCTAGACTCTGGCGTTAGACGTCTCCAATGAATACCCATGCCACTGAATCCGCCATCCAATGGCTGACCTATGGGCAACGTTGCTTGAGTCTCAAGCTCTGAAAAGCGCATGATGATCATTCGGCGGAAAGGTATAAAAACCTAGAACCGGCAATGAAGATCCAATCCGTTCGCATCAAGAACTTCCGGGCGTTGAAAGACGTGACGATCCCCTTTGATTCCGTCACTACCTTCATAGGACCGAACGGTGCCGGCAAGTCAACTGTGCTTCGTGCGCTCGACTGGTACTTTAACGGCAAAGTTGGTTTGCTGACAGAGAAGGACTGCTCCTGCGGGGCGACTGACGAAGATATCGAGGTTCAGGTCACATTTGCTGATCTCACGGCTAAAGATACGAGCGTGCTTGGCAAGTATGCTCCGACAGGAGTCAATACCTTCACCGCGTGGAAGCGTCGCGGCCCAGACGGGGCTGAAAGCCTATCTGCTAACTCAAAGAGCTACACGCCGTTCAACGACATCCGCGGCAAGGGATCGGCTGCCGACAAGAAGGACGCTTACAACGATCTGAGGAACCAGAAATCCGTGCTTGGTCTCCCCGCATGGAGCAGTGTCGACGCAGCCAACAAAGCTATGACGACCTGGGAGGCTGGTCACACCGACGAACTTGTTGAAGCGCCGGAGTCCTTGCAGACCAACTTTTTCGGCTTTAACAGCGGCGGTAAAATGAGTGGTCTTTTCGACTTCGTATTGGTCACTGCTGACCTTCGTGCAAGCGAGGAGTCGATTGACGGTAAGTCGAGCATCATCGGTCGAATCCTTGAGCGTTCAGTCGATCGTGCTGCTGCCGATGTCGAGATCGCGAATATCGTCGAGGAGTCGCGCGCGAAGCAGCAGAAAGTCTACGAAGAGAAGTTCAAGGAGCAGCTTGAGACCATGACGACACAGCTCAACCAGGTCGTCGCATCCTACTCTCCTGGTCGGGCTGTCACGATTTCCCCTGCCGAAGTTGAACTCAAGGCCCCTCGCACGACGTTCGACGTGGCTGTGCTGGACGGCACAACCGTGACGGAAGTGGAGCGACAGGGGCATGGCTTTCAGCGCACGCTTCTGATCTCGGCTCTCCAACTCTTGGCCCAGTCGGGATCGGCGTCAGCAGAGGGTGTAATCTGCTTGGCGATCGAAGAACCCGAACTCTTTCAGCATCCGATCCAAGCCCAGACGTTCGCGAAGGTACTCCGATCGCTCGCAGAGGACGCCGGTAAGCGCATCCAAGTGACCTATGCGACTCATAGCCCTTACTTCATTGAGGCGCGTCATTTCGACCAAGTCAGGCGGCTGACGAGATCGCCTGACAGGACTCCTGTGGTCACTGTCCATCTTGCCACTGTCGCTAGCGTGAAGGCCAAGCTGAACGGGGTAATGAAAGCTGATACAGTTGATCGCCAGCTCGACGGCATCGTGGCGAATGAGCTTGCCGTGGCTCTATTCGCACATCGCGCTTTCCTCGTAGAAGGCACGACAGAGTCGTCGGTGTTCTACGGCATTGGTGATAAGAACTCTCTCGGTTCGCTTGAGGCCGCTGGCGTCTCTATCGTCCCCGTCGGAGGTAAGACATCGATTCCCCTCGCGCACGCGATCTTGACTTCGGTCGGCATCCCGGTCTACGCACTCTTCGATGCGGATGGCGGGTTTGAAGCGCGTGCCAAAGCCAATGGAAAGGCGCAGGACAAGATTGATGAGGAGCGGAAAGGCCACGCAGCATCAAATCGCATGGCGTTGAAATACTTTGGTCGACCTGAGGAGGATTTTCCATCTGCCATCGTTGATGAAAAGGTAGCGATCTTTGAAGATCATCTGGAAGCTTTCCTGACGACAAACTGGCCCGAATGGATCACAGCTTGCATCGACGTTGAGGCGGCAGCAGGTATCAGCCTCGCGAAGAATCAACTCGCGTACCGGTCGGCGACACTTAAAGCCGAGGGATCAGTGCCTGAGATACTCACGCAGATCTTGGCCAAGGCAGAGAGAAAATAGTCATGCATGAAATCATCTGCCCGCACTGCGGGAAAGCGTTCAAGATCGACGAGGCCGGATACGCGGACATCGTGAAGCAAGTTCGCAACAGCGAGTTCGAGAAGCAGTTGCACGAGCGACTCGAACTTGCCGAGCAGGACAAGCGGAACGCCGTCGAACTCGCCGAAACCAAGGTCGCCAGCGAATTACAAAAAGTAGCCGTCGCCAAGGATACCGAGATCCAGGAACTGAAGTCTCGGCTCGATGCCGGTGAGGTCGCACGCAAGCTCGCCGTGACCGAAGCCCTCAGCGCCGTGGAAAAAGAGCGTGACGCTCTCGCGAACGAACTCGAACAGGCGAAGCATGACAAGCAAGCCGCTGCCAAGCTAGCCGAGGTGACGCTCGGGAACGAACTGCAGAAGGCAGCCGCTACGAAAGACGCGGAGGTTCAGGGACTGACGGCCAAGCTCGAAGCCGGGGAAGTCGCACGGAAGCTCGCTGTCACCGAAGCCCTGAGTTCCGTGGAGAAAGAACGTGACGCTCTCGCAAATGAACTCGAGAAGGCGAAACACGAAAGGCAAGCCGCTGCCAAGCTAGCCGAGGTAATGCTCGGGAACGAACTGCAGAAGGCCGCCGCTACGAAGGACGCCGAGGTCCAAGGTCTGCAGGCCAAACTCGACGCCATCGAGGTTGCAAAGAAGCTCGCAATAACCGAAGCCGTCAATGTCGTCGAGAGGGAGCGTGACGACCTGAAGAGCGGCCTCGCAAGGGCAGAGCTTGAGAAGCAACTCGCTGAGAAGTCGCTCAAGGACAAGTACGAGACGCAGATCAAGGATCGCGATGACGCGATCGAACGCCTTCGGGACATGAAGGCTCGCCTGTCGACCAAGATGGTTGGCGAAACGCTCGAACAGCACTGCGAGACCGAGTTCAACCGCATCAGAGCTACGGCGTTTCCGAAGTCATATTTCGAAAAGGACAACGACGCGCGGACTGGCAGCAAGGGTGACTACATTTTTCGCGACTCGGATGAGGCCGGTACTGAGATCGTCTCGATCATGTTCGAAATGAAGAACGAGAGCGACCTAACTGCAACGAAGAAAAAGAACGAAGACTTTCTGAAGGAGATCGACAAGGATCGCACGGAGAAGGGGTGCGAGTATGCAGTGCTGGTCTCCATGCTGGAGCCCGACAGCGAGCTCTACAACATTGGGATTGTTGATGTATCCCACCGCTACCCGAAGATGTACGTCGTCCGCCCGCAGTTCTTCATTCCAATTATCACGCTGCTCCGGAATGCGGCGATGAACTCGCTCAAGTACAAGTCGGAACTCGCGCTGGTTAAGGCGCAGAACATCGACATCACGAACTTTGAAACCGAACTCGAGACATTCAAGACCGGATTCGCGAAGAATTACGACCTTGCCTCCAGACGCTTCCAAACGGCGATTGATGAGATCGACAAGTCGATCGACCACCTTCAGAAGACGAAGGAGGCTCTGCTCGGCACTGATCGAAACCTTCGTCTTGCGAACGACAAGGCACAAGACGTGACGATCAAGAAGCTGAATCGGGGCAACCCGACGATGGCGGCCAAGTTCGCCGAACTCAAGAGTCAAGAGCCTGCCGATGAGGGATGATATAAGTGGGCTAATTTAAAAAACGTATCATCGGTGGGCGAACTTTGATGCTGCCGGCTAACAATTCGCTCCAGCAGAGAGCCCTGTCGGGCAGCTGCTGAGCTCGACCTTTCGAAGGACTTGAACCTGCCAGTGGTAGGCAGCTACCCAATTGCTGATGCCAACAATTCCATCGACGGGAAAATCCGGTCCGCAGTGGAAAAATCCAACCCGGACGTTACCCGGTTAGGCACCACCCACACCGTCATTCCCGCGGCCTTCGCGGATTTCACGCCGTTGAGCGAATCCTCGATTACCAGACAATCGGCGGGATCTAACGCGAGTCGGCGCGCGGCCTCCAGATACAGATCCGGCGCCGGTTTGATCCGTTCCGCATCGCCGCGGCAGACGATGGTTTCGAAGTGATTTGCGAACGCCAATTTCTCCAGCCAGCCGTCCACCCAATGATGAGAGGAACTGGAAACCACCGCCCGCCGGATTTCACCGCGCGTGAGTTGTTCCAGTAACGCGATCACGCCCGGCATCGTGCCTTCGTGAGTCAGTTCGCTCAGGATTTCCTCCTGCCGGCGCGCGTCCAGATCGTGCCAGTCGAAGGCCATTCCCGTGAGTTCCTCCAAGTGGGTCTTCGGCGACCACGTCGCGAAATCCGAGCCGATGCAGTGTGTGTAAACATCCAGCGGAAGATCGTGTCCGTGGGTTTGGAAGGTCCGCAGCCACGCCTGATAGATCGCCCACTCGGTGTCCACGAGGACACCGTCGAAATCAAACAAAACCGCGGAAAATGCCATGCGCAGGACATGCCCCGGTCATCCGGTCGCGGCAAGCCGGGAATCCCGATTCTTGGGGGTTGCGTAAGAAATCGCGTCGATTTAGGGTAAAGGCACCGCAACCAATCAACTCCATGCACAAATTTCTACTCCCTCTCGTTTTCACCGCAGGTTTTTCCATGATCGCAGCCGCCGATGAGGCCGAAACCGCCAAGCTCATGGAAACCGGGAAAATGAGCTTCATGACCTGCGCCGCCTGCCACGGCATGGACGCCAAAGGAGTCCAAGCGGGCCCCAGCAAAATGGCACCGCCGCTCATCGACTCGAAAATCGCACTTGGTGACCCGTCGATCATGGCGCTCGTGGTGCTCAAGGGCATCCAGAAAGAAGGCACGGAATATCTAGGCATGATGGCACCTCTGGGAGCCGCATTGGACGATGAGAAACTCGCCGCCGTGATGACCTACGTTCGCGGTTCCTTCGGCAACAAGGCCGCACCGGTTTCCAAGGAAGATGCCGCGAAATACCGCGAGCAATGGAAGGACATCACCGCCCCGGTCACTCGCGCGAAGCTCGCCGAGCTTGCGACTAAGAAATAAGGGAATAAAGCGCCTGCGGAGTCACTCCCAGAGTAGCGGCCGCCACCCGCGGGATCACGGTTTGTTCCGGGATTCCGCGTTTTGCTTCCATCCGCCGCCTTTGAATTTACCGCCATGAAAACCATCGCCTGCTTGCTAGGAATCGTGCTTCTGCCTGTCGCCGCATTTGCTGCGGAAAAGAAATCCAAAGCGCCGGTCCCGAACGCATCTCTATCAGATGTCAAGTGGGGCAAACCGGTGAATACCGCGGGCTTCGACAAGAACACGCTAACAGGAAAGGTTGTTGTCGTGGAGGAATGGGGGGTCAACTGCCCCGAGTGCCTCGCCGGTTTGCCGAAACTCGCGAAGATGGCGAAGGCCGGCGCGGACAAGGGGTTGGCCGTCATCGGCTTTGAATGCCAGAACGGGACAAAGGAAAACATTCTCAAAGTATTGAAAAGCACCCGCGTCGAGTATCCGATCCAGACTTGGGGCTCCGCTCCGGGAAACACCGAGGGCAGCATCCCCTACGTTTGTGTTTTCGATGTCACCGGCAAGCTGGTGTTCAACGGCAGCCCGTCGGAAGATGGTTTCGAAGCCGCGGTGAAGAAGGCGCTGCGCGACGTGAAGTCTAACTGATCGATCGCAACCGACGGAGGAAGAAGTCAGCCGCAAAAAGGAGAAAAAGGGGCGCAGAAATCATTTCCTTCTGGCGATTGATAGACCCACTGGCAAACGGCTTAAAACCCATCAGTTCCATTTTTGCGTTTCTTTGCGCCTTTTTGCGGCTGAAATTCTTCGAATGATTTAAAACGTCATTCCCCGTGGAAAGTCGTCCCGCCAAACGGTTTAATTCACCATCCCGGATTCTGCTGACGCACCGCTTCATAGAGCACGATCGCCACGGCCGTCGAAAGATTCAGGCTGCGTGTCCCGCCGGGAGCCATCGGAATGCGCAAGGCATTCTCTCCCGCCTCCTCGATGATCTTTTCTGGCAACCCCTTGGTTTCGCGGCCGAAGACCAGATAGTCGCCTGCTGAAAACCCCGCCTGCCATGGCGAGCGGGTCGCCTTGGTGCTGAGAAACCAGAATTTCGCGGAAGCATCCGCCGAGGCGCGCAGTTCCTCGAACGACTTCCAGACGTGCAGCCTCACATCCTGCCAGTAATCCAACCCGGTGCGGCGGACATATTTGTCCTCCAGTGAAAACCCTAACGGCTCAACGAGATGCAGGTCCGAGTCCGTGGCCAGTGCCAGCCGGCCGGCGGCACCCGCATTGTGCGGGATTTCAGGTTCGATGAGGACGATGTGGAACATGGCTGCGGTTCACATGGGCTCCTTGCGCCGCGCCAAGGTGATCGAGAGGCCGAGCACACCGACAAAAACCAGATAGCATCCTAACAATTCCAGATAGCTTTTGCAGATTTTCGGAATCTCCGGCGAGATCGAGGTGCCGAGCGAAGCTTTCCAGAACTTCGAGCTGCCGATCACTTTGTTGAACACGTAAATGATCAACAACGCCGCGCCGATGAAGCCGGAGCCCGCGTGATTTCCCAGAGTGGAGATGAAATGCAGCATCACCCGCCGGTTGCGCAGGGCGGTGACCAGCGCGGCCAACAGGATGGTGCCTAGAACCCACGCTTCGGGAATCTTGAGCTTGAGAATGCCGGAAAGGAAATCCTCGATCTCGGCAATGAACGCCGCGATCAGCGTGATGGCGATCACCCGGCAAACCGGACGATTGTATCCGGCGTGGGAGGATGCCCCGAGCATCACCGCGGCGGATGCGGCCAGCAGCACCGCCTGCAATAACTCCACCGTCCCGCGCTCGATCGGGACCGATCCTCGGTTAGGAAGCCATGCCGGGAGCAAAATCGCCACCGCACCACCGCAGATCAGGGTCGAGCGCACCAGCGTCCGCGACCAGGATGAGTTCCGTTGGGTATTGAGGTTTCCGCCCGCCATCAGCTTGTTGCGTAAGGCTTCCGGCGTCTTCATGCAAGACTGATCAGTCCCGCCGGACCTATGAATCCGCTGTTGCCAGGCTGGAAACCATCGCCCGGTAGAGCCTGAGTTTTCCATAACTGATGCGCCCTTCGAGTTGTTCGAAAACCGGCTTCAGCGCGGGTTCGTCGTAGCCGTCCATGGCGGCTTGCATCAGGCGCTCTTCCTCCTCGGTATAAAGCCCGCGCGGGTCGAGCCGCTCGCCGTTTTCCATGGCTTGGGCGAGGTGGCTTTCGATGGTGGACTCGGCGAGGTTGCGGGCTTGTGCGATTTCCGAAACGGATTGTCCGCTTTTGAAGAGTTCGAGGGTGACCGCCGCTGTTCCTACGGTGATTCCCCCCGGGCGGGCGAGGGGAGCGGTGACGGTCTCAAGCGGAGAAAATTCCAGTCGCTCGTTTTCCGAGAGCCAGTCGCGGATCACCTCGGTGAACGCGCGGCCGTAGTCATCGAGCTTCTTTTCGCCGACGCCGGGGACGCGCAACAGCGCGGCGTCGTTTTGCGGATAGTCGCGGCTGAAGTGGCGCAGCGTGACATCGGAGAAAACGACGTATGGCGGGACATTCCGGGCATCGGCGAGTTCCTTGCGCAGCATGCGAAGGCGCTCGAACAATCCGGGATCGCAGGGGATGTCGCCGGTGCGGACGGCTTTCGATTTCGGCATGGCGAGTGACCGGGTGAGCATCACGGTTTCGCGCTTTTTCAGAGTGTCGATCCCTTGCTGGCTGACGGCGACGGTGGGAAACTTGTCCTCGCTGCCGGCTAACAGACCAAGCCGCAGCAGTTGCCGGCCGAGGTCCACCCAGTAGGGGCGCGGCTGGTCCTTGCCGATGCCGTGGGTGGTGAGCTGGTCGTGCTTCCAGCGGAGGATTTTCTCGGATTGGCCGCCGGTGAGGACTTCGGAAACGTGGTTGAGGCCGACGCTGAAATTCCCCGCCTGGCGGATCCGCAGCACGCAACTGAGGAGCTTTTGAACGTCGGTGGTGGCGTCCCATTTCTCGCGCGGGCTGAGGCAGTGATCGCAGCCGCCACAGTTTTCCTGCGTCCAGGTTTCACCGAAATAACCTAACAAACTGACACGGCGGCAGATATCGCTTTCGGCGAAATGCGTCATCTGGTCGAGCTGGTGGTGGGCGACGGCGCGGGCCTGTTCGTCCGGGATATCGTCGAGAAATTTGAGGTATTTCATCACGTCGCCGCGGGAAAACAGCAAGAGGCAATCGGCGGGCAGGCCATCGCGGCCGGCGCGTCCGGTTTCCTGATAGTAGCCCTCGATGTTCTTCGGCAGATCCGCGTGGATGACGTAGCGCACGTTCGGTTTGTTGATGCCCATGCCGAAGGCGACGGTGGCGCAGACGATCTTCGCCTCATCTCGGAGGAAGGCGTCCTGGTTTTTCGCACGCTCCTGGGCATCGAGCCCCGCATGATAGGCGACGGCGGAAAATCCTTGGGCGCGCAGCGTGGCGGCGAGGGCTTCGGTATTCTTGCGCGATTGGCAATAGACGATGCCGGACTCGTCGGGCCTGGCGTTGGCGAAATTGCAAACCTGCGCCGCCGCTCCGGCCTTGGCGATGACCTGGTATTTTAAATTCGGGCGATTGAAGCTCGCGAGGAAAACCGACGGGTCGCGGAGTTCGAGCTGCCGGACGATGTCCTCGCGCACGCGCTCGGTCGCGGTGGCAGTTAGGGCGAGGATCGGGATGTCCGGAATGAGTTGCCGGACTTCTTTCAAGCGGCGGTATTCCGGGCGGAAATCATGGCCCCACTCGCTGATGCAGTGCGCCTCGTCCACGGCCAGCGCGGCGATTTTCCAGCCTTTCAGCCGTGACAGGAAATCCGGCAGCATCAACCGCTCCGGCGCGACATACAGCAATTGATATTTTCCGGCATTGAGTCTGTCGATGCGGCGGCGGGCTTCGTCTCCATCCAAAGTCGAATTGAGAAAAGTTGCCTCTACGCCGCTGGCTTCGAGCTGGTCCACCTGATCCTTCATCAACGCGATGAGCGGTGAAACCACGACGGTCAGCCCCTCGCGGACCAAGGCAGGAAGCTGGTAACAAAGGCTTTTTCCCGCGCCGGTCGGCAGGATGGCAACGGCGTCGCGGCCAGCGAGCGAGGCCTCCATGATTTCCCGCTGCAGCGGGCGAAATTCATCGTAGCCGAAAGTCTGCTTGAGGCATTGGGACAATTTTTGAACACTCACGACATCCTTTTATGGGTGATCTTTTGAACAGGTCAAGCATTTCATCGGCTGCTGACCAATTTTGCTTTTGCGGGCAGTTTGCAATTGCGCCTATCGTTTGCCAGCGCCTCACGGACCTCCTGACCCTTCCTCCACTTCGATGAAATCCAGCGTTTCCCTCATAGCCTTCCTCGGCAGGGCGTGTGCGGTTTCGCTGCTGCTCGCGGTTTCCGCTTTCGCCCAGGAAGCGACGCTTGAAAGCCTGATAGGCGGTTCGCAGGCGGCGATGAAAGAGAAGAACTGGGAGCAGGCGCTGGAACTCAACACGCAGGCGGTCACTCGATTCGGTGGCGAGCAACCGCTCCGCAAATACGGTCCCCAGTTCGGGATCATTTTCTATCGGAAAGGTCTCTGTGAAATGAAACTGAAGCGGTGGAAAGAGGCGATGCTTTCTTTCGAATCCTGTTACCGCGATTTCCCGAACGGAGCCGCGGCGAGGGATACCGGCAACATCTATCAGAAACTGGCGCTGCTCAAATGGGGCGAGTCCGCCATGGGTGCCGAGGATTGGGAACTGGCGCTCACCCGGTTTGCGAAATTCATCGAGGAGCGCGACAAGATCCGCGACAAGTTTCCGCAGGGATCCTATCAGGTGAATCTCGCGATCTGTCACTACAAGCTCGGACACATTGCGCAGGGCAGCGAGAACCTCGAGATCGCCATCAGGAACAAAGCGAACTTTCCTACTCCGGACACGGGGATCATCGCTGGATTCCAAGCTCTTGTCAGCGCGGTCATTGAGAAAGGAAACGAGCAGGCGCTGTTGGATTTCATCGGGAAAAACCGCGGAGGACTTTGCATCGAACCTTACGAGATGTACCGTTTTTCGCCAGCATTCATGAAGCTTGCCGGTGATGCGATAGGCGTCGGCATGAGGCGCGCGGCGATGGAGTTGTATCAATTCGTGCCGTCCACCGATGTCGCGATCGACGACGTCCGCGCGCGGCTGAAAGCGATGGGCACCGCCAGCCAGATCGAGGACAGCGGAATGACTTACACCCGGACCGAACTGGAAGAAGACCTCACGACCTTCGAGGCGGATCGCCGGGGAAAGCGGGCGACGGAAACGATCAAGCTCGCAGCCGTCGCGTTCCTGCACGAGGCGGGCGGGAATTTTACCGGAGCCTTCGCCGCCTATCAGCAATTGGAGATTTTCTATCCGGGGGCCGAGAAGCGGGAGGAAAACCTGTTCAATCTGATCCGCGTGGCGTCGCGGGCCGGACGGGGTGCGAAAGTCCGGAAATACGCGGACACGTTTGTGAAAACGTTTCCGGAATCCACCAGAATCACGGACGTGCGGCGGCTGATCCTGTCCACGCTTTATGAAGAAGGCGATTCCGCGGACTGCGTCGCGGTGGGTGGTCCGATGCTGGAGTTGTTAGCAAAGGGCACTTCGGAACACGATCTTTGCCTGTTCATACTGGGCGTGTCGTACTTCAACTCCGGTATGTACGACAAGGCGGGTGAGTTGCTTGATCTGCATGTGACCGCCTATCCGCGGAGCGAGCATGCCGTTGAGGCGGCCTTTTACCAGGCGTCCAACGCGGCGAGGCTCCGGCTGCGGGACAAGTCCGCCGCATTGTTCGACGCGTTTCTAGCAGCCCACCCGTCCGGCTCCTACGTTGCTCCGGGCCTTTATGAACGCGCGGCCTGTCATTTCGCCGCGAACGAGATGTCCCCTGCGCTGGAAAAAATCCGTCGTCTGACCACGGAGTTCCCGGACAGCGCGGTGGCGGCTCAGGCGTTCAACCTTCAAGGCAATGTGGAACTGGCATCGGGACATCCGGCTGAGGCGGAAAAAGCCTATTTGAAGGCATTGGAGATTGCATCCGCCCGCAATGACCGGAGCGTTGTCGGCGACACGCTTTGCGAGCTGGTGGAATTGTTAGGTGGAAATGGAGACGTCGGGAAAATGAAGGCGGCGGTTTCCCATGCGGATCGGTTTTGGAAGGAGTATGCCGAAGGATCACCGTGGCAGACCCGGGTGGCCGTGGCCCAGGTGCGTCCTTTTGTCAGTGCCGGTCGCGGCGATGAAGCGCTCGGACGTTTGCACGGGATTATCGCCAAAGGCGTGAGTGATCCGGGAGAAGCCGCCTTATTGATCGATTCCTATGCCGTTGCTTTTCTTGGCAAACACAGTCCGGAAGAGCTTGCCCAACAGCTTGGAAATTTTCCAGGAATCGATCCGGCGAACAAGAGCCAGCTCGCGCATCTCCGGATGGCGGTGATCACGGCATTCGAAAAGGAGGCTCGCGATGCGAAGGAAGAGGCACGCAGGCTGGAGGCGGCGGCGATGGTGAAAACGCTCTATCAGAAAATCAAGACCGACTTCACGCCGAAGGATCTCGACACGCTGACATTGATCCGCCTCGGCGATCACCTCCGCCTGACCACTTCCACGCCGCGGGAGGCGCTGGTCTTTTACGATGAGGCGATCGGCCGGGATGATCCGGCGCTGCGGACCAACGCCTTGTTGGGCCGGGCCGATGTCCGGGCCCGCTCCACGGTTGCCGCGGAGATCGATCTGGGTATTGGGGATTTCAAAAAGGTTTATGAGGATTCCAAGTCCGGGTGGGAGCGTGGCTATGCCCTTTTCCGCATCGTCGAATTGTCGATGGCCAAAGGGGATTTCGCAAATGCGGTCGAACAGGCGACGGTCTATCTGAATCGCGACAAATCGCAGTCCGCGGATTTCGTTCCGCAGGTGAGCCTGATGCTGGCCAGGTCCTATCAGGAGTTGAAACGCACCGACGAGGCGATCAACGAATACGCCCGTGTCTGGTCGATGCACACGGAGGATCTGGGAATATCGGCTCCGGCGATGAACAACTGGATGCAACTGCTGTGGTCGCGGAACCGTGACGCCGTCGATGGTGCCGGCCCTTCCGACCGGCAGACCGCTTACAAAGGCGGAATGAAATATCTCGACCGCACCCGTGGATCCGCGGCGGCGCTTAAGGAAGAGGATCTCGGGCCGTGGCGTGAAATCGAACAAGCCGTCAAAACATTCGCAACAAGTCCGGGCATCAAGCCGACGGTCGCCAACGACGGATCCACACCGACAAAGCCATTGCAACAATGATGCGAAAAACCATGGTATTCATGATGGTGGCGGCGACGTGTCATGCGGCACCGGCCGTGAAACCGGAATTCAAGACGGACGGATACCTGATAGAAAAAAACACCCCGCCGCGGAGGATCGAACTGGTGGCGGCGACGAGGACGTCGATCCGCTATCGGATCCCCGGCGGCTCGAAGGACGTGTTGGATTTCGTGCTTCAGGACGGTGCTTCGGTTTTTGTCAGCGAGCCCGCGGATTTCGCGGTGGCGATGAATCTCTATCAGGCACGGAAGTATGGCGAGGCCGAGGCGAAATTCGTTACGGTGAAGGAGCGCTTCCGGCCGGTCGAGGGACTGGAGGACAGCTATTCGACGCTGGCGGCGTTCTATGAAATGGAATGCCTGCGCAAGAAGGGAGATCTGGACGGTCTGGCCGCCGCGTTGCAGAAATTCTCGAAAGGACCTCTTTCCCGCGAGTATCAGATGAGGCAGTTGGAATTGTATGTCTTTTGGGATGCGGTCCGTACGAAAAGCTGGGACCGGCTGGACGCACTCGCGAACGAGCGGTCTAACATGCGGCTTCCCGGCGACCAGCGCGCGCAGATCGAGTATTGCCACGGACTCGCTCTCGAAGGGTTGGGCAGAGCGGACGAGGCGCTGATTTCCTACAACGCCGCGATCACTGCGGATGGAGGAGCTTCGGAAGAAATCACCCGTCAGGCGGCGTTGCGGATTCTTGGAATTTATCACAATGACGAGGACGTCAAAAAAGCGATCAAACTCCGTGGCAAGGCGAACGAAGAGGTGTCGTTGAAAGCGCGGATGAAACTCGGCGAAGCGGAATCAGTGGCGACGTTGTTCGAGGTTTCGCTGGGAGCCGGGATGCCATTGCCGGCGGATTTCAGGGAGTTTCTCAAATCCACCAGGGGTAAATAGTATTGATATTACGGAGATCTTAATAAAGATATCCGGGTGACTCACGAGGAGCGGGCAAAACAGATCAAGAGGATCTTCTTTCTGGTGTTGGCTGTGGCCATCATCGCCGGAGTCTATTTTTATCCCGCGCCGGTGGACAAGAAGCCGGCCACCGCGGCGAAACAGGATGATCGATTGGTCATTTATCATTTTCATCTTCCAAAAGATCCGGCCAGCGAGCAGATCGCCGACACCCTCAACAAGGTTCAGACGAAGTATGAAAAATACGTGATCGTCAACCGGGTGGATTTTCAGCAACACCCCGAAATCGCGAAGCAGCAGGGTGTTACCAAGCCGCCGCATGTCGTGATTTTCGCGGGAACCCAGAAGGTTTTCGAATTCCAGGGACTTTGGAGCCAGGTTCAGGTTGAGCGCAAAGTTGAGGAAATCCTCCGCGGTCTGAAGCGAATCGACAAGAATTGGCGTCCCCCGGTTGCGGGTATGAAGCCTGCAGGAGGCTAGTTTCCTGAAGGATCCTCCCCCGGATCCATTTTCCCTAACATTCCCCATTGCATCCCCCTTTCGACCCATGAAGTTCCCCGGACTTCTGCTGGTGGTCGGGCTGTTTTTCAGCTCCGGCTGTGAACGTGTGCGCAAATTGGCCGGGGAAATCAGCAAGCCCGGGGCAGCGGGCGACGCCGTTCCGGTGGTTTCCGGACCGAAGATTGTGAATCTCACCGAAGACGATCTGGGATCGTTCTGCCGCCAGCGGGGGAAGCTGACCATCGTGGAGTATTATGCGAATTGGAACGGGCAATCGCTGCAACTGGTTCCCGTTTTTCAGACCCTCACCGAGGAGTTCGGCGGGCGGGTTCTGGTGGGCAAGATCAACATCGAGACATCGCCGAAATTCACGGTCGCTCAAGAGGTCAAGAGCACGCCTGATCTGAGATTTTACAGCGACGGAATGCTGGTGGATCGGATTGTCGGGCTACCGGAAGTCGATGAAATCCGCCAACGGATCGCGGCGCAGGTGAAAAAGCTTCCCGCGGTGACGTCGGTTGTCGCCGCGCCGCCAGTGGAAAAGCAGCTCGCCGCACCGATGAAAAAGAACTGGCTTCCCCCCGGAATGAAGCGGCGTTGAGCGGGTGGTGAAATGTCGGGGCGTTCGGGGTTGATCCTTGCGGAGAGGCTGTTCAATCTTCCGGCATCCCACCCTTTACAAGGCGCGGGAACCCTGCCACACACCTCGAAATTTAGCCGCGCCGACGGCCATTTCCCGAACCTTTTCACGACCATGCCCAAAGACACCTCGATCCGGAAAATCCTCGTTATCGGCTCCGGCCCCATCGTCATCGGCCAGGGCTGCGAGTTCGATTATTCCGGCGTCCAGGCTTGCAAGGCACTGAAGGAAGAGGGCTACGAGGTGGTGCTGGTGAACTCGAACCCGGCGACGATCATGACGGATCCGGAGTTCGCGCATCGCACCTACATCGAGCCGATCACCCCGGAAGTGGTGGAGAAAATAATCATTCGTGAGAAGCCGGACGCATTGCTCCCGACGCTCGGCGGCCAGACGGCGCTCAACACATCGATGTCGCTGCACAAGTCCGGCGTGCTGGAAAAATACGGCGTGCGGATGATCGGTGCGAAGCCGGAGGCCATCGACAAGGGCGAGGATCGCCAGCTTTTCAAAGAGGCGATGATCAAGATCGGACTCGACATGCCGCGCTCGGGCATCGCCCACACGATGGACGAGGCGAAGAAGGTTGCTGAGGAAATCGGCACATTTCCCCTCATCATCCGCCCGGCTTTCACGCTCGGCGGCCAAGGCGGCGGCATCGCCTACAACCGCGAGGAGTATGAGGAAATCATCACCCGCGGGCTCGACCTTTCTCCGGTTTCCGAGGTGCTCATCGATGAATCGCTGCTCGGCTGGAAAGAGTTCGAAATGGAAGTCATGCGTGACTGCGCGGACAACTGCGTGGTCATTTGCTCGATCGAAAACCTCGACCCGATGGGCGTGCACACCGGTGACTCCATCACCGTCGCGCCGATCCAGACACTCACCGACCGCGAATACCAGATCATGCGCGACGCGTCCTTCGCCGTCATCCGCGAGATCGGCGTGGAAACCGGCGGCTCGAACATCCAGTTCGCCACCGACCCGAAGACCGGCCGGATGATCGTCATCGAAATGAACCCGCGCGTTTCCCGTTCATCCGCGCTCGCCTCGAAAGCGACCGGCTTCCCGATCGCGAAAATCGCCGCCAAACTCGCCGTCGGCTACACGCTCGACGAGCTTCCCAACGACATCACCCGCGAGACTCCCGCCTCTTTCGAGCCGACCATCGACTACGTGGTCACCAAAATCCCGCGCTTTACGTTTGAGAAATTTCCGACCGCTAACGCCGTTCTCACCACGTCGATGAAATCCGTCGGCGAAGCGATGTCGATCGGCCGTACTTTCAAGGAATCGATGCAGAAATGCCTCCGCTCGCTCGAAACCGGTCGTTGGGGCTTCGGCTTCGACAACAAGGATCCGCACAGCCCGACCAAGGACGAAATCACCCGCAAACTCCAGATTCCCAATGCCGAGCGCATTTTCTGGCTGCAAACCGCGTTCGTGAACGGCTGGACGCTGGAGGAAATCCAAGACGCCACCGCCATCGATCCTTGGTTCCTTGGCCACCTCCAGCAGATTGCCAAGGAGGGTATGGAACTCGCCACGATGGACCTGAAGCGCGCGAAGAAAATGGGCTTTTCCGATCGCCAGATCGCCAAGGCCCGCGCTGCTTCGCCGCTCATCCACGACGCTTCGATCCACGGTGAGAAAGACCAGCCCGCTGGTGCTCCGCCCCGCGCTGAACCCGAAGGTGCCGTCGTCGATGTCCCGACCGAGGACACGATCCGCGCCGAGCGTAAGCAAAAAGGCATCATTCCGACCTACCGCCTCGTCGATACCTGCGCCGCCGAGTTCGAAGCTTACACGCCTTATTTCTACTCCACCTACGGCGACGAAAACGAAGCCCGCCAGTCGGACAAAAAGAAGATCATCATCCTCGGTGGTGGCCCGAACCGCATCGGCCAAGGCATCGAGTTCGACTACTGCTGCGTCCACGCCGCCTTTGCGTTGAAGGAGTTGGGTTACGAAACCATCATGGTCAACTCGAACCCCGAAACGGTTTCCACCGACTACGACACCTCGGACAAACTCTTCTTCGAACCCCTCACACTCGAAGACGTCCTCAACATCTGCGATCAGGAAAAGCCCCACGGCGTCATCGTCCAATTCGGCGGCCAAACCCCGCTCAACCTCGCCGCCGACCTCGAACGCCACGGTGTCCCGATCATCGGCACCTCGCCGAAGTCGATCGAACAAGCCGAGGATCGCAAGTTCTTCTCCGCGCTGCTCGACAAGCTCAATCTCAAGCAAGCCGAAGCCGGCACCGCGACCAACGAAGCCGAAGCGCTCGTCATCGCTAACCGCATCGGCTACCCGGTCCTCGTCCGTCCGTCCTTCGTCCTCGGCGGCCGCGGCATGATGATCGTTTACTGCGATTCCGAACTCACCCGCTACATGCGCGAGGCCGTCATCGCCTCGCCGGAGCGCCCGGTCCTCGTCGACCGCTTCCTCGACAACGCGACCGAAGTGGACGTGGACTGCATTTCTGATGGAGAAACGTCCGTCGTCGGTGCGATCATGGAACACATCGAGCAGGCCGGCATCCACTCCGGCGACTCCGCCTGTGTCATCCCCGCGTTTTCCCTATCAGATTCTATCAAGGCGGAAATCACCCGCGCCGCCATTGACCTCGCCCGCGAGCTCAAGGTCCGCGGCCTGATGAACATCCAGTTCGCGGTGAAAGACGAACAACTCTACGTCATCGAGGTCAACCCGCGCGCTTCCCGGACCGTGCCGTTTGTCAGCAAGGCCACCGGCGTTTCCCTCGCCAAGCTTGCCGCGAAAGTCATGGTCGGCGAAAAACTGAAGGACATGGGCTACACCCAGACCA
>NZ_JBDSCX010000021.1:0-23808 GCF_039920825.1 Luteolibacter sp. | reverse complement strand
GGATTGAAACTGCGAGTGCGGTGGTTGTGGTGACGATCCGCTTGTCGCCTCCCTCACGGGGGGCGCGGATTGAAACATCGATGTTTTTCGGTGTGGTCCTCCGCATCAACGTCGCCTCCCTCACGGGGGGCGCGGATTGAAACATTTGCTTTTTCAGTTGGGCGGTCCGAGGACTCAAGTCGCCTCCCTCACGGGGGGCGCGGATTGAAACATTTGAGAAAGAATGCGCCAAACGAGCGGCACCAGTCGCCTCCCTCACGGGGGGCGCGGATTGAAACTTGTGGAATGCCTCGCGCATCGCCGTTTCCGTTTGTCGCCTCCCTCACGGGGGGCGCGGATTGAAACGCCAATGAGAGGAGGCAAAACGAAATCACCGAGAGTCGCCTCCCTCACGGGGGGCGCGGATTGAAACACCACCTTGTTGAGCAGATTGTCACACGTCACATGTCGCCTCCCTCACGGGGGGCGCGGATTGAAACACTTGCAGTGGGGTACTGATCGACACGGCATTCGGTCGCCTCCCTCACGGGGGGCGCGGATTGAAACTTCGTCATGGCAATTCTCTCTGCCGGGTTGAGCGGTCGCCTCCCTCACGGGGGGCGCGGATTGAAACACAATTCCCGCCTCACCCGCCGCCTTTTTCACCGCGTCGCCTCCCTCACGGGGGGCGCGGATTGAAACTCCGGAAGTCACAGGCTTGGTGATCAGTTCGCGGGTCGCCTCCCTCACGGGGGGCGCGGATTGAAACGCCGAGGAAGGGCTCTATTGGAAACGCGAGCTGGTCGCCTCCCTCACGGGGGGCGCGGATTGAAACCTGCCAAAGAATGACTACGAATCGACCAGCATCAGTCGCCTCCCTCACGGGGGGCGCGGATTGAAACTTTCCAAACGAAATCCTCGAATTGTTCATCTTCAGTCGCCTCCCTCACGGGGGGCGCGGATTGAAACTGTTTGTCGATCACCTCGCGAATCGTTAGACCGGTCGCCTCCCTCACGGGGGGCGCGGATTGAAACCTCGAAAGAGTGAATACCGTCGATGTATCGTTGCGTCGCCTCCCTCACGGGGGGCGCGGATTGAAACACACACTGCCGCTGGCGCGTTGCACGCTGGCCGCGTCGCCTCCCTCACGGGGGGCGCGGATTGAAACCATGGCGATGATATCGCACAATCCATCCACTACTCGGTTGTCGGACAGGCGGGCGAGAACTGAAGCCCATGGCAGGCGGCGAGGGCAAAGACTCCCACGGAGATCAGATAGGACCACCACGCCGCGGGGAATGGCAATCCTTGGAACCCACCGGCAGCGTTCCATGGCCGCCAATGCCGGTCACGATTTACAGGATCTGCTTTTCCGTTGCGGAGTCATGCGCTCACCACCTCTGAGCGGTCAGAAATACGGCAGACGGACCAGGGGTCTCCGAGATTCGTTTTTAGGGTTTACATCCGACAGGAAGACCAGCACTCCCCTGAAGGATGAGCCTGGAACATTCAAAATTGCCGCAGCGAGTAAACGCGTCCCGACATTTCTGCGCCCGTTACCGGAGGCCAAAGGACCTGCTAAAAAGCAGGAATGCCCTCAACCGAACCAGCGCGAAAAGACGGCCATTTGACATCTTGGACCCGGTACCTAAATACTGAAATGAGCGATACAGATTCATACAACCAGTGGCGCAATCCGCCGCCCTTCAACATTCCGCAATCTTCAGGCGATTACTTCGAAATCATGAGGGATCTCGCTGATTTTGCGAACAAATCCGACACCGACAATTTCGAACTCACTCCGGAGCGAGCCGCAGAGATACTCGAATGGAAGGGGGAAAACGAATGATTCAACACCCATCACTAGGTCATGAGAAAGTCGTCCGCCCTCGTGAGATGACCACGAGGACGAAACCAAATCCTGAGCCGGCATCCCTTCTCAGGTCCCTTTCATCTCCCACTTGCCTTGGGGTCGCGAAAATAGAGGGTGCAGCCGACATGTTTTACACAACAACGCTCCATCCACCGTAGCGAGCAACGGACCACTGTCTGTTCCCAATGCTCCACTCCGTCTTGTTTCTGCCGTTACTGTGCCGGCACGCCACTATTGAGAATTCGGAATATCGGGCTCAGGGATTTACTGATGTGAAACTCGCCGAGGGTCCCTTGGGATTTATATTCGGTCCGACCATTTCGATTGAATTCAATTATGACGGCACCGACGCTAAAGCCCTCGCTACTTTTGAGACAATTGACGGAGGGACAAACGCCGCTTTCGCTCCAAAAACGCCAGAACCAGAGGATGCGCAACCTTATGAATCACCGTCGAATCCTCCATGACATCCTGCTTGTCCGTCTGACCGAGCGTCTGTTTCCCAAGCCAAATGAGCATTGCGACGCTTCCGTCCTTTGGCGATTTCGGTCTGTTGGGGAACCGTGAGATTTTCAAGCGGACGAATCCCTTTTCATAGACCCGCCAAAATCCTCCCTCTGTTAACTATGAGTTCAAAGGTGAAGGGGCAGCCCCCAGAGCACAGATTTCCGCATGGATAACCGCGTCTTTGACCGGATGATTGATCCCCTGTTGGACTGTGTCTACTACGGGACGGTAGCGATAAGCTCCCAAAAGTCGTTGAAACCCTGTTTCCCTATCCCAGTCCAGCCATCTCATGCCATGCTGAATCACCAAGGACGCAAAGAGAACTTCATGGAAAACAAATTTATGATTTTTCCGTCGATACTCCAAAATGGCCTGGATCAAATGTCGGCTCATACGGCACAAAGGAGCGAATGCCCGCCAAGGTTGTTCGAATCCAAAGTCGCCATCTTTCCAGTGATACCACGATTGATCTTCCTCCTTGGAACGAATCTCGAAAGCAGCAAGATCGGGATCAGAAGCAGCGGTTTCAGTGACGAGAGCCCTGAAATATGACTGGTTGCCTGCCACATCATCCTCAACCAACCAAACCGATTCATTTTCAGCCAAAGTTTTCGAAAGGTGATACAGCGCCCTAGACCAAGCGGTAAGTGGAGGCAACGGAGAGGAATCGCCCATGAGTCCTCCAAATCCTGCAACCTCTTCATCAGAATACCAAATCCCCCCATCCCCAGGTTCGTCCACAATAACCTCCACTGACCCGAGCGGAAAGAACACTTCTTGCAACCTTAGAATCGCACCATCTCCTCGCCGTCCAAGTATTAAGAATCGCTCATTTGTCATCTTTGGTGTGGATATTTCGCGTGGACGAGTTCGGTTAAATCGGTTTTCCAAATCGTCATTCCAGTTCGTGGGCATGCAAGTTTCCTTCTTGGTATTGATACCCCGATGGAGTCCCTAGCGCCCACCTATTTTACAACTTGCCGAAAGAACCCGAAGTTGGAAACATTCCAAGCGACATCGCAGGAGCGTGTCGCATTCCTTACCGAATTCTTTTCAATATCCGAAATGGCAGACAACAGGATGTTCAATGGTTGACCGGGACAGCGCTCGGAGGCGGGCACGGCGTTGGGGTGTTTGAGTAGGCGAGGTTTTCCCGTGAAGTGGCAAAGTGAGGAGTGGAGAAAACTGGAAACGAGGCCACCCCTTGCGGATGTTCTGAAAAGCTTCATTCATCATCAGTCCAAGGGCGTTCAACCGTCGAGAAGCCGTTCCTGTTTCGTTTTTTTGTGGGTTGGCACGGCCAATGCCCTTGGTTGGCTTGTGGGGTTCAGGTTCACTGCTGTTGGTTGCCACATTTATCATCTGAAGTAGTAATCCAGTGATCCTCCTGGAGTAACATACACTAACATTCTTAAAAACCATAGCAAGGTTGATATTAAAATAATTAGAATAATTCCTGCGTATGCGGCTAACCACCTATTCCGAAACAAGACCCATCGCAACGCAATGGCAATCATGACATAAATAAATGCAACTTTAAGATCTAATAGCATCACATATGACGACACGAACCCAGTTGTTGTAAAGTTGCTATGAAAAACAAGTTTTTCCAGATCCACAAAAGCGGCATTGATGAAAAAAATAAAAAAAATAGGCAAGAGTGACAATATGAAAATAGTCGTGAGGCATCTGCTTTTTTTCATAAAAAGGACTTATTGAGAGCTATGCTACCAATTCCGCATTGGATCATCAATATCGTAAAGCGGACCACTATTTTGTTTTGCTGCAGATTTTGGGTCACGGCCATGACAAAAAACAATATACCCAGAGTATCCACCCTTACAAATTTTACATTCCTGCGCGGCCCAGCCAGTGTCCCCCTTGTTACTGAATCCACACATAATGTTTATGGCAATCTTTGTGCAGCATCCTTTTTTGCAGAGCCTATTAAATGCATCATTCTTAGCGACTCGAAGAGCATCCTCGATATACTTACACATTTCTTCAATTCCCAAGTCATTAGTGGGCATTCCGAATGCGCTACCATCGTCGTTCAGCAACGGCCTCTGAACATCTGCAAAATATCCCGCGTTGCAGGCAATCACAGTTGATGCGCTGCATTCTGTTCCAGTTAATTTTGATGGGACTTCGGTCGGTTTCTTTGGGACTATTTTCTTCGTAAGTCCAGCATGCCCATGCCCAGCATATATTCGCACCGAACAATCCCCAGCATGTACCGCGTCGTCAAATAGCCCAAGAAAATCTGACAGGTTGACGCTGTTGTTGTGCACGAACTCATACAAATTCAGACCGCCTTTTTCTCCGATGGGATCCCTACTAAGCCACCTTCCAAGGTCCGGGTGATAGTAGCGGTAACCATAGTTATACAGTCCGGTTTCGGTATCGAGGAACTCGGAGTGGAACAGGAAGTTCCAGCTCTGGGTGCTCGACAGTCTTTCGCCGAACGACGGGGCCATGATGTTCGCGGAGCCGAAGGCGTCATAACCGTAGCGTTCGACCACCTCGCCGTCGGCATTAATAATCGCTGTAGTATCAAAGTAGTCTCTGAGGACGAAGAGGTTGTCGTCGGGTGAGCCCGTAACCATACGCTTACGCCGAATCAACATCCAACGATCGATCATACTCCAAGTGTATTGGGCCCTCACCGCGCCACCGGCGGCGGCCCGTTCCTCGATGGCCCGCCACTGGCGGTCGTAGTAGCTGTCCTGAACGTCCCCGCCGTTGGTTTCCTTCCGGATCCGGCGGCTGAGCGAATCATACACGTATTCCACTTCGAAGCCTGAGGGTGCGGAGCTTGAGGATGACGGAGAGCCCGAGGACGAACCCGATGATAGGGAGTCCGAGGAGGGGGAACTTGAAGAAGGGAGACCCGAGGATGGAGAGCCCGAGGATGAGGCGGAACTTCCGGAAGACGAGCTTGGCGACAGCGAACTCGATGAGGAGAGCGACGAACCCGATCCGCTCGATGAACCCGATCCACCCGACGAGGAGGAACTGCTGGAAGAGGAGGAACTCGACGAACCGGGCGGGATGACGGGGCCGTAGCGCACCCTCACCAAGCGGTTCCAGGCGTCCCAAGTGAGAGCGGCGTCCTTAGTCCAGTTTTCCGTATCGGGCATCGTACTCATGTTGCCGACCGGATCGTAGGCGGGTTGTGCGGCACCCAGCGGACCGTCGATGCCGGTGATTTGGTTGGCCACATTGTGCATCCGGTCCTGATCAAGAACCGGCAGGTGGCTCTGGTATTTCTTCCAGTTGCCGGTTTCGTCGAAGGTAAAGTCCTCCTGCTGCTGCATGCTGGTGATGCTGCTGTACGGTGGACTACTTGACAGCGTAAGGTTGCCGCGCTCGTGGCCATGGACCTGCTGCAATCCATCATACCGGTAGAGGTTGTCCTGGGTGGCAACCGATAGTTCGTGGGCTTTCACGTTGTTCTGCCACACTACTCCACCGGATGCGTTTCGTCCATATTTCGTGTGGACGAGTTCGCTGGTGGTGATGCCGGTAACGGTTTTCCAAATCGTCTCCACGAGACGGCCGAAGCGGTCGAGACCGGTGTAGGCGTCGCCCGCGTCGCCGGTGGAACCGTTTTGCATGGTTAGCCGGGCACCCGCCGCCGCGTCGTATTTCAGCTCCACCACGGTGCCGAGGCCTAGGTAGCGGTAGCTGGCGAGGACGCCGCTTCCTTCCTTGACCTGATCCGGACGGCTGATGGCATCCGCCCGCGTGCCGCTGTAGGCGGTGGTGATGACCGTGTTTGTGGTGGTGTCCGGATAGGTGATGCCGGTGGGGCGCACGGTGTTCGCGGTGCCGGGTTCGTAACTGTATTTGACCGAAGGACTGGAGACGTTCGCGGAGCCCGCGTGCTCTTGGTATTCGGTGATCAACTGGTTGAACGGATTGTAAAGCCGCCGCACCTCGTTGACGATGTCTCCCGCGGGGTTGTGGCTGCTGGAGCGGATGACGAGTCCCCGCTCATTGTATCCGGTGGAGAGTTTCCCGATGGTGGTGTCGAGGAAGGTCGCCGCCGGGAAGGTGACGCTGTCGGCGAGAAGACGGCCGAGCTTGTCGTAGGTGTAGGCGTGGGCGGTCCCGGCCTGGTCGGTCATGGCGGTGACCTGCAACTGGCGGTTGTAGCGATAGGTGACGCAGTCCGGAAGTCCGGTGCTGCCGGGATAAACTTTCTGATAGACCAGCCGCATGCTGTTGACCGTGGATCCGTTCGAAATGAAAGCGCCGTAGATCCACTCGGTGACCTGCTCGCCGGTGACGGCGTTGTGGCTCCTGAGTTTTTTCAACCAGCCGTCGTCGGTATATTCATACGCTGTGGTCCGCTTGTCGGTGATCCCCGCGAGGTTTTCCACCAACCCCACCAGCCGGTCGGCCTTGTCGTAGGTCCGGCGGGTGATGATCGCCATCGGATCGATGGCATCCATCGGATTGCCCGCGCCATCATAAACGGTCGAAGACACCAGCACGGTGGCGGAGCGGTCGGGAATGGTTTCATCGCGCTCCCAAACGTCTCCGCCGTTAGTCCCGTAATCGGCCGCGGCCACATTCCGGCCGAGGGCATCGGCATAGTAGGCGACGTAGCTGACCCGTGCGTTTGAGGTGGTCAAGGCTCCCTCGTCATCCGAGGTGTCATACCGCTGGCTGCCGGTGGTGCTGAGCAGATTGCTTGCATCATCCCAATCCGACTTCGCCTGCTCCATCACGATGGCGTCGGCCACGCTGGCCGGATCCGAGCCGGGAACGTAACCCGCCGGCTCATAGGCCTGATAGACCATCCGCGGTCGTCCAAGCGCGTCATGGGTCGTGGCGGTGAACAATTTACTGCCGGAAGGCGCGTTGCGGGCCACCTGGCCGCCTGCTCCGTAATAGACATTGGATATTTGTGGATTGGAAGTAACTCCCGTGGCACTCACTCCATACACAGTCGTCCGGTATCTGCGACCCAGCACGTCGTAACGGAATCTCACATCCGACGTAAGGTTGCCGGTGGTCACGGTGTTGCGATAGCCCAAAACGGAGAGAATCTGGTCGAGATTGTCATACCCATAATTCGTGATGAGCGTCCAATTGCCACCGCCGTCCCTTTCAACCAATGTCCGTTCGGACTCCAGGCGGTTCCGCCAGTCGTAGAGGTAGATCGTGACGCGGTCTGAACTCACCGAGCTGCTCACCGGCAGGGTCCTCTTCGTGAGATTGCCGCTCGCATCATACGCATTGACACGCGTGACCGAAAGCATGGCCACCGGAGGAACGGCACTGCTGTAAGCCCCCAGTTCCTCCTTCACGGGCCAGCCCATCACATTAAAGCTCGTTTTGTCGATCGTGCCACCGGCGCAGACGGTTTGCGCGAGGCGCCCGGCCGCATCGTAGGCAAAATTCTTTTCGCCATAGTCCACCGACTGAGCGCCGTAACCCGAGCTGGGGATTTTGAAATAATTCCAGCTCTTCACGAGCTGCGACGACTTATCATAAAGGCTGATGTTCCAACGGACCCAACCGTCCCGGTCAAAAGTCGTAGAAGGCGTCGGAATCCCCTCCATCTCGCAATCGGCTTGGATCTCCGTGTCCTGCCGGTAGCCGTCATACCCTGAAGGAGGAGCGATGTTCAACTGCCGGATCGTGACCGGTCCGACGATTTGATCCGTCTCGCCATCGACGGTCCGGTAACCGCTGAATTCCCAGCGACCGTCCGCACCGTTGTAATACGTCCACGAGGCCGAGCGGATCGCCGTCGCGTCACCGCCGCCGAGATCGATTTCGTGAGCCGGTCCCAGCGTTAAAATGACCCGTCCGCATGAGTCGATCTCGTAATCCGTCCGCACGTTGAGTTTGCCCGTTCCCTTGTCAACAATCCTGCTGATCATCGTTCCCCAATAAGGATCGTAGGTAAAGACACTCACGGTGCCGCGCTCGTCCACGTAGCTGGAGAGGTTTCCGTCCAAGTCGTAGTTCTCCACCATCGTCACCTCGGCATTGCGGCCGTTCTCATCCTCACCCACCTTGGGCGGATGGGTGATCCTCTGCGTAAGCCTGAAGGAGGTGTCGGAAGTCCAAAAATTCTCGAAGGTGGTGATGCTCCCGCCGAAATCATTGTAAATGGTTTCGGTCTCGGGCTGGTAAACGGAGCCGATCCCCGTGACCTCATGCTTTTTGTAGGTATGCATTTCCAACAGATTCGGCGATCCGCCATCGCCCTTTTTGATGGATATCGACTGAAGCAGACCTATCGGATAATATCCGAAGACCTTGAACATTCCTTCGGAGCCTAGGACGACAAGATAGGGATTGGCTTCATCGACCCCGAGCACCCCTGTCCCGGATGTGGACTGGATGATCCGGCCATTCGTTTCGTCGAACTTTTGATAGAGAGGGAACCAGGTCGATTCGGTGACGGGATCATGAGCCATCTGAAGCATCATCTGCCCGATCCGGTTGCAGTAGTAGGTCATTACTCCGCCGTCCGGCTGGACGGCGACCGTCTTTTGCGTCCATTCGTTGAAGTTGACGCCTCCGGGTGCCGGCAGGGTCGGAATTCTAAATTCATATCCGTAACTGTAACCATACCGTCGTCCCCAGGTGTACATTCTGGAGACCCGCTTTTCCGCGTCGTCGTGATATTCGAACTCCGCCGTGGCGTAGGAATTGATCACCCCTGGATCCGCGTGAGCCGGATCAAGGATGTTGTTGTTCACCATCTGGAGATACTGGTCCGGTGCCACGTAATGCCGGATTTTCCCCTCTGTGGGAACGCCCAGTTCCTCGCCATGGTAAGTGACGAACAACCGGGAAAGGAGTTGCCATGCCGGTTCCCCTTCGCCGGTATTCTCATAGCTCGAAACCTGCTTGAGCTCTCCCAACCAATATTCGTAAGCCGTAGAAAGCACCGCCTTGCCTTTCACCAGAAAAACAATACTGGTGACGAAAGTAAAATCATCGTCCCATCCAAACACGTATTCACCCGGATATACCGATACCCCACCCACCGGCTCCTGTACGCCGATGGTGACGTTGGTGACTTTCCCATCCGCATTCCTCACCACATTCACCGGCACGCCCGCAGCGTTGAGGGAATGCATGAACCCGCCGTTGATGTCATACCGTTTGGTCGAACCGTCGGGACTGAAAAGGTCGTAGTAGAGGGAACTGCCACCCGGATTCACCAGCGTGTCCCTCGTGTAATAAAGCGGTTTGTATTCACCGGGAGAGCCCTCAGCAGGATTGAAATATCTGGGCTCATAGGCGGTGGCTCTCGTCGTCACCAGTTCCCCGCTGGGGGAGATTTCAAGATTCCCCAAGGCGGGACACGTCCAGTGGCCGCCGAATGCCGAGTGGAACAACGGCTTCTTCGAATAGCACAGCGACGTGTCGAAAGGCTGGTTCCTCACGTTGGAGTTGATCCCCGGCAGAATCACCATCGGCTCCCCGTTGAAGGGAGACATCTCCGCACTTCCCGGAGCACTGCCGCCGCCCACCCCGCCACTGGTGGAACTTCCCGCGGAACCTCCGCCTAACGACGCTATTCCGGCACTTCCGCCCGAACCACCGCCTCCTCCGCCGCCCGTCGGATTGCCAGAACTGCTTCCGCTCCCAGGCGATACTGCATATTTACCCCCCTGGCACGGCGGGCAGTCCGGGCAAAACGTGGGCGGAGGTTTGGGTACCACCGAACTCGAGGACGAGCTGCTTGAGCTGGAGGACGAGCTGCTTGAGCTGGAGGACGAGCTGCTGGAACTGGAACCCGATCCTCCAGAACTTCCCGGACTCCCAGAACTTCCCGGACCGCCGGAACTACCCGGCCCCCCAGAACTTCCCGGCCCCCCAGAACTTCCCGGACCTCCAGAACTTCCCGGATCTCCAGAACTACCCGGATCTCCCGGCCCTCCAGGCCCCCCTGGAACTCCCGAGCTGGAACTGGAGGAAGAAGAAGAACCTGATGACAACGAACTCATGGCGTTTGGGAGGGGTTAGATCTGTTGCGCGAAAAACTGCTTCCGCCAATTCCAGCAGACCAACCAAAATTCTAACTCCATGTCGAGAGGTTTCATCCGCCGGGATGATATATTCCGACCCAACAGGCCGACCCAACACATTCCAACAGGTCACCGGCTGCTGCTCCCCATTGTTTTACCGGCAGTCCGCATCTCCGGAAACGAGGACGGACGCGCGGCAGGCACCGCAACCTAGCAGCGCCGCCGGATCTTTCACCTGACCTTTCCAAATCAGGCAGCCGAGGTGTCCTGCCCGAAATAACGGGTATCATCCTCTTCCGAATTCAGCGGATGAGGAAAAAGACGGTTGTCGGGATATTTCGCGAGTTGCGCCAAATCGGCGTCTCCTATCCGCAACACTCCTCCTCCCCACAAATCGGCCACCTCTCCATGCGAAATCCCCGCATGCATGATGGCCGGCAACTTCCAACACTCCAACGCCTCTCCGGCAATCATTCCAAGCCAATCGCGCAACAATCCCGGTTGCCCGACGCACTGATCCAAACCGATGTCCTCCCAGCCCTGTTCCTTGAGATTATAGCCACAATGCAGGTAACGTTTCAAATCCTCGCGCGAAGATTCGGCGAGGCTGTCCACATCCAGAAAAATGAAAGGAAGCTTGCTGCCAAACCCCTTGTAGTTCCACCAATTTCTAGGATTGACTCTTCCCGAAATATCGCTGGCTCCTTCCTCCTGACCGGCAATCCACCAAGCAGGGGTATAAACATTCCAGTCGCCTCTTTCGTGCGCCATTCCCAACTGATGGTCGATATGCCAGGCTCCATTGCTGATGTAATCCGGTGCGTGGGAAATATGCTGCTGGAACGAACGAAAGGCATCCCGCCGCAGGGCGAAAGCGTGGGTCCGGTTGACATTGCGGCACCGAAACACCAACGGAGCACCGTCAACGGGTTCAGGATCCCTGAGATACTGGCCGCCGAGGTAGATTTGTCCCCAATCCTCGGGAACTTCCTTCCAAAACCGTTCAAGAATATGTCCTGACTGCTCGTGGAAAACAACATCATCCTCAAGGACAAGGTAGTTTTCCAGTTTGTCCATTGTGGCATCCTGAACAATCCGCAAATGAGATTGCAGACATCCCCACGCCCCGCCTCCAGCCTTGAAATATGCTGGAGGCGGGCACATCTCCCCGGATATGGCCCTCACCCACGTAATGTCTCCCGGAGCAGCCAGCCCCATTTCTTCAAGATGCCTGGAAAGTCTGATTTTCCTGTCCTCCTTGTAAGGGAGGTTGATCACGAAAACTCGTTCAAAGATACTCTTTAGTAACATGGCTTCATCGGCTTCTAACTTCCAGCAATCCACTTATCCAGCCAAAAGAGTTAATGCCAGCCATCTTTGTGATCGAAACGTCGTCGCGAGGGCTCTCACAGCCTCAAATATTCGGCGAGGCCTGAATAATTCCGCCCGTTTCCGGGTGGGGACTTCTGAAAATGTCACTCTTTCCTTCCCTCTGGCCTGCCAGTCACCACACCGGAACTTGAGCCTCAGAAAAATCACTTTTCGTGAGCCAAGCCCAACGAAGATCGACATGCCGAGCTTTGTGGGAACGATCAGGGAAGTGGTGGCCGATGTGTCGGAAAAGGCTCGCAAGTGGTGTGGCCGACTGCGAAAGCATGGGTGCGCCATAGGTTGCGCGCATTCACGACTCATCACCAGCCTTTCACTCTCCCAGGATCCAGCAGTCACCCAAGGTGAAATTCTATCGAGAACATTGGCAAATCGATCAGGATGTTGTCAGAGAAAGGTCACGTCGTCCTCCAAAACCGGAGAGGAATCCAAATAATCTATCGCCCCCTGAGTCACACGGATGTGGAATTGAAGGCAACCTCGCGCACCTTTGCCCGCTTTGCAACACGCGGGGGAGACCCAGGTCTCCAGATACCGCGCTTACCCGGGGGAGATCGCCGTGGGGGAGGCCGGATCCGAGCGTTCCATTTCAGGCACCAATCTGGAACGACGATCCTTCCTGTCCGGAAGACTGATGACAAAAATACTTTCGAAATAATTTCTCAACCCCGTGCCATGAACCGCCATGGACCTAGCAGGATAAATTCGATATTGCCAGAAAAAATCATCGGATTCGTCTTTTCCAGAAACGCTCGGCGTCACTGCGATCCTGTTTCGAAAATCTCCTTGCCTTCTCTATCAAATCCTATCATCGAAGTGGGATATAACATCCGCTGCCCCGTTTCGAAATATGGAAATACCAAGAATAATCCATCAATCCTGGAAAAATGAAGACATCCCATTCGAGATTTATCCGGCGGAGTGGCAGTCGTCATGGAAAACAAACCATCCGGAATGGTCTTACAGATTGTGGACCGACCACGACAACAGGGAGCTGGTGAGGACAGAATATCCGGACTTTCTCGATTTTTACGATTCTCTGGACGTTGGAATCAAAAAGGCCGACTTCTGCCGGTTTCTCTACATGCACCGTTTTGGCGGCATTTACGTCGATCTGGATTTCATTTCCTTGCGAGAAATGACACCGCTGCTTTACGGGGCATCAATCGTGGTGGGGCAACTCTCCGAGGATAATTGCTACTACAGGATTCCGAACGCATTCATGGCCTCGGAACCCGGAGTGGACTTCTGGATAACAGTCGCCACGGACGCGATGAACGCTCCGCCCGAGGAACATGGAGTGGAGCGTCACGCCGGTCCTTTCCGTCTGCAATGGGCACTTCACAAACATCGCCCCCAAGGATTGCGGACCTTGGACCAACATCTGGTGTATCCACTCGATTGGATCAATTTCACGAAATGGCAGGATGGAGTCCACTACAACCAAGTGAACGTCGATCTCGCATGGAACATGCGCCAAATGGATCTGCCGTCGATTCAAGCCCGGTTTCCGCAATCGTTTGCAGTGACGACATGGAACCACAATTGGTAGGTCATGGTTTGTTCCGATCCAATCGCGTCGGTGTGAATCTCGCCCTGCGCCAAAGCAACGGTATCCAGCTCTTGTGAACAAATTCACCTAGATCGCAACTATTCCCATGAACCAAATCCCGCGAATCCTCTGGCAGACGGCATTCTCGACCGCATCCCTGCCTCCGGAAAGCGTCGGTCTTCGGCAGACTTGGCGGAGCATGAATCCGGAATTAGAGCTTAGACTCTGCGACAACAGCGAGTTCCGTGAACTCTTTGTGGACCATCTGCCTCGGTTTCTGGATCTTTTCGACGGCCTGCCGCTGGGAGTCATGAAGGCGGATCTCTGGCGTTATGCTGTCGTTTTCGTACATGGCGGCATTTACGCCGATATCGACACAGCCTGCCAACAACCCCTCTCAGAATGGATGGATCCACGCGGGAATGGCCTCACCGTTGCTTGCGAGAACGGAAGTCCCTATTTTTGCCAATGGGCTTTCTCCGCCCCTGCCGGGCACCAAGCTCTGCTAAACGCTCTGGAACTTGCCGCAGAACGCTTCGAGGCAGACCAAGGAGTGGATCTGGGCCGTGACGAATTCGTGCATTATTACACAGGACCGCAACTGTGGACCGAGGCGATTCACGCCTATCTTGGAACGAGCGGCGGGGCATCAGAGATTGAGCGTGATAAGGCATCCTGGCAAGAAATGGACATCATGATCCATCCGCCCGGATATTTTACTTGGGGTGCGATCAGGCACGAGTTCGCCTCTTACCACTGGCACCAACCCGGATATACCTCATGGCGACATGAGGTCAGGGAATTGACGGATGCGCAAATGCGTCCACGATGCGATCTTCTCAAGTCCCTTCTGAAACCGCTAGAAGTGGAGACTCTCCGACGTTATGGAGATCAGGGGGACGGAGGGTATATTTTATTCGAACCCTCGCTGGCCGCGAGTGAGGCAGTATACAGTTACGGACATGACGAAAAATTCAACGATTCCATCAATGACGCGGGTCTCAAAATAATTGCTTGGGGAGACCTCAATCGGGGGATGGAACCTTGCGCTCAGATCTTGGAAGATATCCGTGATTCAGGCCATTGGGATTCATCCTCGCTGACACTCAAAATGGATGTGGAGGGGATGGAATATGATGCTCTTGGCCCAAACTTCGATGAAATATCCGCCCGATTCAGCCAGATCGTTATTGAGTTTCACCATTTGATGCGAGGACCCGAGAGCTGTGGCAACGGACTTTCCAGGATTGAAATAGTCGAGCGAATGCTGGAAAGATATTATCTCGCACACCTGCATGGAAACAATTATGGGACGACGATAAATGAAGTGCCGGAGGTTCTTGAATGCCTTTTTCTGAGAAAGGATCAACTGGCGGCTAAGCCGGAAGTATCATCACGCGGATGCCCCAGGCCAGACCTTGACTTTGCAAACCACCCCGGGAGAGAAGATCTGCGGTTGGACTGGTGGCTCCCCCGCCCATTAACAAAAGATCCAACCATTCGTGGGGAGGGGTCAAAAGTGGGCCTAGTTACGCTTCATACCCCTGATATCAAGGAGTGGTGCGAACGGCACGCCAACGACAAACTCGACTATTGCAGTAAATGGAATCTCACGTTTTACCTCTATGAAGAAACACTCGAACCCGGCCGCTGGATCAGCTGGTCCAAGATAATTGCTGTCAGAAATCATCTGAAGGATCATGAATGGATATTTTGGACTGATGCGGATACCACAATATCCAACACTACCATTGATGTGAGAAGCCTTTGCGATGAAGAGTTTGATCTGATCGTCACCGAGGACCAAAATGGGTTCAACTCTGGCATTTTCCTGCTCCGCAACACCTCCGTTGCATTCGATTTTCTGGAATCTGTCTGGGGACGCAATATCAATGAGTGTCATTTCGAGCAGACCGCGATGGCACAAATCATGGGTGAGATGACCGATCTGCGGGTGAAGCGCCTCCCTAAGCGAACGATGAACAGTTATTGGAATGATTACCGCGCCGGAGATTTTATCTTTCATGCTCCGGGAGAGCCCAATGAAACAAAGAAAAAGATTCTGGAAGTCGTTGCCAATTCAAACCGCGGTCCGGCGGCATAGAGAATTTGCAGTTTCAATACCCCGCTTCCACGCTGGAATCGCGCGGTGCGGCGGGCTCCGTCAGTGTTCGAGGCGAATTGCACAGTAGATAATCGGGAGCCATCCGAAGACTAAAAGGCAAGTCGCCGGGGGTGCGGCGGAGGGTGACTCCAAGGCGGGCGAACATTTTAGGCTATTCCCATCTGCACATGCGACCCAGTTACTGCCGACGCTGAAGCCGCTGGTGTCGGTGTTTGGGAAAAACATCAGATACGAACTATAATACCGAGCCCGTATTTTCAGAAGGCAGTTCGCCTCGGTGACGCCCAACCTGGCCATTGTAGAGGAACGAGATAGCCATATCCTCTTGCTGCCAGTTTAACATTCCACACCGTATTCGGCGCGCCCAATGACTTCTCGGCATCGTCCGTTCGGGGGGTGATGGTGCATCCCACTTGATCGCTTTCAACATTCGATAGCTAAAAAAGGCGCATTGCTCAATGCCGGCAATCGAAGTTATCCGGTCATGGAGATTTGCTCCATGACCGGAATTAAACAACGTCAGGCGGCTTTTGCTTCCACCTTGTATTTGAGCTGATCAGTGGCGCATTCGCTCGCCGGGATGTCGTGTCGTTTGCCTTGATAAACCGGTTGGTAGATCGAGCCGCTTTCCAGAAAGGCGTAAAGATACCGCACCTCTACAACAGTCCCCAAAAGGGGAATTTCGTGATTCGGCGGGATGGTGACGTTGCCGGCACTGATCAGATCATCGCCGTCGTAGAGGCCGAGGGTGACGCTGCGCTTGGAGTTGATCGCGATAACGACGAACGAGGCGCTCTCGACGAACTTGAATTTCAACTGCGGGCCGCCGGAGTTTGGACGACCCGGGTTATACGGTGCGTCCACCTCCTTGAAGACGACGCCTTCACGATTCGTTTGGCGCGATTCTTCGTAGGATTCCACCTTGTCATTGGGGTCGATGGAGGTACTCACCCAGCGCAGGGCCGATTGATTTTGGGGAATCGTCACGAGCAGTCCCGCATGCCGGTCGATGTATCGGCGTTCGCGGAGGTCGTGGCCATCCAGCTCCAACAGGTCGAAGGCATGGAGTGTGTCACCCACTGCCTCGCCGTCGATGAGGACGTCGTAAGGAATGAGTGAGACGGCCAGGCGGATGGGTTCCGGAATGGCGACTACGATCCCCCGGCGGTTGATGCCGGTAATCGTGTCGCCCTGCTTGCGGATCATCAGGCGGCGGCCATCGAACTTTTCCTGTAAACAGTGGCTGGTGCCGGTGAGCAGACGCTGCAGTTCGCTTTCGTCAACGGGATTGAGGAGTTGGCAGCGTATGCCGCTGTCCTCCCCTTCCCTGCCGGTTTGTTGATAGGGAGTCGCCGACTCGCCATCTGGCTTGTAGCCTTTGGAGGTTTTCGAAGCGACCAGCTTGCCATAGATCGCCTGCGCCTGTTGGAGCGTAACGATGTGTGGGGTCTTGGTGCCGGTCGTTAGTGTGTTGCCGCGGCGGCCGTAGGCGAAGGTGACGATGTAACCGTCGTCCTTGGGTTCGATGGCGGCTTGATAGACTTTGTCGGATGAGCCCTCCCGGAAATGGAGGGAAGTGGATTGGATGCCTGGGGCGGTATTCATGGTTTGGTGTCGGGTTGGTGGTTTGTTGTTTCTGGGAAAGGAAATGGGCCGCCACGGACAGTCCTTCTGTCTGTGGCGGCCCGGTGTTTGGTCCCGCCGACGCTTGAGCGTGTCGTGCCGGCGGGATGGCCCTCCGGTTGGGAGGACGTTGTTGGAACAAATTCTCAGTTGGATTCAGCGACCCGTCCGGAATATCGGCGTGCCGGGGTGGAGCGGCTGGCGGCTTCGCGGGCGCGGCCCTTTGCCCAGTGGCGCAGGGCCGCGATCTGGCCATCCATTAGATTGGCCAACGGCACAGTGCGGGTGATCGCTTCGACGATGTGCTTGTTACCGGGTTCCTTGCCGTCGGCGTAGGCCTCGTGCATGGCGTCGATGAACACGGCGTCGATCTCGGCTCCGGTGAACTGCTCGCAGGCGCGGGCGAGGACAACGGAATCAAAATCGGCGGGCTTGCGACCGTGGCGGGCGATGACGATGTCCCAGATTTGCGCACGCTCCAGAGCATCCGGCAGATCCACAAAGAACAATTCATCGAAGCGTCCCTTGCGCAGGAACTCGGGTGGGAGTTTGCTAACATCATTTGCCGTGGCGACGACAAAGACCGGCTTTTCTTTTTCCTGCATCCAGGAGAGGAACGAACCGAAGACGCGTGACGAGGTGCCGCCATCGGAAGAACCACTGGATTGAGATCCGGAGAGGCCCTTTTCAATTTCATCAATCCACAGCACGCAGGGGGCTATGGCCTCCGCTGTTTGGATGACGGAACGGAGGTTGCTTTCGCTTTGTCCAACGATGCCGGCGAAGACGCGTCCCATGTCGAGACGCAGCAAAGGCAGACCAAACGCGGAAGCGGTTGCCTTTGCCGTGAGGGACTTGCCGGTGCCGGGGATTCCGACGATGAGCAGACCCTTGGGTGCCGGCAGTCCGTAGGCTTTGGCGGAAGTGCTGAATGCGCCGCTCCGGCGTTCCAGCCATTCCTTGAGCTGGTCGAGCCCGCCGATGTCGGCAAGCGAGGGTTTGGTTTCGATGACTTCGACGAGTCCGTTGCGCTTGAGCGTGCGGGCCTTTTCACGGGCGACGACCTTGTGGTCGATCCCGTTGGTTTCGACCACCGATAGAGCAAACGCGTTTTCGGCTTCGGTGGTGGTGAGTCCGAGGGCACTTTGCAGGGCTCCTTCGCGGATCGCTTCGTTAGGCCGTTTCAGCTTGTTGGTGGCGAGGATGCCGTCGAGCACAACACCGAGTTGTTCGGCCGCGGGCAGGCTGAAGTCCACGCCGGTGATCTCATGGTCGAGTTCCGGCGGAAGTTTTAGCCGGCAGCCTAGCAGGATCATCGCGTGGCCGCCGGGTTTCGCGAGCCGTAGCAGATCCTTCAACCGGCGGACCAGCATCGGGTCGCTCGGTTCGAGGTAGAGCTGGAGGTCACGCATCACGATGACGTGCCGGATCTTCTCCTGGCCGAACAACCGCTCGATCAACTGGAGGGCATCCAATGGATCGGGACAGGTGGTGACCCGGCCCTCCTTGATATCAATCAGTCCTTCGGAGGAGGACCAAGCATGGAGGTGTCTTTCAAGGGAGGTGCAGACGGAGGTAATTTCAGCCTCGGCCCGCGCTTCCTCGGCGGTGATGATGGCGAGTCCGGGATAACCGGCCCGCAGGTAGGTGGTGAGTTGTTGTTGCATGGATGGAGTTTGTTAGTTTTCAGAGTTCAGTTTTTCAGGGGTAAAAGGTTGCGGTTGGAGGTGGTCGTGTTCCCATTGCAGACAGGCCGCGCGGGAGCTGTTGGAAAACAGGACTTCGCCGGTGTCGGCATGGTGTGTTTCCCACTCCTGCGTGGTGTCGTTGAAGCGGATGTCCGTGGCCCGGACGACATGGAGCCGTCCGAGCACACGTAGATCGATCGCTTCGGTGTAGAGGCAGTCGATGGAACCGCCGGGGGTGAAGCGGAGGGTCGATTTCATGAATCGCCTCCGCCGAGGGTTTGCTGGCTTTGATGGGATAGAGGCCGGCTCCAATAGTCGGATTTCCGCCGGCTCGAAACCTTCGTGCCGAGCGCTTCCTCGATTGCCTTGGTCGCGGCTTCACAGCCGCTGCCCTTGAAGCCATAGGCCTCGACCGTAATTTCGCCCGTGGGTGAAACCTTGACGCGGATCTGGCGGCTCATAGCGAGCCTCCTTCCAGCGTCACTAGGACCGAGCCATCGGCTTGGATTTGGCGGCTGGTTCTCAACCCGCGTGAACGGGCTTCGCGGAGGGTCTTGTGAACGCCGTAGCCTTGCAGCAGGCGGCTGTAGCCGGTGCCGACCTCGCGGGCGACATGGCCGTCCCACCAGTCGGCAGAAAAGCCATACCGTTCTCCTTCGACGGGATCAACGGCGATGTCGTATGGCCCCTTGAGCGCGATGACGTGCTCGGCCATACGTTTCACTCCGGCATAGCCGCGACAGTGGGAATTCGGATACATCTTGAGGCCGAGTTCGGCGCAGGCGTCCTGAAGGGCGTCCAGGTCGCGGACTTCGGTTTGAATGGTGGTGAAATGGCTCATGGTAATTTTTGGGTTCTGATTTTTGAATGTTAGGAGATGGATGCGGCAAGGGCGGCCCGTTGGAACAGGCCGCCCTTGTCGCGGTGGTTTCAGGTAATGAATTGTCGTGTTGAGTGGTGGAAGTAGCTTGAAGAGGTTTGGTTTTGGGAGTGGTTTAAAAAATCGAGCGTGTTGGGAAAATATCGGCGTGTCGGGTGTTGGAATATTGCGTGTTGGGAGAAAGGAAAACGCCCGCTCCGGTGAGGTGCCGGAGCGGGCGTGGAAACGGACGTCAGCTGCCGTGGAGCGAGAAGGCGGTGCCAAGGCCGGCAATAAAGATGCCGATCAGCAGGACCTCTGGGATGGAAGCGCCATGCCCCGCCGCGTAGCTCATGAGGAGCAGCGAGACGAAACCGGCGACAACGCCGACCACCGGGTTGCCCTTGATGCAGGACACCATGAACGGAATGGCGATGAGGATAATGCAAACAATCTGACAGGTATTCATGGGAGCTTGCGGTGGGTGGGTTCAGCCAACGGCGGCGAGTTTGCGGCCGCCCATCTGACCGAAGCGGGAGACCACCTCGCGGGCATCACTCGCGGCCAGTTGGACCGCCGTCTGGCGCAAGCGGGTGAGGCCGTCGGTCAGGCTGGTCATTGCCCCGCTGTTAGCACGGTAGTCCTCGGCGCTACGGCCCAGCAGATCGCGGCGGAAACGTTCGAGCGTTCCCTCCAACTGTTGGTCGCCCGCGAAGTTCAGGCTGCGGAAACTGTCGATGAACGTGGTTAGACGGTTGAGCGTGCGCTGGTGGACTCCGTTTTCCGATCCGTTGATGGTGGCGAGAACTTCCTCCGCAAGCCGGGCGGTTTGTTCACGCAATGAGGCGACGCTTTCGCGGATGAATCCATCGAGGTCGGATTGCAGGCGGCGCGATGCGTCGTCCGAGATCCGGCGTCGGTCTTCTGCCACTTCCAGTTGCTCCACGCCTTCGACGACTTCCAAGCGAACGCTGTCGGGCGCGGCGATCTGAAAGAGTCGGTATTCGAAACCAAAGCGTTTGGCGATGTCTCCGGCGGGTGGGAACGATTGCTCGATGGTGGCGATCAAACGTTCGGCGCTGCCGTTGAGGTTGCGGGCCGCCTCACGCCATTCCCCCATCGCGTTTTCACGCAAAGGGGTGTAGCCGGCAATAAAATCCAGCAGGGCCTCGCGGAACTCACTCTGGAGCTTGTCGAGCTGGTCCTTGAGATCACCAAGCCGCGCATTCGGGACGAAACGTCCGATGCCGCCCAGGAATGGGAAGCTGGAGCTTTCGACTGCGGCATGGGTGCGAGATTCGATCAGCGCGAAGGCTGATAGGGCATCCCGCGGGATGAGGCGTTTGTGACCAAGCTGGATAAGACGGTCGCTGACATGGTTGGGATCAAGCCCAAGGTCTTCGGGATTGAGACGTTTGCAACCGCGCCAGTATCGGACGGAGGTTGCGACGAGGACTCCCCGGCGGCAGATACCATCGAGAAGTGTTTGGTTGTTATTTGGATTGGGGTTCATGATGTTTGGATCGGGGTTGTTGTTTTGTTAGGGGATTGTTTCGGGAAAAGAAAAACGCCCGCCCGTGTCGTGGTTGACCGGGCGGGCGTTGATGGGGATTTTGCTATCGAGCCACTGCTATTGGCGGCGGACCTGAAGCCATGCGAGAGCCGCCACCGCAAGGAGGATGACGGCCCAACTGTTGCTTTGCACCAGTTCGAGGAGCAGGCCCGCGGTGCCGAGGACCAGGGCGACTTCAGCGGCGATACGGATCATTTTCGGACTCATATGGGTCGTCGTATGACCGGTCGATCACACGCCGGCCGGGTTGGGGTTCGCCACGGGTTGGCGCGGTTGCCAGTCGCCGTGGGCTTTCCCCGGCAGTCATCAGGCCGATGAGCGAACCTCCCGCCAGCAGACAGAAGCACGCAACCCGGATGGTGTGCCACCGCGTTTCGTCGGACTTCATCTCGGTGCGGATCATTTCCACCCGCTGCGTGATTTCCGCCTGAAGCCTGGTTTCCTTCTGCGAGGTTTCATCCTCCTGACAGGATGACAGGCCGAGTGCCAACGACAGGATCAGGAGATGGAGCAGCCATTTCATGCCGCCCTCCTTTCCTGATAGGCTTCCGGCAGCCACGCCATGCATTCGTTCCGGAACTGGCACCACGAGCAATGCATGCCCGGCTGCGGATGGAAGCGGTTGCTGGCGATGCCTTCGACGGCAGTATCTAACAAGGCGATGACACGGAGCTTGCGGTGCCTGTCGGCCGGCTTGCTCCGCACCCGGATGGTCTGGGGCTTCTTGGTTTTCACCAGAAACACCAAATCCAGCGACGGCGGGTTTTCACCCACCGTTTCCAACAGGAGCTGATAGCTCACGAGCTGGATCTCGTGGTCGAAGACGGCATGCGACCTGTCCGGTTTTGACGACGCCGATTTGAAATCGACCGGCGTGTAGTTCCCCTCCACCAGATCCATGGCTCCGGTAAGGGGGACTGACAATCCCGGGATGGACTCCGTTAGCATGACCTCCACGGCGCGCGGCTTTTCCTTCATCGCCTCCGGGGAGTCGAGGTAGGCGGCGATCACGCGAAGTCCGTCGATCCGCGTCTTCTCACGCTTGGCGTCGTTCTTGTAGTTCACCGGGCCTTCGTCGCGTTCGAGGTCCGTGAAGGATTGCTCGAAAACGGCGGCGATCGTTTCCGGCGAATCGTCCCCTCCCCGCCAGCGGGCCAGATGGAATGCCTGGAGCGCCGCATGCACGGCTTTTCCCAGGTGGAGTGCCACGGGTGTTTTCTTCCGGAGGCAGACGACCCGCTCGAAATAGAACATCAGCGAGCATGAGAGATATGCCTTGGCCGCGGTGGGACTAATGTGCTCGGGAAGCGTCCGTGTCCACGGTGTCAGGCCAGTGGCAAAGGGCGCGTCTTGAAGGGGGGCGATCATGCCGCCCTCCTTCCGTCATCCCGGCCGTAAGCCGAACCACTACGGTGATTTCCGCCAGCGTGTCGGTTTTCGCCACCGTGGGTATCGAGCAGTTCGTCGATGAGCCCGGAAGCCTCGACTTTGTTGAGGTGGCGGACGCCTTTGCCGAACCGCTCGATGGCGAGCGCTTCGATCTTGTCCTTGTCGAGTTGGTGTTCCTCTACAATTTTCAGGATCAAGTCGCGTTGCTTCTGAGTGCAGCGCCATGCAGGTTCGCGCTGAACATCCGCTTGAGGTGGATTGGCAGGCGAGTTTGAGTCGGACGGCTCGAAGCCATAGTCCTTCGGCGGGACGAACCCGGTTGATAGAATCTGCTGATCCACGTTGGACTGGAGTAGTTGATAGATGCGAGCGGTCTCGCCGGGGATGTCGTCGGTGGTCACCAGCTCCGTTTCGATGGAAACGGAAAACTGGTGGGACGAGAACCCCGGCAGTCCGAGGCGCTTGGAATAGTTAGAAATGAGTTTGATCATGATGAGGGCTGGTTGTTGGTTAGGTCGATGGTGGGAAACGAAAAGGCCCGGCGTGGTGCCGGGCCTTCGTCGTTGGGGTTTGTGTGGGCGAATCCGGTGCTCAGGCGGCACCGGCTACGCGGATGGGAACCGGTGACGGCTCGTCCTCGCAGACGCGCAGGACCGGTGGTTCATGGATGATCGAGCGGAACGACTCCCGGAGAAGGTCGTCCGCCAGACAAGTCATCGGCACCCGCCGGCGCTGGCCCTCGCGATAAAGCGCGCGGACCACATCGTCGGAAAGCCTTGGAGAGTAGAGGTTTCTGGGCATGGGATGATGGGTTGGTTGGAATTTTAAAAACATCCGCGTGCGGTGTTTCAAATTCATATAACGCATGCGTGGCTGTTATTTCATCCAGAGACGCCAAGCCGGGGCCTGTTGAGTTTACGTGTAGTCGCGTTCTTGCGAAACGCGACGTGTACGCGATTGATTCCGTTGATCGTTAGATGGATGACCTGAGCCTTGGATTGATCTCCTTCTATCCACCGGTCTGATCCCACTACGCATAGTAAAGCTTTTGACATCACCAAAACTAAACCTGTGAAATTTTTCATGGCATACGATTTGGGGGCATTGCCAACTTCGTCGTCTAAGAGGCTGTCTTAAAATTATCTATCAGCCGATTCTGGCGAGCATTCTCTTGCTCATGGACAGGTAGATCATCGATTCCGAATGGCTTGTTTTCACCTCGTAGTCTCGCACCAGCCTGCGTGACT
>NZ_JBDSCX010000020.1:0-47582 GCF_039920825.1 Luteolibacter sp. | reverse complement strand
CAAAGCGCGGCCTTTGGCGGGCGACGAGAACGACACGATGCGGCCGAAATTATCTTCGGTTCGGGCGAGGCTCATGTATTGGGCGACCGGGCCGAGACCGTGCGTCGGATAGAGGTTGCCGTTGCGGCTAGCGTATTGGAAAGTCCGCCACGATCCGGTGGAATCGCCATTCTCCATCTGCCCGCACAGCGGGTGGAGATAGGCGGCCTCGCCATGCAGCAGATCACCGAGCACGCCCTGACGGATCATGTTCAGATAGACCAATTCCTCGCGGCCGTAGTTGACGTTTTCCATCATCATGCAGTGGCGTCCGGTCGCCTCCGAGGTATCGACGATCTTCCACATGTCTTCGATGGTGTAAGCGATCGGCACTTCCGAGAACGCGTGCGCTCCGGCCTTCATCGACTCGATACACATCGGCGCGTGATGATCCCACGGCGTGGCAATGAAAACAGCATCCGGCTTGGTTTCCTCAAGCATCTTCTTCCATGCGCCTTCCTCACCGAAATAGACTTTCGGAGTGTGGCCGGCCTTGACCACGGCGGCTTCGGAACGCCTGGCACGACCTTCGACGAGATCGCAGATGCCGACGAATCCAACACCCTTGAGACCGGCGAGTTGCACTGCGTGACCGGAGCCCCGCGCGCCAACACCGATGATGGCCACCTTAACCTTGTCGAGTTTCGGTGCCGCGAAATCACCCATGTATTTCGCACCGGTTAGGCGGGACGGCGTGGACTCGCCCGATTGCGCGCGGGAAAACGTCGGGAGCGTGACGAGGCCCGCTGTGATGCCGCCAAGCGCTTTTAGAAAGCCGCGGCGAGGGTTGGTCGGAAAATCGGATGGGTTCATGGGTTGCGAATGTTTTCGGGGTGAATCGTTGTCGGGGCCTTTCAAACGGACAGATGATGGGTGTCTCCTCGATATGAGAATCACGAAGCCCGTCAATGATGAGCTTCATGTCTCGTGACTACGAGACGAGTTTCACGATCATTCAGGCGTCCGTCAAGCGCATTTAGCACGAGCTAAATGCCGTTGCTACTTAAATAACCTGTCTTGGGTCCCGCCAGAAAGCGCGGCGCGACGATTCAAGGATCGCAAGTGCCGGATACGGCGGTCAGATCACCATCGGCGGTCTAGCGGAACGGCTCGTCGGCACCGACAAGCTGCAGGCCGCCGGTTGGAGTCCGCAATACAGTTTGGACGAGGGGCTCGAGACAACACTCCGGTTTTTCAAAAACCAAAATTCTTGCTAAGTTTTCCCACCGAGCCTGCATGTAGCATACATGCAGTTGAAAAATCCTCTCGTTCTTGGAGCCACCGTCGCGTGCGCTTTTTGCCTCATCTTGACTTCGCTGGCCGGACGGGCCGCCGAAAACTATTTCAGTGACTGGCCGGAGGGCACTTCGCCAAAGCTGATCGGCACCCGCGTCACCGAACGATTCCTCAAAACGCTCAAAAACAGGGCTGATTCCGGCAAGAAAGGCGAGATCCGATATCAGGACGTCGTGGCGTGGTATGGCGCGTTGACTTTTGCCAAGGCCAGCGGGCAGCTGGAGTTGACCAAAGTGCTGATCGAGCGGACGACTCCGCTTTTGAACGAAGAGACTTACCAAATACCCCCTCCCAATCATGTCGACCGGAATGTTCTCGCCGCGCTGGCTGCCGAGATTTTCCTGCAATCCGGCAACCAGCGGGCTCTCGAAGTCGCCAGGAATTTTGCCGATATCCAGTGGGAGCCTACCGAGGAAATCATCAACAAAGGCGACGAGGGTGGAAAACCGCAGGGGGGATTGAGCTGGCGGTTCAACGAGGAGGCGAAGGTCCACATGCAGCAGGGGTTGAGCTGGCAGACCCGATTCTGGATCGACGACATGTATATGATCACGATGGCGCAGGGGCAGATGTTCCGGGCTTCCGGGGAACGGAAATACATTGATCGCGCCGCGAAGGAGATGGTCGCCTATTTGGACAAGCTCCAAAAGCCCAACGGACTTTTTTACCATGCGCCCGATGTGCCATTTTTTTGGGGACGGGGGAATGGCTGGATGGCTGCGGGAATGACCGAACTCCTGCGCAGCTTGCCAAAGGACAATCCGGATCGTGCCCGCATCCTCGAGGGCTATCTGAAAATGATGGCCACTCTCAAGGAGTCCCAAAGCGAAAGCGGCATGTGGTATCAACTCGTCGACGATCTCAAGTCCTGGCCTGAGGCATCCTGCACCGGGATGTTCACCTTCGCGATGGTTTCCGGAGTGAAGGAAGGCTGGCTGGATTCCGACGTCTACGGGCCGGTTGCTCGGAAGGGTTGGATCGCCTTGGCCGGCAATGTTCACGGAGACGGCGAGGTGTGCCAAGTCTGTGTGGGGACGGACAAGAAGAACAGCCGTGAATTTTATCTGGAGCGTCCCAGAGTCCTCGGCGATTTGCATGGTCAGGCTGCCTTGCTGTGGAGCGCCACGGCACTGGCCCGATGAGCCTTGTGTCTCGACGGTTGTCGGAACCTAACATTTGAGTTCGTTTAAAACGATCAGAAAGCCAACTTGGACACATTTTTACCATGCACCATGTTTCCGGATAACGGCATCATATTCCTCGCCGGGGAGTCTGCCCGCTAACGAATATTCCGAAGACGACAGGAGAAGATGGTCTGGATAGAACACCCGTCGTAGGTGCGGAAACTGATACTCAATGGTCACTATTGCAACGACCTGATGAGAAGCCGCACTGAAAAACCAAGGGGGTATTCACTGCATTGCCGCGATCTCTTCACTTGTTAGGGCGCGGGTGAACAGTGCGAACTCGTCGATCCGGCCGTTGAAGTTGCGGACCGGTTGGGTCCGATACCAGGTGGCGTCGAGGTTGCCGAGATTTGCTGTGCCGAATTGGATCGGCGTGTGCCGTAAGAGCGGACCACTGGCGACCTGCTTGCCGTTGACGTAGTGGCGCATCTCGCTTTTATCCGCATCGATCACCGTTGCCAAGTGCATCCACCGGCCGAAATCGTTAGGTGTCACCACTTGCGGACTTTCGAGGCGTTCCCAGGAATCGTAGCGGAGTTCCGGAGCGGCTCTCAATCCAAACAACAGTCGCCCGGATCGATCCAGCTTCCAGTGAACCTCGCCCACCTCGCCGGGAGCCATCGAAAGCAGCGAGTTGTGATCCAGAGGCAGGCTGTCCACGCGCACCCATGCCATCAAGGTGATGGACGGGCTGCTGCCTTCCGTGCGGAACCTCACCCGATCGCTGGTCTTGGCAAAACCAAGAGCGGTTTTCTGATCCCAGCGTCCCGTGAGTTTCTCACAACCGATCACCGATCCGTTGGAATCCTCATGCGCGCCCGAGGCACGGTTAGGCAGGGTCATGCTTGAGGAATCGAAATCCTCGAAATCGAAGTAGGCCAGCAGGCCGGGTGCCTCGCGCAGCGATTGGGATCTTGTCCGCCACTGTTGCCACCGGGCTTCGGTTTCCTTGGCGGCGGCCTGCAGGATGCCCACCGGACTGGCAAACGAACGCCGGTCCGCGGCGATGGCGGAGGACTTCCCCGCATGGATGGACACTGCCTCTCCTTCAAACAATTTCCGTGCCGTAGCTTCCGGCACATCTCCTTGAAGCTCCACTTCGCCATCGAATACATGCACCGTGCAGTTGTCCGCGTCGGTCACGCTCATGCCGAACTGGGTTCCCCGATCCACCACGCGCAGGTTGCCGTTCAAAACCGTGAAGCCGTGAGCCGGTGGCGGCACCTTGGCGGTAAGCTTGCCCTCATCGAGCCTGGCAAGGTTCTGCGACAACAGCTCCAGTTGTGCGGGTCCTTCGAGGATCACCCGTGCCCCGCTGTAGAAATCCAGCCGCAGCGTGCCTTTGCGGATGTTCAGCAGGCCCTTTGGCAAGGCTTCTCCCGTTGTAAATGTCCGCCCGTTCCACTCGACATCGACCGCCATCCCTAGCAGCGCCACCTCATCATTAGCGGGAGGTGTGGTATCGACCGATGCTGCCGGCGGCGTGGTGGTGTTAGATGCCGTTGGAGATTTCCCGACCTTCGGCAGGAGCCACCACCCCAATGCAATGCTGGCCGCCAGTCCAGCTGCGATCCAGGCACCCTTCGGGAAACGGGGGCTCGTCCGCCGGGGAGGTGCCGTTTTTCCCAGCCATTCCACGCCACCCGCTTGCATGGCCTGCTCACGCAGCAGGCCATGAAAGTCCGCGTGATCGAGAAAAACCTGCCGCGCTTTCGTTGAGGAAAGCAACATGGCTTCCAGTTCAACGCGCTCGTCCGCCGTCAGCTCTCTGTCGAAGTGGGCTGAGATCAATCGTTCAAGTCTGTCTTCGTCAAACATGGCTTAAGTTGGGGAGGTGGCCATCTTGCGCTGGACGCACTCGCGAAGGAAAGCCCTCGCACGGGACAGGGTGACATTCACCGATTGCACCGTGCAACCCGTTAGGCTTGCAATCTGGGGCGGCAGGTGCTCGTTCTGATAGCGGTAGTTGATCGAACGGCGGGCCTGAGGAGGGAGCTGATTGATGCATCCGCGCAGCAGGGCAAGCCGTTCGTCGATGTCTCCGGCGAACTCGTGCGGCTCGGTGCTCAGGGCCTCAAGCACTTCTTCGGAAAGTGTTTCAAACTTCCTCGCACGGATGGCCTCCAGCGCCTTGAAGCGTGCGATGGTTTTCACCCATGCCGAGAAACTCGTGCCAATTTCAAATGACGAAGCCTTCTTCGTCACGATGAGAAACGTTTCCTGGATCACGTCGTCCGCCAGTGAGAAGTCCGGAATCATCGAAAGCACGAAGCCGCGGATCACCGGCTGGTGCTGAATGAACAACCCCTGAACCTTCGCGGTGTGGTCGTTCCCGGCAGTGGAGAATGGGTCATTCATGATTCTCGTCACATTTGAATGGTCTGGCATGGCCAAAAATTAGCACCGGATCGGAAAAAACATCCGGCGGAATGCCAAGGCGCATCGGGGGAGCTGCAATCATCCATGTCACTCAAGCCGAACCATCGGGTGTGATCCGCTGGATTTCATGCCTCGGGCAAATGAACGATACCCCGGCGCAGGGCCACCGTGACCGCTTCCGTGCGGTCACGCACCTGGAGTTTCGCGAGGATGTTTTTGACATGGGACTTCACCGTCTGCTCCGTGATGCCCAATGCGGAGGCGATCTGCTTGTTAGCCTCTCCTAACACCAATAACCTGACGATTTCCCGCTCCCGCTCCGAAAGGATTTCCCCCCGTTCGCGGGAGGCCAGGTGACCGGCCACTTCCTGCGGGATCCAGCGTTTTCCCAGCATCAACGAGCGGATGGCGGGCGTGACCTGATCTCCCGAGCTGTGCTTGAGCAAATAGCCCATCGCCCCTGCGGTTAGGGCCGCGTGAATATCCTCATCGCCTTCGAAATTGCTCAACACCAGAATCCGTGCCACCGGGTCCGCGGCACGGATTTTCCGGATCGCCTCCACTCCCCCGCAAACCGGCATCCGCAGGTCCATGATGGTGACGTCGGGGCGCAGTTTGGCATGCGCGGAGACCGCCTCGAGGCCGTTGGCGGCTTCACCCACCACGGTAAAATCCGGCTCCCGGCGGAGAATGCTGCGCAGGCCCTCGCGGACCACGAAATGGTCATCGGTGATGAGGATGCTGATGGAAATTTTGGTGTTCATGAGGATGGATGGGTTAGCGGCACTTCGATGCGGATGGTGGTTCCCTCGCCGGGCTGGCTGCTGACGTCCAGTTTTCCGCCGATCCGCTCCGCACGTTCGCCCATTCCCATCAGGCCGAAATGTCCGGTGCTTCCATCTGGAGCGGTGGATGGGGTGAAGCCGTTGCCGTCGTCGCTGATCGCCAGGGAAATAAGATCGTTCGTGGTGGTTAGATCGATCCGCAACACGGAGGCATTCGCGTGCTTGAGCACGTTGGTGATGGCTTCCTGGCCGATTTTCAGCACGTTGTCGCCGATGAGTTGGGGGATTTTCCTTTCGCCCTTCTGCTGGCGGAATATCGCGCGGGTCCGGGATCCGAGGAACAGGGACTGGGCCGCGCGGTGAAGCGCGTCGCCGAGATCGAAGTGTTCGAGCGCCTCCGACCTCAGGTTCCAGATGGATCGCCTGATTTCGGAATGACATTGCTGCACCAGCCGCCGCGCCGCTCCGACCCTCTCCTGGGTTTCACCGGATGCTTCCTGTGGCGAGGGACCGATCGCGTGAAGCTGGAGATGAATGGCTGTTAGTCCCTGCTCCAGAGTGTCATGGAGATCGCAGGCGAGGCGGCTGCGTTCTGCCGAGACCGCCAACCTCTCGCGCATTTCCGCACGCAGCCGGAGATTCCGCTGCGCGAGAAAATACGCCCACAGGGCGGCTGCCAACAGGATGGCCAGGGTGATGCTCAGAAGGACCAGCAGACGTCTCGGCGTGAAGTAAGGAGCAGCCTCAACGACGGCGATGGAGGCGGCATCCGGGACCAGCATTTTGAATCCGGTGGTCTCACCCGTCATGTCCGTTTGGACCGAGCAAATACCCGTCACGCGCAACAGGCTGCCGGTTTCCAAATGGCCTAACACCCCGGAACCGCGGGCGTCCAGCTCGGCGGTGAAGACGCCACGGTCGGACTGCAACGCCAGAACCACCCGCCGGTCCGCGCTTCCGATGGGAGCGTCGATCCGGTCCAGCAGATGTCCGGTCACCGAAACAAAATCGCCGTGGTGCAGCCCTTCCCGCAGCGCCGCCGCTTGGAGTTGCTTGGGCTGCAACACAATTTCCGCCCCGTTGTCCGGGCGAATCACGGCATCCGACAAAACCGGCAGGAAATCTTCGAGGTCGCGGAAACCCACCACCTCCACCTGATCCCCGCGACTGACCTTCACCGCATCCGCTCTCCGCATCGCCAGTCCGGCCTCCCCGTCATGCAGCCAGGCGATGCCGTCTGCCACCATCACCACCTTGCCGCGCACATGAAGCCGTTCGCCGCGGGTTTGAGCCGGGTGATACTGGAACGCGTTGCGCAACGGCGTGGGAGGGAGGGTCCATGGCGACGCGGTTTCGCGCTGCTCCCAGCGGAAGTCCTCCTCGCCATTGGCGAGCAATTGCACTTCCACCAGTTGCCGGATGGTCCCGCGCGATCTAGCGGGACTGGCGACGCCGCGCACCCAGGCCTTGCCGGCGATGAGTTTTTCCGGTTTCAGAGTTTTCACGTTGTTGATCCGGAAGCTGATCCGCGACGCTCCGGAATCCAACAGACCAACCATGGTCGTGGCGTCGATCATCTCCGCCGATCGGATCCAGCCATCCGTTTCCACCCGTTCGCCATTGAAGGAACCGTTGAGCAAGCCTCCGCCGGACGCTCTAACCACATTGGGCATCCCACCCGGCCCAAGGCTTTGGTATTCCGCTTGGCGGATTACCGGGGCGAAATCTCCACGGCTCAACGTTCCCCTGATGCGCACCCGCTCGGCCACCTTCGGGCCGGGACCGTTTTCCCGGGTCACCAGCAATCCCCCGCTGGAGTCCTGGATGTAAAACCCGGGGCCCGCTCCGGCTTCCACCCAAGTCACCACCCCCTCCGCGATCACCTCCGATTGCTCGAACGGCTCGACGGTGGCGGCGGTCTGGATTTCCCGGATCGGCCGCACCTGGGACGCAGGCAGGTCCGCACCGGAGGAAAGGCCGGAGCAGCAAAGCATCGCCAGCAACAGCCATGGGATTTTCATGCTTGGAGGAATCTCCCGTTTATACGGGACGAACCCTTGCCCAAGGCGAGGGAAAAAATTCCGCTGTCGATCACCCGAAAGAGGGATTTCAAGCCCTCTCTCCGGGTCCAGTGTCGGGTAACTGCTGCCAGTTCCAACCCATGTTTCATTTCGGCATCTCATCTCTTTTGTTCCATCCGCGCATCCTTGCCCGGCTATTCGCTTGTGCGGGCCTCTCCGTCGCGGCCGTATCCGCCCATCCCGAGGACTTCGATCTCGTCGTGTACGGCGGCACCTCCGGCGGCATCACCGCGGCGGTGGCGGGCGCGAAAATGGGAAAGAAAGTCGCGCTGGTTTCCCCCACCGTCCAGCTCGGCGGGCTCACCACCAGCGGCTTGGGATGGACGGACTTGAAAAACCCCGCGATCCTCGGCGGCCTCAGCAAGGAGTTCTACCACCGCGTCTATCTCTACTACGCCGCGCAGCCGAACTGGACCACGGTCAAGTCGATGGCCGGCCAGCACGTCCCGGCGGCCTTCGATCAAACGAACCAGCTTGGTTACATTTTCGAGCCGAAGGTCGCCACGCAAATCTACGATGAGATGCTCGCCGAGACCAAGGTGGAGATTTTCACCGGCCTGCTGGATCTATCCGATGGTGTGGCGATGAATGGCCAGCGGATAATCTCGATCAAGCTGGAGGACGGCCGGATTTTCACCGGCAAGATGTTCATCGATGCCAGCTACGAAGGCGACGTCGTGGCCCAGGCGGGCGTGAGTTTCACGGTCGGACGCGAGGCGAATTCGGTTTACGGGGAAACGATCAACGGGGTGCAAACCGGGGCGGGGAACGAAGTGGTCGCGAACCTCGACCCATACAAGGTGAAGGGAAATCCGGCGAGCGGATTGCTGCCCGGCATCAAGGCGAGCGTCGCCGCGAACGGCACCGGTGACGGAAACCTCCAGGCTTTTTGTTACCGGATGTGCCTCACTAACAATCCCGCGAACCGCTTGATGGTGGCGAAACCCGCGAACTACAATGAGGCGGATTTCGAGCTCGTGCTTCGCGCCGTCGAGGCCGGGCAGACGACGTTCCTGAAAAACGATGCCATGCCGAATGGCAAGACGGACACCAACAATTCAGGCGGCGTTTCCCTCGACTACATCGGAAAAAACTGGGGACCGGGCTGGGACTGGTCCACCCTCAACCATCAGCAACGGGCCGCGCTTGCCGCGGAGCACGCCTATTGGCAACTGGGCCTCATCTGGACCATCCAGCACCACCCGCGCGTGCTCGCCAAAGTCGGCGCGACCGGACTGTATGCGAGTTGGGGCCTGGCGGCCGACGAGTTCACCGATAACGGGAATTTCCCGCCCCAGCTCTACGTCCGCGAGGCGCGAAGGATGGTCTCCGACTATGTGATGACCACGATGAACTGCGCCGGCACGGTCGTCGCCGCGGATTCCGTGGGCATGGGTGCCTACACGATGGACTCCCATTGCACGCAGCGCTTCAACAACGCCGGCGCGGTGAAAAACGAAGGCGGTATCGGCCAACCCGTTCCGGCTCCTTATCCGATCTCTTATCGCTCGCTGATCCCCAAGGTCGGGCAATGCGAAAACCTGTTGGTTCCCTGGTGCCTCTCGGCCACCCATGGTGCCTTCGCTTCGGCTCGGATGGAGCCCGTTTTCATGACGTTGGGGCAATCCGCAGCCACCGCAGCCGCAATGGCGATCAATGACGGCATCAGCGTGCAGCAGGTCCCTTACGAAAAACTCGCGGCGGTGCTCCGGGCCGACGGCGGAGTTCTCAGCTTGGCCGCGGCGGCCTCAGGCATTGTTGTCGATACCGAGGATGCCACCGGCGTCGTCACGACCGGGATCTGGACCATCTCCTCCGCGACCGCGGGCTTTAACGGCGCCAGCTATCTCCACGACGGCAATGAAGGAATCGGTCAGAAATCCGTCCGCTTCACCCCCGTCCTCCCCAGCACCGCAAATTACCGCGTCTCCCTCCGTTGGAGCGCCAACACCAACCGCGCCACCAATGTCCCCATTTCCATCACGCGCAGTGGCGGCGTGACCAATACCACCGTGAACCAGCAGGCGAACGGCGGCACCTGGTTCGATCTGGGAGTTTTCTCCTTCAACGCGGGAACGACCGGCAACCTTTTACTCACGAACACCGGCGTCAACGGCTATGTCATCGCGGACGCCGCCATGTGGACGCAGATGGGCCTGCCACCCACCGTCCGGATTTTCAGCACGGTTCCCACGATCATCCGTGGCGATTCCATACCTGCGGCCATCGTTTTCACCCGCGACGGCGATACCGCCGCTCCGCTGCAGGTTTCCTATCAAATGTCGGGCAGCGCCAACCCCTCCGGATTCACACCGCAACCTACCGGATCGGTCACCATCCCCGCTGGCAAGCGCGAGTTCAAGCTGCCACTTGCGGCTCTTTCTTCGATGATTCCTCAGGGGGAGAAAACCCTTGCGATCCAGCTTTCCGCGAACGCCGCTTACTCGTTGAATGGAAACACCTCCGCCGTCATCGTCGTGAGCGACAAGCCCTTCGATTCCTGGCGTTTCACCCGCTTCAGCTCAGCGGAGCTGGCAGACCCCTCCATTTCCGGCCCGTTCGCCGATCCGGACGGCAGCGGTGCCGTCAATCTCCTCCGCTTCTTCAGCGGCACCGAAAGCTGGCCCCGGACCTCCATCCTCGCGCAGGGTGACATCCTCTATTTCCAGTTCGACCGGCAACGCGCCGCCGCCGGCCTCGGATACTCCATCGAGGAATCCGACGATCTCCTGCACTGGAATCCCTCCCCGCAACTGTACCTGCACGCTCCCGTCCAGAATCACGGCGAGATCCAGCAAATCCAAATACCGGTCCGTGCCTTTGCCCCGCTGGCCGAGGGGAGAAAATTCTTCCGTCTGAACGTCATGCCTTGAGCTGCTCCATTTTCCGAAGAAATCCAAAACCCAAATCCAAAACCCCAAAACCAAAAAAACTCATGAAACTCAAGCCATCCCCCTTCCTTTGCCGCGCGAAATACTCGATCGGTACCCCAACGTGCGCCAGCATGTGTGCCGCCCTCGCCTTTTCGTTCCTTTACGTATCGTCCGCCCGAGCGGCAACAAGAGTCTGGGATGGCGGCGCGACCGTGTCCGGCACCGACGGCCCCAACACTTCGATGAACAGTGGAACCAACTGGGGCACCCCGGGAAGCCCAACAGCAAACGTCCTCCCTGCCTCCGGCGATACCTTGGAATTCAGCGGATTCGACAGCTCCACGACGGACCTCGTCATGAACGCCGCGATGTTCGCCTCGCCTGGTGCCATCGCCGCCATCAATGTGAATCAAACCAACCCTCTCACCTTTGCAAGCGGGGCCCAATACCTGCGCATGGCATCTGGCAGCAACTTCACCGTCACAAATGGTGCGGTCAGTATCAACGGCGGCCGGATCGTCTTCGGCGTGGGGTCGCTCACCACCGAATCCTTCACGCTGACGAACAACTCAGCCAGCCCGGTCACGTGGGGAACCGGTGCGACCACCCCCATCGCCGTCGGCACAGGCCCTGCGGCAGGCGGCGGGCGCAATATGACCTTCGCTGGATCAGGCGATTGGGTGTTCAACAGCAAGTTCGACGGGGCGACCTATGCAGTATTGACGAAAACCGGAGCAGGGACGCTGACCCTCAACGCCACTGGCAACCTCCTTGCCAACATCGCAACGACTCCTCTGACCATTTCCCAAGGCTCCATCGTCATTGGCGGTGCCGCCAACTTGAATGGCGGAGCCTACGCGAGTCCCATCGCGAACTCAGCGGCGTTGGTTTACAGCAGCAGCGCCAACCAGACTCTTTCCGGAGCCATTACCGGCACGGGCTCGCTGACGAAAAACACCAGCACGAGTTCCATCCTGACACTTGCGGGCGCCAACAATTACAGTGGTGCCACCACCCTATCAAGCGGCACTCTGGCCATTACTGGAAGCTCGACAGTCGGATCCCTATCAGTGGCGGATCAAACGACCCTCGCGGTCAAGGTGACCAGTCCATCCGTGAGTCCTTTGAAGCCTTCCAGCCTCACCCTCGGAGCGGCCCCCACCGACTTTTCCAACCTCAACGTTGACTTTGCCGCCTCGACGAATCCGACGGCACCACTCATCGATTTGGGTGCGGGCTCGGTCACCTTGAATGGAGAGGTGGATGTGTCTCTAGCAGGTTTGACGGCGCTGACGACTTCCACGAACACCATCAAGCTGCTTAAATATGGTTCCCTCACCGGTACCGGATCTTTCTATCTCCTGACGACTTTTTCCGGACGCTCCACCTTCGAGCTCAATCAAACAGCCACAGCGCTGTATCTCAATGTCACGGCCCTGGCGAACGTTTGGAAGGGAACGGTTAACAACACCTGGGACAGCGACCCTCTCAATTCGGCCAATTGGAGTCTGCCCGATGGCTATCAGTATGGTGATACGGTGATTTTCAATGACACGACACCTGTCACCACGGTCGATATCCCTTCCACGGTCTACCCGAGTGGGGTCACCTTCTCCAACAGCAGCGCGAGAACCTACACCCTGACGAGCGGCACCGGCTCAGGGATCGGCGGCAGCGGACCGTTGGTACTGAGTGGCACCAATGGAACGGTCGTCATCACCAATGCCAACACCTACACCGGCACGACCACCATCGGCACGGGTAACACCCTCCGGCTTGGCGATGGCACCACCGACGGCACCATTACCAACACCACCGACATCATCAACAATGGAACCTTGGTTTATAACCGAATCGGCACCACGTTCACTTACAATGGCGTCATCAGCGGCAGCGGCTCGGTGCTGAAGGAAGGGATAGGCACCCAGCGTCTGGGGGTCGCAAATACCTATTCGGGCGGCACCACCATCAACGGCGGCGACCTCCAGATTGACAACGGCAACGCCTTTGGCACAGGTCAGCTCACCCTGGCTGCCGGTTCCATCACCGCCCGTGGAGCATCCAGGACCGTTCCAAATCTTGTCACCATGAGTGGCGACTTCACCCTGAATACAATAACGGCGGGTAACAACGTGCTGACACTGGCGGGCAATGTTGACCTGACAGGCGCGACCCGCATCATCACGGTGGCAAATACCGGCGGAGCGGCTATCAACGGAGTTATCTCGAACGGCGGTCTCACCAAGGCAGGCACCGGCACATTGACCTTGACCGGCATCAATACCTACACCGGCCCCACACTCATCAGCGAAGGCCTGTTGCAGATCGGAAATGGAACGGTGGACGGCAGCATCGACACCTCGTCAGGCATCCAGAACAACGGAACGCTTACCTACAATTTCGCCGGCCAGCACACCATCAGCTTACCGATCACCGGCAGCGGGGCACTGACCAAGATCGGCGCGGGAATCGCGAGATTCTCCAACACCACCAACTCCTACACGGGGACCTCCACTGTCACCGCCGGAGCAGTGGTCAAGGACGCGGCCGACAGCACCACCGGAGACATCACCGTCGCGACCGACGCCACCTTTGTCCTCGCGGGTGGTATTACCGACGGCAGTGCCCAGACCGCCACCATCTCGGGCCCCGGCAACGGTAATCTCAATTATTTCTACACCGGCTCCTTGAACCAGCGCGGTGCGCTTCAGGCCCACACCGGCAACAACACCTGGGCTGGCAACATCGCTCTATCAGGCACCGCGGGCACCGCCGGGAACACCCGCATCGGCGTGCAGAACGACGCCAGCCTCACCCTCACCGGGAACATCACCGAAGCGGTCGCCGGAATGAGCCCGTATTTCCGCGCAGGGGACGGCTCATCCGATACCATCACGCTCGCGGGAACCTGCTCGTGGACCGGTGCCACCCGCATCTTCTCGAACGGAGGCAGCGTCAAGATCGGCGGCAACAACAAGCTGCCAACCACCTCCGACCTGATCGTGGGACCCTCTGCCGCCACACTCGGATCCCCCACCTTCGATCTCGGCGGATTCAACCAATCCGTCGCCGGACTCGTCGGCACCGTTGGGACCGTCGCCGCCACCATCAAGAATTCCGGAGTCGTCCAGTCCACCCTCACCCTCAACCCGGCGGCTGCCAGCAGCTTTCCCGGCAACATTCAGGACAACGTGAAACTCGTCATCGGGGGAGTCTTCACCCAGACCCTCGCCGGTCTGAATCGCAATACCGGGGATACCACGATCAATTCCGGTGCCAATCTGACCATCAGCAGCGCGGGCGAGCTCCGGTTCTATCCGACAACCAACGGCGTCACCAATTCGGTCGGCGGCACCGGCACGCTTCAATACAACGGCACTCTCAGGATCGATTTGGGCGGCTCTAATTCCACGCCCGGCAATTCGTGGACGCTGGTGAACGTCGGCAGCCTGGCCAATCCCACGCCCTTCAGCTCCACCTTCGCGGTGAGCGGCACCAGCGGCACCTTCACCGAGACGCCCGTGAATTCCGGCATCTGGAAATTGGTGGGTGGCGGCAAAGCGTGGACCTTCACCGAATCCGACGGAAAACTAACGGTCGCCGCCGATGGCTCCCCTCCCTACGAAACTTGGATCAACACCTACTTCTCCGGTGTGACCGACCCCGCCATCGTCGGCAAGGGCGCGGATCCCGATGGCGACGGCACTAACAACCTCGCCGAGTTCGCCCTCAACGGCAATCCTAACAATGGCGCGGACAACGGCTATAAATCTTTGGCCGTCGTGGACACTAATGCGAACTCGCAAAAGGATCTCACACTCACCATCGCCGTGCGCAAGGCCGGCGGCTCGCCCGTCTTCGCCGGCTCACCTCTATCAGCCACCTCGGATGGAGTGAAATACACCATCGAAGGATCCCTCGATCTGGCGTTCCCAACCAGCGCCGTCAGCGAGGCCTCGCCCGCCACCGGCACCGGCGGACTCCCGGCGGACTATGAATACCGGCGCTTCCGACTGGATGCCTCCGAAGGTCTCGGCAGCAAGGGTTTCCTCCGGGTGAAAACCGAACCCGCCCCCTGATTCTAACTTTACGGACTCCACCCGCCCGGCGTGGTTTCCCGTAGTCCGCAGCCGGAATTGACACTAATTTATTCGGATCATGAAAAGTCCATTTTATTGGCTGGCTGCGGGCCTGCTGTCACTGTCCTGCGACGCCGCGCAGATCGGTGGCGAGTCCTTCGACTACGCATCGGCGTCCCCCCTCGGTAGCCAGGGAGGGGGAAGCGGGTGGTCCGGCGCATGGTTCCAGGATGGGGAGTCTACGGTCACCGGTGCGGTCGGCTTGGGTTTCACCGATTCGCTGGGGAACGTCCTGAATGCCTCCGGCCTTTCGGCCGACACCTCCGGCACCGCCACCACCAGAAGCCTGCGGGACTTGAGCAGCGGGCAGCTCAACAACGTCTGGATCTCGTTTCTCTATCAGCTCCCCGCAGCTAACAGCAACTTCGAGGGAGTTTCGTTTTACCGCGGAGCCCAGCCATCGTTCTCGGTGCATAATCCGGGTTCAACGACCACGGCGGCCATCTATCTCACCAGCAATCTCACCGGAGGAGCCAGCGTGAACACCTCACGCGGCACCTTCGGACAGACCCACTTCGTCGCGCTGAAGCTCACCAAGGCCGGTGGCACGGGCGGCGCCGACCGCGTTGAGGTATTTATCGATCCGGACCTTACCGGTAATCCCGCGTCTCCCGCCGCCACCATCAATGGTTCGAATTTCGATTTCGACCGAGTGCGGATCGCCGGGCAGAACGGCAGCAAGCTGCTGGTGGACGAGCTGAGGGTGGGAGTCACTTTCGCCGATGTGGCTCCCCATTCCGCCGTGGCGGGTAACGACAGTGACAACGACGGCTTGACCGATTCCCAAGAGGCCGTTCTCGGGCTGGATCCGAACGTGTCCGACGCCGTCCTGATCGCCGGCATCAAGACCCACCCCGACTGGTTTGATCTTTACACGGCTGACGGAATGATCGGTCTTGGAAACAATGGCGTGATGCTTTCGCAAAACTCCGATGACCCGGTGAATCTCATCTTCGAGGTCCAGCAAAGTGACAACCTCACCCAGTGGGGAACGCTTGAAACCTACAACCGTCAGGTCGAGCTGCCCGCCGGGAAAAACTTCCTTCGCGTCACCCTTCAGGACCGGTAAAACCATGAAATACCCGGTCTGACACGCGCGCTCTCTCCGTCATAAAATCGAAACACCTTGAAACGGCTCCTCATTCTAGCAGTCATCTCCGCCCACGTCTCCGCAGCTCCTGTGTCCTATGACATCGTCGTCTACGGAGGCACTTCCGGAGGAGTCGTCGCAGCCGTCCAGGCGAGGAAATCCGGGCGCTCGGTCGTCCTCATTTCCCCAACACCCCACCTCGGCGGGCTCACCACCAGCGGCCTCGGCTGGACGGACCTCGGCGAAAGTTCCATCCTCGGAGGCTTGAGCCGCGAGTTCTATCATCGCGTCTATCTGCACTATCAGAACGATTCCGCCTGGAACCTGCAGTCACGCTCATCCTATGGGAATTCAGGACAGGGTGGCTCCGCTTTCAACGCCACGATGGAGATCGCTTCGGTGTTCGAACCCAAGGTGGCGGAGTCGGTTTTCCAGTCGATGATCAGCGAGCAAAATGTTCCCGTCGTCACGGGCCGGCTGGATCTGGACGACGGTGTGGTGAAGGACGGAGACCGCATCCAATACATCCGTCTCGAGGACGGGCGCGAGTTTGCCGGAAAGATGTTCATCGACGCCAGTTACGAGGGCGACCTCCTTCCCGGTGCGGGCGTTTCATTCACCGTCGGTCGGGAGGCGAACGCCACCTACGGCGAGGACTACAGCGGCATCCAGGCGGCGAGGGCTACGAAGAACCAACTTCCCAACGGCATCGATCCCTACGTGATTGCGGGAAATCCAGCGAGCGGCCTGCTTCCGGGAGTGAACGCAGGCCCGGGCGGTTCCGATGGCGACGGGGATGCCAGGCTCCAGTCCTACTGTTTCCGCATGGCTCTAACGGACGTGGCGGCGAACCGGGTGATGGTTGCCCAACCTCCGGGCTATAACGAGGCCGATTACGAACTGCTTTTCCGCTCCATTGACGCAGGCCAGACCTCGGGATTTTTCAAACTGGATCTGATACCTAACCGCAAAACGGATTCCAATAACACCGGCGGCATTTCCACCGACTACATTGGAAAAAACTACGGACCCGGCTGGAACTGGGCCACCCTGAATCACAATCAAAGGCTCGCGCTCGCCAAGCAGCATGAAAACTGGCAGCGAGGACTGTTATGGACTCTCCAGAACCATACCCGCGTGCCTCTGTCCATCCGGAACAGCTACGCTTCATGGGGTTTGCCCGCCGATGAATTCACCGATAACGGAAACTGGCCGTGGCAGCTCTATGTGCGGGAGGCGCGGCGCATGGTTTCCGACTACGTCATGAACCAGCACCATTGCAGCGGTGAAACCGTGGCTGCTGATTCCATCGGCCTCGCCGCCTACTCGATGGACTCGCACCACGTGCAGCGCCATGTGAAAAACGGTGTGGTGAAAAACGAGGGCGACGTGCAGATGACCGTGCCAAATCCCTATCCGGTTTCCTACAGGGCCATCGTCCCCAAGACGACCGAGTGTCGCAACCTGCTCGTGCCTTGGAGCCTGTCCGCAAGCCACATGGCATTCGGATCGATCCGCATGGAACCGGTCTTCATGATCCTTTCGCAATCCGCTGCCATCGGCGCGGACCTCGCGATCCGTGACGATCTCGATGTCCAGCAGGTTGCCTATTCAAAACTCCGGCCCGCGCTGCTCGCCGCCGGACAAGCTCTCGGCGAGCCATCGGTCGGATCGCCCGTGATCGTGGTGGACAACTCGGATGCCGCGCGCGTCACCATCACCGGCGCGTGGACCTCCGCGAATAGCACGACCGGATTCTTCGGCAGCGATTACCTGCATGATGGAAATGCCGGCCAAGGTGCCAAACAGGTGGCTTATACACCACCCGCCTCGGTGACCGGAGCCCAACGGCTCTATCTCCGGTGGACCGCCAACACCAACCGCGCCTCGAACGTGCCGATCCGCATCGTCGATGCCAAGGGCCCCCGGACGATCCTGATAGATCAGAGGAGCAACGGCGGGAAATGGAACCTGCTAGGCATTTTCACCGGTATCCAGAGCGTGACCGTCATGACCACCGGCGCGAATGGATACGTGATCGCGGATGCGGTCGGCTTTGCCCCCGTAGCCGCGGACGATGACAGCGATGACGACGGCCTGAGCGATCTCCGCGAAAGCGAAATCGGACTGAATCCGCTGGTTTCCAATTCCACATTCTTCGACTTGGTGCGGAGCCATCCGGATTATTTCAACCTGCATTCCGATTCCGAAATCTTCGACCTGCAAGTCAATCAGCCTGTTTACACGCCTTCCCTCTTCCAATTCGGCATCACCTCCGGACCTTCATGGGAAGTCTTCGAAGACTTCCAACTCAACGTGCCCCGGCAGGGAGACAGGAGCTTTTTTCGTGTGGCCCTGCGCTCGGAGCCCGCGGCCTTCGTCGGCGCCCTTGCCACAGGGCAGCACCGCATCATCGTGGTTTACGGCACCAGTCTTACCGCCAGCGGCGCATGGGTCGGGCAAATGAGTTCGTGGCTTTCCGCGAAATACCCCGGCCTTTTCACGGTCGTCAACAGCGGTCTCAGCGGCAAGAACTCTGCGGAAGGCGTTGCCCAGCTTCAAACCAAGGTCCTGAACCACAACCCGGACACGGTGTTCATCGAGTTCGCGATGAACGATGCCTTTCTCTACAGCGATGGCACGCCATCTCTCAGCGTTTCGCAGGCCAAGGCCAATCTGGAGGCGATGATTAACGCGATCCTCCAACAGAATCCCCAGGCGGAGATCATCCTGCAAACGATGAACGGGGTGTGGAACTCGCCGACGGGCAGCAATTCATCCGCAACCCTTCGTCCCAATCTCGCCGCCTACTATCAGATGTATCGCGAAGTCGCCGCAGCGCGCGGGCTTCTGCTCATCGACCACCAGCCCGACTGGGCCCGCCTGCAAAACGAGGCTCCCGCCACGTTTCAATCCTATGTTCCGGATGGCGTTCACCCGAGCGCGACCGGTTGTTCGAAAGTCACTCTTCCGCTCCTGCGGTGGAAGCTTTCCGGCGGCAGGCCACTTCCATGAGGAGCTATCTTTAAAAAATCCAGCCGCTGATTCCGGCATGCCAGGATCTTTTGCAAACCACTGGCCACGCGTGTCCGGTTATAAGTCAAAGAAATTTAATTGGTTACAATTCATGTCATGCATGCAGCAAGACCGCACCTTTACGGAACGCGAGGTGGCGGTGGCTGGCTTGATCATCGAAGCGTCACCAACAAGGAAATCGCGTCGCTATTGAAACTCGACTTCTGGTCCGCGAGCTATGCCACCTGAAACCTCTTCAAGAAACTCAACGCCCGGACACGCACCGAAGCTGTGATCAAATACCTGCACGCACTCGTAAAACAAAGCCGGCGGATCGGCGTCCATTAGAGAGTGGTGGGCGGAGCCGCCGCCGTAAGCCGGAAAGCAGCGAAGGTTTTTATCCTGCCCACGCTTCCCGGTTACGCTAGACTCCGTTCATGAAGAAGAGCCGGTCGGTGATGAAGGTGCGCTCGGGGGATGTCGAGTTCCTGCGGGTCAATGCGGTGGTCTGGCGCTGGCAGGATATCTATCAGTGGATGCTCAGCCTCAGCTGGCCGCTCTTCGCACTCTTCCTGCTCGGCTGCTACCTCGGGGTGAATATCTTCTTCGCCGCCCTCTACGTGGCGGTGTCGGGGGGCATTGCCGCACTCGACGCGCACTCGTATGTTGATGCGTTCTTCTTCAGCGTCGAGACCCTGGCCACCGTGGGCTACGGTCACATGTACCCGGTCAGTCTGGCCGCTCACATCATCGCGACCGCGGAGATTGTGGTCGGCATGTTCGGCATGGCCGTGACGACCGGTCTCATCTTCGTGCGCTTCTCCCGCCCCACGGCCAATCTGTTGTTCTCGCAGCACATGGTGGTGTCGAACCACGACGGCAAACCGACGCTCATGTTGCGAGTGGCCAACCAGCGGAACCAACCTGTGGTGGAGGCGGCCTTCCGCATCATGTTGATCCGCACCACCACGACGGAAGAGGGAGAAATCATCGCCCGATTCCACGAGCTGAAGCTCCAGGTGCAGGGCGTCATTGTCTTCCCCGCAGCCATGACCATCCGCCACGTCATCGACGAGACCAGTCCGCTCTATGGCATGACCGCGGAGGACTTCCAGCGGGACAGCGTGCATTTCATGGCCTCCGTCGTCTGCATCGATGTGGTCGTGCCGACCGAAGTCCAGAGCCAGACCAGCTACACCTGGCGGGATGTGAAATTCGGCGAGCGCTTCGTGGAAATCTACACCGAGACCCCGGATGGCAACGGCTGGGTCGTAGACTACGGCCAACTCCACGACACAGAACCCGCACCGTGAAAAATAAACGGCTGTTCTCCATTCCACCGTCTCCTTGTTTGCCCTGAACACTCGGGACCGAACACTAGCAACCTCCCCCAACTTTCCCCTTCCCGCCAAACCGCTGATTGTTAGTGTGGCGTTTCAAAATGCCTCCATCCGATCCCACTCCCGAAGCCCTTTCCCAGTTCATCGGGCGGTGGGAGAAACGAGAATGCCAACTACGCCCTCTTCCTGACCAAACCAAGCTCGGAAATCTTCCAAGGTCCCGTCGGCACTCAATCAGAATTTTAACCACAATCGAAGCGTAGCGAAGATGGACGGACTGGAAAATCAAAACTCTCCGTCAAATGACACGGATAGACACAGATGAAGAGAAGCAGAATCCAGATCTTTATCCATCTGTGTTCTCTGTGAAATCTGTGGTTGAATCTTCAAACGTCCTCGCCGGCATTCAATCAGAATTTTAACCACAGATGACACAGATGCACACAGATGAAGACGACTATAATCCCGATCCTCACGTCCCATCTCCAAACGCGGATCTCACCCAGGTCGTGATTGGGGCGGCGATGAAAGTGCTGAATACGCTGCGCCCCGGTCTGGATGAGAAGCTCTACGAACGGGCGCTGGTGATAGAGCTGACCAAACAGGGCATCCACTGCGAGCAGCAGAAACAGCACGAAGTCCTCTACGACGGACAACTCATCGGCACTCTAATCCCGGATTTGACCGTCGAAGACTGCCTCATCGTTGATCCCAAGGTGGTCACCAGTTTCAACGACAGCCATATCGCCCAGATGCTGGGATACTTGAACATCACAGGACTCAAAACCGCCTTGCTCCTCAATTTCAAATACGCGCAGCTCGGCATCAAACGCGTTTCGAAATGATCACCCACATCCAAATCTTAATCCATCCGTGTTCTCTGTGAAATCTGTGGTTCAATCTGAAGAGAAGATCCATTTTAACCACAATCGAAGCGTAGCGGAGATGGACGGACTGGAAAATCAACTCTCCGTCAAATGACACGGATAAGCACAGATCAAGAAATCAAAAAACCGGACGTGCGTGGTGGAGATGGTCGATTGCAGTTTATCCACTGCTCGTCCTGCCAGGCTGGCCTCCCGTTGAAATCGGAGGGGGAATCAAAAACCATTTGGCGGTAAAGATGGGGAAGCTCGAGTGCTTATCTATCGTTTCGGGGGGGACGTTATTTTTTCAAAGTTGCGGACACGTAAATTCCGGTAGATGTGTTGGAAGCACCGCTCACTGTCCGGCGGTCACTTGAGATCGTAGTAGCCATCTGATCCAAACATCGATGAAACTTCGTTGGCTGAACGCATCAACGGGCGGCTCGGGAGGCGGAGTTTCCTCGCTGGCGGTGCGGCTTCGAAACCGGCTGTCTCTCTATTTGCGTCCGCTCTCGCGCATCTCGACTTCCGATCTAACAGGTAATGAACCGGTGGTTGGTGAGGGGGAGGCCGAGGCGGATCCAAAACCAAGGAGTCCGAGCATGGGGGCCAGAAACATGATGATTGGCGCGGCGGTGATGGAAAATAGCAACAGCGCCACGCCGCCGCCCGGGCGGCCCTTGGAAATGGCGACGATGGCGAGAATCAAACCCGCAAGGAGCAGTGGCGGACCGACGAGTAGGTTCAGCACCCTAACTACGGGAACGAGGGCGATGAGACAACCGCCGCCGACGAGGCACCAGCCCCAAACCAGACAAGTGCGCGCGTTTTCCACGGATGAATCGGGATAGGCGTTGCCCGAAGGCGGCGGGGGTGGCGGAGGCATGGGTGTTGTTAGCGGGGTGACCAATTGGCAGATGCTTGGAGGGGCGCTTTGAACATCGAACGCCCAACATCGAAGTGAAGAGGGGGAAGCGACGCTCATAGCAGGCTGTCGGACTTTACCCCCGGATCGGCGCGCCTTCTGCTGTTAGTCGGAAACCATGGCAAAACGACTGGTCAACGTGGACCGAGACACCCCGCTGCTGCTGCCTCCATCGATTCAGGAATGGGTGCCGCAGGACGACATGTCCCGCTTCATCGTCGATGCGGTCGGATTGTTGGAAGAACGCTGTTTTGGCTACAACTGGCGGGGCAGTGGCAGCGAGCAGTATCCGCCTCGCATGATGCTTGCCCTGCTGATCTACTGCTACGCCAACCGCCTCTTCAGCTCGCGGCGCATCGAGCGCGCCACCTGGCGCGATATCGCCGTGCGTTACATCACCGCCGACACCCACCCCGACCACGACACCATCGCGAAGTTCCGGCGCGAGAATGGCACGTTGATCAAGACCTGCTTTTTGGAAGTTCTCGCACTGGCCCGTGAGATGAACGTCGCCAAGGTCGGTGACGTCGCCACCGACGGCAGCAAACTCGAAGCCAACGCCGCCAAGCGGCGGGTCAAAACCAAACAGGAACTCCAGACCGAACTCCACGCGGTCGAAGCCCGGGTCGAGTCCCTGCTCCAACAAGCCGAGCAAACCGACCGATCCGAGGATTACACGGTCGACGGAAACCGTCTTCCCGCCGCCCTTGGCGATGCCGTCGCGCGCCGCGACAAGCTGCAGGCGGCCCTCGCCCTGCTAGACTCCAACCGCCTCCGCGATTCCCAAAAACGCGACAAGCAACGCGCCGGATTCGATCCGGACGGCCCGGGCGATCCGCCGCGCGTGATCGAAGCCGCCAGCGGCCCGGACGACCGCCTCAACCTAACCGACCCAGATGCCAAGCTCCTGCCCGGCAAGAAAGGCGGCTACCTTCCAGCCTACAACACCCAGATCGCCGTGCAGGCCGACAGCGCCGCGCCATTGATCCTCGCCAGTGATGTCAGCGATGAAAGCAGCGACCGCCGCCAACTCGCTCCCATGGTCGAGGAGTTGATGAAAAACCATCCGCAAACCAAGCGGGTGCTCGTCGATACCGGTTATGACAACACCGCGCAGATCTATCAGGTGGAAAGGGTTCACGGCGTCATCGTATATTGTCCGCCAGAGAAGTGCGGACGCGTGGCCAAACCGAAAGCGCGCGAGACCCGGGCAAGGCGGCGCACCAAACAGTTTCGCGAAGGCATGAAAGCCTGCCTGCGTGGCGAGTTCGGACGCAGCAGCCAGACCTTGAGGGCGACCACCGTTGAACCCGTTTTTTCATGGATCAAGCACACTCTTGGATTCCGCCGCTTCCACCTCAGGGGCATGGAGAAAGTGCGCTTGGAATGGGACCTCGTGTGCCTCGTTCACAACCTGTCATTGCTGCACCGCGTCAAGCAAGGCCGCGAGAGAGCCTTACCCGCCTGAACGAGCCTCCATCAGAGCTCGCCATACCACCGACAGGCCCCGCTTCGTGCAACAGGTGACCCGATAGAGCCTAGTGCGCACCGTCGCGTCCAGCCCAATCGACTCCAGCAGTTTAGAAGCGATACAGCCCCAGTCCTAGAAACGGACCAGGGCAAATCTCAGTCCGACAGCCTGCACAGAGCGACGCTACTAAGGGTGGCGTTTACGACGCGGCACCGGCGGGTGGCTCGGCGGGCGGAGTTTCCTCGCTGGCCGGGCTTTCCTCGGGTGGCGGAGTTTTTTCCTTGGCCGGTGCTGGCTTGGGGCGGTTGCGGAAGAGGGAGCGGATGCTGCTGGCGATCTGGTCGCGGGTGGTTCCGCGGGAGGGTTTGCTTTCCGGACCGGCCTCCACGACAGCCTCGGGCTCGGCGGGGTGGAAGAGGACGAATTGATATGGTGGGATGGAGAAATAGTCCGGGAGATCCACCCGCCGCGCCACGCTGTGGTCCAGTTCCGCAATGAACAGCCGGCCATCCTGGAAGCGGCCGAGAATGCCGGAAAACGGGGGAATGCCGGTAAGAGGCAGGGTGATTTCCGACTTGGGCGAGGCCCCGATGACGGCGTGGGTGCCAGGCGGCAGGTCGAACTCGATCAGCAGATCGGGGTCTTCGGACTGGAGATGGATCCTGTTTTCAAGGGACATACGGCGGGAAGATAGCGCCTGCGGGTGGCGATGCAAGCATCGGAGAGGAACATTGAACATCGGACGCCCCACATCGAACATTGAAGTGAAGATGGGAGGACGCGGGAGGACGCGTTTTTCCGGGCGGGGCGCCTTTACGGTGGGCGCTTGTGGACCGCCGTGAAATCTCTAGTTCTCCGCTCCCCGCACGCGGAAGAACTTGCGGCCTTGTCCGATCGGGATGGCGGCTTGCTTGAGGGTGTAGTTCGCCGGCACTCTCGCCTGGCTGGGAAGCGTCGGAACGATGGGGCTGGCGGGCCACGGCGTTTCAGTCAGCAATACGCTTTCCTGAAGCTGATAGGTTCCACCGGATTTCAGTTCCTTCCACGTCATGATCCACTCGGAGGGCGAGCGGGTGAACTCGACCAAGGCGGGATTGGCCGATTGCGGGAGCGTTCCGAAAAGGTATTCCTGAAGGTTGGTGAATCCATCGCCGTCGGCATCGTCCTGGCGACCTTGCTTTCCGGGCGGCAGGGTGCTGGCCCAGGAATCGAACGCGGTGGGATAAGCGTCGGACAGCACCACCAGACTTCCGGTGCCGGTCAGGCGCGGCGTTTGGATGCCGGGCGTGGCGCTGCCCACGGCAACGTAGGTGCCGCGGAGCACCTGGCTGCCATCGAGGAAAAGACGGCTGATGGTATCCGGCTGGCCATGCGGAAGATTCAGCGTCGCCCCCGTGGCGATGCTGACGCCCGAGTTGTTGTCGAGGGAAGGGGAGTTGAGCACCAACGTTCCGTCGAGAACCTGGGTATCGCCGGTAAAACTAACGGACCCGGCGAGGGTGAGCGTCCCGAGGCCCGACTTGACGATTCCTCCACCGCCTCCCAGCGGCTGCGGAATCGTTAGGGAAAATCCGGCGCTGTTCACCCGCAGTCCGCCGACCTGGATCGTCGCGATATCGAGATCGGAGATGAAGGGCGACGCGTTCGCAGTGGCGATGATCTGGGTGCCGTTGAAATAGACATTCGCCGTGGCAGCGCCGCCATCGATGAGGGCGGTTTTCAAGGTTCCGCCGTTCAGGTTGACGGTGCCGACGGTGGTATCAGCCAGCCCGACGAGCAACTGGGGCGTTCGGATTTCCCCGCTGCCGGAGAGTGTCAGCGAGGCCGGTCCGGCGCCCAACTCGCCGACATAGATGTTTCCCGCCTGCACGTCGATCAACCCGCCGGACACGCTCACAGCGCCCGTCGCCGAGGCTCCGATGGTGAGGTTTCCCGCCCCGGTCTTGGTGACGGTGCCGCCGGTCATGTTCAAGGTCCCGGTTCCTCCGAACCGCCCGATGGCGATCCAGTCATTCACCGCGACGGTGCCTCCGCTCAAGGTATAAATGTCGTTCGTCGCGCCGACATCCTGGCCGATCCATAATTGGCCGTTGACGGTCACTGCCCCCGCGGTTTGTGTTAGGGAGCCGACCGCATTGTTGCCGATGACGAAATTGCCGGTGCCGTTCTTGGTGAAGGATCCGCCATTGACGGTCAGGGTCCCATTTCCTCCCTGGCTGCCGATGGTGACTGCATTGTTATTGGTCACGTTGCCGCCGCTCATGGAGAAGGATCCGGTGCTCCCGGCGGCCTGTCCCACGCGGATTTCTCCTCCGACGTTCACGTTTCCTGAATCCAGCCGGAAGCTGCCGATGGCTCCATCCCCGACGGAAAGGAGGTCGGTCACCGCCAGCGTTCCGGAAGTGTTCATCCGGAAAGCACCCGCGCTTCCCGCATCGGTCCCGATGGCAAGACGGGTTCCCGCGGTGGCCGAACCCGAGCCCGTGCCGTATCCCGTTAGAGCGCCGCCCGAGATCGCCGTGTTGGCGAGATTGTAAGTGCCGTTGCCACCCGCGCGACCGACCAGAATTCCGTTGGCGGCGCTGCTGGCGGCGGAACCGGCGCGATGATCGACACGCGCGGTCGCGCCGCTGCCGATGATGATGTCGCCGGGCGTCGCCGTTAGGCTTGCTGTGATGACGGGGAAATTAGTTAGCGAATTGACCACCGCATTGTCCGATCCCGCGACGCTGGGATTGACGGGGACGCGACCGAGACTCCAGTTCGTGGTGTTGTTCCAGTTAGAGTCGGCCGCACCGGTCCAAAGGTTGATGGCGGGACCCGCCTCGTAGAACTGGACCTCCGCCACGTTGCAGTGGGAGTTCGCTGCGCCGAGATAGCGCACATAGCGGAAAGCCGTCGGCTGATCGACCGCCAGCGTGGTGTAGATGCCTGTCGGCGGCGTGATGGTGACGGTCGCCAGAGTGACGGGGCTTCCGCTGAAGTCGGCGGTGTTGGAGCCTTGGAACACTCCGCCGGGCATTCTTCCGGTGTAGTTCGTGCGCGGGTAAAAGCGGATGGCGGCGATGGTCCTCGCCGTCGTTAGATCCAGCCCCGCCCAGTCGCCGGTGGCATTGAGCGCGTCGAAGGCGGTGGCGGTATTTCCGTCGAAGACCTTGTCCCGGGTGTCGGGGCCGTTGTTCCACGCGCCGGTGGAGCCGATCACCGTCCCCGTCAGCGGGTAGCCGGTATTGGGAAATGGCGGGAAAGCCGCATTCGCCGTCGCGCGGGTCGAGGTGCCGAAGTCACGGCCCACCGCTTCCACCTCGATGGCGATCATCGCCTGATTGTCCAGCCGGCGGGTGCCGGGCACCTGGAAGACGTTGTTAGGAGTGGCGCCGAGCCAGACCAGCGAATTGTTAGCCGCACGCGAATAGATGTTGTAATAATAGACGGGAGTCGCTGAATGATTCCATTTCAAACGCAGACTCAGGGTATCCGCATCGATGCTGTCCTGTTGCGTGACGGTCAGGCTCGATGGTGCGGAAGGCGTGACGATCGCGCCGTTGTAGATCGCCATTTGTCCCACCCGCATGGTGTAGCCGGAAATCGTCCCGGCGCTGGTGAACTGAAGCGAGATCTGCGCGATCTTGCGCCCGACGTAGGCACCCAGAGCGAATGTCTTCGTGTTCCAACTCGAAGTGGCGGCCGTGCCAACGTCCAGGTATTCAAAAACGGTAGGGCTGTCCTCGAACGCCAGGCCGATTTTCATGGCCGACGCGCCGGTCGTGCCGCGGTTGAAGACCAGCCGCAGATTCGTGTCGGCGGCCACCGTCAGGCTGCTTTGGAAAAGCCTGATGTCGTCAGTGCCATCGAGCGTGCCGGATATCAGCAAACTCGTGCCGCCGTAGTAGGCTGCGCCTCGGTCCAGGGACGGGACCAGCTTGTTAGCTCCCGTTCCCTGCACCAGCCACCGCCACGTCGGCAGGACGTCCTGGGTGCTCAGGTTGCTCCATTCCGAGGTCGAGCGGACTTGGCCGTTGATCGCATAGAGATGGCCGTGTCCGAGGTTGAAATTGGTGACGAACGGCAGCGTGGTTAGAGGCGAGCTGGCGGGGACGTAGTGCGCCATCCCTTTCCACGTGTCCGCGGTGGTGGTGTTGGATGGGTCGCCGTTAGGGCCCGACCAGAAGCGGTTTTCATTGGCATGGAAATCGGTGGGATTGCCCGCGTTCTTGAAATTTCGGTCCAGGCCGTAGAAGCCGACCGACAGCTTGTGGGCGCTGCCTTCGGGAAACAGCGTGGTCCAGTCGAAGGGTTGGTTGAAGGAGTTCATATCGAACTCCACCCCGGCATAAAGCGCGTAGGGATTCACCCCCAGCGTCTGGGCGGTGGTGCGGCTGTTCGTCATGCCCGTGGAGCTCCAGCCGAAGTCGATGAACATGCTGTTGGAGATGGCGTTCGCCCCATCCTTCATGAAACTGTCATTCTGCGAATTGAACTGATCCTGCCAGCCGACCGATCCGGATTCGTTCATCGCATCATACCACATCACCTTCAGGTTGGGGGCCTGGCTGTGCAGATAGGCGATGAAGGCTTTCATCGCGGTCGCTGTGGCGGCACTTCCCCCTGTTGTTTCCTGATTGATGAACCAGCCGTCGAATCCATAGTAATTCGCCACTTCGATCAGCTTGTCCGCCACCGGATAGGTAGCTCCTGTTTGCTTGAGGAAATCATTCACCCACTGGAAGCGACCGCCGAATCCCGTGGGAGGAAAGAAGACGTTGCCATAGACCGGCACGCCGTTGCGGTGTCCCGCATCGATTACCGGTGCGCTCGGCGCGAGGATCAGCCCCTCCGACGCCGACCCGCCGAAATAAACGCAGTCCTCGGTGTATTGCCAATACGACATCGCGTTCGAATGTTCCACCGCAGTGGCCTGTGAGACGGTGCCGGAAGTGGAGAAGCCCGTTAGCGTCGCAATTTTCGCCTCTCCGGGTCGCGCGTGGGCGTTGATATTGAACGCCGCGTTGAGCGCGGTGGCTGTGTTTCCCGGAGCGAATCGCGTTGCCAGCGGGACATTGGAACGGTTGAAGTCGGCGTTCGGATCCGAGGCCGGAGTCCAGTTCAGCAAATACTCCGGATGCCAGAAGGAACTGTAGGGCGCGACCGTCTTGGGCAAGGAAAAGATCGTCTGATAGGTCGTCCGCGCGGTGGTCGCCGAATAACTGTTGATCAGATCCAGCAGCACCCATTGGACATTGTCGGCACTTCCTTCGAAACGCCAGTTAGAAGGATCCCGCTCCTGCGCGTCGTTCGCGGTGGCGAAGTTATAGCCATCGATGGTGACGGGCGCGGGAAAGGCGAACGTCACGGTGCGCTTGTTGAAATCCAGCCATTTGGTGGCCGTGCTGGAGTCTAGCAGGTTGGCCGGCCCCTCGCCCACCGGATTGTTGCCGCCGGTATTGGTGACCGTCACCCCGGCCGTGCTGATCGGCGAGCCGTAGCGGATGAATTGGAACTCGGAAATCTGTAAACTGGTCGCCGCCGACGGGTTGTCCCTCTGCTTGGTCGGGACGAACCGGAAATAGCGATAGGTCTTCGCCTCCGCCGCGGCATGGCCGATCGATAGGAAGACGAAGATTCCGCCCGCAAGGAGCCCGAGGCAACGGCGGAAAATGAGGAGGCCGCCAATAGCGACAAAGGGATTCATGCAATACGACGGGCTGGGTTTTTGAAGCGGGCCGGGCTTTGCCCGAACTGGCTCCGCAGGAAGAGTGATCTACCGAACCGGGATCTGACGAGCCCGCTTTGGTTCCGGTGGAGGAATTTCCGGGGTGGGTCTGCGGGCGCTTGGGTCAGCCCTCCAATTTCCAGAGGAGTTCCTCCGCGTCAAAGGATTCCGTACCGCCCGTATGGGGGGCGGAAACCAAAGCAGAATTTTTAACCACGGATGAATGGCACGTAGTTAAGCGCGCTTTGCTGCGATCCCGGCCCCAAGGAGTGGCGGACTCCGATCCGCCAGAGCCCATGCGGAGTCAATGGATCGAGAGAATCGCTTTTCATGATCCTCTCATGGGCAGGCGATTCGGAGATCGCCATCCTTGTTTCTGCTGCCATTCGTGCCGGAATACAGAGGCGACATACTCCTGCCCCATCAACCAGATCGGCCTTAATTACGTGCCATTCAACCACGGATTTCACGGATGATCACAGAGTAAGACTTCGCGATGAAGTTTTTCGTCAATTTTGATCACCATAACAGCAATTCGGCGGGATCTGAATTCGGCCGTCCCTCTGATCCGTGTTCATCTGCGTCCATTGCGGTTGAAAAACTCCAAATGGAAATACCCTGTCTTCGCCACAAAATCATCTCGTCATTTCCAGCCGACCTTACGAAAAAGGGGTCGAACCAAACACACCATGAACCTGCCAATTACCGGAGGCTGCCACTGCGGAGCGGTGCGATATGAAAGCCATGAGCGCCCGATCCTGATGCTCAAGTGTCATTGCCGTGACTGTCAGCGCATCACCGGCGGGCCTTATGTGCCTGCGGTCATCTTTCCCTATCAGGCGTTCCGCGTGACACGCGGGGAGATCCGGCGGCATGCGACCGACAGCGAAAACGGAGGACACAACTTGAGAGGTTTTTGTGCCGCGTGCGGCTCCCGGTTGACCGGTGCGGAAGATCCCGAGCGGGGGATGATTGGAGTGGTTGCGTCCAGCCTGGATGATCCGGGCATTTTCCAGTCCCAGTTCGACATGTATGTGGAGGACGCCCAGCCTTGGGATGTGTTGGACTCCACCAGCCCCAAGTACCCAGGGCGACTTCCGAACAGGAATTCGATCAAATGAAAGCACCTCAAGCGCGTCGGCCATCGGCCACGCGCTTAATGGTCAGCTTTTTTATGAACTCCGGTTTTCGGATCACTGTCAGGTGGCGGGACGGACACATCCTGATCCGGCGGGAAGCCGTCGTTAGGTGCTTCCGGGATCGTGGGTTTAGCGGGCGGACGGGTATCCGGAGTGATGGTGGGCTTGTCAGACATGGCATTGGATGGTGAGGGTTTAGAGCGGGTTTGTAATCCGTAGGGAAACGGATTCATGGAGCCAGCGAAACGCGGAGACGCAGAGACAGGAGAGAGGGCCGCAGAGCTTGGAAAACCACTTGGAGGCTGTCTTAAAATTGCCAGAAGCAGGTTTAAATTTCATCCAGGATAGATGTGGATCATGGGTCATGGTTTTTGGAGGGCTTGGCTTTCATCTGAAAAACCTCTGCGGCTCCGCGGCTCTGCGCGAGAACAGGAATTCATCATTTTTCAGACAGGCACTTAGATCGATTGCCAGAAGTTGTTGTCGAAACTCGCTCAGGGATGTGCCACCGAAAGGCTGTCCGGAGTTCACGGTTTACCGTGCTCTTCATGAAGACAAGCTAAAGCTTGGACTCCGGACGGCAGAAAGAAGACCAGCACCGACAACGAGTTTCGGTAATTCATTTTGGCATACGCTCCAACTTTGTCTCCGCGATTCTCTCCGCGACCTCATCAACTCGGCGTTTCGTTTCGGAAATGATATTTGCAACCATTCTAGACCGTGAGCTTGCCCTCCACGCCACCCTCGTCGGCTCCGCTGCCGGTGATGGCGGAGGTCAGGACCTTGGCGAAGGTGGTGAGCATGCCATTTTCCGTATCCCAGAAATGGGACATCACCGGACGGACACGGATCAGCGTGAGGTTGGGATCGTCAGGGCCTCCCGGAAACCACGCTTCGACCAATTTGCTCCATAGCTCTTCCGCCTTGGTAGGATCGATGAAAATGGCGGCCTCGCCGAACACCGTGAGGTATTCGATTTTGGAAGGATTGCTGAAAATCAAATGCACGCGGGCGTCGGCGGCGATGTGGCGGTTGTGAACGCTGTCGGCTCCGCTGAAGAGCCAGAGGCAGCCCTGGTGATCCACTTGCTGCACCTCCATCGGACAAAGATGGAACGGGATGACATGCAGCCCGCTGCCGAACATGCAGGTGGGGGTGTTTTCGGTAAGGCTGCGGAGTTTATCAATGGCTTCCTTGCCGGTGAGGTTTTGAGTGGTGCTCATGATAGGAGAGGGTTTCCGACGAAGCGCCGGTTGTGGGTTCCATAAGTGTTTCGCAAATCCCATGCCATAGTTTCGCGTGTTTGAAATCCCCGGAAAACAAGGGCTGCAAACGGAGATCAAATCCGCAAGTTGCGATTTGCATTGGGATGAAACCGCACCGACGCTGAATCGAGGTGAGACAGTTCGAAGAACGATAAATAACGCTCGGCTGGCGCAAAATGCAAATCAATCGGGCATTTTGCGGGGGCGCTGTTGTTGAGCGCGCCATCGATCGCTGATCGTTCAAAATAAGATATATCCTCGCGAAATGGTGCCGGATTGCATGTGCAATAAATTGGAAATTATTTTCCCTTGCATCGATGGGAAAGCACGCGTCGATTGCCTTTAACGGAATCGCATTGACGGATTTCTATCTCATCTTGGAAAGGCAAGCCGATCCAAAACGGGCTGTTGCGATGTATATCATTCTTCACCCCGGATGCGGATGGGAAGACCCGTCACTGTTGATTTTCTATCAGCGACGAACCCAGCCCGCCGATTTCAAACCCAAAGACCCATATCACTCCGATGAAACCCAAGTATTGTATTTTCACGCTCCTCAATCATACAGCGATCACCCTCTGCTTTTCGACGTCCGCGTTCGCGGCAGATGTCGTCTGGAATGGTTCTATCAGTAACGACTGGACAGATGGTGCAAACTGGACACCCGCCCACACGCCGGACCGGAACAACAGCGAAGATGCTGTGGTCAATATTTTGACAAACTATCCGGTGCTGACCGCATCCCCCGGCTTCGGTGCGACCACGCCGCGGGATATTTTCATCGGCCGCGGCGCTGGGACCAGCGGGCGGGTGGATCAAAATGCGGGTTCGGTGGCGAATGCCGGTGGGAACTGGATCTTCGTCGGAGTCGAAGGCGGAACGGGTAGATTGGACATCACCGGCACCGGCTCTTTCAATGACTCCGGCCGGATGTGGGTCGGTGGTTCGCAAAATGGTGGCGGTGGCAACGGCATCCTGAACATCAACACCTCCGGCACCGTCGATACCAACGATCTTTCCGCAGGCTCCAGCGGTGGCACCGGAGTGATCACCCTCACCGCCGGAACGTTGAACACCAACGGCTGGAACTTCATCGGCAAGCGGGAAGCTGCGGTCGGTGGCAATGGCACGCTCAACATTACCGGTGGCATCCTGACTAACAACGGCGAACGCACGGTCATCGGCCAAGGCGATTCCACCGGCGCTCTCAATATCAGCGGCGGCGTTTATAACAATCTCAAGGTCGGAGACCAAACGTTCTTCGTGGTCGGATCTGATAATTTGGCCAATGCCAATACCCCATCGGTGACCCTAACCGGCTCCGGCACCATCAACGCGACACGGACCCTTTCGGTGGGCGGCATCGAAGCCCAGGGCGGGGACGTAAGCTTCACCGGCAGCGGCAAGGGAACCATGACCATCAATGGCGCGACCGCGCTGCTCAACATGACCGGTGAGCTTTGGGCGGGGCAGGGAGCCGGCAGTAACGGCGTCATTACCCTGCAGGCCGGAGCGATTCAGGTGAATAACTGGGTCGCCATCGGCCGCAATGGCGGGACGGGTGCCTTGAACATGTCCGGCGGCACCATCACCAAGACCGGAGCGGGGAACTTCATCATCGCCGCCACCGGACCGGGCACTATGACGCAGAGCGCCGGAGTGGTGAATGTGCTCAATGGAGTCACTTGGATTGGTGAAAACAACAACGCTGTTGGATCGCTTGCCATTTCCAACACGGCTGAGTTCAACACCCAGTCCCTCGTCCTCGCGGTCAATCCGGGGACTTCGGGTACCATCACTACCACCGGTGGCACCATGACCGTCGGTGGCAACAACGAAATTCAGATTGGGGCGCGGGGAGCCGGCGTTTGGACTCAAAGTGCCGGCACCGTCAATGCCAGCGGATGGACTGTCGTCGGCCGCTACAATGAAGTGGGCGCGAGCGGGATCCTCAACGTTTCCGGCGGCACCTTCAATCAGGTCCAGCTCGATCGAAACATGATCGTCGGCGAGGAAACGATGGGAACCCTCAATGTCTCTCTAACCGGTGCCGTAAACGCATCCGCCGTCAATGGCATCAGCGTTGGCAACGGCGCCACCGGCAACGGCACCATCAATCTGGATGGCGGCACCATCACCGCGAAAAGCGTCCACGAAGGCACCGGCGGCAGCAGCGCCTTCAACTTCAACGGCGGCAAGCTCGTCGCCGGAGCCGGAGCCAGTTCCGCCTTCATGTATGGCCTCGACAGCGTCGTGATCAAAAGCGGCGGCGCGTTCATCGACAGCGGTGCCAATGACATTGGCATCAACTCGACCGTTTCGGATGACGCCACCAACGGCACCTTGACGAAAACCGGATCCGGCGCGCTCTACATGAATGCGTTTAACAGCTACGCCGGAACGACCCAGGTCAATGCCGGGACCTTGGGAGGCGTCGGCAATCTCGCCGGAGCCGTCTCGGTCGGTGGCTCCGGGAAGTTGAGCCCCGGTGCTCCTTCCGGCGTGTTGACCATCGGTTCCGCCAGCTTCGCGGCTGGAGGTACTCTTGCGATTGATATCGTCGATACCGCACCCGTCGCGGACCGCTTGGACGTCAGTGGAACCCTGAACATTGCCAATGCCAAGTTGACCCTGTCCAAGGCTCCGAGTTCGCAGCGCTATGTCATCGCCAGCTACGGCGCGCTGACTCCGGCGGCCGGTCCGTTCGCGACGGTTCCCACCCTGCCTGCGGGTTACACCATCAACTACGCTTACCAAGGCTCGTTGATCGCCATCGAGCGGCCGCTGACGGCTTTTGACAATTACATCAACGGTATCTTTCCGGGTTTTGAGGACAATCCGGGCATCGTCGGTGAAAATGCCGATCCTGATAGCGACGGTAGTTCCAACATCCTGGAATACGCCTTGGGTGGCAATCCCGACAGCGGCAGCGACGGAGCCAAGGTCTATCAGATCATCGCCGACAGCAGCGACGCCGGCACCCAGCCGGAATTGCTCCTCACCATCGCGGTGCTCACTGGCACTCCCGCCTTCACGCCGGTTTCAGGCTCACCGACCGCCACCTTCGGCGGTGTGACCTACACCATCCAGGGCAGCGTCGATCTAGCAAACTTCGCGAGCCCCTGCACCGTGGTGACGCCGGTGGCACCTGCCAGCAACCCGACGCCACCGGCGGGCTATACCTACCGGACCTTCAGTCTCAACGGCTCCAACGGAACTCCCGGCAAAGGCTTCATGCGCGTGACCGTCTCCAGGTGATCGGCAACCGCATCGGCGGCTTTCTCTTCCCTTCAAAAATCCAAAATCACCAACCCACAATCATCAATCGACCTCTCTCCTCAGCGTTGCCGGGCATTGGAGAAAGAGGAATGAACCACAGATTTCACGGAGGGCACAGATGAATTAAGATCTGGATTCGGGTTCTCTTCATCTGTGTCCATCTGTGTCCATCTGTGTCATCCGTGGTTCTATTTTCTCCTTTGATGGAAAGAGGAAGAGCGACCTCATCGACGGCTTTCTCTTCCCTTCAAAAATCCAAAATCACCAATCCACAATCATCAATCGACCTCTCTCCTCACCGTTGCCGGGCATTGGAGAAAGAGGAATGAACCACAGATGAACGCTGATGGACATTGATTTGAAGAGGCTTCTGATCTCTTCAAAACATCTCGATTGATGATTGGAACTTCGCGATTGATGATTTCTTCCACGACCTTTGATTGTTGATGGAAAGAGGAACCACGGATGAACGCAGATGAACACGGATTTGAAGAGAGTTAGGAAAGACGCGGCACCCACTCTTTGGGTGAACTGCTCAGATCTTATATTTGATTCATTATCTGTGTCCATCCGTGTCATTTGACGGAGAGTTTTGATTTTCCAGTCCGTCCATCTCCGCTACGCTTCGATTGTGGTTAAAATGGATTTTCTCTTCAGATTGAACCACCGATTTCACAGAGGGCACGGATGGATTAAGAGGCTGTCTGAAAATGGCAATCCAGGCGCGGTGAATGATATTCCTGCCACTTTTTTCCGAGTGAACAGCGGATAAGGGGCATGGACGTCTCGTCCATGCGTGGGGACGAGACGTCCCCACCCCCTATTTTAAGACAGCCTCTGAGATCTGGATTCTGCTTCTCTTCATCAGTGTCTATCTGTGTCATCTGTGTCATTTGACGGAGAGTTTTGATTTTCCAGTCCGTCCATCTCCGCTACGCTTCGATTGTGGTTAAAATGGATTTTCTCTTCGGATTGAACCGCAGATGAACACGGATTTGAAGAGGCGTCAGATCTCAAAACATCTCGATTGATGATTGGTACTTCGTGATTGATGATTTCTTCCACGTCGACACCACCACCAAATCGCGGCAGAGGCCCGCCGGGCTCCTGCCGCGAATGGTCACGGGTCATCCTCCTATCAGGCGGCGCGTTGCACGAGCAGGTCGCTCCAGTCGGAATACGTCGTGCTTCCGCCGACGGTGCGGCCCTGATAGGCATACAGCTTGCCTGGGATCAGGCCGGTCACGGCGATGTTGCGCGAGCTGGTGCTGAAGGGCAGGATGCGGAACTCGCCGGGCGCGCCATCCTCGCCGATCTCCGCGACGCGGATCTCGCAGCCGCGGGCGATTCGCTCCGTGCTCACGGTCACCAGCGCCTCGCCGGTCATGCCGGTGACGATGCGCAGGATCGTGGGTTTGGATAGAGGGTAGGGCGCGCGGTTCAGGCTCATCGCCTGGAAGCCGCTGGACAGAAGCACCGCCATGTCATTGTTGCTCGCTTCCTGCACGAAGCTTGCCAGTTTTTTCAGGATCACCAGCAAGGCGGCGCGCTGCTTGTCCTTCTCCGCGGTGGCCGCCACGCCGCCGCTCGGTTGGTCCGCCTTTGACTTGCTGAAGATGGCGATGGCTGCTTGGAACTCCGCTGCCGTTACCGGAATGTCAGTGAATCCCGCGATATACAACATCAGGAGGATCTTGTTGGCGAAGGTGATCAGGGTGTTGTCCGGAAAACTGCCGAAGGACAGCAGGACGCGGAGGATGGGTGAGGCTGGTTTCATAAGGGTGTATTTCTATTTTTTGTGGGACTTCATTCATTGCCGGTTACTCGTTCCGTCATCGGGAATCTCGACCGTTGATAATCAGTTAGCATAAAACTTTAACAGACCGCTAGATATTTTTTCAAGGGGCGGACGGAAGTTTTTTTCGGAATCCGGTGACCAGTTTGGCAGGTGCCGGAGTTGTTCGGATCGATGGTCTAGCAGGGAGAGACTGTTATAAATCAAGCGATTGTCGATTTTTTTGACCCGATTTTGGGCGTGGTTTTCCGACGATGAAACCGGCTGTTATTGTCAACAAATTTCTTCATGTCTATCTGTTATGGCCGCTTTTGGGACTTCCTGGAGGGTGATTTATTTTTAATTTTATTCACTTTGAGTCCGGATTTTTTGATTTTCCCTGTCAGAACGCCACCGGATTTCACCCTCCGACCGGTATTCCTAACCGTCAATGCGGCCGATTCCGGACGGATTTTGAGAGGCTGTTGGAGAAATGGAAATGGAGCGCGTCCATTCTGAACGCGATTTGGGAGCGCGTTCATTTTGAACGCTGTTTGCCGTGGACATCCTGTCCAACGGCACGGACAAGGTCCGCCCGACAGGATGGGCTGCATGGCATTCCACTTGAACCCCACTGAAAATTCCATCGTTCTGGCTTTGCGTTCCTCTGCGGCCTCAGCGGCTTTACGGTTCACTCTTTTGGAGTGCTGGCGCCCATCTGAAACACCTCTGCGTCTCTGCGTCCCTGGGCGAGAACGGGAATTCATCATTTTCTGACAGCTTCTGAGAACCCGTCTTAAAACTGCCGGAAACCGGTTCAAATTCCATCAGGAATCGATGTCTCGCGCAGAGCCGCGGAGGCGCGGAGTGGGGGAGATCATTGCCATTTTCCATGTGCTGGCTCTCATCTGAAACACCTCTGCGCCTCTGCGTCCCTGCGCGAGAACAGGAATTCATCCTCTTCAACACAGCTTCTGAGAACCCGTCTTAAAACTGCCGGAAACCGGTTCGAATTCCATCAGGAATAGATGTCTCGCGCGGAGGCGCAGAGTGGGGAGATCATTGCCATTTTCCATGTGGTGGCTCCCATCTGAAAAACCTCCGCGCCTCTGCGTCCCTGCGCGAGAACAGGAATTCATCCTCTTCGAAACTGTCTCTTTGGACCGCTCCACGGGATGTTAGACGGTTTCGGGACATTTCGGGACATTTCGGGACGAGTCCGGAACAGATGTCGCTGCCCCCGAAACAGAGGGAAGCCTCTCCGACGGTATGGTTGCTGACTCGGAAACAGAGGGCAGCCTCTCCGACGGTATTGTTGCTGACCCGGAAACAGAGGGCAGCCGCTCCGACGGTATTGTCGCTGACCCCGAAACAGAGGGAAGCCGCTCCGACGGTATGGTCGCTGGCTCCGAAACAGAGGGCAGCCGCTCCGATGGTATTGTCGCTGACCCCAAAACAGAGAGAAGCCGCTCCGACGGTATTGTTGCTGGCTGCGAAACAGATCGGAGTCTTTCCGAAACAAGGGTCGCTGGCTCCGAAACATTTGGAAACGCCACCCAAGGGCTTGTGGCGGCCAGTCGATGACCGTCCGTCCCTGGAAAAGTAAGCCTTCGCTCGCTCCCTCCGAATTCTCCTCGCTGCGACTGATCACTCCTCTTCCACTCCTGCTTCACTTCCCCGAAATTTATCCTTCCCGCCAAGCCTCTGGTTGTTAGCTTGTCGATGCAAAATGCCCTCGTCCGAATCTCAAATCTTCCCTTGCAAACCTTTGGCTGTGACGGCGGTTTGCGGCCGCACCCGGAAGCATCCGAATCAATTTGATTCATCCTCCGGACGTCCTGCGATGATGAAATCGATTTTCTAAATGACGCCGATGACGCCAAAGAAGACCTCCTATCACGAATCGACTGATCCCCTCAGCTCCGTCGTCCGGGAAGACACGATCGAATACGGTTTTATCGGCACGCTCCAAAAGCTCAAATACGAGTATCGCCCGGACATCCGCGACCGCGCCAGCCTCGAAGCCAATTTTCGCGAAAAGTTCGAAGCTCTGAACCGCGTCCACCTCACCGATTCCGAGTTCTCCCGGCTCATGGAGGAAATCATCACCCCGGACGTGTTTACCGCCGCCCGCACGCTCCGGGCGATGAATGCCTTTACCCGCGACGACGGCACGCCGCTGAACTACACCCTCGTCAACATCCGAGACTGGTGCAAAAACACCTTCGAGGTGATCAACCAGCTCCGCGTCAACACGGACAACAGCCACCACCGCTACGATGTCCTCATCCTCATCAACGGCGTGCCCTGTGTGCAGATCGAGCTGAAAACCCTCGGCATCAATCCGCGCCGGGCCATGGAGCAGATCGTCGATTACAACAATGATCCCGGCAACGGTTACTCCAAGACCCTGCTCTGCTTCCTCCAGCTCTTCATCGTCAGCAATCGCGACAGCACCTATTACTTCGCCAACAACAACGCCCGCCACTTCGCCTTCAATGCCGAGGAGCGCTTCCTGCCCATCTACCAGTTCGCCAGCGAGGATAACAAGAAGATCACCCACCTCGACGACTTCGCCGGGACCTTCCTGATCAAATGCACTCTCGGCCAGACCATCAGCCGCTACATGGTGCTCATCGCCAGCGAGCAAAAGCTCCTCATGATGCGCCCCTATCAGGTGTATGCGGTCAAAAACATCGTTCATTGCATCCATCAAGACTGCGGTAAGATCTACATCCACGGCCTGCCTCAAACGGCATTGCCGGCTTAAAGTTAAAACTAGAACCAGCATGACCATCATCGGTGAAATCCTTCTACCCAACCTTCTTGCTTACCTGATCAATATCGCTTCGGGTGAACGCTCGGCAGCGATGGCCGCGACAAGAGACGCTAAGCTCAAGGGGATAGTGGAAAATGACGATGCTCTGCGAAAAGCCCTTATTTCAACTCATTCGATTCGAGACGAGGTTCGCGGAGCCTGCGCCGAACTTGCCCGCAACCGCGACAACCTCGGCGTTCCAGCTCACGAAGAGCCGCTTTGGCAACTCCTCAGCGACGACGTTTTCCAAGCTGACCTCATTGAATGGTTGATGGCAGGAGCAATTGACGAAGGATACGCCGTCAAGGGGCGCCTTCTGCAGACGATGGAGACCGCCTTGGCTAGTGGCGGTGCCAGCTCTGGGCAGATTAGGCACTTCGCAACAGGTTATTTCGAGTCGGTGGACAAGGCGATATTCGCGCATCCGGTCCTCGCCCACTGGCGGCAGCAACTGAGTCTCGACTACCTCCGCGGGCAAGTAACGGTTTTGCGGAAACTCGCTGAAGAAGCGGCGGGAGTTTACCCCCCAGCCAGACAGAAAGTGGCCCTCGACCGCTATTGCGAAAAAGCACTCGCTTCATGGGACATAATCGACCTCAGCAATCTGCCTGAGGGGGACGTCCAAATTACCACGCAACAACTCCTTTTGCGCCAGCTCTACATGCCTCTGCGCATTGAGGTCGAGCCGTCCCAGCGTGGTGAAGACGCCGATGCCGCGCTGGCCAGATTGGAACAAGGACGCGAAGACCGCCGCCACCGCGAAGCGGGCCATTTCGTCCCGGATGAACTAACTCTGTCCGACCTCGTATCCGGCGAAAAGTCCCGCTCGCCAATCGGCGAACGCCTTGGAGTGTCGCGCCGGTTGGTCGTGCTCGGCGACCCAGGTGGCGGCAAGACAACTATGCTCCGTTGGATGGCGACCGCGTATCTGCTACGACACAATGACGACGCTGCATTCAGTATGGTCCCGGATACCGACACGCTGCCGGGTCAGCCTTGGATTCCAGTATTTATCCGCTGCCGAGAACTAGGTGAGGTAGACCTCTGCCGTTGCTTTACTGACTTCCTGACTCAGCATCTCAACAAGACGGAACTGCTTCCTGATGAGGCCAGCATCATGCGGGCTGTCATTCTCGACCGCATCGCCAAGGGGGAAGCGCTGCTCCTGGTGGATGGTTTGGACGAAATCACCAATCCTCAGGTGCGTATGCAGTTTTGTCAGGAGTTAGAACGAACCGCCGCTCGCTACCCAAATGCGCCCATCGTGGTCACCTCCCGCATCGTGGGCTACCGCGACATGCCTTATCGTATGGGCTCTGGATTCGAACACTGCGTTATCGCCGAACTGAACCGCCAGGACAAAGACCTATTTGCCAAGCGATGGGTCGAGGTCACCGAGCAACACCAACCGACTCTGGAAAAAACCAAGCGTGTTCAGGAATTGATCGAGGCCCTGCATTCCAGCGACCGCATCGAGCGGCTTACCGGCAATCCCATGCTACTCACGACGCTGGCCTTGGTGAAGCGCAAGGTGGGCAAACTTCCCAATCGCCGAACGAAGCTCTATGCGGAAGCAGTCTCAGTGTTGCTCAACTGGAATCCGAGGCTCTACCTAACCATTGAAGAGGACGAGGCTATTCCTCAACTCGAATACCTTGCCTACGAAATGTGTCGGCGCGGGGTCCAACGAATGACAGACGACGAGGTTCTCGAACTGCTGGACAATCTCCGTGTTGAGTATCCCAAAATTCGCTCCGTTCGCAGCCGTGATCCGCGCGAGTTTCTTAAGCACTTGGAACAACGTTCCAGTATTCTGATACGATCTGGTGGCGCTTGGCAGAAGAACAACCCAACGGAAAAACCGGTATGGGAGTTCCGCCACCTGACTTTCCAGGAATATCTCGCAGCCCGCGCGCTCCTTGACGGGCGCTATCCGGGACGCGGCAAGCCCAAGTCGCTGGCCGAGCAGGTGGCTCCGCTGGCAGGGGCAATGGAGACGGTGAAGAACCGTGCTTCGAGGCGAGATGGCACTGAAGAGCACGATGTTCCTGAATCGTGGCGCGAGGCATTGCGACTACTCGTCTCGGACTGCAAAGACGATGATGTGGACGATGTTCTCCTGGCAATCTTGAATCCGATGGATGGTGAGGACGCAGTAAAGACGGGCCGACCGCGAGCAGTATTGGCGGCACTGTGTCTCGCAGACGAACCTAACGTCAGCGAGGAAAATGCACAGAAGGCTATTTCTGTATTTACTTCTAAAGTTGGAGAAGAAGACGGAACTGGCCGTATTGAGACACCTTTGGCCCGCGCGGCAATGGAGGTAGGTGCCAGTATTTGGTGTTGTCCTCTTCGGCAAAGTTTGGTCGACGAGTTTTTCACTCGCTCAGCGAAAGACCGTGAAGGTCCGGGCGCTCTTCTTGGAATGATCGAAGTTGTTAAAGACGGCAGCGAACCGGCTGCGGTCTTGTCTTGGGTCCGAACGATGGCCGTGTCTTTAAAAGGTGCAGATTCCAAGAAGGCGACCATCGCTGCGCTAGGCCTTACGCTTGCCGCCTTTCGTCGAGTAGATCTGCCAGCCGCGAAAGTCATTCCCGGTTTGTTAGGGCTGTTGGGGCGTGAGCAGCCGGTGGCCCACGCAGCATCTTGGGCACTGCAGTGGTTGAGCGGCGGTAAAGGTAAGAGAAACGCGCATGGAAAGCCTTTATGGAATCCTACAGATAAAGAATTTTCCCTCCTCGCGCACGCGCTCGTCAACACGCCAGAAGACTCGGCTCAAACTAAGATCTGCCTGATAAACACCTTGGCGAAACGCAAGAATGTGGCAGGTTACGCTGCGATAATAAAGAGATTGGATGATCCGGATGCGGGCGTCCGACAAGCTACTGCTAGAGCGCTGGTGCCGTCGGGCGGCAAGCAGGCCGTTGCGCCGCTGGTGGCAATGTTGGACGACCAAGATGCGGCTATCCGCAAAGCCGTCATCGTAGCGCTGGGGCAGTTGGGCGACAAGAAGGCCGCTGCGCCGCTGGTGGCAAAGCTGGCCGACCAAAACGCCACTATCCGCAAAACCGTGATCGCAGCGCTGGCGCAGTTGGGCGACAAGCAGGCCGTCGCGCCGCTGGTGGCAATGTTGGACGACCAAGATGCGGGTATCCGCAAAGCCGTGATCGCAGCGCTGGCGCAGTTGGGCGACAAGCAGGCCGTTGCGCCGCTGGTGGCAATGCTGGACGCCCAAGATGCGGCTATCCGCAAAGCCGTCATCGTAGCGCTGGGGCAGTTGGGCGACAAGCAGGCCGCTGCACCGCTGGTGGCAAAGCTGGATGACCTAGACGCTTCTATTAGATCCGCCGCAGCAGTGGGCCTCCACACTTTGGGTGAGCCAAAAGGAATTGCGGCCCTAACTCGATTCCTTGCCTCGGACGATTTCGAAATCCGCCAAGCCGCCGTTCGTGCTTATGCGCAACAGAATGGATCCGATGACAAGCTACTTCTCTCCCGCGATTTGGACGGCAGTGATCCTTGGCTCGACCCCAAAGAAACCGTGTCCGAAGTTCAAGCCGATGAAGCAGCAAGCCGACTCGCTATTACTCCTGAGCAAGTGCGTTCACGCTTTGAAGCACTGGCTGGTGAATTGAATCTTAAGCTTGACTGGAAGCCGTAGCACCAAGAGCCCAACAAGGCCAAGAAAAGAACGTCACCACCTACAACCTCGCCCCCATGAACAAGCTGCTGCATGGGGTGAAGGACACCGAGTTCGAGATCTTCCACGGCGACACCCTGCTCAACGATTGGGAAATGTTGAAGGAGCTGAATCCCGCCAAGACGCCATTCAGCTACCGCTGGTACCCCACTGACGCGGTGGGCGACGACGTGCGCTTCAAGAACCACGGCCTCGCCCCCAAGTCCGCCGCCGACTTCGCCTTCCTCCTCCACGGCTTCCATTTCCTGAAAGACGAAGGCGTCATGGCCATCATCCTGCCCCACGGCGTGCTCTTTCGTGGAGGTGCCGAGGAACGCATTCGCACCAAGCTGCTCAAAGACGGCCACATCGACACGGTTATCGGCCTGCCCGCCAATCTCTTCTACTTCACCGGCATCCCGGTCTGCATCCTGGTGCTCAAGAAGTGCAAAAAACCGGACGACGTGCTCTTCATCAACGCCGCCGAGCATTTCGAAAAAGGCAAACGCCAGAACCGGCTAACGGAAGCGAATATCGCCAAGATCATCGACACCTACCAATTCCGGAAGGAAGAGGACCGCTACTCCAAGCGCATCTCGATGGAGCGTATCAAGGAGGAAGGCCACAACTTGAACATCTCCCGCTACATCAGCACCGCGGTGGCGGAGGAGGAGATCGAACTAAAAGCCACACACCAGAAGCTGGTGGAAATCGAGAACGCCATCCGGTCCGCGACGGACAAGCATAACCAGTTCTTGACTGAACTCGGTCTAGCCCCGATACCGTAAACCCACACCAATTATGGAGTGTATCCTGCCAGACTTTTTGACTCGGACCGATGCGCTTGAGCTCATCGAAGCCGCGGCCCGAGGTGCCGATGCAGCTTACGGGGCTCCAGATGCGGCTGAGAGGAGCGTCAATCTCTATTGGTGGCGGAACCCGACTTCTGCCAAGATCACCCGGTCCGTCCTTGCGGACGGAACCACTAGGCATTGTGTCGCATTTAGGGGAACGATCATGACAGAGGCGGGCAACTGGGTATTCGCCAACATGCAGGCATTCAAGACGAAGTTCGAAGGCTACCCCGTAGAAGGCGAGGTGCACATGGGCTTCTACAGGGCTTTTCACTGGTTGTGGTCACCATTGGACCGCGAGCCGAAGATCGATGAGAAACACAAAATTCGTCGTCGGAAGGTGGCGGCGCTAAGGGGTGGGGTCATAATCGTTATCTTAGCCTGCGTCTGGGCGGCGCTAGTATCCCTAAATCATCCTTGGGGTGCGCCCCTCACGAAACGAGATCAAATCTTAGCCTTAAAGTTTCTCGTCGGGTTTGTGCTTTTGCTTTTTGTCGAGTTCGGATGGGCTGAGAAGGGGTTCACGCTGAGAAAGCCACGTCCTCATGGGATCCCCTTGGAGACCACGTTAAGGAACGTAAGCGAGCAGGACGAAGTGGTGTTCACCGGGCATTCCTTGGGAGGGGCCATGGCGGTGCACGCGTTTCTCTTGTTCCGCAAACTTAAGCCAGCGGTGAAAAGTTCCTTGATCACATTCGGGGCACCCCGAGCTGGCGACGAGGAGTGGATAAAGTCAGTCGTCAAATTCACTGGAGGACGGGATCAGCATCACATCGTAAACAACGGAGATCCCGTCCCGCAGGTGCCTGGAACCTTTGCTCAGGCCAGGAGGCTCAAGTCAGGAGCGGGCAGCTTGAAGGCGCTCTTCATTCTGCTCGGTCTCGGGCGTGAGGTTTGGGCGCTGCTATACAATCAAACAGCCCCCGGCGACTGGCCGTCGAAGCTAATCTACCCAGTGGGCACCTATCCGCTTCGCTTTATGAAGCACCCGATGGCGGTATATGGCGACGAACTGCAAGCGAATCTGGACATTACTGTTTCGATGGAGAAGAGGAGCGGGTCACTTCTTGCTGTCGTTGGTTTTGCTACTGCCACGCTGCTTTCCATCGCGCTTGTGCTTGGTCTTCTCTGGGGGCTTGTGTTTCTTTGAGGCGGTTACCGCTGGGAATCCACCGATGCGCTGGCCGACGACGTGCGCTTCAAGATCCTAATCGACGGAGCAAGGCTCGCGGATCTAATGATTGAGAACAACATCGGGGTCTCGATCAAACGCACCATAGAGGTCAAGGCGATCGATACAGACTACTTTGAGGAGAGTTGAATGAAACGTGAGCTTCACCAAATCTGGTCGAACTACGGGGTGACGTTGGAATGGATGAGGTGGCGGATGGGTGGACCTTGGAATGTGGCGGCGTGTCCGTGACCGCCTTCGGTTAGAGGGGAAGAGGAGCCTCCGGCGGAAGAAGGTGAAGTGCGACGGTCATATACACGCCGCTACACGGGATCTGCGGCGAGACGCCACAGCTACTTTTAACAGTTCCGCGACAGCGTGCGGGCGAGGATGCGGATTCTGATCCGGCAGCTTTTGCGGAAATACAAATATCCGCGGGAGGGGCAGGAAGAGGCCATTGTTCTCGTTCTAAAGCAGGCGGAGGAATTGGCGGATGCTTGGACGGGCATTTGATTGAGAGTTGAGAGGTGTAGGCAAGAGAGGATGCGAAGCGGGACGCTCCTGTAATGGGCTGGGGCTGGAAGCCTGCAGCCACTTGAAGGGTTGTTTTTCTCACGGAACCCGTGGTCCCGGCTTTGCGATCCCTCTGCGACCTTTGCGCCTCTGCGGTGAACTCTTGGACGAAGACCTTCGACAGCGCGGAGATCAACGCGATCGTGAAGGACATCGGCCTGCTTAAGGCGTTGTTCAGAGCAAAACGGTCTTGATCGTCCTCAAACACATTCTTTCCGCCGTCACATGATACACCGCGCCTGCCGCTTCATATCGCAATGGTCTTGCCATGGAGAATCCCAATCCCGATCAGATTCCGGGATCAATGCCTGTAGTTCAGGACTGCCCCCGAAGCATATCGAACGCGGTCAAGAAATCACCAACGTCGCCTCGGTCGACTCCGCGTCCTTGAAAGCGAGACCGGGCAATCCCATCTCAGAGGTTGCATTGCCTTCGAAATCGGTCCAGCAGTGCCGCTCGAAATCGTAGAGCTTGCAGACGCGGCACAATTCCAGATGTTGCCAGGGAGACCAGCGGATGACCGCCGCATGTTCTTCGCAACTTTCCTCCAGCAGGCGCTGGCTTTTGGGCAGGTGATAAAGCGGAATCGTCGGGTCGATGTGATGGGCGGCGTGGTCCATGATGTTGTTGAGGAGCCTTTCGATCGGGTATGGAAAAACCACGTGCGTCGAACTTTTGAGCTGCACGTGATAGAAAGACCACTCCTTCGGATCGTCATACCATGCCAGCCGGGGGTGGGTATGCTGAAGGTAGGTGACAAATCCCATGAACTGGACCCACAGCACCCAGGGCAGGATCGTATCGAAGAACGCGTAAGCGAGGGGCGGCAAAAACAGTCCCGTAGTCCTGAGGGCCAGGAGATACATTCCCAGGACTTGCAGGACAAAAAAGCCCAACACCAGCAGCCGATCCCACTGGAATTGCCGTCTCCGTGATAGGAGCAGCCCCTTGGCCGGAAAGAGAATATAGCCCAAGTAAAAACCGATGAGATAGCTGAGGCCGGGGCCCAGCGGCGAGCGGTAGAATTTTTCCAGAAGCTGCCGCCAGCGCGGCAGCCGGTCGTATTCCTCCTTGGTAAGCGGCACGAGATCGGGATGCTTGCCGCGCAAATTGGTGCCGCCGTGGTGGAGCGTGTTGTGGGCAAAAACCCAAGACGTGTAGGGATGCCAGGCGGGCAGCAACACAAGCCGTCCCAAGAGGCGGTTTAACCAGCCGTAGGGCGTAAAGCTGTTGTGGGCCGCATCGTGGCCAATGACGAACAGGGCGCCGATCATCAGGGTCGCCATTGACAAGGAAACCGTGCGCCAGAAGAAGTTCGGCCCCAAAACGGCTCCCACCATGGAAACGATGTAAATCGTGAGCGACACTGAAACGATCACTCCACCGCGCGTCAGGCTTCGCTGCCGTAACTCGCGCGGCAGGTTCGCCCGCCATTCCCGCGCTGCTTCGCCTGCCGGTTTCGCATTCGTGGACCGGACCTGAATAACATCGGCATCATCTCGCATGTGCGCGACTCTACCAAGCTCGTAGGTCGTTCCCAAGTGGAACTTGTGAGCAAGCCGGAAATCGCGTCAACGGGTCGCGGCTATCCATGATGCACTGGCAGAGCGCCCGGAAGTCCTGCCGAACATGGGCGACGACACTTTGAAGAAACCGGCCAACGAACTAACGGAAAAGCTGCGCAACAGCAGGACGGTGGATTGCCTAAGAGGCTGTCTTAAAATTATCTATCAGCCGATTCTGGCGAGCATTCTCTTGCTCATGGACAGGTAGATCATCGATTCCGAATGGCTTGTTTTCACCTCGTAGTCTCGCACCAGCCTGCGTGACT
>NZ_JBDSCX010000019.1:0-5997 GCF_039920825.1 Luteolibacter sp. | reverse complement strand
CCGTGACTAACGAAACGGACAAGGAAACCGGCAAAAAGGGCATGGTCGTCACCGAGCACAAGGAAGACCTCCACCCGCAGGTCGTCATCATCGACGAGAAGACCAAGGAAATCAAAGCGAGCTACTCAATCCCGGTCGGCGCCCACCTTTCCGTCAAGGAAGGCCAGGTCATCACCGCCGGAACGCAGATCGCCAAGACTCCGCGTAAGGTTGCCCGCACCAAGGACATCACCGGTGGTCTTCCACGGGTGGCCGAGCTTTTCGAAGCCCGCAAGCCCAAGGATTCCTGCGTCATCGCCAAGATCGAAGGAGCTGTCTCCTTTGGTGGCAATGTCCGCGGTAAGAAAAAGGTCATCGTCACCGATGCCGAGTCCGGCGAGCAGGTCGATCACTTGGTCCCGATGGGCAAGCACGTGGTCGTCACCGAAGGCGACGTCGTCAAACGCGGCGATCAAATCACCGAAGGCCCTGTGTCGCCGGAAGATTTGCTCGAAGCTTGCGGAGCCCAGGAGCTGCAAGAGCACTTGGTCAACGAGGTCCAATCCGTTTACCGCGTCCAAGGTGTGGAAATCAACGACAAGCACATCGAGGTCATCGTTCGTCAGATGCTCCGCAAGGTGAAAATCACCGATCCGGGCGATGCCGACCAATACCTCTGGGGTGACCAAATCGACCGCTCGAACTTCAAGCGCGTCAACGCGGAAATCGTCGCCAACGGCGGCAAGCCTGCCGAAGGCGAGCCTGTCCTGCTCGGCATCACCAAAGCCTCGCTGGAAACCGACTCGTTCATCTCCGCCGCTTCCTTCCAGGACACCACCCGGGTCCTCACCGAAGCAGCGACCCTCGGACGCGTTGATTACCTCAGCGGCTTCAAGGAAAACGTCATCATGGGCCACCTCATCCCCGCCGGCACCGGATTCTATCACCACCGCGAGGCGGAATTCGAATTCACCGTCGAGGAGCCCGAGCCGATCATCGCGCCGAAGGAATCCTTCGACGACGACGAGGACGCCGCCACCGCGTAATCGCTAACAATCAACAGAGCCCCGGCCCGCAACAGCGAGCCGGGGCTTTTTTGTTGGACCGTGGAATTCATTTCATCCGAAACTCCCGCTTTCACAAACCCGTAAGCATCCCACGCATGAAACCCATCCTCTTCTTCCTCATCACTGCATCCTTTGTCCAGGCCCAGATCCCCATCGCCCCCGGCGCGGAACTCAAGCTCGCCGCCGACGGCTACAAGTTCACCGAAGGCCCGGCCGTCGATGCCAAGGGCAATGTCTATTTCACCGACCAGCCCAACGACCGCATCCTCAAATGGTCCGCAGATACCGGAAAAATTGAAGACTTCATGAAGCCCGCCGGGCGTTCCAACGGGCTCTGCTTCGACCGCGAGGGGAAGCTCATCGCCTGTGCGGATGAAAAAGGCCAGCTCTGGCGGATCGATCCTGAAACGAAAAAGGTCACCGTCCTGTTGGACAACTACGACAAGAAACTCTTCAACGGCCCCAACGATGTCTGGGTGGATCCCGCGGGCGGGATGTATTTTACCGACCCGTTTTACAAGCGCGACTACTGGCAGGGCAGGGAAAAGCCCGATCAGGAAAAGCAGCGCGTCTACTATCTTCCGAAAGGCGCGAAGGCCCCCGCCATCGCCGAGGAAACCCTCGTCCAGCCCAACGGCATCATCGGCTCGTCCGACGGCAAGCTCCTCTTCGTTGCAGACATCGGCGCAAAGAATACCTATCAATACGACATCGCCAAAGACGGTAAACTTACCAACCGCAAGCTCTTCTGCGAGATGGGTTCCGACGGCATGACCCGCGACAGCGCGGGCAACATCTACCTCACTGGCAAAGGCGTCACCGTCTTCGACAAGGACGGCAAGAAGCTCGGTGAAATCCCCAACACCGAAAGCTGGACCGCCAATGTCTGCTTCGGAGGCAAGGACATGAAAACCCTTTTCATCACCGCGATGGATTCCCTCTACACCGTGGAAATGTCCGTCGCAGGCACCCGCTAGAATTGGAGCGCGGAATCCAGAGTCTGCGATAGCAGACCATGAATCAACCGGCGAAGCCCTATCCGGCTGGCCCTAGGGCAATTCATTCCGAACGCTCATGGGCGGATGCCGTGCATGGCGATCTCCGACAATATTGTTTGCCGTCAGGGATTGGATCATGCTAACAATCGCGCATGATTAAATTTCAAGATACAGGAAGGAAATTTTTGACCGATCAGCGGATTGGGGCCCTTTTTGGGGCCGGGAAAGTCGGGAAATCGGCGCTGATCGCTTTCTTGTGTCTGGGTTCGATTGCGGCGGCAGCTGAATCGAAAATTATCTATGTGAACGGAGCGGTCGCCAAGTCTGGAAAAGGAACCTCTTGGAAAGACGCCTACAAATACCTTCGGGACGCGCTGGATCACTCCTCTCCAGAAGATGTGATCTATCTGGCCAAGGGCACCTACTATCCGGACGACGGAAAATCTGGAAGTTTCGGAGATCGGGAAATGTCCTTTGAACTGGATGGGCAGAAGATCTACGGTGGCTTTGTCGGCAAGGAAACCAGCCTGAGCCAGCGGAATCCGAAGGCGAATCCGACGATTTTATCGGGTGAAATCTGGAATCTGGGAGGAGAGGATGTTTATTGGTCACTTCATGTGGCGGTCTTGAGCCGGGATTCGACGCTGGACGGCCTCACCGTCGAGGACGGCCATGCGAGCGGTTCGGACTCATGGGCCTATCCCAGTATTCCCCACTACGATGAAGGCGGCGGTTGTTATGTGAAGGCGGGGAAGACCCTGACGCTGTCCAACTGCACATTCAGGAACAACCATGCTCTTTCCTTCGGCGGGGCGATCATGGTGGAGGATGATACGGGTAAGGTGGTGGCGAGCGACTGTGTCTTTGATAGTAATAAAATCCTCTTGGACTATGACATTACCTTGGCCGATTCCGGTGGCGGGGCCATCAAGGGCAATGTCGAGGCGACCCGTTGTGAATTCACCTTCAATGAAGTCGTAGCGGAGAATTTCATCGGCGGGACTACCTCATTTGCCAGAGGAGGGGCCGTTTCTGGAAATGTCACTGCCACCAAATGTGAATTTACCGGTAATACAGTCACCGCTTACGGGGTGGGCCCGGATGTGGTGACCGCGACAGCGATCGGAGGAGCGGTTTTCGGTGATGTGACGGCTGTTCAATGTGATTTCTCCGCAAATGGAGCCACGGCGGAAAGTTCGAAAACCATTTCGTCCGGTGGAGCCGTCGGTGGTGGTTCATTGATCGCTGAAAACTGCTCGTTTTCAGAAAATCACAGCGGCTTCGGCTTGTTCGACGACAAAAACGGAACCGGCAAGGGTGGGGGAGGCGCGGTGAATGTTTCATCGGGGCAATCCATTCTCGCGAATTGTGTTTTCGTGAAAAATACCAGCCAGATGCGTGGCGGAGCGGTTCACGGAGACAGCGAAAAATTCGCCGACTCGCTGGTGGTCGCCAATTGCACCTTTCTTGATAATGGGGTGGTCACCGGGCTTGATGGCGCGGCTCTTTCCTGCGGAGGAATTGTCAGAATGCTTAACAACATCTTCTGGTATAATTCCGCCAACACCGTTGACTTTACCCGCGACAATCTAATCAACGTCATCTACAAAGGCGTCCTGAGAAATTCGATGGTGGACTATCCGACTCCCTCGACGATCACTCCAAATATCGTTAGAGGTGGCTCCGCCGGAGTTAGAAATGCGGGTGGCGGGGATATCTTCCTCGGGGCCGTTGCTCAGACGATCCTCGCCGGTGATCCGCTCTTCATCAATGCGGCGGATCCGGATGGGGCGGACAACATATGGAGAACTACGGATGATGGATTGCAAGTCGGCTTGGGAAGTCCCGCCATCGGAATTTTGCGGGACCCGAGAGTCAAAAATCCCAAAAATTTCCTGCCGAAAGACAGCCTGGACATCGACAAGGACGACGATTTTACCGAGTTTCTTCCCATCGATATGATCGGTGTCGTCCGGGTGCAGAAGTCTTTCGTGGACATGGGAGCCTACGAATTCGGAAACCGGGCCAACGTTCCTGAGATTTCCGTTTTCGTGAATAATGCCAATCCGCTCACGGACGGCGACACGATTTCCTTCGGCACTGTGACGCAGGGATCACCTCTTCAAAAAACCATCATCGTTAAAAATGTGGGGACAAGCGGGCTGAAGGATCTCTCATTTTCCCTGAAGGGATCGCTAACATTTACGTTGAAATCACCCTTTACCAACTACCTTAAACCGGGTGCCAGCGCGAAATTGATCGTTACTTTCAGACCCACCGGCAAGAGCAATGAAGCCGCCAAGCTTCAAATCGTCAGCACTGATGACGATGAAAGCTCGTTCGACATTACCTTGAGAGGCAGCGGTATTTCGAAAACAAACTCCACGGCAAAACCGAATTTCGCGGCGGAGGCTCCTCTCGTATTTCCGGTGGTTGCCGCCTCCCCGACGGGACAAGGCCGGACCAGCGCCGTGGTCACGACCGCCACCGATGCGAAGGGTGTGAAATACCTCGTCCTCACCGTGAGCAAGGCCACCGGATCGAATGTCGAGGCATCTAACGTGGAGGTTTCCTCAAACCTGCTGGACTGGTATAGCGGCTCTAACCACACTACAACGTTGGCGGAAACCCCGACCATTCTGAGTGTCCGGGACAATACCCCGGTTGTCCAAGGCGCAAAGCGCTACATCCGCCTGAAATAATCGCCCGCGGTGATTCAATGGGTTTTCTATCAGAAGTGGATTTTGTCATGGGCTCCCGGAGTTCTTCCCGCGCCTCCTTCGCCTGGCATTTTGCCGCTGAATTCCTCCTGGGTTTTCAAGACGGGCGGGCTCCGGAACCGTGCTTTGAAAAGCCAAGAGGATTCACAAATCCTTGTAAGGCATCGAGAACGTATCGCCGTCCTCGATCCTGCCGCTATCCAGCCCTTTTTTGAACCAGCGCATCCGCTGCGCCGCGGTTCCGTGGGTGAAGGCTTTGGGCGTCACGCGGCCCTGCATTTGTTTTTGAATCATGTCATCGCCGATGGCGTTGGCCGCCGTCATCGCTTCCTCGATGTCGCTGTTGTCCAGTTTCAGATCCTCCTTCGAGTGGTTCGCCCACACGCCGGCATAGTAATCCGCCTGCAGTTCCAGCCGCACCGAATATTCGTTGTAATCCGGCCGCCCCTGCATCGCCGCCACCTTGTCGGAAGTGCCTAGCAGCTTCTGCACGTGATGACCCACCTCGTGGGCGACCACGTAGGCCTGCGCGAAATCGCCCGGCGATTTGAATGTCTTTGCCAGCTCATCGTAGAAGCTCAGGTCGATGTAAACGACCTGATCTCCCGGGCAATAGAACGGTCCCATCGCCGCGCTGCCGGTTCCGCAGGCCGTCCGGGTCTGACCAGTATAGACCTTCATCGCAGGCTGTTCGTATTTCCGTCCGTGCCGCGCGAATTCGGCCGTCCAGACATCTTCTGTTTCCCCCATCACCACTTTGACGAAATGAACTCGCTCGTCATCCTCCGGGTTTGACGCCCTCTGGCTGGAACCGGTTGACGGCCCGCCGCCCAGCAGCATCCCCGGATCCACAATCCCCATCTTCCAAAGCACCGCCCCCACCACGACGGCCGCCAGAATCCCCTTGATCCCGAAAATCCGGCCGATCGTCATCAGCAGCCCTAGCCCGCCGCCTCCCCCTCCGCCGAAGCCTCCGGAACTTTGTCCTCGCGCGTCCTCGACATTGCCACTCTCTCTTCTGCCTTTCCATTCCATGATAGTGATTGGGGTTGAGACCAGCATGTAACCCCAACTATTTGTCACAGGCAAGCTCGCAGAATCCAGAGTTCTGAGCTGGCCCCAGAAGTCCGGCCACTGATGGGCTAAACTAAGCTATGGTGCTGGGATGCGGGAGATTGATAGGAGAGCATGGGTTCTGAATCAAGGATGGAGTGGCGAGGAACACGAAATCGG